>DATJOL010000184.1:0-12277 GCA_035507075.1 Candidatus Aquilonibacter sp. | reverse complement strand
GGTTGTACTAGAAGTCGTCGTGCCAACCGCAAGGAGGCAGATGCCCAAGGTATGACTCATGATTGGGGTGAAGTCGTAACAAGGTAGCCGTAGGAGAACCTGCGGCTGGATCACCTCCTTTCTAAAAGAAAAGGGAGCACGATTCGCTTCGGCGAGTACGGCTCTCCAGATGAGCTCGGAACTTGCGAATGCAAAGTCCGATGCCCGTCATGGCCTCTCACGGGGCCACTCGGTTCGTTTCGGCTTCCTTGAAGCCAAAGCGACTCAATAAAGCATTCGGGTTCTGGCTTGGCTCATTCGATTTGCCAAAGACTTTGCCGGACAATTTTCCCGGTAATAAATAGCAAGCCCCGGTTCGGATCACGCCGAATCGGGGCTTTTTCTTTTTCGGGGGCCCGCAGTTGTTATTGAATATGTTGAACCTCTACGGTAAACAAGGCAGGCTTGACCGCCGGATACTCACCTAATGGCTGACGTTTTTCATCGCAGTTTTTTTCTCGAAGGGCGTGCCGGGCAACTCGAAGCGCTGCTGTGGACCGTCTCTTCGGACGAGCCGCGAAACGCTGCGCTCGTGTGCCATCCTCATCCGCTCTTCGGTGGCACGATGCATAACAAAGTCGTCTATCAGGCGGCCAAAACGCTCCACGAAGCGGGCATGCCTGTCCTCCGCTTCAATTTCCGCGGCGCAGGCTTGAGCCAGGGCGCTCACGATCAGGGCCGCGGCGAACGGGACGATGTTCGCGTCGCCCTGGATTTTCTCGGAAGCGAATTTCCCGCGACCCCGATCTTGCTCGCCGGATTCAGTTTTGGCGCCTGCGTCGGGCTGCGTGTTGCTTGCGAAGACGCGCGCGTCACCCGGCTAATCGGTCTCGGTATCCCGCTGGTCCGCTGCGATATGAGCTATCTGGAAACTTGCGAGAAGCCCAAGCTTTTCATTTCCGGCGGCAACGACGAATTTGGTCCGCGCGAAAAAGTCGAGGCGCTCTTCGCGTCGCTGCCGGAGCCCAAAGAGCTCCGCATCATCGAGGGCGTTGACCACTTCTTTGCCGGTAAGTTAGGAGAAGTCGGCACCGAAATCAGCCGCTGGCTCCAGGAAACCGCCACTCCGGAAGGCTCCTAAACAGCCGACGCCGTACTATTACCGCAGTAACATTGGAACTTCTTCCCGAACCAGCTACCATATCTCGTTTTTTAATATGCCCGCCGCAGCGGTCGGCTCGGCGCGCATCAGACTAACCCGCGATATTGGGAGAGGAGGTCAACGGCGAAGGGGCAAAAGCCGCGGATCGCACAAGCAAAAAGGCCAGCGAGACGCAAATTCTAATCGAGAAGAGGCGATTAGAATCGCGCACAACCCCTTCATTATGAGCAGGAAAGCGTTTCCCTAATCGAGAAGAATGGCAGTTTTTGCGGCCACTATTTTGGGGCAGGGTCGATCGCGAAGTCCCAAAGGTAGATGCTGACCTGATCGTTGCCGACCGTTTGGACCAGGACGTATTCACCAGGTTCGAGCGGCTTCGCAAGGGTATACCGATACACGTCGGGAGCAGTCTGCCAGCGCTGCAGCGCCACGTCTTTACGGGCTTCGGCAGTTTCGCCCATGAGTTCGTCCACGTCCTCAACGTCGCGTCCGCCATGGCGAATTTTGGCGCGCACGAGATCGATTTCCGGCTCCGAACCGTCGGAAGTCCGGAAATAAAATTCGGGCTGCCCGTTCGTGAAGCGAAGCTTGGCGCGCGTGCCGACGATCGAAATCACGTGGCGGGTGGGAATGATCGGCACCGGTATCAGAACTTTCTCCACCATGCGTCCCTTGCTCAACGACGACTTCATGTCCGCTTGCTTCACCGTATATATTTTTTCCCCGTCGAACGCGAAAAGCCCCGTATCCGGCGGCAGAAAAACGCCCGGCGCAGGTTCGATGCTGGCATCCACATTCAGAAGCTGCGGATTCTCCTCTCGCTCGCGCTCCGAGACGGCATTGACCAGTTTCTGGTCCTGCTTGGCCTCGCTCGCGGCCTCTTTTTTCGTCGCGTCCCAATCGACCATCGAAGCCGGCATCTCTTCCCATTCGTGTGTATCGAGATCGTAGTAACGCACGCGGTCGCCGTCGATTTCGTATTCGCGCACAAGCTGGAAGCTGCCGTCTTTGAGAACGAGCTTCTTGCCGCGCGATATGGTGTCGTTATCCGGCAGCGTACCCGGCACGGGACTGTTTTGCGAGGTGGATGCTGAAGACGGCGCACTGCCCGTGTTCGAGGAATTCTGTGCGCAAACCGCTGGCGCTAAAACAAACGCTAAGCAAGAGAAAGCGACCGCCGCGAGATTCCTGATCGATACAATTGTGTTATGGCCTCCCTGCGGCATAGCTGGCGGGATGCCTCCTGGATGAACAAGGATAGCTCCCCGCGGCCGCCGCGGCAACTTCGCGCCAGCCGCGCTGTCAGTGCGCGCAGGGGGTGTGCAGACGGCTCAGGATCATCAGATCTGAGTTGCTGAAAAGCCAACTCTCGGCGCGCTCGCCCGCTATAAGCGCCGTAGCCATCGTTCCGAGGTGTTTCTCGTTGGCCAGGCGCCGCAGGTGCTCCCGGCAAATTCCGGTGAGATTCACAACTTCCGCTTCCGTAAAGAGCTTCTGGCTGGATCGAACTCGAAGCATTGGGCACCTCCCTCAGTGCGTCAATTGCCCTGAGTGCAAGTTAAGCCCCAAGCTCGCACGTCACAATGAAGGAGGTGTACTAATCAAGACCAAACTTTGGTCTACACAGAAACTAATCCTTAGTACTACCCTTCCCGCCTCGTTTTAAAGGGTTTAGTCATCCCGGAGTAGGCCAAGCAGCTCGTCAATCGGCGTCGCCCAACCCACGCTCGTAGGCGCGGGCCACTTGCAAGACGCGTGCTTCGTCGAAATGCCGGCCAAAGATTTGCATGCCGATGGGAAGGCCCGTTCTCGTCTCGCCGCACGGGACGGAGATACCCGGCACGCCAGCCAATGAGCCTGTAACCGTATAAATATCCGCCAGATACATCTGTAATGGATCAGCGGACTTTTCGCCCAGCTTGAAAGCGGGTGTCGGGGCCGTCGGCGTGACGATCACGTCCACCTTTTGGAATGCATCGGTGAAATCGCGGGCGATAAGCGAGCGAACCTTTTGCGCCCTCAGATAGTACGCGTCGTAATAGCCCGAAGAAAGCGCATAAGTCCCAAGCATAATGCGCCGCTTTACCTCCGGCCCGAAGCCCTGGCCGCGCGTTTTGCGGTACATATCGCCGAGCGTCGGCTGCGAGACCCGAAGGCCGTAGCGAACGCCGTCATAGCGCGCGAGGTTCGAGCTCGCTTCGGCCGTGGCGATGATGTAATACGCCGCAATCGCAAACTCGGTATGCGGCATGTGCAAGGGAATGCGCCGGCAGCCTAGCTTTTCCAGCGCCGTAATCCCAGCCTGTACCTTCTGCTTCACTTCATTGTCGAGGCCTTCGCCAAAATAATCTTCCGGCACGCCTATCCGCAGCCCTTCCACTGACTGCCCAACCGAAGCCATATAATTCGGCACAGGCAGCGCGGCCGAGGTCGAATCATTCCGATCGTGGCCGGCGATCACGGAAAGGGCGATCGCCGCGTCGGAAACATTCGTGGCAAACGGCCCGATCTTATCCAGCGACGAAGCAAACGCGACAAGCCCATAGCGCGAAACACGCCCGTAGGTAGGCATCAGCGCAGGGATCCCGCAGAACGACCCTGGCTGGCGAATCGAGCCGCCGGTGTCCGTCCCAAGCGCGATCACGGCCATGTCCGCGGCAACGGCAGCCGCTGACCCGCCGCTGGAGCCACCCGGAACACGGTCCGGCGCCACAGGATTTTTCACCGGGCCGTATGCCGAGTTCTCGTTCGACCCACCCATCGCGAACTCGTCGCAATTCGTCTTGCCCAAAAAGAGCGCGCCAGCCCGTTCGAGCTTCTCGACAGCCGTCGCATCGTAGGGAGGGACGTAATGCTCCAGAATTTTCGAGCTGCATGTGGTACGGACGCCCTCCGTGCTGATTACGTCCTTGATCGCAACAGGCACCCCGGCGAGCGGCGGCAGTTCCTCGCCGCGCGCGATCATCGCATCGATTCGGTCGGCTTGCGAAACGCCGCGCTCCGGCGAAAGCGTGAGATACGCGTTCCACTCCGAATTGTGCCGGTCGATGCGCTTGACGAACTCCGCATATATCTCGCGCGCAGAGGCTTTTTTCGTTTGCAGCGCTTGGCGAATGGCGGGTATGGTCCAGCGGGTCGCGGCGCTCATCGCTCGATCACACGCGGCACGCGAAAGAAAGGCTTCGCCGAGTCTGGTGCCTGTGCTAGCACAGCATCCGCGATAGTGCAGGGCTGCAGCACATCCTCTCGTAACTCTGGATGGCCGTCACCGCCGTCGCTCGAAACCGGGAAGAGCACTTGCGACATTGGCTCGACATTGGCGACGTCGACTTCCTTCAGCTTGTCGACATAGGCAAGAATCTGGTCCAGCTGCGCCTGATACGTATCGACCTCGGCAGGCGTCAGATCCAGATGCGCCAGTTCCGCCACGCGCAAAACGTCATCCCGGCTGATTTTCATCATCGCTCCCGCGGAGTGAATACACAGAGTCCCGCGAAATGCTCAATGCAGGCTTCTTAACCAACGTAGCGAAGTCCGGCGAAGGATTCAAGCCCGCTGGAGGATCTGCCCCTTACGCGAGTTCGTCGCTCGGTCTGCCGGAACCGCTTGAACCGGTCGTGTCGCGGGGAAAGTCCTCCGGCTGTGGCATCGCGGTTTCGCGTACGCGAGAACCGGAGTCCTGGTGGAGGCGTTGGCGTTCGTACTCCAGAGTGAGGAGCAGCCACTGCTCGAATTCCGCTTCGAGGGAAGGGTCGGGCCCATTTGCCATTGGGAGTCCTGGGACGCAGCCGAGCCTTGAAACGGCTGCGGCCTCTGCCGAATTTGGATTTGTCCATCTACTTGCGTCTCCAAAAGCAGTCTCGGACGAGTTCAGATGGAATTAGGAGAAACGGCCAAAGGCCTGCAAAACACCCGCGACGGGCTCGATATCACGCTCGCGTTGTACCGCGCCGACCCTGCCGAAAACGGCCACAAATTACCCAATCTGGCCGATGCTTATGCGGCCGCGGGTTTCGCCTACGCGCGGCTTGCAACGCAGCTTCGTGTCGACGCAGCCGGAAAGGTGAAGTACTGGAAGGAAGCTCGCGACGAATATCAAGACAGCACGGATACGTGGCGCGAGGTGCAACGCGCTCATCCGCTGCTCGCCGGCGATGCAAAGAGCGCCGCGAGTGCAGCCCAAGGTCTGCAGGATGCGGACGCTGCACTGGCAAAGCTTTCAGGGCGCTGAAAAGAATTCCGCGAAACAATAATCGCGTTTCACTGTTGCCAGCCGCCGCCGAGCGCGCGATACAACTGGACGTAATCGAGCAAGTCGTCTAATTGCGCTTGCGCCAGCGTGAGTTCCGCAGAGTAGTACCGCGTGTTTGCGTCCAGCACCTCCAGATAGCTCGCCGCTCCTCCCCGGTAACGCAAGTCCGAAAGACGGCTTGCATCCTGCGCGGAGTTTGTCAAAAGCTGTTGCTGCTGCTGGAAATTTTGATCCTTTGAGTAAGCAACGAGCGCATCGGAGACTTCGCGAAACGCCTGCTGGATCGTCTGTTCGTAAGAGAGCAGCGCTTGTTGCTCTTCTGCCCGCGCCACGCGGACATTGCCCTTCAGCGTCCCTCCGGCATAAAGCGGCTGCAGGGCTTGTGCCGTTAAGTTCCATATGCCGGACGGTGTCGTGAAAAGGTTCGTGAGCGCGATGCTTTGCAGCCCACCCGTTCCGGTCAGGCTGATTGCGGGAAAATATGCTGCCTTCGCAACGCCGATTTCCGCGTTTGCGGACATCAGCCCTGCCTCCGCTTCGCGAATGTCCGGCCGGCGGTCGAGCAGCGACGATGGAAGCCCGGCCGGAACTTCGGGCGGATGCGGCTCCGCCGTCATTTCCAGCCCGCGCGTCACATCGCCGGGATTTTCTCCCAGCAAAATGCTGATGAAATCTTCCTGCTCCGCAATCTGCTTTTGAATCTCCTGAATCGACCCCGAAGCATTGAACACCAGCTGCTCGGCCTGGCGAACGTCGAGCAGCGACGTCCGCCCGTGATCCACCAAAAGCTGCGTCAGTCGCAGCGAATCTTGGTCGGATGCCAGCGTCTGCCTCGAAATTTGCAATTCGAGATCTTCCTCGCGCAACGTGAAATAGGCCGATGCGACGTTGGCCACGAGTGTCGAAATCACCTGCTTTTGCGCCCAATCGTTGGCCAATAATTGGTCTCGCGCAGCTTCAGTGGCGCGCCGGTATTTTCCCCAGAAGTCCAGATTCCACTGGAACCCTATTCCCAGTTCAGTGTCGCTGGTTTCGAAGGGCCCGAAAAACACTGATTGCGCGTTTCGCGTCCCGTTGCCCGCCACTTCCGCGGCAGCAGACGGAAGCTCGTTGCCGCGGGCAATCGTCAACTCGGCCTGCGCTTGCGCGATGCGGGCCGCCGCGATGCGAACATCGTAATTCTGTTTCAGAGCAGTGTGGATCAGCGCCTGGAGTTGCGGATCCTGGAAAACGTCCCACCACTTCTCGTCGCCCAGCGACGCAACCGTAGCCGGGGCCGTCTCGCCGCGGTAGGCTTGCGGTGTATTGATCGCCGGTCGCTTGTAGTTCGGCCCCACGGTGCAACCCCCACTGAATACGGCCGCAGCAGCCGCTAAGACGAGCGCGCAATTTAGTCGCCGCATCAGTCGTCTCCTCTGGCCGCGTCAGGGCCGTGCGCCAGCCCGCCTGCGTGCATCTCGCCTGCACCTGCTTCATGTAGCCTCATCGCGAGCCGCTCGAACAGCACAAACAACACGGGAATAATGAAAATCGCCAGCGCCGTAGCCGCAAGCATCCCGGTAACAACCACCGTGCCCAGAATTTGCCTTCCAGCCGCGCCCGATCCGCTCGCGATAGCCAGCGGGACGCAGCCCAGGATGAACGCGAACGACGTCATCAAAATCGGTCGCAAACGCAGTTTCGCGCCTTCGAGCGCCGCCTCCACAATGTCCCGTCCCTTGCCCATCTCGTCGCGCGCGAACTCCACGATCAAGATCGCGTTTTTCGCCGCGAGGCCGATCAGCATTACGAGCCCGATCTGGGCGTAAACGTCCAGATCGAACTTGCGTAGATAGAGCCCCGCGAACGCCCCGAAAATCGCGATCGGCACCGAGAGCAGCACCGAAAACGGCAGCGTCCAGCTTTCGTAAAGAGCTGCGAGAATCAGAAACACCACAAGCAGCGAAAGCGCGAAGATCGGCCCCGCCGTCCCGGACGCTTTGTTTTCCTGATACGAAAGGTCGGCCCAGTCGTAACCCATATTCGCGGGCAGCGTCTCGTGCGCCACTTCTTCCAGCGCCTCTTGCGCTTGCCCGGAGCTGTATCCCGGTGCTGCCGACCCGATCACTTGCGCCGCGCGGTACAGGTTGAACCGATTCGTGTAATCCGGACCATTCGTCGGACTCGTCGCAACGATCGTCGAAAGCGGAACCATGTCGCCGCGATCGTTCCGCACGTAATATTGCGCAATCGAAGCCGGCGAAGAACGATCCGCTGCTTCCGCCTCCAGAAATACTCTCCACTGCCGCCCAAACCGATTGAATTGGTTCACATACAGGCCGCCCAGCGATGCCTGCAGCGTCTGGTAGACGTCGCTCAATTGCAGCCCCAGCTTCAGCGCCTTGTCCCGATCCACATTCGCGTAAATCTGCGGCGTTTGCGCTGAAAATGGCGAATTCACGCCTACGAGCTCAGGCCGTTTCCGTGCAGCCGCCAGAAACCTCTGCAGGTTCGTCGCAAGATAGTCAACGCTCCCGCCCGAACGGTCCTGGATCCACATCGAAAATCCGCCCGCGTTGCCGAGGCCCGGAATCGCCGGCGGGTCAAACGCGAAAGCGACCGCCTCGGGGACTTGCCGCGCCAGTTCTCGATTGATGTTGTTTAAAATCGCCTCGGATTGCAGAGCCGCCGCTTTGCGCTCCGACCACGGTTTCAACGCCACGAAATAAAAAGCATTGTTCGTTGTAGAGACGCGCGTCAGCAAACTGAATCCGTCGATGGTCGTATAGTCCGCCACGCCCGGCGTTTTCGCGAGGATGCTCTCAATCTTGCGCGCAACCACGTCTGTTCGCTCCAACGATGCTGCCGGTGGCAACTGCACGTTCAGAAAAAGGAATCCGTAATCCTCTTGCGGCAGGAAGCTCGTCGGCAATTTCCGGCTCACGCCCAGATCGAGCAGGAAGAAGCACCCGAGAATCAGCATGCCCACCACGGTTTTGCGAATCAGCCCGTGGCTCACGCTCACGTATCCCAGTCGAACCTTCTCGAAGCCTTGATTGAATCGTCCGAAGAATCGGCCAAGCGGCCCGCGGCTCGGTTTCCGCGGCCGCAGCAACATCGCAGCCAGCGCCGGCGAAAGCGTCAGCGCGTTGAACGCAGAAATAATCACCGAGATCGCCACCGTCACGGCGAATTGCTTGTTCAACTGGCCCTGAATGCCGCTCATGAACGCCATCGGAACAAACACGGACGACAGAATGAGCGCAATCGCCACCACCGGGCCGGAGACCTCCCGCATGGCTTGCAATGTCGCATCCCGCGGCGACATCCCTTCTTCGATATGGTGCTCCACCGCCTCGACCACTACGATCGCGTCATCGACGACAAGACCGATGGCTAAAACCAGTCCAAATAACGACAGCGTGTTGATCGAAAATCCCAGCGCCGGAAAAGCCGCAAACGTACCAATCAACGAAACCGGCACCGCGATCATCGGAATCAACGTGGCCCGCCAATTCTGCAGAAATAAATAGACGACCAGGATCACCAGCGCCATCGCGATCACCAGCGTCTCCACGATTTCGCGAATGCCTTCCGTCACCGGAAGCGTCGTATCCAGTCCAACCGCAGCCTTCAGGTCAGGCGGAAACCGCTGTTGCAGCTGAGCCATCACCTTGCGCGCCGCATCCGCCACGGCGACCGCATTCGCGCCCGGCGTTAGGAACACCGCGATGATGCAGCTCGGCTGCCCGTCAAATCGCGAAACCTCGTTGTAGCTGAGCGCTCCGAGTTCAATCCGCGCAACGTCCTGCAGCCGCACCACGGAGCCGTCCGGATTTTCCCTCACCACGATTTGCCCAAACTGTTCGGCCGTGACAAGCCGGCCCTGCGTGCGCACTGTATACGTCATCGCCGTTCCGGCTGGCGCAGGATTGCCCGCCAGCTGACCGGCCGGATTCACCGTGTTTTGCTGGTTCAGCGCATTCACCAAGTCATTTACCGTGAGCCCAAGGTTCGCCAGAACCTGCGGCTTCACCCAGATGCGCATGGAATAATCCGTCGCGCCAAAGAGCAACACTTGGCCCGCACCCGGAATGCGCAAAAGCTGGTCGTTTATGTTGATGTTTGCGTAGTTCGCCAGAAACAGCGAATCGTGCGTATGATTCGGCGAGTAAAGAGCGAATGCCAGCAGCGGCAAACCCGTCGATTTGCGAATCGTCGTCCCGTACTGGTTCACGTCCGGCGGAAGGTTCGGTGCGGCCTGTGCCACGCGGTTCTGCACGTTCACTTCGTCCGTGTTCACGTCGGTGTCGACGTCAAACGTCACCGTCAACGTCATCGTGTTGTCGTTGCCGTTCGTCGACTGCATGTAAAGCATGTTGTCGACCCCGTTCATCTGTTGCTCGATCGGAGTCGCAACCGACTGCTCCACGGTGAGCGCATCGGCGCCGGGATACGTGGTGGAAATGATGATCTGTGGTGGAACGATGTCCGGGAATTGCGCTTCCGGCAGCCCGCGCATAGCTATCAGGCCGGCAAGCACGGTGATAATCGCAATCACGATCGCGACGATGGGGCGCCGAACGAAAAACTCAGCCATGCTTAGCGGGCCTCCGGCGCGGCGGCCACAGGCTCGGGGTTCACCGTGGCGCCCGGACGAGCATATTGCAGGCCTCCCACAACTACGCGTTCACCGGCGCCGACGCCTTGATTGATGATCCAGTTGGAGCCGACCTGCGGCCCCACCTGCACCTGCTGCACGTTCACCTTGTTCGCCGGACCTACAACGGCCACTTCATACGTGCCCTGAAGCTCCGTCACGGCCGCTTGCGGCACCACCAGCGCATTGTGCCGCTCATCGGTCACGGCGCGGATCGTCCCGTATTCTCCGGGGCGCAACTCGTTATCCTTGTTCGGAAACGCCGCGGCCACTCGAATGGTCCCCGTGCTCGGGTCGATCTGCCGATCAGTCCACAGTACTTTGCCCGTGTGCGGATAAACGCTCCCGTCGGCCAGCAAAAGCGTGAGCGGCACGCCATCCAGTGGCAAAACCGGCGCGCCCGATTTCGATTCTCGTCCGTCTTCCGCGTGCAGATAATCCTGCTCGCTCAGCGAGAAATAAACCTTGATCGGCTGTACCTGCGACACCGAGGTCAGCACTGACGTCGGCGAAACCAGGTCTCCGATTTGCGCCTGAGCGATGCCCGCCACTCCATCAACCAGCGACGTAATCTTCGTGTAGGAAAGGTTGAGCGCGTCCTGCTCCACGGCCGCTTTGGCTGCCGTCGTTGCAGCCTGCGCAGCCGTCACCGCCGCCGCAGCAGCCGCTTTCGCCTGAACTTCATCGTCCAGTTGGCTCTGCGCGATGGCCTTCGCTTCCGCCAACGGCGTGTCGCGCTCCACGTCTTGATTCGCCTTGGCTAGATTTGCCTGGGCCTGCACGATCTGCGCCTCGGCCTGCGAGAGTTGGCCTTTCGCTTGATCCAGCGCCGCCTGAAATGGTCTCGGATCGATCTCAAACAGCACTTGCCCTGCACGCACCACCGAACCTTCGCGGTAATCCTGTCGAATCAGGTACCCGGTCACGTGCGGCTGAATCTGCGCGTTCACATAGCCGTCCATCGAGGCTACCCATTCGCTCGTCAGCGCCTCATCCTTCTGCTGCACCGTCGCCACTTGCACAGTCGGCACCGGCGGGTCCACCGCAGCGCCGCTGCCGCACCCGGCCATTCCCAGCGCTGAAATCCCTGTAATTAACACTGTGCCTAGACCTATCCTCTTGCCTCGTACCATTACCAAATCTCCGTTCGGCTGATGGACTTGCGGGTTGAAACAGATAGGATGCGCGGCGGCCCGCTTACGACTCGGGCATCCTCAGGTCAAAGACCAACAGGTGAACTACGTGTGTGCGGCGCAATAAGTATCTCAACTCTTTGCCGCATTCGCCAGAAGGGAATCTAACCCGAAGGTTGAATAGCTGGTCCTAACTCGCGTACAGTTGCACTTGAATCTGCCGTTGAATTTCGCGCTTGCCTTTCGCTTATGTAACGGCCGGCGCGCTTTGTTGTCGGGTGCCTTCGCTTTCTGTCCTCGTGGCGACCGGCTTTCTTTTCAGCTGGTCAGCCCTTCGTTTTTGGTTCCGTCCCTGCCGTCTTCACCGAACACCTAAGGCATCACCGCCGCCCGCAGGGACAAAATATACGCCGCCTGCGCATTCGGCGTTCCTGATTCCTCGCCGTTCGTCTTCCGTAATGGCGCGCCCTCGTACTCCGCGTACGAATAGGAACTCCGGCCGTCGCTTGACTTTCCCACTGTGACAAATTCCACGGATTTCGGGTCTCGTGGAATTTTTGCTCCGAACCAGTGCGGATCGTCCCGCTCCCTCCATGTCACCAAAGAGAGCTCCGCGCCCGCTGGGTAGTCCGACCCCGAATGAGTCCGCGCATATTTGACCGCGATGTCATTGCCGTACAAAGTGGCCATCGTCGAATTGGAACGGTCGATCGTCGAAGTCACAACCCTCCATTGCACAGGATTTGTCGGCACATCGCCCGTGAGGAAGGCGCCCTGATTCAGAGTTGGGGACGTGTTCGCGTTGCCGCGCGAGCAGCCCGCAATGAAGCACAAAACGGCAGCGCTCAGAAGCATAGTGAAAAATCGAGTGGCCCTTCTCATTGCTGGCCTCCGATCGCTTCGGTGAAAACATAGTCTGCATTACGCATCGGTGTGTGGCACCCAACACACTCCCGCGTGAAGCTCGCGTGCTTTCCGTAAGGCGTAAGATCGGCTCCCCGCCATCTTCCCCAGCCCCAACCGAGCGTGCTCGCATACTTCTTGCTGTCTCGAATCATGAACTCCACCTGGAAAAACGCCCCGGTCTGGACCAAGCCTTGGGAGTTTGGCTG
>DATJOL010000183.1:0-61103 GCA_035507075.1 Candidatus Aquilonibacter sp. | reverse complement strand
GCAAGGCCGGGCGAGGCCGAATCCGCAAGCTGCGGCGCTGGTGTTGCTCGTCCGTCAATATCCCGACACGCTCGACCGGCTCGATCGCATTGCCGCGGCATAGGGCGAGATGTAGCGCACGGTCGATGCCGTGCCAGATTGGAGCAGGGCAGGAAGGGTCGAAATCGAGAACCCGTTAAGTGCGACGGCAAAACCAAATTCAAAGATGCCGACCGAGATGCGGCCGCGAACGGCGCGGCCAACGGTCGCCGCTACACCAGCAATTCAACGGCAGAGGCCAAGGCGGCCGTTACGGCAATTCGACGGCAAAGGCAAAGCGCCCGGCTAGAGCCAAGCCGGCCGCTACAGAACCAAATTCAAAGGCGCCCGACCGAAAGGCGGGTCGGCCGATACATAGGCAAACCAACACCGAAAGGCAATGCGCCGGCAGGGATGCCGGCGCTACCCACATAAAGCAAATTCGGAGGGAAGGCGCGGTGCGACGCGGGCGGCGTTGGGAACACGAGCACGTGGGGCGCGGCAAGACGGCAGGAGGCATGGCACGCGGGAGTGCTATAATCGCGGCATTCGGGAGATTGTGTGGACCTTTTTGAAGAAATCGTGAGGATGAGGCAGGCCGGGGGCCGGGGCGCGCTGGCTACGATTGTCCACACGAACGGGTCGATTCCGAGCTACGAGAGCTCGCGGATGCTGGTCCGGGAAGATGGGTCGATTGCCGGAACGATTGGCGGCGGGTGCGTGGAGGCGGACGTCTGGGCCGCGGCGCGGGAAGTGATACGCACAGAGCAGCCGCGCAAAATGACCTTCAATCTGAATCATGATGCGGCGTATGATGCGGGACTGATTTGCGGCGGCACACTCGAAATTTTCATCGAGCCGATTCTGCCGCAGCCGATGCTCTATATATTCGGAGGCGGGCACGTGGCGAGCGCCGCGGCGCGAATCGCGCACGTTGCCGGGTTTGCGATCGGCGTGGTGGACGACCGCGAGACGTTTGCGAACGCAGAGCGTTTCCCGATGGCCTCGGCGATTCACACGAGCTATGAAGAAGCATTCGAAAAAATTCGGCCGACGGCATCAACGTATTTGCTGATCGTGACGCGCGGACACAAAGACGATATGCGCGTGCTGGCCTGGGCCGTTCACACGGAAGCGCGTTACATCGGCATGATCGGCAGCCGCCGCAAAGTGATCTCAGTTTATCAGGCGCTCGAACGCGAAGGATTCGGCGAAAAGGAATTCGAGCGCGTGAATGCGCCGGTCGGCCTGGAAATTGGGGCGCTCACGCCGGAGGAAATCGGCGTGAGCATCGCGGCCGAGCTGATCGCCGTGCGGCGCAACGCGCAAACAGCGCTAAGCAAATCCGTAACGCTCGCGCGGGCCGCAAGCCTTTCCCACGACTAGTCGCCGATCATGCTCGCCGTCGCGATTCTTGCCGCAGGCGAATCCCGGCGCATGGGCACGCCCAAAGCGCTCCTCGATTATCACGGCAAAACTTTCGTCGATCATCTCGCCGAAGTGGCACAGCACCCGCGAATAGGATTCCAGCGAATCATCCTCGGCGCGAAAGCCGAAGAGATTCAATCGCGCATTCACGTGACGGCAGATTCCATCGTGGTGAATCAGGATTGGCCGCGCGGACAGCTTTCTTCAATCCAGGCAGCGATTCGGAGTTTGGCGGGCGAAGCTACGGACGGCTTGATGCTCTGCCCGGTCGATCACCCGATCATCTCGCGCGAGGTGGTGGCGCAAATTATCGAGGCATTCTACGCAGGCGATAAACAGATCGTCATTCCAACGTACGAAGGGCGTCGCGGCCACCCGGTAATCTTTCGCGCGAACCTGTATCCCGAATTGCTCGCGGCGTCGGCTGACGTTGGGGCGCGGGAAGTGGTGTGGGCTCACACAAACGAGATACTCGAGGTTGCCACGAACGAAGAGGGCGTGGTCCTCAACCTGGATGATCCTGCCTCTTACCAAAGCGCGATGCAGCGCAAATGATCCGTGTGGGATTATCGTAGAGCGGCGATTGCGTCGCAGCACAGTTCCGCTGCGTGCGCACTCGCGTCGGGCAGTCCGCCGATTGCGGCGGCAACGTCGGCAGGCGTTATTTTGCGCGCCTCTGTCAGGCTTTTGCCGACAAGCATGTCAGTCAAGGCCGACGAGCAAGCGATGGCGGGGACGCAGCCTTGAGCTTTGAACCGGGCTGCAACAATCTTCCCTTGCTCGAGTCTGACCGCAAGCCGGAGCACGTCTCCACAGACGGGATTGGTGACTTCGGATGTGTGCGAGGCGTCGGGCAGT
Source organism: Candidatus Aquilonibacter sp. (assembly GCA_035507075.1). Taxonomy (GTDB): domain Bacteria; phylum Acidobacteriota; class Terriglobia; order Acidiferrales; family UBA7541; genus Palsa-295. The sequence goes on along the minus strand of DATJOL010000183.1, from coordinate 58,799 downwards.
TCGCCCGCGTTGTGCGGGTCGCGAAAATGAGACAGGATTTTGTCGGTGAACATTCGCCCCGAGTATAAAGGAATCTTCACTCGCGAGGCTTAGGTTGCGTGATTTCCAGAGGGCGTTTCACCTTTTCTTTCCGGGAGGCGCCGGCGCGAGTCTTTGAATGTGATTGACACAAGAGGGGTTAGACGTTACTTTTGAATGTGTCCTAGCCTAGTTCCTTCGTTTTGGGCGCGAAGGAGCCATCGTTAATCCGCCTACACATACCAGGAGAATTGCAGATGCGACGATTCGGGTACCTCCTCACTCTCGTCTTAGCCATCGCGCTAGGCGCGACGACCGGCTTTGCGCAGAATGGGAAGCTGAAGATCAAGGTGACCCCAAAGCAGGCTTACGTCTTTGTGGACGGCAATGCCATCCGCGAAGGCAGCCAATCGATTTCCCTCCCGTCTGGCCAACACACGGTGACCGTAGCGAACTACGGCTACAAGATGGACACCGAGAACGTGAATATTCAGGCCGGCAAGACCACCCCCTTGGACGTGAAACTGACTCAGGAAGGCGGCAACGTTAGCGGCCCCTTCGGCGACGTGGAACTCAAGGGAGATGAACGGGCAGCAGTGCTCTCCAACGGGACCACGCCCGGATATTTTGTAGGCCACGTCGATGAGTTCAACTTCGACTGGCTTTTCTGGCACCAGAATTTGCTTTTGCCACCGGGGACGCATCACCTGACCGTAACGCACAATGGCAAGACGGTGTGGTCAGGTGACGTAAACGTCGAGGCCGATAAGAAAGTCATCGTGGACCTGGCCACCGGCAAGACGCAAACCGTCAATTGGCCGCGCGCGGAGAAGCTGAAGGAAGTGCCGCGGTTCAAGGTGGGCATCGCGAGCGCGCAGGTTGCGGTAGCACCGGTGACGGGCACATTCAGCGTGACGCCGTCGCAAATCAATTGCGGGCAGTCCGCGACGCTGAACTGGCAATCGGCGGAGACGGTCGACGCCAACATCAGCAATGTGGGCAAGGTCGATGCAAGCGGAAACCAGAGCGTTTCGCCGCACGCGACGACAACGTACGATTTTTCGGCAACGGGTCCTGGCGGCACGGTAAAGGGCACCGGCACGGTGAACGTGAATACGACTGTGACGGCGAGCCTGACCGCGAATCCGACCGAAGTGAAGTACCGCAAGATCGGCGAGAAGGTTCTGACGAATGATTCCTCGACGCTGAGCTGGCAGACAGGGAACGCGGACAACATCACTTTGGACGGCAACAAGGTGGATGCGAGCGGGAGTCAAACGGTGACGCCGACGCCGACGGATACTTCGGAGGTGCCGGAAGGGCAGCCCGCACGCACGATCGACGAGAGCAAGAGCTATACGCTCAATGCGACGAACGTGTGCGGCGGGTCGTCAACCCAGACCGCTTCGATTCATATCACGGGAACGGTCGAGCCGATCCCGACGGTGCTGCTGCAAAGCATCTTCTATCCCACGGACTACCCGGACAAGAAGAACCCGGATGTGGGCCTGGTGAAGAGCCAGCAGGATGAACTCACGACGCTGGCGACCGGCTTCAAGAAGTATCTCGAGTACGATCCGGATGCCAAGCTTTCGATCGAGGCTCACGCCGACGTTCGCGGATCCCGGCCGTTCAACCAGGATCTGAGCGAGCGCCGCGTGGAGCGCATCAAGGCGTTCCTGGTCGACCAGGGTATTTCGGCGGATAAGATCCAGACCGCTGCCTATGGGAAGGATCAAGAGCTCGACCGCGACACCGTGAAGGGACTCGAGCAACAGAACCCCAACCCAGCCCCGAAGGCTCACGCTCGCAATGCGCGCGGCCAGTGGCTGGCGTACAACCGCCGCGCGGACATCATTCTGCTGCCCTCGGCGAAGAAGTCGACGCAGTACTTCCCGAACAACGCGGCGGATGCGGATCTGATCTGGCAGGTTCCGAAACCGTCTCTGAAGAAGGTGGAAGCGGCTGACCAGTAGTCCTGAAGCATAGGGAACGACGAAGCGCGCCGGAGGAAGCCCAAGCTCCGGCGCGTTTCTTTTTGTGAGAGCTCCGCTAACCCGCGCGGACCCATCTCAAGATTTTTCCGAGCGAACGCCCTCGAAATTTCGATAGTGGAATAAATTGCGCGCGGGATAGAATGTCTGGCGAGCGCACGGTGAAAGTCGTAGCAGCTTTGATCGAATCGGATGGGCGCGTGCTGGTGTGCCAGCGCCGGCGCGGAGACCGGTTTGCGCTGCTTTGGGAATTTCCGGGCGGAAAGGTCGAGGCCGGCGAAGAGCTTTCGGAGGCGCTGGCTCGGGAGTTGAACGAGGAATTGGGAGTCGAGGCGCCAGTGGGGCCCGAAGTCTACCGGACGATGTTTCATTACCGCGAAATGCAGAATAAGACGGAGATCATCTTCTTCGCCGCGTCCGCACGGCCGGAGGAGGTGCGGAATTTAGCCTTCGAACGAATCGAGTGGCGCGCTCCGCAGAGCCTGGGCGAACTCGATTTTCTGCCGGCTGACCGCGATCTTGTGGGCCAGTTGGCGTCGGGGTCGTTGCGGATTCCAAGCAACTGGATGATCTCAACTGAAGCGCCTGCCGGCCGTACCGACAACGCCTAGTCCGCGGCGCAGTGTGGGTGTATTCTTAGCCTATCTCAAACTTGCAGCGGCTGCGGTGGGGCAGTAGCTCGGTTTGCACGAAGTATGGAAGCGAGGCCATGGACAACGAAACGATCACGCAACTGCAAAATGCAGAGCCGAAACTGGACGCCGAACTGCCGCTCGAAGCGCCGGAACTGGAAGGCGAAGAGATTCAGGAGTGGCTGGAATCGCTCGATTCGGTGCTGCAATCGAGCGGCCCGGAAGTAGCGTCGTACATCCTGCAACGTCTGCGGGCCCACGCCAAGGTCGTCGGCATCGATCTGCCGTTCACCGCGAATACCCCCTACGTCAACTCGATACCTCGCAGCATGCAGCCGGAGTTTCCGGGCAATCAGGAAATCGAACGCCGCATCAAGAGCATCATTCGCTGGAACGCAGCAGCCATGGTAGTGCGCGCGAACCGCGAAGACGGCAGCATCGGCGGCCACATTTCCACGTTCGCGTCCTCAGCCACCCTTTACGAAGTGGGGTTCAATCACTTTTTCCGCGCGCGCACGGACGATTTCGAAGGCGACACGGTTTATTTTCAGGGCCACGCCGCGCCGGGGATGTATTCGCGCGCCTTTGTGGAAGGACGGCTCTCAGCCGAGAAGCTTCACAATTTCCGCCGCGAACTGAAGCCGGGCGGCGGCCTTTCGTCTTATCCACATCCTTGGCTGATGCCGAACTTCTGGGAGTTCCCGACCGTTTCGATGGGCCTAAGCCCGCTGATGTCGATTTATAACGCGCGGTTTGCGCGCTATCTGGAAGCGCGCGGCCTCAAGCCGAAGACGGACGCGAAAATCTGGGCATTCCTGGGCGACGGCGAAACCGACGAGCCGGAATCGCTGGGCGCGATCACGCTCGCTTCGCGCGAGAAGCTCGACAATTTGATCTTCGTAATCAACTGCAACCTGCAGCGCCTCGATGGACCGGTCCGCGGCAACGGGCAGATCATTCAGGAGCTGGAGTCCGCGTTCCGAGGCGCCGGCTGGAACGTGATCAAAGTTTTGTGGGGCAGCGAATGGGACCCGATTCTGGAGCGCGACACGGAGGGTTTGCTGGTGAAGCGCATGGGCGAAATGGTGGATGGCGAATACCAGAAGCTGGTCGTTTCGTCGGGCGCCTACGTGCGCGAGCATTTCTTCGGCACCGATCCCCGCTTGCTGAAGCTGGTCGAGCCGCTTTCCGATGAGGAATTGCGGCGCTTGCGCCTTGGCGGGCACGATCCGCGCAAAGTGTATGCGGCGTATAAAGCTGCCTTCGAGCATAAGGGCAGCCCGACCGTGATTTTGGCGCGCACGATCAAGGGCTATGGGCTGGGCGAAGCCGGCGAAGGCAAGAACGTGACGCACCAGCAGAAGAAGCTCAATGAGGAGGAGCTGCGGGAGTTTCGGACGCGATTCAATATTCCACTTACCGACGAACAATGCGACCAGGTGCCGTTCTACCGTCCGGCTGAGGACAGCGAAGAGATGCAATATCTGCGCGCGCGCCGCGAAGCGCTCGGCGGGTATACTCCGCGACGCAGCGTTCGCTCGAAGCCGCTGAGCGCAAATCTCGAGGAGCTATTCAAGGAGTTTGCCGAGGGCAGCGGCGGCCGGGAAGTTTCCACTACCATGGCGTTCGTGGGCATGCTGCGCAAAATGCTGAAGGATCCAGAAATCGGGCACCTCGTGGTTCCGATCGTGCCGGACGAGGCCCGCACATTCGGCATGGAGTCGCTTTTCCGTACTGTCGGAATTTACTCGAGCGCCGGACAAAAGTACGAGCCGGTGGACGTCAACACTTTGCTTTATTACAAGGAAGCGAAGGACGGCCAGATTCTCGAAGAAGGCATAACGGAAGCCGGCTCGATGGGATCGTTTATCGCGTCGGGAAATGCCTACGCGACCTATGGCGTGAACACGATTCCCTTCTTCATCTATTATTCGATGTTTGGCTTCCAGCGCATCGGCGACTTCATTTGGGCCGCCGCCGATATGCGCGTGCGCGGGTTCCTGCTGGGCGGCACAGCGGGGCGGACGACACTGGCGGGCGAAGGCTTGCAGCATCAGGACGGGAACAGCCACGTTCTGGCGCTGACGGTGCCGAATCTTCTCGCCTACGATCCCGCGTATGCCTACGAAATCGCGGTGATCATCGAAGACGGCATTCGCCGGATGTATAAGGAAGGCGAAAGCATCTTCTACTACATCACAGTAATGAACGAGAACTACGCCATGCCGGCGATGCCCGAAGGAGCACGCGAAGGCATTCTGAAGGGAATGTATCGCTTCCGTGCCGCCGCGAATCCGAAGGCGAAGCTGCGCGCACAGCTTTTCGGCAGCGGCGCAATCCTCAATGAAGCGCTCAAGGCGCAGCAGATTCTCGCCGAAAAGTATGGCGTCGAGGCAGATGTATGGAGCGTCACGAGTTACAAATCGCTGTATATGGACGGGAACGAAACCGATCGCTGGAACCGCCTGCATCCGGGCGAAAAACAGCGCGTGCCTTACGTGACGGAAACGCTTAAGGATGCGCCTGGCGTGCTCGTTGCGGCGTCCGACTATCTGAAGACGCTGCCCAACATGATCAGCAAGTGGATGCCGCGCCGCCTGGCTTCGCTGGGCACGGATGGATTCGGCCGCAGCGAAGGCCGCACGTCTTTGCGCAACTTCTTCGAGGTCGATTCGAGATTCATCACGCTGGCGACGCTGCACGAACTTTACAGCGACGGCAAAATCGAAAAGGCCGTTCTTGAGAAGGCTGTAGCCGACCTGGGCATCGATACGGAAAAATCGAATCCCGTGGTTTCCTGACCTCTTCGGGGCAGCCGCCTAAGCCCGCCATTAACGCCAAGCTGTTAACCCTACTGGTTATCCGGTTGGGGGATGGTCCCGGCCAGGGGCACGATCAGGATGTGGTCTTCGCGGCCGTCGTAGCGCTTCACTTTGAAAAGAACGTCCTGCCCGGGCTGCAGCTTCGCCATCTCGCGATGATAGCCGGCGAGGTTGCCTACCGGAACACCGTTGATCCCTTCGATCACGTCTCCGATAGCGAACTGCAGGTCATCCGCAAAACTGGCAGGGTCAACGTCGGTTACGACTACTCCGGGCGCAACACCCGCGGAAATCTTGCCCATGCCGAGTTTCTGCGAGAGGTCCGAGGTCAAATCCTGGACGTGCAAGCCGAGCTGGCCCGCATCGCTATCGAGGTCCGGCCTCTCGGAGTCGGTGGGATCAAAAGCCGGCGGGATGATTTTCGAGCGATCTTCAACAACAAGAGTAATGTCTTTCGGCTGCTTATCGCGGATCACGCGCAGTTGCACGGATTGCCCGATGGGCGTCGCCGCGATGGGAGTCACCAGCTCGTAACCATTGTGGACCGGCTGTCCGTCGACCGCGGTAATCACGTCCTCGGGCAAAAGTCCGGCTTTCTGCGCCGGGCTATCGGCATCGGTTGCTTCGACGACGATTCCGTATGGCGCACCAAGGTCCTTCATCAGCACGGGGTTTTCGCTGATGCGATCGTCAAACGTGATTCCGATTGCGCCGCGCGTCACCTTACCGGTGGTCACGAGCTGATTGTAGACGCCGATCGCCACGTTCGACGGCATGGAAAGACCCACGCCTTCGAAGCCGTGGCTGCCTGTATATATTGCAGTGTTGATGCCGATCACTTCGCCGGCCATGTTCACGAGCGGCCCGCCGGAATTGCCCGGGTTGATCGCTGCGTCGGTTTGGATGAAGCGCTGGAACTGTCCCTGACCATCCGCCGTCCGGTTCTTCGCGCTTACGATGCCTGCGGTAACCGTCGATGAAAACCCGAACGGACTCCCGAAAGCGAGCACCCAATCGCCAACCTGCACGCCGTCAGAATTTCCCAGCACAGCCACGGGAAGATCGTCGCCCGCATCGATCTTGACGACCGCGAGATCGGTATCTTTGTCGCTGCCGATCACATGAGCAGTGAAGCGTCGTGAGTCTCCATCGAGCGACACCTGGATGCGCGTGGCGCCGTCGATCACATGCTCGTTGGTGAGGATGAATCCTTTTTTGTCCACGATCACGCCGGACCCGATGCTGCGCTCCGCGTCAGGAGTGTCGTCCGGCGAATTGAAGAAGCGGTCGAGCAAGTCGTCGTCGCTATCGGAGCCGCGTCTCGCGGAAGATTTCGGCCTTTGCAGGACCTGGGTGGTGGAGATATTTACGACGGCGGGTTCGACTTTTTTCGTGATGCCGGAAAATGCATTGGAGAGCGTCACAGGGTCGGGCACGGCGAGCATCACGGCGCCGCTCGGCCCCTCTGCGCGCCGCGCCAGCGCGCCGCCGGGAACGATCGCGCCAATCAGCACACCAATCGCCAGCGTGGCGCCTACGAACAGCGAAGCGAACGTCTTGCGCCGCCTCGCCCAGACCATAAACTCGCGAAGCTCAATGCCCATGGGCCCGTCCCTGCCGGCCGGCGCGGCAAAATCGCGCAGCCTTTGCGGGATTATAGCATTCTTGCGGCTTCGCTCAGCCACGCCGACGCGAGACTTGCCGCAAAAATATACAGTTGCCGTAACCGATTAGCCTTCGTTTTTAATCGCGGACAGGCTTGATCCATGCGGGCGTGCTAGCCTAAGCGTTATCCGGTTGCGGCGCAGGAAGAGGAGTTGCCTTGCCGTTTTTTCGCAGATTCTCGAAGGCGCAATGGGCCCTAATTGCCCTGTTTGCAATGACTTTGCCTTTCGTGAAGGCTCAGGTCCGCGAAGACGGCATCGCTTATTACGGCGTTGCGCGATCACTCGTCATTGACCACAACCTGCAATTCAAGGGCGACTGGAGTACGACCGGGCTCCCCTCGATGGAGATAAGGGATCGCTTTGGCCGCATAACCACAGTTCACATTTCCAAGACGGGCCATCTGCCCGTGCATAGCGCCATCGGGGCCAGCCTTTTGTGGATGCCGTTCATCGCCGCAACGCACGCGGCAGTGCTGGCGCTGGACCAGCTCGGTGCGCACGTCGAGGCAAACGGCTTCTCGGAACCTTATCTTGTCACGCTCGCGGGAGCGACTTGCGTTTACGCATTTCTCGGGTTGTGGATGTCATTTTCGCTCGCGCGGCAATATGCGGAGGAGCGCTGGGTGTTCCTGGCAACCATTGCGCTTTGGCTTGCGAGTTCCCTGCCTGCATACATCTATGTCGATCCGGCGTGGTCGCACGCGGATTCAGTTTTCGTTGTTGCGCTTTTTCTTTGGTATTGGAATCGCACGCGCGAGAATCGCTCCGCCCGTCAATGGTTTGTGCTGGGGCTAATCTCGGGTTTGATGGCCGAAGTTTATTTCCCAAATGCCGTGCTGCTGCTGGTGATCGCCAGCGAAGCCGTCTCCGCATGGTCCGGCGAAGCTCGCGAGATGAAAATCGGCGCAGCGCTGCGCGATCATGCGATCTATGGAGCGGCGATGCTGATCGCTTTCGTTCCGACCTTTGCGATCCGCACGATCCTGCTCGGGAGTCCATTGGCCGCCGGAGCCTATGGCAATGAGCCCTGGCGCTGGACGTCGCCCGTCTTTCTGCAAATACTCTTTTCGCCGTCGCAAGGCCTTTTGACAACCACTCCGATCATTTTGCCGGCTGTGATCGGTCTCTTTTTCCTTGCAGGAAAAGACGCGGTGCTGGGGCGGGGACTTATCGCCGCTTTCTTTGCGCTCTGGGCCCTGATGGCGGTCTACCCCTTCTGGGATCTCGGTCCTTCATTCGGCAATCGCTACTTTATTTCGCTGGTTCCGGCGTTCATCATCGGCCTGGCCGTCTTGCTTTCCCAATGCGCTCGAGCCTGGGGCAGCGCCAGCACGTTCGCTCGCCGCGCCTGGGCGGTGGCGGCGCTGCTCATCGTGTGGAATCTTGGGCTGCTTTTTCAGTGGGGCACCGGGCTGATGCCCGATGTGGGCCGCGTTTATTGGAGCGAGATTCTTTACAACCAGTTTCGCATCGTTCCCGGGCAGGCGCTGCACGCACTGTATTCACGCTTTTCATTCCATGCCGAAAATCAGGAAGCGGCGCGCGAAGCCGATGCGCCAAGGTGGTGAACTCGTTGCAGCCTGCTAGTGGACTTCGTTGGAAAGCTCGCCCTCATCCACAATCGAGACGCCCGGCGGCGGCTGAAAGTGGAATTGCGATTCAGCTATCGGGATGTCTTCTTCCCAGTTGCCGAACCGAAACTCCGTGACGACGTCTCCCGCTTCATGAATGAGGACGCGAACTAAATAATCCTCGGGATTCACTTCGAGAAACACGCTTTGCAGGCCGCTATCCTGCGAATCCCCACGCGGGTCGCAGCGTAAGACGTAATCGCCAATCGCGAGCGGCTTCTCGTCGGGAGTCGTGGCCGTGGCAGGGTCGATCACCTGCACCTGGCGGCAAAGCTCGTTCAAATTTGCCTTCCCGGCGAGCAGCGCGATGGGCGTGCGCCAGTCCGAGCTGTCCTTCACTTTTGCGCGGCTTGCTGTGTGGTCGGCAGGAACGTAAAACCAAGCATTCGTGCCATCCACGAGGAACAGCTTGGTTTGCGGCGATTCGTAATTCCAGCGCATTCGGCCCGGGCGCGAAAAATATACCGTACCGGACTCGGCGATGCGGTGGCCGCCGCCTTCGCTATAAGACTCAAAAAATGTGGCCTTCAGCGTTTTCGCGTGCTGATAGCGCATCTCGAGATCATGCACGATCGAGTGCGCGCCGGGCAAAGCGGGCAAAAGACTCAAAATAAGCGGGGACAACCAGCGGAGCGCCATCTCATTCATATTATCAGCACTCGCGGCGAAGCGCTCGGCCCGGGAAAATGCGCGGGCTCGCGTGGGCAAATGACTGATTCGCCACGGCGATTCCGATCCCGCTTTCGACCAGCGCATCCTTTTGCGACGATGGGACAGTCTCAGGGATAACACCCCTTCAAGCCATCGCGGCATGCCGATACCTGACACATTGACGAGAGACGAGCCTGTCACCGCGCCCACCACAAAGGGGGCGCCAAAGCCGCGCGAGCGCCAACTCTTCCGCTCCGAGGGCGACGCGTCGCTGCTCCTCAGTGTTCTCCTGGCGCTCGGCACAGTCGTCCTCTACGCACGGTCGTTGGGCAACGGATTCGTCAGCCTCGATGACCGCCTTTACGTGACGCAAAATCCGAATGTGCTCCAGGGGCTCACGTGGCGCGGGTTTCTCTGGGCCATGCGCACCTCTTCCGTCGACTATTGGCATCCTCTGACGTGGCTCGTCCACATGGCGGACGTGCAGATGTTTGGTCTCCGCCCGGCGGGACACCATCTCGTGAGTCTCTTGCTGCACGTCTTCAACATCGTTTTGCTGTTCCAACTGCTCCGCAAAGCAACAGGGCGCGTCGCGCGTTCCGCCATCGTCGCGGCGCTGTTTGCCGTATTTCCGCTGAACGTCGAATCAGTGGCATGGGTGGCGGAAACCAAGACGTTACTTTGCACGGCGCTCCTTCTTCTGGCGCTATGGGCGTACGGCGCTTACGTGCGGCGGCCCGGGATTTTTCGCTATCTCGCGGTGTGCGCGCTGTTCGGATTGGGATTGATGGCCAAGCCCATGCTGGTGACTTTCCCGGTGATTCTTCTGGTCGTCGACTATTGGCCGCTGCAACGGTTAATGGGGCGGCCCTCGCCGACCGAGCGCAGGGAATCGTGGCTGTTTGCCTGGGGGAAAATCGCGGCTGAGAAGATTCCGTTCTTTGCGATGGCGTGCGCAAGCGTCTACTCGACAATCGTCTCGCAACGAGTCGTGGGAGCGGTTGTGACCCGCTATCCAATCTCCTGGCGGCTAAAAACGGCGATTTGGTCTTATGCAGATTACTTGTTCAAAGCTCTTTGGCCGGCGCACCTTGCAGCATTCTATCCCTACGAAGGGCGTACGCTTTCGGCGGCGCGAGTCGCTGCCGCCGGAATTTTGCTTTTGGCGATTTCCGCGCTTGCGTGGCGTTTTCGTCAGAAGAGGTATCTGCTTGCGGGATGGCTCTGGTATCTGATCACGCTGCTTCCTGTGATTGGGATCGTGCAGTCCGGCAGCCAGGGTATGGCGGATCGCTACGCGTACATTCCGTTTTGGGGAATCTTCGTGGCGGCAGTGTGGCTTGCGGCCGATCTTGCAACGGCAGTGAGTGAGGCGCACGCGAAGCCGGACGTTCGGCCCTTGTTGGCCGGCGGCTGCGCTGCGATTCTCGTGGCGTTGAGCGTCGTAACTTTTGCGCAAATCCGCGTGTGGCACGATAGCTATGCACTCTATTCGCACGCCGCAAAAGTCGTGCCGCACAACGCCTTTGCTGAAGAGAATCTCGGCGAAGTCCTGATGGACCAGGGCGAGCCGCAGCAGGCTCTGGTTGAATACGAAGCAGCCGCGCGGGATATGCCTGATTCATCGATCGTTCATTACAACCTCGGTGCGGTGCTGCAAAGCCAGGACCGGCTTGACGACGCGGCGCGCGAATACAAGAACGCCATCATTCATGAAACGGCGGCACCCATGTTGTGGAATGAATACGATAACCTGGGAGGCGTATTCGCCAGGATGAACCGCCTCGACGATGCCGATGCCGCGTTCAGTGCGGCAATCAAGGTGGAACCCGGCGATATGCAGGCGTACAAGAACCGCGGATTAGTGGAATATGCCCAGGGGAATTTCCCGGCCGCCCGCGCAGACTTCGCTCAGGCGGTGCGCCTCACGCCGGATGCCCAGACATATTATTGGCTTGGCAGATTGGCGGAATCGGCAGGCAGTCCCAACGAAGCCGCGGCGGATTATCAATCGGCTCTGCGCCTGGAGCCAAACTTCGACGCCGCCCGCAAGCAACTGGAAGCGCCAGGCAGGAAGTGATTTGCAGGATTTCGGGCAAGGCTTATTGCCGCGTGCTGCCCGCGAACTTCTTCCGCGCCAAATCCAGCAGCTTTGCGTCCGTGCAGACCTCGAAGTAAGGGCGTGTTCCTTGCGCGCCGATCTTGCCGCCCGGTAACAACTGGCGTACGAAGCCCTTTCGCACCACGATCGGTTCCAGCGATTCGCCCAGCGGAACTTCGCCGAAGTAAAGCGGGACGCGCTCTTTGCCCCACGGCAGCGGGAAATTCCCTCCCATCGGCGAAAGCGCAATCTCCGAGCTCAACTTCTGAAATCCTTCGTCGTTCAACTCGATTCCATTCATGTTGTAGCGAATCAGCAACTCTTCGCCTTCGTCGACTGCAGCATCTTCCATCAGGCTTTGCAGCAGATACACATTGAACGGCGCCGAATTTTCCTTGAAGAGCCTTTTCGCCATCTTGGCGCAACCGGACAAGCGATCCGAAAGATTCAGAGCGCGCGAGATCATGATATTGGAATCGCCGTCGGTCCACAGCGAAGGCGCCGAATCCTGAAACGCTACGCCCACGCCCAGTTCAAGCGGCGGAAGGCCCGAAGCCTTGGCGCGTCCGTTATAAGCTTGCGTGACGGCAAGAATTTCGCGCGCCAGCACGCACGCGCGTGCAACAGCTCTTTGCGTCGTGCGCGTCGATTCGTTCTCGTAAATCGCCAGGATGATCGCATCGCCTTCGATGAACACCTTCGCGGCGCCGTAGCGTTCGAGCATGCGCTTCACCGGCTCGTGCAGGTTCATGCTGAAATGCGAGGCCGGATTCATGCCGCGCGAGAGCAGGTCTTTCGTCATTGAGGTTGACCCGCGCACGTCCGCCTTGATCACCGCGTGATTGATGATCGGATCGTCCGCCGGCCGGCCTTCATCGGGGAGCAGAAATTCGTAGAGGCTCTTGTTCGCTCGCGACAACTCCCGCGCGTGCTCGGAGCGGACCAGCTGGATGCGCTCCATCCACGCTGCGGCTTGCTGATAATTGCGCCGGCCGCGGCGCAGGCGCATCAGGTCTTCGGCGAACTGCAGGCAGGTCGCCTGCGTCTCCTCATGGCTGCGGCGGCGGATGGCGCGCGACGCCTCCTCAAGCCTCTTCGTGGAAATCTTTCGCGCGGGAAATTGCTCCAGCACGTGCTCGACGCGCTTCAATTCATCGCGATTCACCAGCGCCTTTTTCAGTTGCTGCAGGTGAACCGGCGGGCAGTAATCGCTCGCAATTCTCTTCAGTTCGTAGCCGGCAAACACGTGGAACAGCAGGTCGCGTTCCTCGAGCCGGTGAACCCACTCAGCGAGCACTTGATTCCCTTCCTCGCCGCTCGTGTCCGGCCCGAAAATTCGGCGCGCGTTCGCCGGCTCGTTGAGATAATCGCCCAGCCGGCTGCGGTATTCGTCGGACAAAAATTCCACGCGCTGGCGTGCCGCTTCGATCTGCGGCGCGAGTTCTTCAAGATTGTCTTCCAGCGAAAGGGCCTTGCGCTTCAGATCCTCGATCTCGCCGCGAGCGTCCGGCGCGGCCGGCCGGCGCTTGAAAAGACGCGGGAACCCGTCGTCTCCGCCGCCCGCACGCGCGACTAACTCTTGCCGCTCCTCTTCGATGCGCGCGATCTCCGATTTCAAAAGCCGCGCCTGTTCGATGAATCGCTCACTCGTCTTCCGCGCCTTGCTCAATTCCTCCGTGTCGGTCGCGTCATGCACGAATTCGGCCACGAAATCCAGCAGCAGCGTGTCAAACACGTCGAAGCGGTCCGGGTCGTTCATGAAATTGCCGAGCAGCACGTAATGTTCGAGAAAAAGCTGGTCGTCGTTCCCGTTTTCGACAAAAAGAAAGCGGTTGCTGAGAATTTCGTACGTTTCGTGAAAGTCCTCGCCGAAAAGCGCGCGCCGCGACTTCGACAAGACCCCGTCTTCCACTTCGCACCAGATTCGCCCCAACGTCTCGCCCACCTGCCGGAAGACGCGCTTCCGGTCCGCCCGCATTTCGGCGATCTTCGACCGCATCACGTGCGCCTGTTCGCTGTGTTCGAAAAGCTCGCCGCGCGAACGGATCCAATCTTTGCATTCCACTAACACGCTCGAAAATTGGTCGCTAAGCTCCTGCGTGAAGAACTTCAGCAGGGCCAGCCGGTGCAGCACGTCCGTGTCGATGGATTGCCGGTATTTCGCGCTGGTCAACGAAGCCTGCAGCACTTCGGTGAGCATGCGCCGAAACGCGCCGTGCTCCGGCGCGCCGGACTGAGGCTTGCGCCCGCGCTCACGATCCCGGTCAGGGCCGATAAGCACTTGTACGTTCAGCGTCTGCCGCACCAGATCGCGCAGGTATTTGCGCGAAAGCTCCACAAAGCGGGGGCTGAGAAAAACGTCGTAGTGAATATTGTCGACGCCAAGCGCCAGCCCCGCCAGGTGGATTTCCGCGCTATATGGCTCCAGTTTTAGACGCGAGGGCTGTGCGGAGGTAGCGATGGGCGCGCTATCGGGCATTCCGGCCTTTCCTGTGGTAAAACTCGAATGTAACCGAGCGTGCGAGGGAGGTGCAATGGAACGGCGCGTAACCGTTAATGATGGGATAGAGCGGGTGGAGCTGGACGTACCGCCTGAACTGCAAGCCGAAGAATCAGCGCCGCGCAAACCGGCGGCTTGGCTCGGCCCTTGTCTTTACCTCGGCCCAAGGGGCGAACGCTGCTCGCGCCCCGCGCTCGAAGGCGGCTATTGCGCGCGCCACGGCGGCAATCCCGCAGCCGGTTCGCCGGCGCGCTCCTACACTCGCGTGCTCGCAGCTACGCTGGCGCTGATCATGCTGGTCTGGCCGTACGTCTCGGATCTGGTGCGGGATCTATTTCACTGGTTGGCAAGCTCGCGCTAAAGAAGTTCGCCCCGCCCTTGAAACATTCCACGGGCGAGGCGATCATCGATCCGGCAGAAGCAACTTGACCCGCCGGCCTCAGAAACGAAATGTGGGGCCAAACTCTATGCGCAGGTTATTGTGCGGCCCGTTGGTAAAATAGATCTCATCGCCCACGTCCACGCGCAAACCTATCGGACCCAAAAACGCTTCGCCGCCCACGCCGGGATAAAACACCGCATCGACATTATTCGCGCGCAAGTTCGAGAACGCGTTCCCCACTGTGCCAAACGTCGCCGGCGCGTTGCTGAACATGAAATTGTCGAATCCACCTTTGGCGGTAACAAACAGCCGGACCGGCCCGCGCGTCTGCAGCTTAGGGCCCGCCATGAAGTGAAGCACGCGAAGATTCGAATCCGTCACGTTGAACCCGCCCGTGCCATTCGGAGTTGCGGCCGTGAAAGCGCGGCGGAAATCGTAAGTCGATTGCACTTCTATCTGGATGTACGGATTCACATTGAATCCCGCGCGGGCGCCTAGCCCAGCAAAATCAATATTCGCATCGTTCAGCCGGAAGAAACTTCCGAAAACTCCCACGTCCGCGTGTTCGCCCTCCGAATAGCTCATGGTGCCCTGCGCGAAGAGACCCGGAGCGACGGCCAAAGCCAGAACCAATAGCGGCAGAAAACGTTTCATGCGTGCTTCTCCTCATCATTGGATTGTTATCGAATTGGCTGAGTGCGGCTGTCTTCTTTCCCGCCGAAAACGAGGCGGTCCTTCTTTGTGGGGAATTGCAAGCAGTTAGAGAACTCCTGTTGGAACGTTTTCAATCAATACGCCTGTCTGGCAAGCTCCCACGTTCGCCGGCCGTGCGTGGGTGTGCCCGCAAGCGCATACAACACGCGGCGTCACCGTTTCAGCCACCGAATCGCAGGAACCGGTGGGCGCTACGCTGGCGCAACGGTGGTGCGAAGCCACGTTGCACGAAGCGTCTTGAAAAATTGAATGCGAATGCGAGCACGAATGATGCGCGGACCGAGACGCGCGATCTCGATACTCAGGTCTCTCGTCGGTCGACTGCTGAAATCTTGTCACGTGTTTCCCTCCCTGCCCCGAACCGCAGGCTATCGGACTCGGCGCCGTCGTGACATCGGCCTATTCCTGTAGCCTTCAGCTGCTTTGTCTGTATAACGACCCAGAGCCGCCCGCAGGCCCTATTAGGTCGTCTTTGCAAGTGAATGAAATAATTGCCTTTATCAAAAAATGCGGTTTCGGTCCGTGACGAAATACGAGGGAGTCTGTATTGAGGCTTAGCGCGCTTCCGCGTAAACAGTGAAGTGTCATTCGCGGCGTGCGTGCAGTCAGCCACGGTGGCACAAGGAGGCAAGACATGCTTCGTTGGGCATTGGCGTTTTTCGTGATAGCGGTGATTGCCGCGATCTTTGGGTTTGCCGGAATCGCAGTCGCGGCGGCGGGCATTGCGAAGCTGTTGTTCTTCATCTTCCTGGTTCTGTTCCTGCTGACTCTCCTGGGCGGCCTGGTTAGGCGAGCCTGATTTTCACATGACGGTTGAAGGCCCGGCCGCTCCTGCGGTCGGGCCACGGAGGAAGAAATGCTGAGGGCGTTGCGATCGGTAACATGTTTGGCGCTGCTGGCCGTGATGGTAAGCGCGGTCAGCGCTGCTGATAAAGAAGACAAGGCAAAAATCAACGACCGTATCCGGGATTCCGCTAACGTAATGAAGGAAATCCTGAACATGCCGGACGGCATCCCGCGCGACCTTCTCGACAAGGCGCGTTGTGTGATTATTCTCCCGAATGTGGTCAAGGGGGCGTTTGTCGTCGGCGCCAGCTACGGCCGCGGCGACATGGTCTGCCGCACGGGCCCCGACTTTAGCGGACCTTGGGGCGCTCCCGCGATGTATCAACTTGAGCAGGGCAGCGTCGGCTTCCAGATCGGCGGCCAGGCCACCGACTTCGTTCTTCTCGTGATGAACGACCACGGCATGCGCAGCCTGCTCGACAGCAAGGTGAAGCTTGGCGGCGACGTTAGCGTCGCAGCCGGTCCCAGCGGCCGTAACGCTGAAGCGGCCACCGACGCACAGATGAATGCCGAGATCCTGACATATTCGCGAGCACGCGGGCTTTTCGCCGGCGTATCGCTCAGCGGCGCCTCGCTGCGTCCTGATAATGATGCGAATGCGACGCTTTATGGCGACGGCGTAACCGCCCACAGTATCGTCACCGGAAAGGTCGCCCAGACACCAAATTCCGCGCAGCTGCTCGACACCACCCTTAATCAGGCCTCCCCTCACCTTAAATCCGCGTAGTCTTCCTTCCAGCGCGAGGAGGGTGTAGCTTCACACCCTCTTCGCGCTCTCCTTCCTTTCAAAAAAGGCCGGATCAAATTCATCGAAACGCGCCCCAAGCCTGCTTACACACTTTTCTGGATTGTCGGCACACTGTCGCGCTCTTAGACTGTGGTCGGTTAGCAAATCCCGGCCCTGCTGAGATATCAAACGGGAAAGGATCGAAACCAATGGCAGAACAACAAAATCGCTGTGCTTGCGGTAAGAGCTTCAATTCACAAAGTGAGTTGCGCGAGCACGAGCGCCACTGCAAGGAAGCTCAGCAGAAGGGGCAGCGCTAGAAGTCTTCGGTCGAGCCCGGCGCGCACACACAATACCCGCGCGCCGGGATTCCGGCTACCTGATTCAGAAGGCGGTTCCCGATTGACTCCTGGAGGGGCAATCTTTTTTCCGCGCAGTGACCAATCATCGCAACAAAAAAAGAGGGCAACTCGTTCTCAGCTGCCCTCGCCAAGCTGCTTACAAGGCTATCGGTTCGCCCGCCTTGCGGCCTCGGCATCGCTTTCATTCATCGCTTTTACAAAAGCGTCGGCCTGTTCCTGCGCCACCTCGCGGGTAATGCCATACCGCTCCTGGATACGGCCCACCAGTTGATCGCGATTGCCGGCGATCACTTCCAAATCGTCGTCCGTCAGCTTGCCCCACTTTTCGCGGATCTTGCCTTTGGCTTGTTTCCACTGCCCTTGCAGTTGGTCCCAATTCATATATTCCTCCGTCAAACTTCCTACCGGAGAATCACACCACTTTCGCGACTTTTTGCGAATCAGGCGACACATTGAGATCGGTTTTCAAATTATCGTATCGAAGCGTACGGAGGACGAATCTTGCGGCGTAGCCTCGTTCAATAAAGGGCTTTGCCGGCGGACTGCTCTTTGGCTGCATGGGAAGTGCCCGCTGCGCGCAGGTCAAAAACGGTACAGGAAGCTTGCGGTTCGCCATGCGTCTGCAGGACGCCTTGCAGATAATCGACTGTGCGGTCGCGCTGCGGAAAATCGAAAACCACGAACGCTCCTATGCTGAGTTCCCGAATCGCCGCCGGCAGGCTCGCCTTTACGGTTGCTTCATCAAACGGCGCCGCATTGCCACCTTGGATCGCCCGCAGCGAACGCAGAATCGGCTCTTTCCAGAATTCATTCCACATCGCGGTCGGGCCGTACGACACATAGCCATCCGTTAACGAATACCGTCCCCCGTCTGCGAGCTGCATCCACATTGCCCGCACAGGATAGGGCCACTGCAATTCGGGCACGGTCACCACGGTCGTCCCGGTCACGTCCGCCGGGAGCGCGCATCCACTGGTCGGAATCGCAAAGCCCGGATGCCGCGCGCTCGCGGCGGAGGTCGCCACTGGAAACGGCAACGTGAGCAGATCTAATGCAAGGGCCGCCGACAAACCAATTACGACGACCGCGACGCGCCATCGCCGGCCTGCAACGCGGTTGAGTATCCGCGTAACACCGACCGCCGCGAGCGCCGCCAAACAGAGCATCGCAATCACATGAAATCGCGCGGGCGCCGAAACAAATCGCCCGAAAACAGATGCGTAGAGCAGGAACGCGGGGCCAGGAAAGCGCGTCTGGCGCCCCCAAACGCGAATGTGCGGCCCCAGCGAAAGAGCCCAGAAAACAAACGCAGCCGCGAGCAATCGAATCGTCCAGCGCCGATTGCCGCGCAGCCCGGCCCAAGCGCCAATCGCGGCGAGCGCCAGAATCACCGGGCCTAGGTAGACAATTCCTTCATAACCCGCGCCAAACAGCCCTGAATTCCAGCCGCGTGCCAACCTGCCGAACAGCATGTGATCCCAGCTCGGTACAAACCAGCCGAAAAGATCGGCCGAGTGCTCTTCGATCAGGCCCGCGCCACGCGGCTTCGGCCGCGCCGCCGGATTTCCCCACATTGAGATGAAGAGAGGCAGGAATAAAACGCCGAATGTTGCCGCACCCACCGCAAGCGCTTTCCACACTTTCACCGCGAGCGTCCAGCCTTCCAAAGAAAAATCGACGCACACAATCACGAGCGTGAGCAGCAGGCAAAATACGGTGTAGTTGTAATGCGCCAGAGCCGTGAGGACTAGCGCCGGCCCGAGTGCGATGCCGTTTTTCCAGTTCGCTTCCCTGCGACGCAACACATCATCGAGCGCAAGAAAATAGAGCGGGATCGGAAACGCAGTTACAAGGCTTAGGTGCCCGAGCGCCTCGCCCATCAGCCAAGGGCTGAATCCAAAACACACGCCTCCAATCACCGACGCCGCAACATTTCCGCAAATCCGAACGCACAGCAGGTAAGCAAAAAACGCGGCCAGACTAAGTTGCAGGATCAACGAAATGTTGTAAGCGGCCGTCGGCCCGAGCGTAAGGCTGAACGGCAGCGCCAATGCCGCCGCCAGCGGATCCAGCGTGCTCCACGCCAGATTCACACGATTCGGATAAAAAATCAGGTTCGTGTAATAAGGATTCCGCCCATGGCTCACGGCGCGCGCAAAATGCCACAAAAACCACGCGTGCTGAAAACTATCGCCTGGATACCCAATCAGCGCTTCCTGCGGATGCAGGGATCCGGGCAGCAGCGCAGTTACAGCAACCCCAAGAAACAAAAGAAGCAGCGGCAAGTCGCGACGCGCGACAAAGGTCTTGCGGGTTTGCAAATCTTCTCGATGAACCGTTTCCGCTTTGCTGGCCACCTCCACCATCGGCATACATTACCATGCCGCTCGCCTCCTTTTGCCGCGCGCGAAAACCAATCTCTTCCAGCGCGACTGCGCTAGAATATGTTGGAAAGGAGCAACTTACACGGCATGACCACGTCCGGCAATTCGTTTTCCACGCGCGCCACTTTGCGCTCCGGCAATGATAGCTACGAAATTTTCCGCCTCGATGCGCTGGAGCGCGCCGGCGCAGGCA
The DNA here is from genome assembly GCA_035507075.1 of Candidatus Aquilonibacter sp. Lineage (GTDB taxonomy): Bacteria > Acidobacteriota > Terriglobia > Acidiferrales > UBA7541 > Palsa-295. Next base: position 39,175 of record DATJOL010000183.1, on the reverse strand, counting down.
GCGTCTCGCGCCTGCCTTTTTCGCTGAAGGTGCTGCTCGAAAATCTTCTGCGCCACGAAGACGGTCGCTTCGTCCATGCAGAGGACATTCGCGCCCTTGCTTCCTGGCGGCCCTCGACGGACGGCGCCGCCGAAAAGGAAATTTCGTTTTTGCCCGCGCGCGTCTTGTTGCAGGATTTCACAGGCGTCCCCGCCGTGGTGGATCTAGCCGCGATGCGCGAAGCCATGCGCAACCTCGGCGGCGATCCGAAAAAGATCAATCCGCTCTTCCCCGCCGAGCTCGTGATCGACCACTCGGTCCAGGTCGATCTTTTCGGCGGCAAAGACGCCTTCGCCCTCAATGCCGACTTGGAAATGAAGCGGAATATCGAGCGCTACGCATTTCTCCGCTGGGGCCAAAAAGCATTCCAGAATTTCAAGGTTGTTCCGCCGGACACCGGCATTTGCCACCAGGTCAATCTCGAATATCTTTCCCGCGTCGTCTTCAGCGTGCAAAAAGACGGCAAATGGTTCGCCTTCCCCGATTCGCTGGTCGGCACCGATTCGCACACCACCATGGTCAATGGTCTCGGCGTCTTCGGCTGGGGTGTCGGCGGGATTGAAGCGGAGGCCGCGATGCTCGGCCAGCCGCTTTCCATGCTCATTCCGCCCGTGGTCGGCTTTAAGCTCCACGGCCGTCTCGTCGAAGGCGCTACCGCAACGGACCTCGTGCTCACCGTCACGCAGATGCTGCGCAAAAAAGGCGTCGTCGGCAAATTCGTCGAATTCTACGGCACCGGCCTCTCCAGCCTCACATTGCCGGACCGCGCCACCATTGCCAATATGGCTCCCGAGTACGGCGCCACCATGGGCTTCTTCCCCGTTGACGCGGAGACCCTCGCCTATCTGCGGTTCACTGACCGCGCCGAGGACCACGTCAAGCTCGTGGAAGCCTACACCAAAGAGCAGGGTATCTTCCGCACAGACAACACGCCCGATCCGCTCTTCTCCGACACTCTCGAGCTCGATCTCGCAAAGGTCGTCCCGACCATCGCCGGCCCCAAGCGCCCGCAAGACAGCGTTCCCTTGACGCAGGCAAAGACCTCGTTCGAAAAATCGCTCACAGCCGCTCCGAAAAAAGTGTCCGTGCAGAATAACGGGGACAAGTTCGAGCTCGCCGACGGCTCCGTCGTGATCGCCGCCATCACCAGCTGCACGAACACATCGAATCCTTCGCTCATGCTCGGCGCCGGCCTGCTCGCCAAGAAAGCCGTCGAACGCGGCCTGCAAACGAAGCCCTGGGTCAAAACCAGTTTCGCCCCCGGCTCAAAAGTCGTCACCGACTACATCGAGAAAGCCGGGCTCTGGCCCTATCTCGAATCGCTGAAATTCCATCTCGTCGGCTACGGCTGCACCACTTGCATCGGCAATAGCGGCCCGCTCCCCGAACACATCGGCAAAGCCGTTAAGGAAAATGATCTCTCCGCCGTATCTGTCCTCAGCGGCAATCGCAACTTCGAGGGCCGCATCAATCCGCTCTGCCGCGCCAATTATCTCGCGTCGCCACCTCTCGTAGTCGCTTACGCTTTGGCCGGCCGCATGGATTTCGATATCGTCAACGAGCCTCTTGGCAACGACAAATCCGGCAAGCCCGTTTACCTGCGCGACATTTGGCCCACGCCGCAGGAAGTGGAAACCACGATGCGCAATTCCGTCTCGAGCGAAATGTTCCGCAAAGAATACGCGGACGTTTTCACCGGTGACGAGCACTGGCGCGCGCTGCCCATTCCCGAAGGCGACATCTACTCCTGGGACGCGAAATCCACGTACATCAAAGATCCTCCTTATTTCGAAAACATGCCCGTAAAGCCCGCGCCGCCAGCCGAATTGCGCGGCCTGCGCGCGCTCGCGATGCTCGGCGACAGCGTCACCACAGACCACATCTCGCCCGCCGGCTCGATTCCGGCCGATAGCCCCGCGGGAAAATACCTGATCTCTCATGGCGTCCAGCCGAAAGATTTCAATTCTTACGGCGCTCGCCGCGGCAACCACGAAGTGATGATGCGCGGCACCTTCGCGAATATCCGCCTGCGCAATCAACTGGCGCCCGGCACCGAAGGCGGCTGGACCATCCACCAGCCCAGCGGCGAAAAAATGACAATCTATGATGCCGCCATGAAATATCGCGATGAACGCATTCCGCTGATCGTCATCGCCGGCAAAGAATACGGCTCCGGCTCTTCACGCGACTGGGCCGCAAAGGGAACGATTCTCCTGGGCGTCCGCGCCGTGCTCGCCGAGAGCTTTGAGCGCATTCATCGCAGCAATCTCGTGGGAATGGGGGTCCTGCCGCTGGAATTTCTGCCCGGCGAAAATCCCAAATCGCTCGGCCTCACGGGCCTCGAAACTTTCGATATCGAGAGCCTGGCCAAAGACTTCCATCCGCGCAAGAAACTCAAAATCACCGCGCATGCGCAACACGGCAAGAAAATCGAATTTAGCGCCGTCGCGCGCATCGATACGCCCTTCGAAGTCGCTTACTACGAGCACGGCGGCATCCTGCAATACGTCCTCCGCCAGATGCTGTAGTCTCAAAACAAATTTGGTGTAAAAAGCGGTTTCGCCGCCGGCTCGACGCATCGGACACAAGCGCAAAACGTCAAACCAGGAGTAGCGTTTTGCGCTTCCGCGTTCCGGTGCGAGCTTCGCACCAGCCCTCGAATCACAACGGACCCGGAAAAAAATTCCTAAAGGTGCTGTTGTGAAAAATCCATTTCGGCCATATAAAACTTTCCCCTTTTCCTTCGCGATGTGGGCTCTCGTAATTGCATTCGCCGCCGGATGTGCCACCTATCATCACGCCTATCTCGTGCCGGCGCCCGCCGCCACGTTGACCAACAGCGGCGAATCTGCCGTGGCAACTGCCGACAACGTCACAATCACCGTGATCCCGAATTCCTGGAACGGCAGGCCCCGTAATCTCTATCGCAAAGTCACTCCGGTCGAAGTCCGCATCCAGAACGACAGCAAGGTTCCCGTCCGCCTCATCTACAGCGATTTCCAACTTCAAACGCCGCAAGGTCAGGCCTTCGCCGCGCTGCCTCCTTCCGAAATCACCGGCGTACAAGCGGTCGGGGACGTTTTGCCTTCGCAAAATTCCAATCCTCACGTTGTCGATGTCGCTTTTCAGCGCATGGCGCCTCACCGCACTCACATCGTCAACGGCGGGCGCAGCAGAGTCCTCATCCGGCCCGGATTCACTTGGAACAACTTCTATTACGCGCCCTATTGGGGCTATGGATATTACGGCATCGGCCCATGGCCTTACGGCTGGGCCCCCAACGGCGTTTATTTCAACATGTACTATCCCTATATGACGGCGGTCAGGCTGCCGACGCGCTCCATGCTGCGTAAAGGCCTTCCCGAAGGCGTAATCGCGCCGGGAGGCTACGTCGAAGGCTTCCTCTATTTCAAAAGGGTCAGTCCGGATCTCTCGAAAATCGATTTCACGGCCTTCGTTCAAAACGCGAATACGGGAAAACAGCTCGCCACAATCTCCATTCCCTTCGACGTTGAAAGCGAGTCCTAGCGCCGCAGGGCGCAAGTCTGCTCCGCCCTCGCTCCGAGGGCGGCTGAAGGCGACGTGGACTTCCCTGTCACGCACCTCGCATATCTTCTTCCCTCGGCCCTGCCACAGGATTATCCTTGGAAGGAGGCTTGTCGCGCGTAGCCCGGTTTCGCGGCGGCTTTCGAACTGGAGAATTACCGGAATTCCGATTACGAAGACTACGCATCGCCGTTTTTACTTCGCCGGCTGTTCCTTGACTCGATGACCTCGGCCCCGCAGATTCCCGCTGATCCGCCGCTCGTGACCTCTCACGCTCTCGACGCCATCCTCGAATACATCGAAAACGGCTGGGACGCGCTCACTCGCTCGATCGATTCTTGCGGCGCCCTGGACGACGCCAAAACAAAAGCACCCGGCGTTTTGTATTTTCCGGCGGACTACGCCGAATCCGCTTCCCTTGCCGAATTTTCGAGAAAGTGTGCGGGCTCTGTGTTTCGCCTCCCCGCTCCCATTCGCTCCATGGGCGAAATAAATCCGCACTCGATCGACCCTCCCGGGCTTCTTTACCTCGAGCACCCTTACGTCGTGCCCGGCGGCCGTTTCAACGAAATGTACGGCTGGGACAGCTACTTCATCGTTCGCGGCCTCGTCGAAGACGATCGCCTCGTTCTCGCCAAACACATGATCGAGAACCTATTTTTCGAAATTCAGCACTACGGCGGAATCCTCAACGCCAATCGCACCTATTATCTTTCGCGCTCGCAACCGCCCTTCCTCACCTCGATGATTCTTGCGCTCTATGGCGCCGAGGCTGTCAACGGCAATGACGACCGCGATTGGCTCGCGCGCGCTTACGATTTCGCCGCGCGCGATTACGAACTCTGGACGCGTGCGCCTCACCTCGCGGGCGAGACCGGCCTTTCCCGCTATCACGGCTTCGGCGAAGGCCCCGCCCCCGAAGAACTGACTGACGACCCCGATTACTACCGCACCGTCGCTTCGCATTTCGAAAAGCAGCCTGAGCTCGCCCGTCAGTATCTCGTCCCGCTTTCCGCGAGCTCTCCCGAAATGCCGCCCATCCTCCGCCATTTCACCTCCAGCGTCGCCGATCCCAGCGCCAAATCTCCCGAAGCCGCTGTCAACGGAGCCGAGCCTCTCGTCCTCAACTCCGATTTCTACATCGGCGACCGCGCCGTTCGCGAGTCCGGCTTCGACGTCACGTTCCGCTTCGGCCCGTTCGGCTGCGCCACGCATCGTTACGCTCCCGTTTGCCTCAATAGCCTGCTCTACAAACAGGAACTCGACCTGGACGAAATGGCCCGCATTCTCGACCGCGCTGACCAAGCCGCAAAGTGGTCCGCGCGCGCCAAAGCGCGTCGTGATGCGGTCATGAAATATCTCTGGGACTCTGACCGCGGCATGTTCTTCGATTACGATTTCACTACGGGGAAGCGCTCCACTTACAATTTCGTTTCAACCTTTTACCCCTTGTGGGTCGGCCTCGCCACTTCCGAACAAGCCGCCGCCATCCAGAAAAACCTCAGCCTCTTCGAAAAGCCCGGTGGCCTCATGACCAGCACCACGGTCTCCGGCGTCCAGTGGGACGCGCCCTACGCGTGGGCGCCGCTCCAGATGATCGCGGCCGAAGGCCTTCGCCGTTACGATTTCCCCGAAGACGCCAATCGCATCTCGTACAAATTTCTGAAAATGGTGAAAGACGATTTCGACTGCGACGGCACCATCCGCGAAAAATATGACGCGGTCAGCCGCACCTCCGAAGTCCACGTCAAGGCCGGATACGCGGCCAACGTGATCGGCTTCGGCTGGACAAACGGCGTCTTCCTCGTCCTGCTTCGCGAACTCCCCGAAAATTGGCTCGCTCTCCTCACGAAATGAAATCAGTTGCCCCGAGGGCCGCTTAGGGCTAGAGTGGCGTCAGTTTTTTTGTGGCGGCGGCCTTGTGGCCGGTGACTTTAGCTTTGACAGCGTCTTCGTTTTGGGGGGATGAATGGCCGCAATGAATCGTCGTCAATTTCTCAGCAGCACCGCCGGCGTCGCAACGCTCAGCGCCGCGGGCCTGCTGGCAAACCAGGCATGGAGTGATCCCTTGGGCTTACCGGTCGGTCTGCAGCTTTATACCGTGGGCGACGACATGCAGAAAGACGCGCCCGGCACCGTTCAGAAAGTAGCGGAAATCGGCTACAAAGAAGTCGAAACCGCCGGCTTCGGCTCCGTCAACACCGCGGCCGCGCTGCGTAAATTGCTCGATGAAAACGGGCTCAAATGCCCAAGCGCGCACCTCAACTTCGACATGAAAAACCTCAACAAGGCCTTTGACGACGCGCACGCGCTCGGCTGCACTTACGCCACCGCTTCCGTCCCGCGCCTTCTCATCATGGACTTGCCTTCGCCCACCGAAGGCTCGCCCGCCGAACGCCAGGCTGTCATTCAAAAAATCGTCGCGGCCCTCAGCGCACCGCTCTCGCCCGACGATTTGAAGCGGCTCATCGAAGCGATGAATCACGTAGGCAGCGCGGCAAAAGAGCAGGGTCTCATGCTCGCTTCTCATAATCACACATTCGAATTTGCCTTTGTCGACGGCCGCCCCGCGCTCTATTCCATGATCGAGCAGACCGATCCCAACAACGTGAAATTCGAAATCGATTGCGGTTGGGCTGAAGTGGCTGGTTACAATCCGGTCGACATCGCGGCGAAATATCACGGCCGCATCAAAATGCTCCATATCAAGGATTTCTTGCCGTTCAAAAAAGGCGCGACCATCGGCGGTCCCGATGCACCGAAAGGCGCCGAAATCGGCCAGGGCGTCGTCGACTACAAAGCGATTTTTGCCGGGATGAGAGGCAAAGGAATCCAGCACATCTTCGTCGAACAGGAAGGCCCATTCAGCCGCATGCCGGCCATGCAGGCTGCCGAAGTGGATTACAAATATCTCCATTCGCTGTCATAGGTCTTTGCGAAGAGGCTTCCCGCGCCTGCTTGGGCGGCACGGAAAGGGTCGGCAGTTCGCCTTTCCACTTGCCGCGCTATCGGGCACTCGCCTCAACTCGCCTTGAGCGACGCCATGTCGATCACAAACCGGTATCGCACGTCGCTCTTCAAAATTCTCTCGTACGCCTCATTTACCTTCTGAATCGGAATCATCTCGATCTCCGCCGGCGTATTGTGCTTGCCGCAGAAGTCCAGCATCTCCTGTGTCTCCCGAATCCCGCCAATCATCGACCCGGCAAGGCTGCGCCGCCCCGAAATCAACGGGAACGCGCCCATCGGCACCGGCTTTTCCGGCACGCCCAGCAGCACCATCGTTCCATCCACGTTCACTAGGCTCAGATATTTGTTCCAATCCAAATCCGACGACACCGTGTTCAGCACCAGGTCGAAATAGTTCTGCAGCTTCGCAAACGTATCCTCATCGGACGTCGCAAAATACTGGTCCGCGCCCATCCGCTTCCCGTCCGCCTGCTTTTTCAGCGACTGGCTCAATACTGTCACCTCGGCGCCCATCGCATGCGCCAGTTTCACGCCCATATGCCCGAGTCCGCCGAGCCCGATAATCGCTACCTTTTTCCCGGGCCCCGCGCTCCAGTGCTTCAGCGGCGAATACAGCGTGATCCCGGCGCACAGCAGCGGCGCGCTCGCATCGAGAGGCAAACTCTCCGGCATCCGCAGTACGTAATTTTCATCCACGGCAATTTTTTCCGAATAGCCGCCCTGCATCAACTCTCCCTGCGGCGTCCGATAGTTGTACGTGACGACGAGTCCCGGGCAGTATTGCTCCTCATTGCTCCGGCACTGGGCGCAATGCCGGCACGAATCCACAAAGCAACCCACGCCCACCTTGTCTCCAGGCTTGAATTTCGTCACCTTCGATCCGATGGCCGTTACTATCCCCGCGATCTCGTGCCCCGGCACCATCGGATACACCGAATTACCCCACTCATTCCGCACCTGATGAATATCGCTGTGGCAGATCCCGCAAAATTTGATGCCGATCGCGACGTCGTGCTCGCGCGGCTGCCTGCGGTCAAACGTAAACGGCCCCAGCGCGCTCTTTGCATTCGCCGCGGCATATCCCTTCGTGTTCCCCATTTTCTCCCTTTCGCAATCGTATGTGTCGAGACGTAATATTGTAATTCGACTCCGAACTCGCTTAGGAAATTTCGTGCCTGTCGGGAAGCATGCGTTGGTGGAGAACGCGGAAACCAGGATGCCGCCGCGCTCCTGGCGATAGAACAGGACATGCTTCCGATGTTCCATCTGCGCAAACCCGGACGGATATTCTCGCAGCCCGTCCCAGTTGGGGATTGTTCGCGAGTGCATTGCAGCAGGCTTCCAGGCTATCCGGATGCTCGCCCGACTGCACGCGGCCCCACTTACGCATCGTGTATGCGGCAATTTCGAGCAGATCACTATAAGCCCAGCTGGATATGGGGAGAATTCACACCGCCTACGGTGCGAATATCACGGCGCAGCAAGTCCTCAACGGCTCAATTCAAGCCCCGCAGCAGGCGCAGGAATTCGAATCCGCCCTGCCGCACGCGTAAAGACCACGTTCTCACGCTCGCATGATTGAGAGCGCCGTGCCCCGGCGCTTTCTCTTTTTTACAGAATTTATTTTTGGTGGCTTGCTCTTATACAAGCGTTTAGCACCAGGTTCTAGTAGTTCCAGTTCCGTATTTCCCACAATAGAAATCGCACTTTTCGCACGCTATCATTGGCTGTTTTTATAATTGAGAGGAGACCCTAAAAACGCTCATCGCGAAAAATACCGAATTCTAATCGAGAAGGGGCGATTAGAATCCGCCCTAAGTACTTTGCTTTCAACAAAAAGGAGGATTCTAATCGAGAAAAAAGGCCATTTTTGCGGCGCTATCTTGCGGCCAGTTCGGGACGCTGGTCCGCTGGCAATCCGGCGGCGACGGCCGCTTCGAGCGCGGCGAGCAATTCGTTGCGCCGCTCGAGCGGAAATTGCGAGGCATCGACGGGCTCTCCGAATCGCACGGTGACTTCCCCCGGATTGATTTTGCGGCTGCCCTTGCGCATCAGGTGCTGCGTTCCCGCAATCGAAACGGGCACGATCGGCACGGCGGCCTGGATCGCCATCAGCACCGCGCCCTTCTTGAAAGGGCGCATCCGGCCATCGGGGCTTCGCGTGCCTTCGGCGAACACGGCAAAGGACAGCCCTCGGTGCATGTACTGCACCGCTTGGTCGACGCTCGCCGCCGCCGCTTCCCGGTCCGCGCGATCCACCGGAACGAATTTCGCCGCGCGCATCCCCGCCGCCAGAATGGGGATGCGCAGTAACTCCTTCTTTATGAGCACGGAAATGCGCCGCGGAATCGCGGGAAAATACACCAGGGGATCGAGATTCGAAGCGTGGTTCGATACGAACACGCAGACCCCCGGGGGTATATTCCCCACTCCCTCCACATGCACGCGAACCCTCGCAATCCTCATCGCCATCGCCATCGCGCGCATCGAGAGCCAATACATCGCGTCCGGATTCCCGGTGACGACGCTCCAAAGCACAAACCACGGCAGGATCAGGACCAGCGCCGTCCCGAGAAACGCGAAAACGAGAATTGTGCGGATCATGAGCGTGCGGCAGACATTTTAATCGGTCATGCCGCGGAGAAGGCCATTGAGAATACGCTGTTGCCGTTCGGTGGGATGGGCGATTGGGCTGACGATGTAGATCGGCGAATCTTTCCCCGCCGCCACGGGAGTCAGCGTGAGCCCCGCGACAGAGAAGAATTCGCTGTATGGAATTTCATCCGTGCCCGAGACATATTTCGCAAAAAAAGCCTGAAAGCTTTTGCCTGCCACTTTCTCGACCACCCGCTGCACGCCTTCGCTATCGTCATAGAATTTCCCCTGCTTCGCATACTCATCGTTCATCCGTCGCATCACGTCGTCGAGCGACTTGTGATTATCCGTAGCATCCCGGATTGCGAGATCGAGCAGGACCCCGAGAATTTCGCCTTTGTTGTAATACGAAATGCTGCGCTCAGGATCAGCGTAATCGGAAAAGCCCTCGAACCAGGCATCGAGGCTCGATTCTTCCGCGCTCTGCCACAGCCGGGCCGGGCGCGCCTGCAAAGTGTCGATTTGCCCGGCCAGTTCACGGTAAAACTGCTCCTTCGTCCACAGCCCGGTGCGCTCCAGCGCATAATCTTCGTAAGTGTTCGTCACACCCTCGGCAAACCACAGCGCCCGCGTATACTGCTCGCGGGAATAATCCACCGGCTCGAGCGATTGCGGCCGAATCCGCTTTACGTTCCACGCATGGAAAAATTCGTGCGCTGCGATGGCAGCCGCCTCTTCCGCCGAACCTGCGGAAATGGCCGACGAATTCCGGTGTTCCATCCCTCCGCCACCCACGTCGACAGCCGGCCCGATGTGAAAAATAAACGTATACCCCCGGTCCGGCGAATCGAATGGCGCGCCGCCCATCAACTGCAGCTCATAGCCGGTGATGCGCGCCAGATAGTCTTGGAGCCGCGGCTTATTCGAGTCCTTGCCGTCGAGCACAACGTGAATCGGCGCGCCGTCGCTCGTGAAACCGAATTCTTCGAACGAGCCGGCTTCGATGGGAGCATCGACGAGCGAATCATAATTGGGAGCTGAATACGCATTCGGTTCGCCGGCACGTGCCAGAGCGCTGACGCTTTGCCATCCAGCCGGGACATTTTGCAGTTGCAACGAAACATCTTCGCCACGGCGCGTCGGAATATACATCAGGATTTCAGCAAGATTCAGAAATGCGTGATGCGCATTGAGCTGCGAATCAAACGGTCCGGGCTCGTCCCACAGGATCGAGTAGCGCACGATAAAGGTATTGTGGTCGCCCGGCGCACAGGCATGCGTCAGCGAAATGTCCCAATCCTGCTTGTCTGTTTTCCGCACGTCCAGCGGCACAGCTTCGAGCGACGGGCAAATCGCCGTAACGTCTCGCACCCGCTCGGCAAAATCGCGGATTTGATACAGCGCATTCCAAGCCGGCATCGCCGTCGTGAGTTCGCGCCCTTCGAGCGGCACACTCATCGTCACGTGGAACAGATGCTCATCGGAATGATCGAGAGAAATCGTGTAGGAAATTCTCGCCGCGGCGGGCCGCGCGCTCAGAAGAACGAAGAAACTGAACAAAAACAGGAAGACGATTACGCGAACACGCCTCACCTGCGCACACCGGCGGACTTCAGCGCATCCAGAAGCTTCGCCGTCAATCCGTCGAATCCCCCGTTAGACATCATCAGCACGAGGTCGCCCGGATTCGCATTCGCAGAAAGATATTCGGCGATGTCGCCGCTCGATGCAAACGCCCTTGCCTCGCGCCCCCGCGCGCGAACGGCAGCCGCTATGGCGTCCGGCGAAAGCCTCTCCTCGTCGCCCAGCATCTGCGCGCGGCTCACTGCCCCGATCAACGTGACATCGGCTCCGGCTAGCGCATCCGGCAGCGCATCCTGAAACACTTTTCGCCGCATTGTGTTCGACCGCGGCTCGAGCGCCGCCCATATTTTGCGCCCAGGCCAGCGCATTCGCGCCGCCTCGATCGTCAGCCGGATCGCCGTCGGGTGATGCGCGAAATCCTCCACCACGAGAACGCCGTTCGCTTCACCCTTAATTTCCATGCGCCGCCGCACGCTTTGAAACGTCGCGAGCGCCGATTCAATCGCATCGCACTCTACGCCGCGCCCATACGCCAGCGCGACCGCCGCTAGCGCATTCAGCACATTGTGCCGTCCCGCGACAGGAATCCGAATGCGGGTAACTTGATTCCCGCGAAACGCGACGCGAAATTGCGTCGCATCGTCCTGCCAGGAAATATCGCCCGCGCTCCAGTCACAATCGCCGTCCAACCCAAAGGTCTCAACAGGACAAAACGCCTTCTGCACCACTTCGCGCAGTTCGGGACTTCCGCCCCAGGTCAGAATCTTCCCTCGCCGTGGCACGAGATTCACCACGCGGCGAAACTGTAGCGCAATCGACGCCAGATCCGGGTAAATGTCCGCATGATCGTATTCGAGCGACGTGAGGATCAACTCGTCCGGATGGTAGTGCAGGAATTTCGGCGCCTTGTCAAAGAACGCCGTGTCGTATTCGTCGCCCTCGATGATGAACTCCTCGCCGCCGCCGAGACCGTAACTTCGGTCGCCGAAATTCGGCGCGACGCCGCCAATCAAAAAATCGGGCCGCCGTCCCGCAACATGAAAGATCCACGCGAGCATCGCCGTCGTGGTGGTCTTGCCGTGCGTCCCCGCTACGACGATCGACGCATGCCCCGGAATGAAATATTCCTCAAGCAGCTGCGGCATCGAACAGTAGGGAATCTTCTCATCGAGGATGTATTCGAGCTCCACGTTCCCGCGCGAAATCGCGTTCCCGATCACCGCAAGATCGGGCGCGGGCCGCAGATTTTCTTCGCGATAGCCGTCATTCCATTTGATCCCAAGCGAATCGAGCAACGTCGATGCCGGCGGATACACGTTGACGTCGGTCCCTGTCACGCGAAAACCGCGGTCGCGCAGCATTCCGGCCACTGGCGCCATCGCCGCGCCCGCGATCCCGAGCAAATGAATGTGTCCAGCCTGCGGCCTGCCAATCATGAACAGTTCCCTCGAAAACTTACTCCGCGCATGCAGGCTCCAGAATATCCAGCCGCGCGCCGCCATCGGTCACGGCCAACCGTGCGCGCACACCCAGCGGCAGCGTCAGCATCGCTCGCGAGGTGTGCCCGACCGGCGTGCCAAACGCCACCGGAACGCCCATCGGCACTAAAATGCGTTCCGCCACTTCGCGCACCGTCTCATCACCCGCAGACACTTCCGCGTCAGGAAAGTCCCCAAGCACCAGCCCCGCAATCTTCTGCAGCTTTCCCGCCTGCCGCAAATGCATCAGCGCGCGATCTACGGCGTAGGGCTTCATTCCGCGATCTTCGAGCAGCAAAATCGCCCCTTCCGTATTGAGTTCCCACGGAGTGCCCAGCGTGGTCTCGATCAACGTCAGGCAGCCGCCCAGCAACGTGCCCGTCGCTTCGCCGGTCGCCAGCGATTGCGCCTCTAAATCGAGACTCCAACCATTCGCCGTTTCGTTCAGCGCCGAAAGCAGGCTTGCGCGGTCGTAACCGTGTGGCGCTCCAGCCCCACGCGAAAAATTCATCGCCACCATCGGCCCGTAAAACGTGACCCAACCGAATTTCTCCCACAAATAAATCTGCATTGACGTGATGTCGCTGCAACCCAGCAAAATCTTCGGCTTCGGCGGGACCACCTCGCGCGATAAGCACTCCAGCAGATACGTCGAGCCATAACCCCCGCGCGTGCAGAAAAGCGCGCGTGTATCGCTCTCGCTGAGCCCGCGTTTCAGCTGCGAAAATCGCCCGTCCGCCGAACCCGCAAACATCCCCCCATTGGCAAGCACCGCGGCCTCATCCATTTTGGCCTGCAATCCGAGGCGAAAAATTTCCTCGCAGCCGAGACGCAAAAAATGCTCCTTCACCGGGCTCGCCAGGGAAAGGAGTCTCACAGCGTCTCCGGGTTTCAAAGCGGTTGGCTTTTGAGCTTGTGGCATGGACAAGATTCGAGGATAAGAAATTTCAGCAGCGGAGTCCATACAGGTGCGCGCGGCTGTTTACATGCGCGGGCGGCTCCGGTACCCGCGCCAGCGCAAGCCCGCGCGGTCAGATTTGCGAATAGGCAGCCGGCGCCAGAATCTCGTTGTCCACGTTGGAAACGATCGGCTCGAACGAATACCGCGGATTGCTCGTCAGCGCCTTCCATTCCGGCGATCCGAAAAACGCGGCCCAGTTCTTATCGCGGTCGGCCAGTGTGGGGAAGGAAATCATGTACGTCAACCCGGGCTGGCGCTCGCCGATGACCCGGTCGCCCATGAAGACCGGCCAGAACGACGACTTTTTGAATATTGCCACCTCACCCGCGTTCATCATTTCCACTTTTCGCAGATGGTCCTGCATCGTCGTGCTTTCATAGGTCCTCATTTCAAACATGCGAGGACCCGTCGGCGGCGCTGCAAGCTTCGGCATCGCCTCAAATGCGTAAAGGAGCGAGCTTTCCATCCGCACCGCGCCGGGATCGCGCGCCGGGGCATTCAAATAATCCGCGCCCGCTTTCTGATAGTCCGCGTCATCCCGCAGCCGCGCCTCCGCCGTCACCAGTGTCTCCGATTTCGCAGCGGGCATCAGCACATACGACGAGGGCCCTTGCGCCCCAATCGACGTGTTGAAAACTCCCACCGGCTTGATATCCAGCCGGTTCAGCGCCGGAATCAGCGCATCTTTGAAATAATCGTCCGCGAGCTTCTTCATCGGCCCGGACAGAATGTGATAGCGGCGGAGTTCGTAATACTCGCGTTCGCTTGATCCCGCCGTCTCCTGCGCCGCTCGCAAAGACGTCGATGCAGCCAGCGCGGCCCCCGAGCCAAGCGCCGAACCCAAAAATTTCCGCCGATCCATGAAATTCCTCCGCGCGATCCGCCACCGTGTCGCAACTTGCGCGAAAATCATCACACACGCGAGGAATCATGTCCAGCCGCGTCCCTTCTTTCCTATTCGACAGTAATTGTCACGTTCGGCACGGTCACGGTGGTCCCGTTGATCGTCACCGCCACGTTTACCGATTGCACCGCGCCAACCGGAGTCCCGGAATTTCCGGCGCTGTTGCTGTCGCTGCTATTCGTCGCGCCCGTGCTCATCGAGCCGCCGCAGCCCACATTCACCATCACCATCGCGAGCAAAATCCCAGCAAACGCAAAGCCCAGCCGTTGTCTCCGTGGTATCGCAAAGGGCGCCAAGACCGCGCACAAAAGCAGCACTAGCAGAATATTCCGCGCACCCGGAGCAATCAGTGCTGCTGAAGGAGCCGTCGTGGATACCGTCAGTGTTGCCGTCGCTGTCCCGTTTGCGGGCAACGTAAACGCCGTCAGCGCGCACGTAATTTTCTCCGCTGCCGCTGTTCCGCAGGTCGCGGAAGCGAGCGTCCCGGAGCCTGTGAATCCGTTTTTGCTTAGGAAAATCAGCACCGCGCTGGCCGATTGCCCCGGCGCCCCGATCGTCAGCGCCAATGGATTCGCCGTCACGCTAAACGAGCCCTGCGCGGCCGGCGCAACGGTAAGACTGCCGCTCGCCGAACTCGAGCCATAGCACGCTGAAATCGCGACCGGTATCGGAGCAGTCACGGCGCTCGTCTTCACGCTGAACGTCCCGCTCGTCGCCGTTTCCGGAATCGTTATTCCGTCCGGCACGGAAGCGACAGCAGTGTCCTGGCTGCTCAGGCAAATAGCCGCGCCTCCCGCGGGGGCGGGGCCGCTCAGCATCACCGTTCCCGTAGCGGTATCGCCGCCCGTGACGCTGCTCGGATTAAACGTCACGGAAGTTATCGCGGCCTGCAAGACGGTGAGTGTCGTCGATTGCGCCGCTCCATTCCACGACGCCGAAATCGACACCGGCGTCGAAGCCGAGACTGCGCTCGTGCTGATCGTAAAGGTCCCGCTGGTCGATCCCGCCGCAATCGTAATCGATGCCGGCAAGCTCGCCGCGGCATTATTGCTCGTCAGCGAGATCACGGCCCCTCCGCCCGGCGCGGGCTGATTTAGCGTGACTGTCGCCGTCGACGAGCCGCCTCCCGTCACACTTGCCGGGTTCAGCGTCAACGACGCGGCAGACATCACCGTGCCGCGGCTTGCAAAGACGCTCCATTTGTAAGTGTTGTAGTTGTAGCTCGGCCACACGACGCTAACATTTCCTTCAGCGTCGATTGCGCTTTCCAGCTCGACTGTGTCCGGCGCATCGCTGCCATTCGTAATATCGGTCGACGAAAAATCCGTTCCGCCGTCCGTCGATCGCAACAAGTAGGCGTCCGCGCCGGCTGCCGATACATCAATGGCGCCGCTTCCATCCACGGACATCCGGTCGGGAAAAGAGCTCGCAATTTGCCGTGGCGCCGAAAACGCCGATCCCGCCGCCGCGCGGCTGAAATACGCGTCTGATCCGCTGCCGGTCACCTGCGGCCACGCCAGATACGCGTCCCCTGCTGCGTCAAAGCCCATCAGCACGCGCGAGACCGGCTCGTTTTGCGAATCGGAAATCTGCACCGGCGCGGATAACGTCGCTCCTCCGTCTTTCGATTGGCTGAAGAAGACGTCGCTCGAAATCACCGGACAGGCTGAACTATTCGGACAATCGCTGTCCCACGCAACATCGATATTGCCGCTCGGATCGACGCTCAATTGGTCGTAGTACGCGCCCTGCGGCGTATTCGAAATATCCCGCGGATTTGAAAAACTCGCGCCGCCGTTCGTGGACCGTGTGAAGAAAAGGTCGAAAGGATCGTGGCCCGAGACGCTTCCCTGCCAGACGACGTCGATATTTCCAGAGGTATCCGCCGCGACAGTCGGGTTCAGCGCTCCGTTCGGGTAATTCGAGACGTCGAGCGGCGTCGAAAAACTCGCTCCGCCATTCGTCGATCTTGCGAAAAAGATTTGGGAGGAGCTTGTATCCATCCAGACGAGATCAATATTGCCGCTTCCATCCACTGTGATCGCACGATAGCCGGCAGCTGCAAACCCGAGGTAGGGGCTCATCCCGGGCGCGATATACACGGGCGATGAGAAGGTCGCACCGTTGTCCGTCGACCGCGCGAAATCAGGGCCTGTGCTGTTCCAAATTACGTTGATGTTGCCTTGCGCATCGATGGCAAGCTGCGGGTCGCCGCCATTGGTGGAAAGCGCTTGCGGCGTCGAATAAGTCGCGCCACCGTCGGTCGATCGGCTGAAAAACACGGTGTCCGTGCAGGATGTCGACGCGCTGCACAAGCCTTCCAGGTCGCTCCATACCACATAAATATTTCCGTTCGGCCCCGTCGCAACTTCCGGTTCACCCTTCGCGTCCATGTTGCCGGATACCTGTTGAGGCGTCGAAAAAGTCATTTGCGCTCGCGCCGCCATTGCTGACGTCGCCAGCAGCGCTGTTGCAGTTCCCAGGACACGCACCAACTGACGCAGAACAAACTTCCGCTGAATCATGGCACACCCCTGCTTGTCGATTTGAACTCTCTCGACGCGCTGGGAGCGCCGTCGCTTTTTTGTACCGGTCGAAAATCAATCCGCTTTTCGAATCCACCGGAATAGTGGGCAATCCCGGCTACGTCGGCACAAAAACTACTCCGCCGAATCGGTCGCGGCAATCGGTGGTTAACCTACGGCAAGCGGGGGAGAAAATGCATTACGCGGGGCAGGTAAATCCCCTAACTGGGTGTCCGAAGCAGGCTTAGCCCTTAGGGCGCGGCTTTGCTTCCAGCCGCCCGTGCTTGTCCTGACGGATTCGAAGGATTGCCCACGCTTCCGGGCTTACCTCTTTGAATTTCGTTTGGAATCGCCCAGCGAAAACTATGAACTCTTATTGAATCGAGAAATTAACCGCTGGAGACGTCCCACCACCAGGGTTCGGATTCACCACGGTGACGGCGATCGTGCCGCCCGTCGCGACATCAGAACTCAGTACGCCCACCGCAATCTGCGTCGGGCTCGCATAGCCGGTCGGCCGCGGCGAACCGTTAAAATCCACCACCGACCCGGGCACGAATCCGCTTCCGGTGAGCACCAAAAGCGCTCCAGGAGGAACCGTTCCAATCTTTGCGCTTGTCGGCGCAATCGAAGTCAGCTTCGGAACCGGATTCGTCGCCGGCCCGATCGGCAGTTTCACGGAGGGCGAAGCAAGCCCGGGGGTGCTGGTTTGCACTGCGATCTCGGCAAGCGATTCGGAGGCGAAATCCTCGGCCGGAATCGTCGCGTTCAATTCGAGCGGTGAGCCGCTGGCCGTAGTGTTCAGCTCGGTTCCGTTGAGCAGAATCGAATCCGTCGAGGCGAAATTCGTCCCGTTCACCGTCAGCATCACATTGCTTGACGTCCCGGCAACCACGCTGGTCGGAGAAATCGATGTGATCGTTGGGCCATTCGCAGTCGGCGCATTGATCACCAGCGAAACCTGCACCGGGTTCAGCCCGCCGCCTGGCGTCGGATTCGTCACCGTAATCTGGCCGGTGCCGGGATTCGCAACGTCCCCATCGAGGATCGTCATCGACAGTTGGCCCGTTTCTTGGTTATAAACCGCCGGCCGGTTTACGCCGTCCCACTGAGCCGTCGTGTTTATGTAGAAATTGTTCCCGCTCAAGTAGAGCGTAAACGCTTGGCTGCCTGCGGTCACTTGCTGTGGGAAAAGACCCGTAATCTGGGGAGTCGGATAATAGAAGCCGCTCCCGCAGCCACAAATCGACACGGCCATCGCCAGCAGCGCGGCCCAACCCAAACGCCTCAATCGTCTCCTCCTGGTGAACTTCTTGGGGTCCCGACGCGCTGGAGATCCGGCAGCAGCCGGGAAGGCAAAGCGGAAGCCGCGCAACCCTAAGCCCACGCCACAAGTGCAAGAAAACAGGACTGAAATTGATAACACCTCGGCGCGCAGATCGTCAACTCGGATTCCCGCGCTGAAAAAATGGTTGCCGCAGGCTACAGCCTAAAAGCTGTCAATTTCGAAAAGTGGCGCGCTCGCGCTGCGATTTCCCGCCGCGTCACGCTGGCCAGCCGCTCCACGCCAAAGCTCTCCACGGTGAAGCTGCCCACCACGGAACCGTAGACCATCGCCGACCGCAGCGTCTTGTCGTTGATCCGGCCCACGCTCGCCAGGTACCCCATGAATCCGCCGGCGAAACTGTCGCCCGCGCCGGTCGGGTCGCGCACCTCTTCCAGGGGAAATGCCGGAACGGAAAAGATGAACTTCTCATGGATCATTAGCGCGCCGTGTTCGCCGCGCTTGATCACCAGCGTGCGCGGCCCCATCTTGAAGACGGCCTTCGCCGCCCGCAGCAGATTGTGCTCTCCCGTCAATTGTCGCGTCTCGTCGTCATTGATCATCAGGATATGAATGTCCTTCAACGCCTGTCGCAGCGCTTCGGGAGTGCCACTGATCCAATAATTCATCGTGTCCAGCGCCGCCACTTTCGGCTTCTGCCTCATCTGCTGCAAAACGGAGCGTTGCAGCGTCGGATCGATATTGCCCAGGAACACGAATTTCGAGTCCCGATAGGGATCGGGCAGCGTCGGCCGGAAATCGGCGAACACATTCAATTCCGTCGCCAGCGTCGTCCGTTCATTCATGTTCAGGCTATACCGGCCTGACCAGAAAAACGATTTGCCCGTCGCGCGCTCCAGCCCCGAAAGATCGATTTTCCGCCCGCGGAACGCCGCTTCTTCCTTCTTCGTGAAATCATCGCCCACCACCGCCACGATCCGCACGGGCGCGAAATGGCTCGCCGCCAGCGCGAAATAACTTGCCGCGCCCCCCAGCGTGCGCTCTACCTTCCCGAGCGGTGTTTCGATCGCATCAAACGCAACGGAGCCCACCACGAGTAGCGACATCCTTTTCTCCTGTTAGATTTAGCCCCAAGCGGAGTCTACGACACGTACTTGCCGATGATCGGCGCGAGCCGCTTTTTCGCAGTGGTGGGAATCGCCTTGCGATCCGTCATGATGGCATGCGCGAGCGCCGAACCGCACTTGCAGGCCCGTTCTTCCCCCAGCCCGCGCAGCACTTCGCGAATCGCCTGCTGCACGTTTTCCGAATTTTTGTTCATATTCGCGATCACTTCTTCCAGCCTCACCGCATCATGATGCGGATGCCAGCAATCGAAGTCGGTCACCATGGCGAACGACGCGTAGCAAATCTCCGCCTCGCGCGCGAGCTTCGCCTCCGTCAGGTTCGTCATCCCGATCACGTCAAACCCCTGCTTGCGGTAATACTCCGATTCCGCCAGGGTTGAAAACTGCGGCCCTTCCATGCAAACGTACGTTCCTCCGCGATGCGCCCTCACCCCGACCGCCTCGCACGCCGCAGCCATCTGCGTCGATAGCCGCGGGCAAGTCGGCTTATCGAATCCCACGTGCGCCACCACGCCATTTCCGAAAAAAGTCGCCACCCGTCCCCGCGTCCGGTCAAAAAATTGATCCGGAATCAAAAAATCAAGTGGCGGAAACTCTTCGCGCAAGGAACCCACCGCGCTCACCGAAATAATCTGCTCTACTCCGAGCATCTTCAGCGCGCAGATATTCGCCCGGTAATTGATCTCGCTCGGCGTGAACCTGTGCCCTCGCCCATGCCGCGCCAAAAATGCCACGCGCTTCCCTTCCAGCGCGCCGATCACAATCGCCTCAGACGGATCCCCAAACGGCGTCTTTACTCGCACCTCGCGCGTCGCCGTCAACCCGGCCATCTGATATAGCCCGCTGCCGCCGATGATCGCGATCTTCACCGGCTTCTTCGAGGCGGAATTTTTCCCATTTTTCGCTGAACGCATTTCGAAATTCGCTCCTGTCTGTTAATCGACCTTCACGGCCTCAGGCGTGATAACCCCGTCTCGTTCGCGCAAATATGCCGCAGGCTCATCCGCATCGTGAACGAACAGCGCGACCCACTCCTCCCGCACAATTCGCGGCAACCATTTTCGTTTGTTTTCGATGACCGTCAAAGGAAAGAGATCGTAACCCATGCCCCACGCGAACGGCAGATGAGCCCGCGTCGGCACAAGGTCCGCCAGCAGAAACGCCGTCTTGCCTCCGCCGGAAAGCTTCACGCACATCATATCCGCCGTGTGTCCCGGCGCGCAGATCAATTCGACTCCCGGCGCAATCTCCGTATCCTCCTCGATCAACTGCAACTGCTTCGTCTCCGCCATCGGGGCATAATTCTCAGGGAAATACGTCGCACGCGTCCGTTCGTTCGGATGCATCGCATTCTCGAACTCGCCTTTGCGCGAAACGTAACGCGCATTCGGAAACACCGCCACAGCCTTGTCCTTCTCCCATTGAGTGTTCCCGCCGCAATGATCGAAATGCAGATGCGTATTCACCACAATGTCGATGTCGCCCGGCGCGATCGCATATTCACGCAATCCTTCCTCGAGAAACGGCCCATCGAGTGCATAAATATCTCTCAGCTTCGCGTTCCATTTCCCACCCGCGCCCGTCTCAACTAAAATCCGCTTCCCTCCGGCACGAATCAGCAGGCAATTCAGCCCCAGCCTGATCCGGTTGCGCGAATCCGCCGGCACTTTTTTCTCCCAAAGCGGCTTCGGCACGATTCCAAACATCGCGCCCCCATCCAGGTAAATATGCCCGTCCGGCACAACATGAAATTCCAAATCGCCCAGCTTCAACTTTTCCCCCGCTCGTCTCTCACCAGCGCCAGCGCTCGCAACACCTCTTCCGCCGCGCCATACGGGTCCTTCTCTCTTGACGCTACCACCGCCGCCATTTCCTTCAGTCGCCGTGCGGCATCTCCGTTCCCAGCCAACTCCGCCGCCACCTGCTGCTCCACCGCCCGCACCAGCCAGCTGCGCCAAAACTCAACTTCGCGCCCGCGCCGCGCATCAGTCGCCGCGCGCACCTCGCGAAACTCCTGAATCGCCTGCGCCAACTCCGCGATCCCCCTCTCCTCTGTCGCCACAGTCCGCACGATCTTCGGCGTCTGCGCCACGCTCGCTGGCGCAAGCTGCAGCGCGGAAGTCAACTGCTGCTCAAACGCGTCTGCCCCTTCGTAATCCGCCTTATTGATCGCGAAAATATCCGCAATCTCCATCAACCCGGCCTTCAGGCTCTGCACCTGGTCGCCCGTGCCCGGCGTGAGCACCACCAGTGTGCAATCGGCCACGCGAGCTACTTCAATCTCGTCTTGTCCAACTCCCACCGTCTCGATAATCACCACATCTTTTCCCGCCGCATCAAGCAGCAACGCTGCATCCGCCGCAGCCTGCGCCAACCCGCCCCACGCCCCGCGCGACGCCATCGACCGGATAAACACTCCCTCATCCGTCGCGTGCGCCTGCATGCGAATCCTGTCGCCTAAAATCGCGCCGCCCGTAAATGGACTCGAGGGATCGACCGCGATCACTCCGACCGTCTTCTCTTCGCGCCGGTAATAGCCCGCAAGCCCGCTCGCAAGCGTGCTTTTCCCCGTTCCCGCCGCGCCCGTAATCCCAATCCGCCACGCGCGCCCCGTCCCTTGAAAAAGCAAGCGCAAGACATCCTGCGCCCCTCGCTCGCCATTCTCGATCGCCGTCACCGCGCGCGAGATCGCACGCACGTCGCCCGCACGAATCTCCGCCGCCCAATTTTCAGTGGAAGCATTCATTCAGGGTAAGTCAGTTTCGACCATCCGCCCGCGCCACTCAATCCAATCACTCGAGCCGTCAGGTTTCCGAAAACCGGCTCGGCGTTTCCGGCAAAAGACTTGGTGCAGGTTCTGCGCGCCGGCGCCGCGGATCGCGAATCGCATCCGGATTCGGATATTTTTTCCCCGGAATAAACGCCGCCGCCACGCAGAGCAGGACGATCAGTATCAGGCACAACCAGCTTCCCTCCGGCCCCACAGAGCCTCCCGTCAGCCACACCGGCCCGGCAAATTTCGCCGTAAACAAGTGCCCGGACGCAACCAGCCCGCTATCCGGCACGCCGTAGAAATACGTCTCGCCCCAATCCCACGCCATGTGGAAACCGACCGCCGCCCACAGGTTCCCGGTCTTACGCGTCAAAATGCAAAACAAAAACCCGATCCCTCCCGCCGCAGCCGCCCCAACATAGCTTTCTCCCGTATTCCCCAGATGAACCGCCCCAAACAAAATGCTCGTCACAATCGCCGCCGGCCAAAACCAAATCCCCGTCGTCAACGTGAAAAGGATGTAGCCGCGGAACAGGTCCTCCTCGAGAAATCCCACAAACAAAAACGCCAGGGCCCACAGCGCGCCGTCCTTCAGCGCCGGCGCCCCGCCTAATGCCTGCTCGCCAAGGTGAAACACTCCCGCAAGGTGCAGCGACGCCAGCAGCAGCGAGATCGAACCAAATCCGATCGCCGCGCTCACCCAAAATCCGCCCGCAAACGCGCCACTCGGCCCAAGCCCGTAATCTCGGAACCGCCGCCCCTCGATCCCGCTCATGATCCACGCCGTCGCCAGATAAATCCCAAACGCCAGCGCTTCGCCCGTCAGCACCCCTCTCGGCGTAAACGCCGAAAATACTCGGCCGGGCGGTGTGTGCGTGAAGCGCGCCAGAGCGAAGCTGACGGCTCTCGTCAAAATGAAGAAAATCGCTGCCGCAATCAACAAACGCCAGCCCGCGCGCAGCCCGTTCGGACCGAAGAACGCATTATTTTCGGGAGGTAAAGTCGAACGCGAAGAAAATTCAGGACCCGCCGGCTGCACGCGCGCGTCATCATCGGCCATCGGAGTACGCCTCCTCGAACCGCCCCTGCACTAGCATATCCATCCCCCGCCCAGAACCAAATCATCCGCGTAAAATACCGCCGCCTGCCCCGGCGTAATCGCCCGCTGCGGCTCGCGAAACTCAATCCGCGCCTTGCCCCCGTCCAGCGCCCTAATTTCCGCCTCGGCCGGCTCGTGCCGGTTGCGGATGCGCACCATCGCCTCAACGCGCCCTCCAGGCGCCGCAAACGGAATCCAATTCACGCTCCGCACTTCCGCCGTCGTGCTGCGCAACGCTTCATCTTCACCCACAATCAACCGGTTCTTCGCGCGGTCCAGAGCCACCACGTACATCGGCCGCCCCTTCGCAATCCCAAGCCCGCGCCGCTGCCCCACCGTATACCGGTGCAAACCTTCATGCCTCCCCACCACTTCGCCCGCTGTCGTCACCATTTCGCCCGCGCTATCCGCCAACGCGCCACCCTGCTCCTGCAAGTAGCTCTCGATGAACCGCACATAATCGCCCGAAGGAACGAAACAAATCTCCTGGCTTTCCGGCTTCTCTGCCACCGGCACCGCCAATCGCCGTGCGATCTCGCGAACCTCCTGCTTCGTCAGTTCGCCCAGCGGAAACTCCGCCCGCGCCAGCTGCTCCTGCGTCAGCCCAAACAGAAAATAACTCTGATCCTTTGAAATATCGCGCGCGCGCAGCAATTCATATCGCCCGCTCTCCCGATTGCGCCGCACACGTGCATAATGCCCCGTCGCAATCCGCTCCGCGCCGATTTGCCGCGCCATCGTCAGCAAATGCTCGAACTTCACGTCATTATTGCAGTTCGTGCACGGAATCGGCGTCCGTCCCGCGAGATAGTCATTCACAAAGGGACGAATCACTGTCTCCTCGAACTTCTGCTCGAAATTCACCACGTAATAGGGAATTCCCAAATGCCCAGCCACGCGCCGCGCATCGTACACATCATCCAGCGAACAGCACCGATGCCGCACCGGTCCTTCGCCCTGCAATTCCGGCAGTCGCCGCTGATTCCACAGCTGCATCGTCAGCCCGATAATCGCCTGCCCGCGCTCGTGCAGCATCGCGGCCACGGTCGAGCTGTCCACGCCGCCGCTCATCGCGACCGCCGTAGCGCCCGCCGCCAGGCCCGGCGAAAGCGCCTCGCGCGCGCTCAATTCGATGTCAACCACCGGCATCGTCAATTTCCCTTCCCGGCCGCAACCGGAGCCATCGCGCCGCACCGCGGCGAAAGCGCGCGCAAACGCTCGACCGCCGCCGGAATAATCTCGATCGCCCGCTCAATCTCTTCCGCCGTCGTCGTTCGCCCGATGCTGAACCGCACGCTCGACCGCGCCGCCTCATCGCTCAATCCAATCGCCAGCAGTACGTGCGAAGGCTCGATCGCTCCCGACGAACACGCCGCTCCCGTCGAGCACGCAATCCCCTGCAAATCGAGCGCGATCACCAGCGACTCGCCCGACGCGCCCATCACCGTCACGTTCGTCGTATTGCACACGCGCGCCGCCCCATCCCCATTCACTCGAATCCCCGGAATCCTCGCCCGCAGCCCCGCTTCCAACCGGTCGCGCAAACTCGAAACCCGCTCCGAATCCTCTGTCAGCCGCTTCCGCGCCAACTCCGCAGCCTTTCCCATCCCCACAATCCCGGCCACGTTCTCCGTTCCCGGCCGCAGCCCGCGCTCGTGCTGCCCACCGCGCTGCGTCGGCTCTATACGCACGCCCGAACGCACATACAGCGCGCCCACGCCCTTCGGGCCGTAAATCTTGTGCGCCGAAAGCGAAAGCAGGTCCGCGCCCATCTCCCGCACGTCAATCGGCGCCTTGCCCACCGATTGCACTGCATCCACATGAAACGGAATCCGCGCCTCGCGCGCGATCCGTCCGATTTCCTGCACCGGCTGGACCGTCCCCAGTTCATTATTCGCGTGCATCGCGCTGATCAACACCGTCTCGGGACGAATCGCCCGTCGCACGTCCTCCGCATCGACCACGCCTTGCGCGTTCGCCGGGACATAACTCACCCCAACGCCGTTCGCCTCGCTCGCCTGGCACGCATTCAAGACGGCGTGATGCTCGATCGCCGTCGCAATCACATGCTTGCGCGCCCCGCTCGCAGCGCCGGTAACTCCAAAAATCGCCAGATTATCCGCCTCGGTTCCGCCGCTCGTAAACACAATCTCCGAAGCCTTCGCCCCGATCAATGCCGCCACCGATTGCCGCGCCTCGTCCACACCCGCGCGCGCCCGCTGCCCCGGCGAATGAATCGACGAAGCATTCGCATATTCTTCGCCCAGATACGGCAGCATCGCCTCCAGCACAGCAGGGTCCAGCGGCGTAGTCGCGTTGTAATCGAAATAAATCACGGTCGCAGCCAATTCAATTCAGAATAACCGCCGCCCCCAAACGGGTCAAGCAACCCGCCAACGTGGCGCACGCGCCCTCGCAAAAATCTTTTCTCTTGGCACTCTACTACTATGTAGTAGAGCTGGACACGCAATAGCAGGCGGGAAGACTGGAAATCGAAGGATTTGCTCATCCCCCTTTTATTCAAACGTTCCAACGCATTCGGTACGCTCGATATGCAGGTAGTCAGTATCGGGCGCCTGGAACCGGATGCCTCCTTGTTTGAAGTCCCGTCCGATTATGCCTTGACGCCGTGATGCAAATACGCTCCGCGGCGGCCTAAATCCATCTCTGTTAGCTCGGTGTCTCCGTCAGATATCTTCAAGTTCCAAACACCCGCTCCTTCGGCCCGTTCTTTCCTAAAAGTAACCTGTACCTATTAGCGACAAAGTACTATTGCCCGCGCTCCTTCCGCACCCCAGAATCCTCAAGCACGCGACAACCAAAAGCTCGCATTTTTGCGGCATCGCATCGGGAGAAAAAGGGACATGAACAGAAAGAATCTTGCGCTCAAAATCTTATTCGCAGCTCTGCTGGCGACCATCGCATTTGGTCCGTCGGCGTTTTCGCAGTCCCAGGCCGTTTCCAGGGGGCAATTTACGCTCTCTTTTCCGGCCCAGTGGGGCAAGCTCTCGCTTCAACCCGGCACCTATTCCTTCGCCGTGAAGGCTGAAAACAGCAGCTACATCGTTTCCGTAGCCGAAGGGCGCCGCCCGCTCGGCTTTGTTCTCACTTCCACCTATTCGCCCGCAGATTCCCAACCGCTTCCGGACCACGCCCTTCTCTGCGTGCGCCATTCGGGCACTTGCTCCATCGGCGCGCTCAAGATGGCCGAAGGCGTCTTCTTCTTCCAGCTTCCCGGCAATGAGAGAGCCCAGCTCGCGCAGCAGCCTGACCTGATTCAGCGCGTGCCTGTGCTCCTCGCGCAAAATTAGCTCCGCCTCAACGCCGCGGTGCGCCGCAGCCCGATGGCTCAGCCTTCGGGTTGCGGCGCCTGTTCGGCGTCCTGACGTCCTGTCCGATTTCGCTTGGCTGTGTCAGCCATCTTCCGCTAGGCTTCTCGCAAACACTCTGCATCACACGCCATGAGAGCGCCCGCATCTCCAATCGCGAAATCAGCTCGCACCATGTCTTCCGCAGCTCTATCGCTGGCTCTGCTCCTCCAGCCGGCCCTGAACGCACAGCAACCCGCCCAGCCCTTGGCTGGCGCACCGATCCGCAGCACCTCGTCTGTAGTCAACATCTACGCGACCGTCCGCGATCGTCACGGCCGTCTCATCTCCAATCTCGATAGAAACGACTTCGCCCTCACCGAAGATGGCGCGCGCCAACAAATTCAGTTCTTCTCCCGCGAGACGAATGTGCCATTGAGCCTTGGCGTCCTCATCGACACCAGCCCGAGCCAGGGCCGCTTGCTCGCCGACGAGCAGCACGCCGCCAAATTCTTTCTCTCCAAAGTTCTCCAAAACACGGATCAGGCGTTCGTCGTTCATTTTGACGTCGATGTAGAAGTTCTGCAGGATTTCACCAATACTCCCGCCCTGCTCGCCACCGCCCTCGACCAGATGCGAATCAACAACACCGGCGAAAGCATTCTTCCCGAATCGTCCGCTCATCCGCACCAGGGCGGCACGCGGCTTTACGACGCGCTTTATCTCGCCTCCAACGAACTGATGAAAACGCGCTACGGCCGCAAAGTCGTCGTCATGGTCACCGATGGCGAAGACCAGGGCAGCACCGTCGACTGGCGAGAATCTCTCGAGGCCGCCGAAAGGGCCGATGTGATCGTCTACTCCATCATCATTACCGACCCCGATTTCTACCTCGTCACCCAAATACCCTATCGCGGCAGCGAAGCCATGCAGAAGCTCTCCCTGGCCACCGGCGGCCACGCCATCCGCGTCGCCTCGGTCCACAACATCGGCGCCGCCTTTGACGAAATCGCCGCCGAACTTCGCTCCGAATACCTAATCTCCTACGTTCCCTCCAGCAGCCACCCTTCGCCCGGTTTCCGCCAGATCCGCCTCCGAATCCCGGCCCACAATTACACTGTCCGTGCCCGCAGCGGCTACTACTCCCCCGCCGAATAACTCGGCCTTCTCCGTGCGTCTGTGCGTACCTCGCGACGTCCCGCTTCTCTGCACCCTTCCTCTGCGTCTCAGCGTCTCTGCGGTACGTGTGGCTTAGCCCAAGCGCCCTGCTCCGAGCCTCTCCGTCCGTGGCAGATCCCGCGCCAATAGCGGTTCTTGAGCCAAATAAGGCCCTTGATTTGCGCCAAACGGCCCTAATATGATCCCGTTAAGGACCGTTGATCGCACCAGGCTGCTCCGTCCGAGCAAGGCGTGGGTCAGCCAAGTACTAGTTCTTGCCAAGATTATATTTTTATGGTAAACTTGTTTTCGAAAATGGGCACAATGAAGTCAACGCGCAGTGACGGGACCAAATTCCCAAAATGGGAAAAGGCCGCCCTCGCCAAATTTCTAATCGATAGTCCTGCGATTAGAAATCGCCGTAACCATCCCATTTCCAACAGATACAAATTTCTAATCGATAGTAAAACAGCTCCTCTCAGCTCGCTGAAAGCGGACAAAAGGCGAAGAGGCCAAGTGCCCACGAGTCACGGGCTGCGGGTCACGAATCAAGGCCGTTCTAATCGCAACTCAAAAAAATTAAAATCTCCCGTAACTCCTTTCTGGTCAGCTACATCGCATTTTCTAATCGCGGTCGCCAAGGGGGGTAAACGAGCGCCGCGATTAGAAAGGTCGGCCGCCTGATGGAAAACCGCCAGGTCGCCAAAATCCTCCGCGAGACGGCCCAGTTGCTCGAGATCGATGGCGCCATGATCGGCCGCTACCGCAGCTATGAAAAGGTGGCCGACCTCCTTGAAAGCATGCACGAGCGCATCGAGGACCTCGCCAAAGACGAAAAGAAGCTCACAGACCTCCCCGGCGTCGGCGACAGCATGGCCGAACATATCCGCGAAGTCCTCGCCACCGGTGACTATGCCCTCCGCCAAAAGCTCCTGAAAAAATATCCGGCCACCATCCTGGAACTCCTTGACCTTCAATCACTTGGGCCGAAAAAAGCGGCCCTGCTCTGGAAACAATTCAAATGCTGCACCGTGGACGCCCTCGAGAAACTCGCCCGAGAAGGCAAATTGCGGGATATCCCCGGCTTCGGCGAAAAAAGCGAACAGAACATCCTCAAAGCCGCTCAGCAATTCAAAAATCTATCCGGGGCCGCTCGCTGCCGCCTCGATGTAGCCGAAGAAGAAGCCCAACGAATCGCAGCCCACATCCGCGAGGCAGGCGAACCTGTCGAATCCGTCACGCCCGCCGGCTCCTTACGCCGAGGCCGCGAAACCGTCGGCGACCTCGACATTCTCGTCGCCATGCGTCCCGGCCGCGACAAACAAAAGAATGTGGACGCGGTCGCCGAACACATCCTGAAATACCCCGGCATCGGCCAAACCCTCGCCCACGGCGAAAACAAAGTCAGCTTCCAACTGCAAAGCGGTCTCCAAGTCGACGTTCGACTTCTCGAAAAAAATTGTTTCGGCGCCGCACTCCTGTATTTCACCGGATCGAAAGCGCACAACGTGGCGCTTCGCGGGCGCGCCAACGACATGGACTGGACGCTCAATGAATACGCCCTCACCACTCTGAAAGGCGGCCGCAACGTCGCAAGCAAAACCGAAGAAGAGATTTACGCGAAATTAAAGCTGGATTTCATCGAGCCGGAATTGCGTGAAATGACAGGCGAAATTGAAGCCGCCGAAGAACACAGGCTCCCGAAGCTGATCCGGCTCGAAGATATGCGCGGCGATCTGCAAATGCACACGCCCGCCTCCGACGGCCGCAACACAATCGAGGAAATGGGCGAAGCCGCGAAAAAACAGGGCTACGAATACATTGCGCTAACCGATCACTCGCAAGCCGTCACGGTCGCCAACGGCATGGATGAAAAGCGCACGCTCCAGCAAATCAAAAAAATCCGCGAGGCGCAAAAGCAAGTGCCCGGCATTCGCCTTCTCGCCGGAATCGAAGTCGACATAAAAAAGAACGGTGAACTCGATCTCGATAACGAAGTCCTTGCGCAGCTTGACGTCGTCGTCGCTTCCGTTCACTCCTTCATGAACATGCCGCGTGAGGAAATGACGGACCGCATCCTGGCCGCCATCGAAAATCCCTACACACAAATTCTCGCGCATCCCACTGGCCGGCTTCTCCTGCGCCGCGAAGCATTCGAATACGACATGGAGAAAATCGTCGATGCTTGCGTCAAGGCCGGCGTCGCACTCGAATGCAATGCCTCTCCCGAGCGCCTCGACCTGAAAGACACGCACCTGCGCATGGCCAAGCAGCGCGGAGCCAAAGTCGTCATATCCACGGACGCGCACTCGATCAAAGGCCTTCAGATGATGCGCTACGGCGTTTCAACCGCCCGTCGCGGTTGGATCGAAAAATCCGACGTGATCAACGCCCTCCCGGTCGAACAGTTCCTCGCCGCCCTGCGTCCCAAGCCTCACGGATCGCATACCCCGGCTTCGAAGGCCGCTCGCGCCCATTGAGTTACAGAGCACCGACGCTTATCTCCAGAACTCGCCGCGGCAGAGTGGCCGCAGCCACTTGTGCTAACCTTGTTTCTGCACCGCGTCCCGCGCCATTTCCGGCGTTCATCCCAGGGGGTTACGAAACATGTGCGGCATAGTCGGTTACATCGGCCCAAAGCGCGTGGTACCGCTGATCCTTGACGGCCTTCGCCGCCTGGAATACCGGGGCTATGACTCTGCCGGAATCGCCGTCGTCAATAACAGCGGCAAAATGGAAATCCGCCGCGCCCCGGGCAAGCTCCGCAACCTGGAAGAATCGATTCAGAAGACGCCGATCGACGGCCTATATGGCATCGGCCACACCCGTTGGGCCACCCACGGCCGCCCTACGGAAGAGAACGCCCACCCCCACCGCGACTGCACCGGCGAGATCGTCGTCGTGCATAACGGGATCATTGAGAACTACGTTGAACTGAAAAACCAACTCACCGCCGAAGGGCACAAGTTCATCACCGAGACGGACACCGAAATCATCGCCCACCTGCTCGAGAAGTTTTCAAAGGACTCCACTCTCGAAGAAGCCGTTCTGAAGGCAGTGAAAGTAATGGGCGGTGCTTACGCGCTGGTCGCAGTTTCGACGCGCGACCCGCAAAAAATCGTCGCGGCGCGGCTAGGTCCTCCGATTGTGGTGGGCATCGGCGAAAATGAATTTTTCGTAGCGAGCGATATTCCCGCGATCCTGGCACACACGCGAAGTATTTTCTTTCTCGGTGACGGCGAAGTCGCGGTGCTCACTCCGCAGGGGGTTCGTCTCGCCGATTTCGAAAACGGCACCATCCAGCGCAAGCCGCAGCACATCACATGGGACCCGATCATGGCGGAAAAGGGCGGCTTCAAGCACTTCATGCAGAAAGAGATTTTCGAGCAGCCGCGCGCAGTGCGTGACACGCTGCTCGGCCGCATCTCGCAGGAAACCGGACAGGTTTTCCTCGACGAGATGAATATCACCCCGGCCGAATTCAAGAGTTTTCGGGATGTGAAGATCGTGGCCTGCGGCACCAGCTGGCACGCGGGGCTCGCCGGGAAGTTCATGATCGAACGCATCGCGCAAATACCTGTCGAGGTCGATTACGGCAGCGAGTTCCGCTACCGCGATCCGATACTCGATGGAAAATCGCTGGTCATCGCGATCAGCCAATCAGGCGAGACAGCTGATACTCTCGCGGCCGAACGCGAAGCCGCCCAAAAGGACGCCAGGATTTTAGCCATCTGTAACGTCGTCGGCGCAATGCTCACTCGCGAAGCCAACGGTACAATTTATACGCATGCTGGCCCGGAAATCGGTGTCGCCTCCACCAAAGCATTCACCGGTCAACTCACGGCGCTGCTGCTCACCGCACTCCATCTCGGTCAGGTTCGTGGCAAGTTCGGGCCCACCGCATCCGAAAAATTCATGCAGGAACTCACTCGCATTCCCCACAAGATCGAGAGCATCCTACAACGCGACGCACATATCGAAGAGCTTGCCCGCCAGTTCTTCCGCTGCACGGATTTCCTCTATCTGGGCCGCGGCATCCATTACCCGATCGCTCTCGAGGGCGCTTTGAAACTGAAGGAAATTTCGTATATTCACGCCGAGGGTTATCCGGCCGGCGAAATGAAGCATGGCCCCAATGCGTTGATCGACGAGAATCTTCCTGTCGTCGTGATCGCGACGCGCGATGAGTCGGACCCCAGCTCCATGACGCGCTACGAAAAGACGGTTTCAAACCTCCAGGAAGTGAAAGCCCGCGACGGCATTGTCATCGCCGTCGTCAGTGAAGGCGATCAGCTTGCACGTGAAAGCGCCCAGCACGTGATCGAAATCCCTGCGGCTCCCGACCTGCTCTCGCCCATTCTGGAAATCGTTCCATTGCAATTGCTTGCGTATCACATCGCCGTGCGGCGCGGTTGCGACGTCGATCAGCCACGCAACCTTGCCAAATCTGTCACCGTCGAATAGAAAAGGAACCATGAATCGACGATGTGCTTGCTTCCGGCGCCAGGGAACGTCTCCGCCCCTCCTGCATTTTCTTCTGGCCGCTGCCCTATTCTGGACACTTTTGGGGGGTCTCAGCGCGCAAACCGCGCAAACCCCGGCCCAAGCCCCTGCGCCGGCTCAAGCGGAGGCCAGCGCGCCGCTGGCCGCAATCTCGGCAACCGGCTCGGAACACTTCACTTCGGATCAAATCATTGCGGAGATCGGATTCAAAAAAGGCGACACCGTCACCCGCACGGACCTGCAAAACGGCGCCAATAAGCTCTCTGCGCTCGGCGCGTTCTCAAAAGTCGGCTACCGCTTCTCGAGTGGCCTGGATGGAGTCACGGTTGAGTACCAAGTCGCAGACGCGCCCTTGCTGCCCGTCTCTTTCGACAATTTTCCGTGGGTCAGCGATGATGAACTTATCGGCGCTCTCAAATCAGCGGTTCCCCTCTTTGACGGCGTCGCGCCAGCAAACGGGAGCATCCTCGACGACATGGCCAATGCGCTGCAGCGCTTTCTCGAAGCCAAAGGCATCTACGTGAGGGTTTCGCACACCGCGATGGCCGATCCGCTCACCAGCACCGAGACAGTGCAGTTCGTATCGGCCGGGGCGCAAGAGGACGTAAAGTCCATCGACTTTTCGGATGCACTTGCGAATAGCGACAAAGGCATTCAGGAGCGGCTCGCCGATCTGATCGGCAAGCCGTATTCATTGACGGCGCTAAGACTTTTCGAATTCGAGCAGATTCGCCCAGTCTACGTCGACCGCGGCCTCTTACGCGTGAGTTTCAAAGACCCCGTCGTGCAGGCGCCGGCGCCAAATGCATCGGTCACCACTCCTACCGTGGTGATTCATATTCAAATCGATCCCGGCCCCGCTTATACCTGGGGCGGCGTGACGTGGAACGGCAATTCAGCGCTTTCCGCTGCCGCGCTGAACGCGCTCGTTCCGTTTAAACCCGGCGATCCTACCAACGGCACGAAAATCCAGGCGCTATGGCTCAGCGTTTCGGATGCATACGGCCAAAGGGGTTATCTCGACGCGGCGACCACGCCGACGCCGCAATACGACGATCAAAATTATTCCGTGACTTACAAGGTCGCAATCGCGGAAGGCCCGCAATACAAAATGGGCGATCTAGTTCTTTCAGGCTTATCCCTTGCAGGCGAGCGTTTCGTGCGCGGCGCATGGAAGATTCAGGAAGGCTCGGTATTCGACGAATCGTTCTATGACGCTTTCATCGATCACGGCGCGAAGGATTCTTTTGTCGGCATTCCTTACGATTACGAGGCGATTCA
Source organism: Candidatus Aquilonibacter sp. (assembly GCA_035507075.1). Lineage (GTDB taxonomy): Bacteria > Acidobacteriota > Terriglobia > Acidiferrales > UBA7541 > Palsa-295. The sequence continues at coordinate 6,039 of DATJOL010000183.1, read as the reverse complement.
GCATTACCTTGATAAAAATCCTTCGACTGGCGTCGTCAACGTGATGCTCTATTTCAAATAAGTGTCTCGCTTTCCACGGGGGCAGGTCTGCCGGAGAGTCGCGATCAGGCCGGAAATGCATCGCGCAGGGCCAGGATCGTATTCAAATGAATCTGCACCGTGTCGTTCAGATGCCGGGCATACCCTCCCGCGAGCGTGGTGACCACCTGCACGCCATTCCGTTTCGCATAGTCGAACACAAGCGCATCGCGCTTGCTGAGACCGGCAATCGTCAAAGCCAATCCGCCTAGCTGATCCTCGCGATAAGGATCCGCGCCGGCGACGTAAAAAAGAATCTCCGGCGAAAAGTGTTCGAACGCTTTGTGAAGATGCTTTTCGAGAATCGCAAGGTAATCCTCATCCCCGATCCCGTCGGGCAGATTGATATCGATATCCGAGGGGGGCTTCGGATTCGGATAGTTGTTTTCCTGATGGATTGAGAGCGTGAAGACGGACTCATCGCGAGCAAAGATCGCCGCGGTCCCATTGCCCTGATGCACATCCGTATCAACCACCATCGCGCGTTCAATTTCGCCATCGAATTGCAACCGGCGTATGGCGATCGCTACATCGTGCAGCACGCAAAAGCCTTCGCCGTGATCGGGATATGCATGGTGAAAACCGCCGCCGATATTCGAAGCTCGCCCATCCGCGAGGGCGCGTTGTCCCGCCAGGATCGACCCGCCCGCCGCCAGCCAGCATGCATCTACCAGCGCAACCGAATAGGGCACCTCCATGCGCATAATCTCCGCGTGCGTCAGCGTGCCGCTCCTCAATTTGTGAACGTATTCCGGCGTGTGAACGCGCAGCACATCTTCGTCCTCGGCCGGTTCCGGGGCAAGGATGTCTTCGGGCCCCGCGATTTCATCCGCGAGAAGCTTTTCCTTGATGTAGCGGAACTTGTTCGAAGGAAAAACGTGGGTGCCAAGGTTCAGGTCGTAACCATCCGAATAGATCAATTTGAATGGCAGCATAGCCCGACAAGCCTACCGTGAAAGATTTCCAGTACGCAAACCCGCGCGGCGATGTAAGATGTCCGGTGCCATTGTCTCCCGATTCGCGTCCTTTTATGCGCCGCGTGCAAGCGCTTCTTCTTGTCCTCGCTCTCTTGGCGACGCCGCTCTCGCTGTTCGCAACTGCGGACTGCTGCTGCAGCGTTTCGACATGTCCGATGTGCGCCGCGATGCACGGCAAGATGGCGCATTGTACATGTCCGATGTGCCACGGCAAATGCGGGCCGAAACTCCCCGATTTTGCGTTCGCGTTGCCGCTGGCGCCTACGGCACCGCTCGCCTTTTTCCAACTCGTGCCACCTTCGGTGAACCGAACCGCGTGGGCTGAGGCGATTCCCGGACTTTCGCACGGTTTCCAAACCCCGCCTTTCGCACCTCCTAGAAGCTAAAGCTCGATTCCACGACAAGGCAAAACAAAATCTAAAGGAGGAATTCCGCCTGTGCGAAGGCATTTTCTGCTTTTGTGTCTATTTCTGCTTGCGTGCGTGGGTGTCGCGCGTGCCACCGTCTTCGGGACCGTTCGCGGCGTGGTTCACGATCCGCAGCACCGACCAATACCCGGTGCTTCGGTGCAACTCAAGTCCGCCACGTCCGACTGGTCGGAGTCGGCTACGACGAACGACCTGGGCGAATTTTCGTTTCCCACCGTCCCGTTCGGAGATTACACGGTGACAGCCAGCGCGAGCGGATTCAGCCCAATGCAACAATCTTTGACGCTCGCTTCCGACACCTCATCCGTGCTGCACTTCCCGCTTTCCATCGCGACGATCAGCGAAAAAACAGTCGTCACTTCTGAAGCGGGAACGTCCGCACTCGAAACATTCACACCCACAACCCTGGTGGACCGCCAGCAGATCGAGGAGACTCCTGGGGCGGATCTGACCAACAGCGTTTCGATGATCACGGACTTCACGCCCGGTGCGTACCTTACGCATGACATGCTTCACATGCGTGGCGGGCACCAAACGTCGTGGCTCATCGATGGCGTTCCCATCCCAAGCACCAACATCGCCACCAACCTTGCGCCCCAAGTGGACCCCATGGACGTCGATTACATGGAAGTGCAACGCGGCAGCTACGATGCGGCGTATGGCGACCGGACCTATGGGATGTTCAACATCCTCCCGAAGTCGGGCTTCGATATGAACAGCGAGGCCTCTCTCGTCACCACAATTGGCAGTTTCTATCAAACGGACGACTACCTCAGCTTCGGCAGCCATACGCAGCGCTTCGCTTACTTTGCAAGCCTCAACGGCAACCGCAGCAACCTCGGCTTGGAAACGCCTGTTCCGCAGGTCTATCACGACGCGGAAAACGGGTTTGGCGGCTTCACATCGCTGATTTACAACGCAGGCCCCAAAGACCAATTTCGTTTCGACGGCCAAGTCCGCCGCGATTATTACCAGATTCCTTACGACCCAAACCCGAATGATTTCGAAAACAGCCAGTGGCCAACGAACGGACTACGTGACAATGAAGCCGAGCCGGACGGCTACGCGATTTTTTCCTGGGTTCACACCTTCAACTCGAACGCAACCCTCACCGTTTCACCCTTCTATCACTACAACGGCACGGGTTATCACAGCCCGGCCACGGATACGCCAGTGGCGACCACCGCGACGTTTTCTACCAATTACGGCGGCGGCCAGGCTGTGCTTTCGTTTCACGCGCCCCGGAACGACGCGCAGGTGGGCCTTTATTCCTTTGCCGCCAACCAGAATGAAACGTTCGGGCTGGTGTTCAACGATGGGAGTGGCGACCCGCCGATTGCAGAGAACGACAGCGTCCTCGGAGAAGACGTTGCGGCGTTCATAAGCGACAAGTTCGACGTGACGAATTGGTTCACGCTCATCGGCGGAGTGCGCGCGACGCATTTCTCCGGCGGCGTGGTCGAAAATACGACGTATCCGCGTGTTGGGGGCACACTCAAGGTTCCCGTCGTGAATTGGGTATTCCGCGCATTTTGGGGTAAGTTCTACCAACCGCCGCCACTCGTCACAATCTCCGGCCCCCTCTTGGCCTACATCGAACCCGGGTGCAATCCACAGACCGAGCAATGCTGCAACCAGGAGAGCGCGGCGTGCTTCCTGCCGCTCCACGGGGAGCGTGACGAGGAACATCAGTTCGGTGTGACGATTCCCTTCCGCGGCTGGGCTCTCGATACCGACTACTTCGAGACTCGCGGGGTAAACTTTCTCGACCACAACAACATCGGCGAATCCAGCATCTTCATACCCGTCACGTTCTCTGAATCCCGCATTCGCGGCACGGAAGTGACCATCCGATCGCCCCGCATCTGGCATCGCGCGAACGTTCACCTTGCCTACTCCAACCAGATCGCGCAGGCGCAAGGCACACAGACTGGCGGCCTCATTCTCGGTGCGCCCGTCGCGCCTCCGGGCTGGGGCGCCCTCGATCATGATCAACGCAACACGCTGAACGTCGGATTCGACGCGAACATCCCATGGCAGATGGTCTTTTCAACAAACATCTACTACGGCTCGGGATTCTCCAACGGCGAGGCGGGTGTGGACGGCTCGCCGTATCAGGATCCTTATCTTCCCGGCCACGCCCAGGTCGACTTGGCTCTCCAGAAAAACTTCGGCGAGCGCTTTTCCGTGGCGGTCGATGCGCTCAACATCGCCAATCGTCATCTACTAATCGACAACAGCCTGACGTTTGGAGGCTTCCACTACGACAACCCGCGTGAGGTTTATGCGGAGCTTCGCTGGCATTTCCATTACTAATACAAATTTCGTGTGGGCGCGCGTACACTGTTTCGTTGCGCCCACAGAAATCGAGGAGAAGATGAAACACAACAGGTTTCATTTTAGACATTCAAATCTTGCGGCGGTCCTTGCGCTCGGCGTGGTTATCGCACTCGCCGGCCTGCCCGGTTGCTCGCGGCAAGCTTCGCAATCGTCGGAGTCGGCTGAGTCTGAGCAGGTTCCAGCGAACGCAAAGGTCTATCATTTGCATGGCAAAGTCATTTCGGTCGATCAGCAGAATAGCTCGCTCACGATCGACGGCGACGAGGTTCCGGGCTTCATGGCTGCCATGACGATGCCGTATCCGGTGAAGTACAAGGGCGATATGTCGAAAGCGGCCCCCGGCGACGAAATCACTGCGGACATTATCGTCCCCCAAGGTGACGAATCGCCTTATATTCAAAATATCGTAGTCGTTAAAAAAGGCAATGGTGCGGCTCCTTCCAGCGCCTCGACCGACGAAGGACCCCAGCCTGGGGAATCGGTGCCCGACTTTTCGTTCATCAATCAGGACGGCAAGCGCATTCATCTCGCCTCCTATCGCGGCCAGGCTCTGCTGATCACGTTCATCTACACGCGCTGCCCGTTTCCCAATTTTTGCCCGCTGGTTTCGCGCAATTTCGCGAAAATCTACGCAGACACGAAAGCGAACGCTGAACTTACGAAGAACATGCGACTGCTGAGCGTTAGCTTCGATCCCGATCATGACACGCCCGCAGTTCTTCGCGCCTATGCGAAGACGTTTTACGGCACCACCGACGGAACCCCTTATGGCCGCTGGGAATTCGCCGTGATCCCGAAAGATGAATTGAAGCAGGTGACTTCCTTCTTCGGCGTCACGATCACGGACCACAACGGCCAAATCGTGCATTCGATGAGCACCAGCGTGATCACGCCTGATGGGAAAATCTATAGTTGGCGTGAGGATACGGATTGGCATCCACAGGATTTGATTGCCGATGCAACAGCAGCCCTCTCACCTGACGCCGCGCAAGCAACTCCCGCGGACATGCGCGGTGCAGGCCATCCGATTTCCGGGCCGTCGACCAACTGAAACCTAGTTTTCGCGTTCGAGGATGAAGTCAGGCACGGCGAGGAGGGCGCGCCGGTACTCAGTGTCCGGTAATTCCGCGAGGCATTCTTTGGCGCGGTCAACGTAAGCGCGCGCGAGACTCGAGGCCCGTTCCAAGGCGCCCGTCTCGCGCACCAGGCGAGTGATCTGCTCCGGACGCACACTCACGAATCCCCGCTCTTCGAGCACTTTGCCCACGAGCCGCCGACCCTCGCTGTGACCGTTGCCATTCGAGGGCTGCGCCTCAGCCTGCAGCGCAAAAATGAGCGGGAGCGTGACCTTTCCTTCCTTTAGGTCACTCAGGACGGGCTTGCCAAGTTTCTCAAGCGAGGCGGTAAAGTCCAGCAGATCATCGACGAGTTGAAAGGCCAAGCCGGCGTTACGACCGTATTCGGCGAGCGCTTCCTCTCCGCGTTCAGGCAGCTTGCCGAGCACTGCTCCCAGTCGCGCGCATCCGCTGAAAAGGCATGCCGTCTTGCGATAGGCCAACTCGGTGGCCTCGGCCTCGTTCACATCAATGCGGCCAAGCCGAGTGAGTTGAAGCAGCTCACCTTCCACCATGTTTTGCGTGAGGTCGATCAGGATATCAAGAATGGCGAAATTACGCTCTCGGAGGGCCATTTCAAACGACTGCATATAGAGCCAGTCGCCCGCCAGCACGGACATGTGGTTGCCCCATCGAGCGTTCGCGCTGGGACGACCGCGCCGAGTATTGGCGCCGTCGATCACGTCATCGTGAACGAGCGTGGCACTGTGGATCATCTCGACCACGGCGCCCAGGCGAATCGCGCTCGGCCCACGGTGGCCGGCAGCAGCCGAGGAAAGCAGCAGCAGCGCGGGACGCATGCGCTTTCCGCCGCCTTCCCGCAGATAGCTGGTGATTTCGATCACGGGATCGATCGCGCCGCCATTTTGAGCGGCAATTTCCTGCTCGACGAGAGCCAGATCGTCCCGGATCAGGTCAAAGATGCCTTTGGCGAGCTGAACGGCGAATGCCATCCCGAGTGTGCTACATGGCCCCTTGTCTGCCGTCCGGAGCGACCGGCGCGTTTAAACGGAAAAACGCCCGGAAGTTCTCCGCCGTGCGCAATGCCACTTCTTCGCTGGCTAAGTTTCTCACATCTGCCAAGGCCCGCGCCACCTCAAC
>DATJOL010000182.1:0-15047 GCA_035507075.1 Candidatus Aquilonibacter sp. | reverse complement strand
CGCATAGTGCCGGTTCGGCGTCTCATACTCCACGTGCGACACCGCAATCGTGATCCCGCGCTCCCGCTCCTCAGGCGCGTTGTCGATCGTGTCAAACGCCCGGAACGCCACCTTCGGGTTGTTCTTCGACAGCACCTTCGTAATTGCCGCCGTCAACGTCGTCTTGCCGTGGTCAATGTGCCCGATCGTCCCAATGTTGACGTGCGGCTTGCTCCGCTCGAATTTCTCCTTCGCCATCGCGCCTCACCCTCACATGAAAACGTCGCGGCAATTGCCGCGCTTACGCTGGCCCCAAACCGCCTATAGACATTGACGACGCAAGCCCGCTATTCCGCCTCGATCATTCAGCTTGATGGAGCGGGGGACGGGGCTCGAACCCGCGACCATCTGCTTGGAAGGCAGAGACTCTACCACTGAGTTACCCCCGCTCATTCCCACTTAGCCTTTCGGCTGCGACTCTCTTCAGCAATTCGCGGCCGATTCCGCTCTTCAGATACTTCTCTCGCTCCCGAGCCGCTGCCCGAGAGTCAAACCGCTCGGCATAAACCAACTCAAAAGGCGTCCTTGATCGCGTGGAGCGGTTACTGCCAGCGTTATGCTCCCTTACGCTCCTCCAATCGCGAGGTCATGCCTATGTAAAACCCACCGTCTGCTTCACTTCTCAACGCGTAAGCGAACCACATACCAGACACCGCACGCCAGTCGGGGCTCGAACCCGGGACCATCTGCTTGGAAGGCAGAGACCTGTCTGCCGACAGGCAGGCTCTACCACTGAGTTACCCCCGCTCATTCTGCCTTACTACCAGCTTCGAATCTGGAGCCTGGGACCGGGATTGAACCGGTGACCTCGTCCTTACCAAGGACGCGCTCTACCAACTGAGCTACCCAGGCCCGCCGAAATTACGGCAAGCCCGAACCGGCTTTCCCTGCTTCTCTCAGCGCCCAACAAAGCCACCAATCAGCGCCGCACGAGACTGGTGGACGGGGGAGGATTCGAACCTCCGTAGCCCGCAAGGAGCGGCAGATTTACAGTCTGCTGGTTTTAGCCACTCACCCACCCGTCCCGCAAAATTCTTCCGGGACGCGACCACGTCCCATCGACCTGCCGCATGACTGCCTAACCAAGCGACGCTCTCGAATTCAACCGTGCGCAGCCTCGCGGACACAGCATCCGCATTTCGCAAAACCGCCAGAGATGGTTAGGACAGCTTTCGAGGCACTCCGCAATGCAGAAAGGGCCTGTGTCGCAAAGACACCAGCCCTATCGCTTTTGTTGCGAGGAATTCGTCCGCAACCTTGCTCGATAATCTCGGTCCTCAAATTCAGCTGGCGGAGGGATTTGAACCCCCGACCCTCTGATTACAAATCAGATGCTCTACCAGCTGAGCTACGCCAGCCCCGCGCAAACCTAAAGAAAGTATCACGCGGGCAATCGAATTGCAAGGGCATCGCGGAAAAACCCCGCAAACACCCTGCCATTCCCAATTTCGGCGGTGATAAGCCATGCCTAAAATGACAGCCAACTCCTATTCTACCTTACTTTTATCCACTGGCGGCTTCGCAAATTCGCCGTCGTCCAGGTCCACACCATCATGGACTTCGGCGATCCGAATCGTGAAATCCGAACTTCCTCCTGTCAGCACCATCGTGAATGGCAACTCCAACCCATCTACGTTACGATAATCCTGAAAGTCCTCCTGTACGTCCGCCTCGCCGTCAGCGGTGTGCCGGTGGCTGATGAATCTCAGCGCAAGTCCGTCCACAGCGTCGAAATACATTTTATCCGGCTTGTTCTCGCCGGGTGCGGCGCCTTCCAACACGTATGCATCGCGATCACCAACCTTTTCGGTTCCCGCAAATCGCAGATCCGGATAGATCGTGCGCAAATGCAACGGCTGGTAAAAATCAGCATCGCGCTGCGCCTCCGCAAGCTCCTCGCCGGAGAATACCCGCAGCCCGTCGGCCGGATCGTCCGACCACCCGGTCGTCCCATCGAAACCTTGCCGAAACGCATTGCCGTTGATCACAATCACCTGCAGCAGCCTATTTGGCGCCTTTTCGTGGATCAGCACGGTCCCGGAAAGGTCCATTGCAGGCACGCTGATCGTTCCCATCGAAGCGCGGGAAGTGATCTTTTCGAGCGCCGCGCGGCCGCCAATTGCATCGATGTAACGATTAATAATCTCATCGACCGTAGGCGTCGAGGCCGGCGCCGGCTTCGCACTCTGCGCCACAGCGTAAAGCGCCACCAGGCAAACGGCGAGTAGCATCACACAAACGCCCTTCATCGTGAACGACCTGCAATGCCGCGGCATCTCTCGAGAATCCTCTTATCCGGCAAGTAGCGCTTTCATTTCGAGGCGCAACCAGTCGCGAAGGTTGCCGCAACGTCCAAACCTTTGGTGCTGCGCTTTGACGGCGGAGCCCTTACACTTTCTCAGGAGACTGGAGACTTCCTTGGCATCATCGAGGACGAAAATAATCTTGCTCGCGGTGATCGTGCTTGTTCTGCTATTGGGCGGAAGCGGCGCCGTCTACCTCTACAGAAAATCCCGTCCGCTCTCGGCAACCGCGCCACTTGCCGGTCCGCCACCCGATGTTTTGACCTTGATTCCTTCGGACGCGCCAGTCGTTGCCTACTTAGATGCAGAGACGCTCCGAAAGGCTCAGAATTCCTCGCTCCAGGCGATCGGGCAAATCGTCCTCCCGACGCCCCAACAGGACCCTGATTACACCCGGTTCGTGGAAGGTACCGGCTTTGACTATGCGCGCGACCTCGACCACGCGGCCATCGCCATCTGGCCCACCTCGCTCGACCCGTCAGCCACATCGACCGGCCAGAATCAGGCTCTTGCCATCGCGGACGGGCGTTTCGACCAGCAGCGAATCGAAGACTACGCGGTTCGTGTCGGCGGGCATGCGATCCATCGCGGCGGCGTTACCATCTACGAAGTTCCGGGCAATCCGCTCGTCTCCTTCGAATTCTTGTCCGCCACGCGCGTCGCCATGGCCAGCGGCAAAGATGCCACCGATCTCCTCACCGATCGGCCCTCCGCACCTCGTGACCCCGCAATGCAAGCCCGCATCGATCGCGTCGCCGGAGCTCCGCTCTTTGCCGTTGCGCGCACCGGCCAACTGCCGAACTCAATTTATGCCGGCTTCAAAAACTCGCCTCAACTGCTAAGCCTCGTGCGCAGCATTCAGGCGATCACGCTTGCAGGCCAACCGCAGGCCGATAATCTCGACCTGACGCTTGACGCCGAATGCGACTCCATGACCAATGCTATCGAAATCGGAACGCTGCTCGATGGTTTTCGCATGATGGGCTCGGTCGCGTTGAAAGATCCGAAAGAACGCGGCCAGATGACGAAAGCTCAGGCGGACTTCGCTTCGGAGCTTCTTTCCAAAGCAAAAGTCATCCCCCAGGACAATTGGGTCCGCCTGAGCATCGCACTCACGCCCAAAATGCTGGCCGCGAGCACGTCTTCGCACTAAACTCTCGCGACTAGTAGAGGGAGGACAGAGTGCCCCACGCCGCACTACCCGAACTTCTTCACGTTGCCGATCTAAAGGTTTCTGTTGCACCGGCCATCGAAGTGACCGCGTCGCGCCGCGTGATCGGCATCGCCGGTGGCGAGGTGCGCGGCGCTCGCCTTAACGGCGTCGTTCTCCCAGGCGGCGCCGATTTTCAAGTCATCCGGCCGGACGGAGTTATAGCACTTACGGCCCGTTACGTGATCCGTGTCGATTCCGGCGCTCTGATTTACGTCGAAAATTCCGGTTTGCGCCATGGCTCTCCTGACGTGATGGAACGCCTGCGCCGCGGCGAAAGCGTTGACCCGAGCCTTGTCTACTTCCGCACCGCCCCGCGTTTTGAGACCTCCGCTCCCGAATATGAATGGCTCACCAGGCATATTTTCGTCGGCACGGCTGCACGATTACCGGACTCTGTCGCCATCTCTTTTTACCAATTGCTGTGAGTTCCGCTGCTGGCGTGCGCTATAGTCCGCAAGCGGAAAAAAGATGATGCGCACGCAAGTTGGAATCATCGGAGCTGGGCCGGCAGGGCTCTTTCTCTCTCATCTTTTGCATCTTCGCGGAATCGAATCCGTCGTCCTCGAAACGCAGAGCCGCGAACATATCGAAAATCGTGTCCGCGCCGGCGTGCTCGAGCAAGGCACGGTCGACCTCTTCAACGAAACAGGCCTGGGCGAGCGCATGCGCCGCGAAGGGCTCGTGCATCATGGCTTCGAGTTGCGTTTCAATCGTCAGGGCCATCGCATCGACATGTTCGCACTCACCGGCGGCCGTTGCATCACCGTCTACGGCCAGCAGGAGGTGATCAAAGATCTCGTCGCGGCTCGCCTCGAAGCCGATGGCCGGATTCTCTTTGAAGTCGCGGACGTCTCTATCCACGACTTTGTTTCCCCCAAGCCGGGGATTCGTTTCCGTATGAATGGCGAACCGCGCGAAATCACCTGTGATTTCATCGCCGGTTGCGACGGCTTCCACGGCATCTGCCGCTCTTCCATCCCGGCCGATGCGTTGAAATTCTACGAGCGTATCTACCCCTTCGCCTGGCTCGGCATTCTCGCTGAAGCGCCGCCTTCGTCGCACGAACTGATCTACGCCAATCACGAACGCGGCTTCGCTCTGCACAGCATGCGCTCGCCTTTCCTGACGCGCCTTTACCTGCAATGCGCCTGTGACGAAAATCTTGATAATTGGCCGGACGCGCGCATATGGGAAGAGCTCAGCGCACGATTCGAAATGGACGGGTTCGTTCTAAACGAAGGCCCGATTCAGCAAAGAAGTATCACGCAGATGCGCAGTTTCGTTTCGGAGCCTATGCAGTTCGGCCGTCTGTTTCTTGCAGGCGATTCGGCTCATATCGTCCCACCTACCGGCGCCAAGGGAATGAACCTTGCGATTGCGGACGTGCGCCTGCTCGCTCGCGCGCTTGACCGTTTTTATTCCAGCCGCAGCGAAGGCGAACTCGCCACCTACTCGGGCCGTTGTCTTCGTCGCGTGTGGCGCGCCCAATATTTCTCCTACTGGATGACCAACATGCTCCACCGCGCGAACATCGATGATGCCTATGAATACCGCCGCCAGCTTGCCGAACTCGACAACGTGACCAGCTCTCCTGCCGCTGCTACCAATCTCGCCGAAAATTACAGCGGCCTCCCCTTCGATTAACTCCCTGCCGCAACTCCATCACCCCCTTGCCTTTGCGTGCCGGCCGATTCGGCCTCTTTTGCCTATTCTCTCGCCCGCAAGCGCGGCGTTCAGCAATCCAAGGCGTCTAATCCATTAGAGAGGAAAAACAAAAGAGAGCCGGGGGCGTCGAGCCCTCGCGATCCGTTCCGGCTCCCTCAACGAGGACCTTTTTATGAAGAAAACTATTCTAGGAATCGTAGCCGCATGCCTGATTGCGGTGCCCGGCGCTTTCGCGAAGACATCCAATTGGAGCGCCCACGCAAACGCCAATTCTTCCAACATCTCGACAAGAGTGCAGGATCGAGTGAATCTGCTGAGCACCGCGCTATCGCTAAATGATTCCCAAAAGCAGCAGGCCACCACGATCTTCACCAATGCGGCGAATGAAACCAAAGCCATTTTCGCCAGCCTGAACTCCGAACGCAAAGACCTCACAGCCGCCGAGCGTAACAACGCGGCGGCCAATCAGATCAAGCAAATCTCGAATCAGATCGGGAACGAGGCGGGCCAACTCGTTGCGAATATGGCCACGGCCCAGCAAAAGTTCTATCAGACGCTCACTCCGCAGCAGCAAACCAAACTGACGCAGCTTCAGGGTGAACTACATCGTGAAATCGGCGTAACGATGGGTCGGATCGTTGCTGAAGGCATGTAACCCGAAACACGAACCGCGCTATAGGGCAGGCCTTCTCGAAGACCTGCCTTTCTTCTTTCATTGACCCGGGCCTCGGGTTTTCCCGGTATTTCTGCCGCTCGGGCTGGAATATAGTCTGTCAGTCGAGCGCGAGCTTGCCGCGCCCGCCCAGCGAGGTTCGCGTTTGCTCGTTTCGGTCGCCTCCATAATCGCCGGCAGAAGCACGGGCCGAAAATTCGTTGCTTGGATGTATCACCTGGGTGGCGTGGGACTGATCCCCCTCGGCATCATCGATAACTCAATTATTCCGATCACGGGCAGCATGGACGTCGTCACCGTTTTGCTGTGCGCGCAGGGAAAGGATTGGTGGCCTTATTACTCATTCATGGCCGTTGTGGGCTCGGTCCTGGGAGGCTACATCACCTATCGGCTGGCGCGCGGAGAGAGTAAAGGCCGCCTGGGCAAAATTCTTTCGCGGTCGAAAATAAAGGGCTTCAAACAACTCTTCGAGAAGTGGGGATTCAGCGCCATCGTAATCCCCGCGGTCCTCCCGCCTCCGTTTCCGATCGTTCCTTTCCTGATTGCCGCGGGAGCCACGCAATACCCGCGCGGCAAGTTCATCGCGGCACTCGCCCTCGGACGAAGCGTGCGCTATATCACTCTCGGGGTGCTGGGCTTTCTCTATGGCCACTGGATCTTGCGGCTATTGCGCGAGCACGTCTACATGATCGCGGGGATCGGCGGCGCCATCATCGCCCTGAGCGTCGGTCTCGCGGTCTTCCGTCTCCGCCGCGAAACGGCGAAAGCTCGCTGAGAAAGATTGGGGTCGGTCGTCGCAGAATCTCGCCCGCCCGCAAATTCCACGTTCCTCATTCGACGCCGCTTAGCGCCAATTAGCGCCGGGCAGGCAACTTGCCTGTGCTAACCTTCTTTCTCATGCTTGGGCGATGAAAGCGCGAACAATACTGCACCGAATGCTGGGACGAGTCTGCGCGGCTTCGAGGCTGCTTCCTTTTCCGCTGTTTTTCTTCGCCTTGGTCGCGTGCTCCTCATTTGCGCAAGGCACTCAGTTTGAGGGCCGGCGCGTCGCCGACGTTCGCGTTCTCGAAGCGTCCGGCCAGCCCGCGTCGCAGAACACTCCGCCGCTGGCGCTCAAGACCGGCGATTTATTTCATTTTTCTACGGAACGCGAAAGCCTCCGCACTCTTTACGCAACCGGTGACTATGCAAACATCCGCGTTACTGCGGCGCCCGGCCCTTCCGGCCTTCTGATCGACTTTATTGTGACGCGCGACTACTACAACAACGTCGTCCGAATCGACGGATTGAAAGAGCCCCCCACCGAGCCTGCCGCCCAGGCCGCTCTCCGCCTCACACTTGGCCAGCCTTTTCGTGAGGGGCTCCTGAAAGACGGCATCGCTCGCCTTCAGGAGACGTTCCAGGACGAGGGCCTCTACCGCGCCAAAATAACTTACGAATTGCATCCAGACCCCGACACACGCCAGATGAATGTCGATATTCACGTCGATCCCGGCATCCGCGCGCGCATCGGCGCGATCACGATAGAGAACGAAACCCATTTTTCGAATGCCGAGATTCTGCGGCGCGCCAAAATTGCCGCGCCAAAAGGCAAGACGGAGCTCACATCAGCCCAGCTCACGCGAAGCCGCGACCGTCTGCGCACGTTCTTAGTCGATCAGGGCTACCTGGGGGCGTCGGCGCTCATCACTCCCGGCGCCTATGATCCTGCCACGAATACCGTGCCTTTGACGCTTCAGGTCACCGCGGGACCCAAAATCGACATCGAAGTAAATGGCGCACATCTCAGCAAATCACAGCGACAGAAACTGCTGCCCATCTACGCCGAAGGCGCCGTGGACGAAGATCTCTTGCAGGAGGGACGGCGAAACATCCGCGACTATTTTCAGCGGCAGGGCTACTTCGATGCGGACGTCGAAGTAAGCTCTCGCCAGAACGATCAGGCCGGCGAACAAACGATCGTCTACAACATCACTCGCGGCGACCGCTACAAGCTCGTTGGAATCTCGATCGACGGTAATCACTATTTCGAGCGAAGCCTGATAACAGACCGCCTCCAGCTGCAAACTGCCTCCTTTGCCTCCTACGGACGCTATAGCCAGCAGCTCATGCGGCAAGACGCGGACGCCATTCGCGACCTATATCTCAGCAACGGCTTTCTTCAAGCTCAGGTCACTCCCGAGGTGGTCGACGCCAGTCATGGCAAAAAGAATGATCTGGTCGTGAAGTTTCACATCGTCGAGGGCCCGCAGACGCGCATTGCCAGCCTGCAGGTCACGGGGAACGAGGAAATCTCCACGCAGCAACTGCTCTCGCTGATCGGTTCCACCCCGGGCCAGCCGTTTTCCGAAGCCGGGGTCGCCAGCGACCGCAACAATATCCTCGCCTACTATTACAACGATGGCTTTCCGCAGGCGACTTTCGTCGAGCAGCTTCTCTCCAACGAGGGACCCGATAAAATCGGCCTGATCTATCGCATCACCGAAGGCCCGCGCATCGAAGTCTCCAGAGTTCTCCTCACCGGCTATCAATACACGCGGCCCGGCATCATCGCCCGCCAGGTCGAGGTCCACGCCGATGGACCGCTGCGCGAAGGAGACGTTGTGGACAGCGAGCGCCAGCTCTATAACCTCGGCATATTCAACCGCGTCCAGATCGCTCCGCAAAACCCGGACGGTACCGATCCCGATAAAACCGTCGTCGTCGACGTTCGTGAGGGAAACCGCTATACCATCGGCTACGGCGGCGGCTTCGAAGTGCAGCGGATCGCCGGCGCAAACTCAAATCCCAATGGCACCACTCTCGCGGCCAGCCCGCGCGGAATTTTCGAAATTGCGCGCTCCAATATGTTCGGCAGGGCGCAGACGCTCTCCTTCAGCGGGCGCGTCAGCACGCTGGAATACCGCGCAGCCTCCAGTTACAGCGCCAGCAATTTTTTGGCGAATCGCAATCTTACGCTGCAGTTCACGGCTTACGCCGATAAGAGCCAGGATATAGACACGTTCACATCCACGCGCTTCCAGGGCGGCATCGATCTGGTCCAGAAACTTACTGCTTCCAGTTCGTTCGTCTACCAATATTTCTATCGCCGCGTGAAAGCTTCCAACATCAATAGCACGATTAACCCCGAGCAAATTCCGCTTTACAGCCAGCCCACGCTGGTTTCCGGCTTCGACCTCACCTACGCGCGAGACCGCCGCGACAATCCCGCCGATGCCAGCAAAGGCAGCTTCAACACGATTGACCTCAGCAACGCATTCAAAACACTTGGCTCCAGCGCCGATTTCTTCCGCTTGTCCTTTCAGAATTCCACCTTTTATCCGTTCGGCAGAGCCTTCGTCTTTGCGCGCTCCATGCGCTTCGGTTACGAACAGCCGTGGGACCACACTGTTGAACCCAGCGATCCAAGTTGCACGCCGCCCCCTGGTTCCACCGAAATTCCCTGTGAGACGATTCCCTTGCCGGAGCGCTTCTTCGCCGGCGGAGGCGCTTCCCTTCGCGGATTCAGCCTGAATCAAGCCGGACCGCGCGATCCCGTCACCGGTTTCCCCGTCGGCGGCCTCGCCATGCTCACCTTCAACCAGGAATTGCGCTTCCCGATGAAGCTGCCCTTCATCGGCAATCGCCTCGGCGGCACCATCTTTTACGACGGCGGCAACGTCTATAGCGACGTTGACCACATCACCTTGCGCTGGAAATCGCCGACCATTACTGACTTGAATTATTTCTCCCACACGGTCGGCTTCGGCGTGCGCTATCCCACTCCGATTGGTCCGGTTCGCGTCGATATTGGCTATCAACTTAATCCGGCGCAGTATCAGGCGCAGGTGACGACCACGGTCAACGGCGTCTCGCAAACGCAGACGAATATCTATCGCCTGCCCCACTTCGGCTTCTTCTTCAATATCGGGTCGATCTTCTGATGAAAACGCCCGCGCTCATTTTCGCTTTGGCGTTTCTCGCGGCCGCGCACCCCGCGCCGGCCGACGCGCAGTCTGCCTCTGCGCCTTCTGCCGCCGCAACCGAAACAATCGACGGCATCGCCGCTCGCATCGACACCGATGTAATCACCGATAGCGAAGTCCGCGAGCTCGCCGATTTTCAGATGCTCGTCGATGGCAGCTCCAAATCGCGCGACGAGGTGATTCAAGAGCTTTCCGATCAATGGATCGTGCGCGGCGAAGCTGAAGCCGCCCGCTTCCCTCGGCCTACTGATAAGGATATAGACAACGCCTCTGCGCAGCTCGTAAAGCAATTTCCGTCGCAGGAAGAGTTCGATAAACGCTGCGCCCAGGCGGGACTCACTCCGGACGCCGTCCGCCGCCAGCTTTCCGAACAGCTTTACCTCTCGCGCTTCCTCGATTTCCGTTTTCGGCCGGCGGCCGAAGTCAGCGACGCGGACGTCCAAAAATATTACGACGACGAATTTGCGCCGCAATTGAAAGCCAAGGGCGAAGCCGTTCCTCCTCTCGACAAAGTCCAGCAGACCATTCGCGAAGTCCTGGTCCAGCGCGACATCACAAACCGCGCTAATCAGTGGCTTGACGACACCCGCTCGCGCCTGCAGATAGACATCCTCCCCCCGCAAGGCGGTGCCCAGTGAAGCTCCGCTGGCCTCACTGGACCGCCGGAAGCGTCCTGCTTGTCGCTCTTTGCGCCCTCGCTGTGATCTACGTTGTGCGCAAAGGCCTGATCGATCCCTGGGTCGAGCACGAAATGGTTCAGCAAATCGCCCAGCGCACCGGAGCGCGCGTCGAACTCGGCGGCTTCCAGCTCGATCTATGGCGCCTGCACGCGGAACTGGATAATCTCACGCTCCACGGCCTCGAATCTCCCGCCGAGCCGCCGCTGTTTCACGCCGACCACATCGCCGTCGGCCTGCACATCGTCTCGTTCTTCGGCCGCAAAATTTCCCTCGACGAACTGATCATCACTTCTCCTCGCGTCTACGTTCGCTACAACGCGCAGGGCGAAAGCAACATCCCCAAACCCAAAATCCATCAGAGTTCGCGTCCCTGGCAACAAACGCTCTTCGATCTTGCAATCGCTCGCCTCGAACTCAACGGCGGCACGATCGACTTCGACGACCACCGCGTGCCTCTGGACGTCCGCGGCCAGAATCTCGCTTTCCGCATGCAATATGCGCATCCCCGCGGAACGGACGATTCAGCGGACTCATACGTCGGCGTTCTTTCCTGGCAAAAAGTTCAGATTGCCGCCAAACGCGACGCGCCGTTTCTCGTGAACCTCAACACGAAATTCACTCTTCATCGAAATTCGTTCGATCTCGACCAGCTCGTTTGCCGGCTTCCTCATTCCGAATTCGACTTGCGCGCCGAATTGCCCAGCTTCGAATCGGCGGATTGGAATCTCCATTACCGCGGCCGCCTTTCTCTACCGGACCTTCGCACGATCTTTCGCCAGCCCGAAGTCCCTGACGGCACCGCCGAATTTTCCGGCGACGCCCGTTACGCCGCAGGCCGGTGGACCGCCACCGGCTATTACAGCGGCCGCGACATTCGCATGCGCGGCGTCTGGTTCCACGAAGGCGGCATGGCCTCTTTCGGCAACTACGTCATCGCCCAAAAGAAGCTCACCGTCGCCAACCTTCATGCGTCCGCTTTCGGAGGCGCCGTCGATGGCCGCCTCGAAATGAATTTCGATGGCCTCGCGTTCCGCACCCAAACGCATCTCCACGGCGCCAGCCTCGCCGGTGTTTTCGCCGCTCTCAATAACCCCAGTTTCCCCGTGATCCCCCTCCACTGGGATTCCTCGATGGACGTCGTCTCCACCAACACCTGGGTCGCGAATTTCAAGCATTTCCGCACCCAGGGAACGTCGCAATGGTCGCCGCCCGCCGCTCCCGCCGCAGGCGTCATCCCCATCGCCGCCCAAATCACCTACGATTACTCAGCCGATCGCAAAAATGTCCAGCTTGGCCAGAGCGAAATCACCAGCCCGCGCATGAAGCTCGATTTCGACGGCACCCTCGGCGCGCGCGATTCGGCCCTCAACGTCCAGTTCCACGCGGACGACCTTACCGAATGGGACGATTTCATCAACGCAATCCGCGGCCCGGACGCTGAGCCCGAACTGATCGGCGGCACGGCCACATGGCGCGGCCAGCTTCTTGGTCCGATCGTCGCACCCACATTTCTCGGCCACGTGCAGTCGCAAAACCCGCGCTACGCGAAATACGCATGGGATCGGCTCGAAGGCGACATGGAGTATTCGCCCGATGCGCTCGAGCTCACCAACATGACCGCGAAATACGGCGCCGCATCCATGCAAAATATGAAGCTCACGCTCGATCTCGACGGCAATTGGGGCTTCCTGCCTGAAGACAGCTGGAGCCTCAGCGCGCAAATCGCCGGTGCGCCCAGCAGCGACGTGCAGCAGATGATCGGCACCGCCTATCCCGTTTCAGGCGTTTTCAGCGGCACCTTGCTTGGCAGCGGCACGCACCAAGCGCCCGTCGTCGATTCGGATTTCACATTCTTGGACATCTCCGCTGAAAGTTTTCGCGTTGACCGTCTCACCGGCCATTTCCACTGGGAAAAAGGCGAGATCCAGCTCACCGGCGCCAATCTCACCGCCGGACCCGGCCGCGCCGGCGGCAGCATCCTTTACCGCCCTGACGACCAGCACGTGGAATTTGACGTCACCGCGCACACCATTGCCCTCGAGCAAATCGCCGCGCTGCAAAGCAAGTCGCTCCCCATCGCCGGACAATTCAGTTTCAACCTGAAAGGCAGCGGCCCTATCACCGCGCCTTCCGCCGAAGGCGACATCCAGCTGGCCAATTTGCGCGTCGGCGCCGAAACCCAAGGCACATTCGACGGCCACCTCGTCTCAGACGGCCGCACCGCTTCTGTCACTCTCACCTCGGACCTCACGCGCGGCAAGCTCCAAGGCGAAATCTCCGCCGGCCTTTCTGCGGGTCTTCCCATTTCCGCCACGTTCCACGTCCAGCAGCTCGACCTCGACCCCCTCATCATCGCCGGCCTTCATCTCGATAAGCTGACCAATCACAGCAGCATCGACGGCGAAATCGCCATCAAAGGCTCTCTGCGCAAGCCCGATACGATCGAGGCCGATGCCAACCTCTCGCACGTCTCCTTTGGATACGAACTCGTGCAGCTCACCAACGACGGCAACATTCGCCTCAGCTACACGCGCAACGAAGTGCGCGTCGACCAGGCTCATCTCCACGGCACAGACACCGATTTGCAAATCGGCGGTTCGGCTCGATTCGATGGCGACCGCCCGCTCGCCCTGTCGCTCGCCGGCAGCGTTGACCTGCGCCTCCTCGCCGGCCTCATTCCCGACCTCGAAACGCAAGGACAGGGCACTCTCAACGTCTCCGTCGCCGGCACAATGTCCAGCCCTCGCGTCACCGGCCGCGCCACGGTGCGTGACGCCGCCGCGAATTACGCCGACTTCCCCGTCGGCCTCAGCAAAGTCAACGGCAACTTTGTCTTCGACCAGAGCCGCCTCACCTTCGACGGCTTGACCGCCGAAGCCGGCGGCGGCCAACTCAAGCTCGGCGGCAGCCTCACCTATGGTCAAGGCCCGCTCCGCTTTGACGTCAGCGCGACCACTACCACCGTTCGCATTCGCTATCCCACCGGCATGAGCTGGCTCGCCGACGGCACTCTGCGCCTTTCCGGCACTTCGAACGGCTCTCTGCTTACGGGCAGCGTCAACGTTCAGCGCGTCCTTTTCGCGCAGGGCGTCGACGTCGCTTCCTTTTTTGCCGCGGCTTCCGAGACCTCCGTCTCGCCGCCATCTTCGTCGCCCTTCTTGCAGAATCTGACTTTTGACGTCGCCACGCAAACCACCCCCGGCGCTCGCATCGAATGGGGCGGCGCTCAAATCGACATGGATGGCGACGTTCGCCTCCGCGGCACCTGGGATCGCCCCGTCATCCTCGGTGACGTTCACTTGCTCGGCGGCGAAATGGTTTTTCGCGGCAATAATTACCAGCTCACGCGCGGCGACATCAATTTCGCCAATCCCTTCCGCCTCGATCCCGTGCTCAACATCGAAGCCACCACCACCATCAGCCAATATCAGGTGACGATTGACTTCACCGGCGCCGCCAGCCACCTCCAGATGAACTACCGTTCCGATCCGCCCTTGCCCGATTCGGAAATCGTCGCTCTGCTTGCCATCGGCAATACCGGCGAAAATGGGGCCCTCACTTCGGGCAGCGCCTCGCAAAACTACGGCGCCACAGCCCTTCTCTCCGAAGCCATCTCCAGCGGCCTCGGCAGCCGCATCGAACATCTTTTTGGCATCAGCCACTTCAGCGTCGACCCGTTCGTGGGCGAGGCTTCCACCGTTTCCAACGCCGCCGCTCGCGTCACCATCGAGCAGCAAGTGACACACGATCTCACCATCACCTATTCCACCAACGCCGCCACATCCAACCAATACCAGATGATCCAGGTGGAATATGCCGTCAAGCGCGATCTCTCCGTCGTCTTCCTCCGCGACATCAACGGCACCTACGGCATGGATATCAAATGGGTCAAGCACCTGAAGTAAATGAATCTTCCGCGCTTCCCTCGAAAGATTCACCCCGAGCCGCCGCGATTTTTTGCGAAGGGTAGCGGCCGACTTTTGGTCGGGCGCCTTCGCCTTCCGAAATTTGCTCCACCCCTCGCAACTGAGCCGCTTGGCCGCCAGCAGGCCGCGTGGACGTCTTGCCCTTGCCTTCGCCCGGTGCAACTGCCTTTCAACCCATCTCCTTTTTGCCCGAATCGGCGCTCTCGTACCGCATCAGCGCCGTAGGCGCGGCACAACTTAGCCCAGTCCGTAAGGACTGGGAATCGTGATATATACGACGCGAGCGCCGTAGGCGCGACACAAAACTCCGTGCGTAAATAGCCACACTCAGTTCGGTGTCGGCTCCTCAATGTGATCGATGATCGGAGTATTTATCGGGGCCGTTTGTCCCGACTCCAGCTTCAGTCCGAGTTGTTCCTTCAGCGCCTCCAGAAAAGTCGGCGCGTTCGGGTCGGGGTGGTAGTCCACGCCCGGCGGCAAGGGCCCGGTAATCTGCGGCGCGAAATCGATGACGAAATCGAAGGTCCCAGTCAGCCCCGTTTTGTCCACGACGGGCTGGCTGAGGCCAAGCACGGGATTATCG
>DATJOL010000181.1:0-2951 GCA_035507075.1 Candidatus Aquilonibacter sp. | reverse complement strand
GTGCGCGGCACGATTTACCGCGTGACGTACGTGGGCGGGGCTGCGAATCCGGCGGGGCACGTGACGCCGTGCCCGAGCCTTTCGGCTGCACCGGGCGAAATCGCTAAGGCCGAAGCGAAACCGCCCGAAGGAACGCACGCGGACGCAGGCAAGGCGGCGAACGCGAAGGAGCCGCTGCCAAAGGGCGTGACGCCGGAGACGATCGCGCTCGGCAAAAAGATTTACTCGGGCCAGATCGGCGGCGCGACGTGCACCGGTTGCCACGGCATGACGGGCAGCGGCTCGCCGCTCGGCCCCGCGCTGACAGGCAAGGAATGGATTTGGGGCGATGGGAGCCTGGCGAGCATCAAGAAAATCATCGCGGATGGAGTGCAACAACCGAAGAAGTACCGCGCGCCGATGCCGCCGATGGGCGGGGCGCACCTGACGCAGGATCAACTGTCCGCGCTCGCAGGATACGTGTGGACGCTGAGCCATCGGAAATAGCGGCGGCGCAGCGCCCTGGGATCAGCGTTATTGATAGCCAGTGAGTGACTTGACATGCTGGGCTGCGGCAGGTATCTCTTATTCATCGAGATGTTTGCTGCATCGCTATCTTCGCCGGAACATGGCGAAGAGAATCGCGGAGGCCCAGCATGCGCAGAGTCGCGTTGGCACTATTGCTCGCGTTGATTGCATTGCCCGCCGTGTCGCAAGACGACAAACCACAGGACGCCGGCCCTACGAACGAGAAGGCTCAGAAAAGCTACAAAGAGGGCCTCGAATATCTAAAGCGGAGGGACTATCTCGCCGCGCTCGACAATTTCAAGAAAGCCGACAAACAGGATGGCGGACACTGCCGCGCGTGCCAGGAAAAGATGAAGAAATACGGAACCGAGCTGCACGATTGGAAGGCCGTGGAAACCGCGTGTGAAGAATTGATCGCGGAGGCCGAGACGGACAAAGAGAAGGCCATCGCGCACTACTCCTTTGGCATTTCTCTCATAGAAGAAGGAAACGAAAAACACAAGAGCGAGGACAACGCGCGGGCTCACGACGAGTTTGCCAAGGCCCTGGCGATCCAGGCGAACTTTCCTCAAGCGATATTCTG
Source organism: Candidatus Aquilonibacter sp. (assembly GCA_035507075.1). Lineage (GTDB taxonomy): Bacteria > Acidobacteriota > Terriglobia > Acidiferrales > UBA7541 > Palsa-295. The sequence goes on along the minus strand of DATJOL010000181.1, from coordinate 1,861 downwards.
GGACGGCCGAGCCCTCGGAATGATGAACAAGGACGACGCTGCGAAAGCGCAGTTCCAGCTATTCTTGAAAGTGTCTAAGCCCGATGACCCGAAGCGGCAGCGCGCGCAACGCTACATCGACGATCCCGATCTGGTGCGCGCGCGTATGGCGCCAGCATTTTCCGTGACGACGATCGACGGGCAGCACGTCTCGCTCGACGATCTTGAGGGAAAGGTCGTCTTGATTGATTTTTGGGCGACATGGTGCGGGCCGTGCCGCGAGGCGTTGCCTCACGTGCATAAGATCGCACAGAAGTTCGAGGGGCAACCGCTCGTGATTCTCAGTGTGAGCCTGGACTCGGACGATCAAAAGTGGAGGGATTTCGTCGCGAAGGATGGCATGACGTGGCTGAACTACCGCGACGGCTACTTCAAAGGGCCGGTTGCGACTCTTTACGGAGTTGACGCGATTCCTCACACGTTCACGATCGACTCCGACGGAGTGCTACAGGAGGAGCATGTGGGGGACGCCTCGCTAGAAGGCAAGTTGAAGAAGTTGATCGCGCGCGCCAACGCAACGCAGGGGCAGCAATCGAAGTAGCGGTCTTTCGTTATCGTTACGCGGCTACGGGATCCTGCGTGCGTGATGATTTTTCGTGCTCGGCTTTTTTCCGCGCGCGGAGCACCAGCACCGGGCAGGTCGCCAGCCGTACGACTTTGTCCGCCACCGAGCCGAAGACGAGAGCGTGCCAGCCCGCCATGCCGTGGGTTGCGATCACGATCAATCCAGCTTGATTGCGTTCCGCAATTCGCAGGATTTCCATTCCGACCTCGTTTGCAATTCCGACTTCGGCCTTCGCTTTCAGTCCGCCCTGTTTCAAGCTTTGCACCAATTCAGCCAGCTGGTGTTCCGCGTCGTGATGCAACGCCGTCTCATATTCGCCCTCGTGAAATACTTCCGCCGGCATAGTCAGCCGGGGAATCGCCGGCACAACGTGCACCAGAAGCAATTCGGCGCCGGATTCTTTGGCCAGCTCCGCGGCCGTATTCAAGGCCTCTTTCGATGGCTCGCTGAAATCAATTGGCGCAACGATCAGTTTCGGAGAAAACATAGGATCTCCTCTTTCTCTGCTTTGCGGAACGAAATCTGGAACGCGCCGCGACGAGGCGACCGCGCTGAGGCGCGGGTGACAACGCTAGCGGGCCTTTGTTAATGGCGTGTAACAATGCCGTAAACGCTTTGGAACCGAGTTGCTCTCGGCCTCACCGCGAGCTCAGTGATATTTGCGGAGAAGTGGCTTCTGTCGAATTCTATCCGCGCGGAGCTTTCAACGAGCGGCCGCCGTGATCTCGGAGGCGAATTCAATCGGAAGCAGCGCATCAAGATGATTTACAGCGGCGCAGGCTCCGGTGGAGGCTGACTCGCAGCCGCCGGCGCTGGTGGCTGCGGCCAGAGCGACGATGCCAGCGGCGCGTAACGCGGAGCAAAGAAATATATGGAATATGCCGGGAAAAACACGATTGCCGGCACGGCGATAAATGCCGCCACAAACAGAAGAATTGCCAGCACATTCGCGCCGTAAACCACGGCGATCGCGGTCGTCACTAGGTTCCACGTCAGTCCGGCCGCCGATCCGCCGAACACTGCCGCGGCACCGACTCCGCCGAAAATGAGAAGCAGCACAAGGAATGCGATTATCGTGACGATCGCCAGGGCGATCGCGGCACCGATCGCCAGCACGATCTTGATCCCGATGTATCCGGCGTAACCGCCCTTTTCGGATTTAACTTGCAACCATAACCTGCTCCAACCCTGCATTACCGAAACGTGCTCCAACGCCATTTGCGGAACGACGAAGTCCTTAGTCATTACCGATACGAT
>DATJOL010000180.1:0-54739 GCA_035507075.1 Candidatus Aquilonibacter sp. | reverse complement strand
AATCCCGACCTGCACGAAACGCTCAAGGAAGGCGGACGCGGCGGCAGCGGCGCGCGCCATCGCACCCAAAATAGCTTCGTGGTCGCCCAAATGGCTCTCGCTCTCGTACTGCTCGTGGGCGCAGGCCTGATGATCCGCAGCATGGCCGTTCTCTGGAGCGTCAGCCCCGGCTTCAATCCGCACAATGCTCTGAACCTGGGGCTCGCTTCATCCCTTCCACTCGGCGGTACGCCGGACGCCATCCGCGCCGCCTTCCTCCAGCTTCATGACCGCTTCGCCGCCGTTCCCGGCGTGCAAGCCGTCTCGCTTGCGATTGGCGCTACGCCCATGGAAGGCGACTCCGACGTCGGCTTCTGGCTCGAAGGCCAGCCCAAACCAGCCACCGATAGCGACATGAAGATGGCGCTCTTTTACTCCGTCCAGCCCGATTACCTGCGAGCGATGGGCATTCCGCTGCTCCGCGGCCGCTTTTTCAGAGCCGATGACGATCACAACTCCCCGCCCGTCATCGTCATCGACCAGGAATTCGCTCATCTTGCATTTGGCAACACGGATCCACTCGGCAAGCGCGTGAACCTGCAAATTCTCGGCACCACTCCGGAAATCATCGGCGTTGCAGGCCACGTAAAGCAGTGGGGCCTGGACGAAGACAACCACTCACCCATTCTCGCGCAGTTTTACTTTCCCATTTCCCAGGTGCCCGATCAGTTCATGCCTCTTCTAGCGCGCGGCATGGACGCCGTCGTGCGCACGAAGGGCTCTCCGCTCGCCGAAGTCGGTGGCCTCCGCGACGCACTGCAACAGTTCAACAGCCAAATGGTCCTCTACGACATTCAGCCCTTTGACCAGATCATTTCTGACTCGCTCGCCTCACGCCGCTTCGCCATGATTCTGCTCGGAATTTTCGCCGGGCTCGCGCTGTTGCTTTCCGCCATCGGCATCTACGGCGTGATTTCTTACATCGTCGGCCAGCGCGTCCACGAAATCGGCATTCGTCTGGCATTAGGGGCCCATCCGGCAGACGTCCTGCGCCTCATCCTCGGCCAGGGCACGAAACTCGCGCTTGCTGGCGTTGGGATCGGCATTGCCGCAGCGCTCGCACTCACGCGCCTGATGACCAGAATGATTTTCGGCGTCAGCGCCCACGACCCCATCACATTCATCGCAGTCGCGATCATCCTCGTCATCGTCGCGCTGGCCGCCTGCTATATCCCGGCACGCCGCGCCATGCGCACTGACCCCATGGTTGCCCTCCGCTATGAGTAGCGCATCGTCCAGCTCTGCCGCAGTTGTAGGGCGCACCTCGCGCGACATTCACGCGCGGTATTCCTGGCCCTCGATGTCATTTTTACGAAATCCACTGCGCCGACATTTTCTCTCTTCAGCCCGTCATGGATTTGCTTTCTCCTCGCGAATCCTTCGCAGTTCGTTTGGGAAAATTTCATGACGCAGGAATCGAGCGATTTCTGCCAAGCCTTGCGGCCACCTTTCGGCAATCGCCGCTGAGGTTTGAGGATGTGTGGCGGATTAGCTGAATGGGTTTTCGTCGGCGCTCGGGCCGTAAATCGAAGGCAGCGCCACGTCCAGCAGCCGGAGATATACCGAAAGTTGCCCGCGATGGTGATACCAGTGATTCAGCATGATCGAACGCAACAGGCTCGCACGCGGAATGGAGAAAACATCCCTCGGCCCCATTTTCAGTTTCCACTGAGCCCTGGCACGATCCTCGGTGAGATTCCGCAGGCAATCTTCGGCTGCCCGAATGCTTTCGTCGTGAGCCGCGAAGATTTCGCCGATGTTTTTCGGCTGTTCGGCGCCGAAGTTCGCTTTCGATGCGTCGAATTCGTCGCTTTGGGAAATTCGCGCGATCGAACCCGGCACGTTCGCCAGATGCAGCGCGAGCTGGCCAAGCGTCATCGACTTTTTGTGTGGACGCCAGCTCAGTTTGTCTTCGGGAACCCGTTCGAGCACACGTCGCGTGGTCGCCGCCTCTTGTTGAACCTCGCCCAGCATTGCCTCGCACATCGGAATCATTCGCGTTTCTCCTTTCGAAGGGCGGCGGGGCTGCACCGCGTGCGCCCGCCGCGCCCAGCCGTTCCATTCTAGTTCGGGAATACCTCCGCGGCGAGCGCAACGGCCCATTAGGGCCGTTTGCGCTCGGCTCTCGCTTTCGCGCTTTGGTGCATGTGCTTCCAACCGTTGCTCATGCCCGAGCGCACGTCATCCGGAACGAATCCGAGCGCGGAATGATGAAATTTGATGAGCGTGCCGCCGGGAACCTCGCTAAGCCGGTACTGCACATTGGATATCACGGGGTACGACATGAAGAGAGGGCCGCAGAATTCGAGGAGCGTCGGCCGCTTGATCGCCTGCACGTGGGCCCAAAAATGACCGTCCTTGTCGCCGAGGTCGCGATACCAGCGGCCGCCCGGCCATGGTTCGATTTTCATTTGCATGGATGTGCCGTCCGGCCGCGTGCCCTCCGGCCCAAGTTGCTCGAGCAACGACTCAAACGTGACTTGCAAAGGTGCGTTCACGTGAATTTCCTCTTCCAGATTTAGCGTCAAATTCGAAACGTTCTGTGCCAATGATGCTGTGGATGCCATGTGCGTCTCCTTTAGGATTTTTCTTCCAACCGCCTGGCCTTCTGCTCTGCCCTTTCTTTCACGCTGCTCAATTGATGCCGCCAAAATTTTTCGAAGGTGCCGGCCCATTCATGCAGAGGCCGGATCGCCTCGGCGTTCGTACGGTAAAAAATCTGCCGCCCATCGCGGCGGACATAAACCAAGCCGACGTCGCGCAGCACGCGCAGATGTTTTGACACGGATGGTTGTTCCAGTCTGAGGCTGGCGACGATGTCGCCGACCGGGCGTTCCTGCAGCGCGAGATAGTTAAGGATGTCGCGCCGCCGCGGCTCGGCGATGGCGTTGAAAGCGTCAGATGTGGTGGCTGCCCGTGCCATGGCCAAACTATATATTCCCATATAGGCATATGTCAAGCGAATTTTTCTCGAATCCATTCCAACGTACATCCGCTCAGTGAATTAAGGCTGTCCTCAGCCTCACTCAATGTTGTTTCTTAAAGCTTCAGCATTCGCAGATTTACCGGCGGCGACGGATTCAGAGAGTCGCGCAGTTTTCTCGCCTGCTCGCTGGAGGAATTCAGTCATGATTCTCAGGAAAATTGGGTAGCACCAGCCGATATCCGCTCGCGTGAAGGAGACTTAGCGAACGGCTGACTTAAATGCGAAATGGGCGGCGCTGATTCAGGCCGCCCATCCCACTTTCAAAATCTTTGAACGAAAAGTATGGCTGTGACGCACGTCACAGCGACGCTACGGCCGGCGGTGAGAATGTTCGCGCGGCGAGCGTGTCGCCACCGCTTCGGTTCAACCTCAACTGCTCAATCTGCGCGTTAGCGGAACGCTCGCCAAGGCTCAAGCCGGCGGTCGCATTTGTCACGCTTCGTCCGTGACGCACCCCGCGCTTGCGTTCTTAACAAGCCGAATATACTTCGCCAGCGTGCCGCGCGTCGCTTTGTAAGGAGGCATGCGCCATGCGGCTTTGCGCGCGGACATTTCGTGGTCGCTCACCGCGACTTGCAGCAAATTCTTCTCGGTGTCGATCGTGATTTGATCGCCGCTGCGGACGAGGCCGATCGGCCCGCCCTCTTGCGCTTCTGGCGTGACGTGCCCCACGAGAAATCCGTGGGAACCGCCCGAAAAGCGCCCGTCCGTAATCAGGGCCACATCTTTGCCGAGCCCCGCGCCCATGATCGCGGAAGTCGGCGTCAACATTTCCGGCATGCCGGGCCCTCCTTTCGGGCCTTCGTAGCGGATCACGATCACGTCGCCCTTATGGATCGCGTTTTTCTCGAGCGCCGCAAGCATGTCTTCTTCGGAATCGAACACATTCGCGGGCCCGGAAAACCGCGTGCCTTCTTTGCCGGTGATTTTCGCCACGGAGCCCTCGGGCGCAAGATTGCCTTTCAATATCTGTATGTGCCCCGTCTTTTTGATCGGGTTCGAGAGCGGCCGCACGATCGGCTGCCCGGCTTTCAGCCCGGGCAAATCCTTCACGTTCTCGCGCACAGTTTTGCCCGTAACCGTAAGGCAATCGCCGTTAAAAAGCCCTTCCTCGAGCAGCATTTTGATCACACCCGGGATGCCGCCGACTCCCTGCAAATCTTCCATCACATATTGCCCGCTCGGCTTGAAATCGGCGAGCAACGGCGTCCGATTGCTCACAGCCTGGAAATCGTCGATGGTTAAAGTGACGCCCGCCGCGCGCGCCATCGCGATCAAATGCAGCACGGCATTCGTCGATCCGCCCAGCGCCGAGACGATCACCATCGCGTTTTCAAACGCCTCCCGCGTCATGATCTCGCGCGGCTTGATATCGCGCTCGAGCAGAGTCTTGATCGCTGCGCCCGCGCGAAAGCACTCGTCCATCTTCAGCGGGTCTGTTGCCGGTGTCGACGAACTATAAGGCAGCGACATTCCCAGCGCCTCAATTGCAGACGCCATCGTGTTTGCCGTATACATTCCTCCGCACGCCCCGGCGCCTGGACACGCGTGCTCCACGATCGCCTGCCGCTTCTCTTCCAGAATATTTCCGGCGATAAATTCCCCATAACTTTGAAACGCCGAAATAATATCGAGCTTCTGATGATCCAGATGCCCCGCGCGAATCGTGCCTCCATAAATCATCAGCGCCGGCCGGTTCAGGCGCGCCATCGCGATCAGGCACCCCGGCATATTCTTATCGCAGCCAGGGATCGAAATATTCGCGTCATACCATTGCGCGGACATTACGGTCTCGATCGAATCCGCGATCAAATCGCGCGATTGCAGCGAAAACGACATTCCCTCCGTGCCCATCGATATGCCGTCGCTCACCCCGATCGTATTAAACCGCATCCCGACCAGGCCGGCAGCCTTTACTCCCTCTTTCGCCTTCTCGGCCAGCGACAGCAGATGCATGTTGCATGTGTTCCCCTCAAACCACATGCTGGCGATGCCGACCTCCGGCTTGCCCATATCCTCCTCGGTGAGCCCGGTACCGTAAAGCATCGCCTGCGAGGCCCCTTGGGATTTCGGCTTGGTAATGCGCGAGCTGAACTTGTTCAGTGTCATAACGCCTTTCTACGATTCAGTTGTGCCTGTATCCGTAGAATTTTCCTTCAAAAGGCGCGGGAAAGCGAATTGTTTTGCGGTAAACTCAGCGCCGTCGAGGCGCACTACGAGGCACAAATTTCAGCGGTGTCGAAGCAGCTCGCCACAACTCAGATCTTGTTGCGATCTTCAAAAGGATGGTCGGGTTCGTCTTCCAGGCGTCCGCGAGCGGGCACTTCGCGCTCATCCGTCGCATCTTCCACGCCGCTCACCACTTCCGCCTCAAACGCCTGGCCGTCGTCGAGCAATTCTTCCACGCTCTCTGGATCGGCCTCGGCGATATTCGAGATGCCCTGGATGTCGCCGGCCTGCCCCGCCCTTTCAGATGCGTTTTCGTCCGGCGGAGCGAGCGTCACGTCTGCGGTGAGAGAGGATTGCAACGTGTCCGAGCTGACTTCGTTCATTTTCTTCGTGCGCTGAGCGCGTCTTGGCGCAGTCTTGCGCGATTTGGTACCCTTTTTTGCTTTCGAAGTTTTCTTTCTCATCATTCACCACTCTAAATTCGGTCCTTTTGAGAACAATAAGCAATTTCCTGTAGGGCCGGACCACACCTCCACTAATACCAAATAAAACCTGGCAAAACCACGATCAGCTCGAAAATTTAGAACCCGCGGAGACGTGGACACCGGGCATACCACGGGAGAGCAGCCGCCAAGTTCTCGTCGAAATTCAGTGCGCCAAATCGTCGGCATTTCTATTGCGGAGCGGGCGTGCTGGCGATGCCGAAAGGCGCCGTTCCGGACAACGTGTATGGCGAATTGGTGTTCTCCACCGGTGCTGTCGCGGAGTCGTCAATCACCCCGAGCTTGTTTGCGCCGTCTTCCGCAATGAATGCCTGGAAAGGAGATGCGGGGGGAATAGTAACCCCCTCCGAGGCTGTCCCGCTTCCGGTCAGCGTAAACGGCGACCCGGAAAGCGCAACTGGAGGTGAAGCCGTGTTGTTGACCACCGCAAATTTGTCGAGCCCGTTGAGCGTCACGTAAACACGATGGCTGTCAGGCGTGACCGCTACGAAGCTAGGCACCGCGGAGGAATCGAGGCTCGTTGTGAAACTGGCATTGGAAAGATCCGTCAGCGCATCGGAAGTAAGCGTCATTACTTCCACGCCATCCGCCACGCTCGAAGATGCCCCTTGCTTCGCGATGTAGGCCACAGTGCCGGGACCCGTGCCGCCCGAGATCGCGACGGCGATGCCCATTGGGATCGTGCCGTATGTGCTCGAAAGCGGCGCGGGATTCGTAATTCCCGTTAACGCCGCGGGCGAAGAGCCGCCGTTATTGATCACGAAAAGGCTATTCCCTGCGGAAAGCGTCACGTAGACCCTCGTTCCGTCCGGACTAATGGCGACGCCCTCCGGCCCGTCGCCCGTGGTGCTCGTAGCGATTGCTGTGCCCAGGCTGAACGTCGCTGCATCGCCCGAATTGGTCACATTCACTACTGCCACGTAGTCCGCAGTGCTACTCGTGCCGTTGCACGCGACGAAGATCGTGTTCACCGTAGCCGCAACGCCGTGGGGCGCCGTGCAACCCGCGAGCGAAATCGGCGATCCGCTAATCTGCGCATTTGCGATCGTGTCGAAAATGGCGAGCTCGTTCGCGCCAGACAGGGTCACGTATGCGTACCGTCCCGAGGGCGAAAACGCCACACCGTAGGGAAGGCTCTGCGGCGGGCCTGAGCCCGTCGAGGCTGGCTGCGCCGCCACGGTCGAATCCGCCTTTGTCAAGGTGTTGAAGAATTCCACTTCATTGGCCGTCTGCTCCGCGATCACCGCATAAGGCGCCATCACGTCGATGCTCAGTGTGTTGCCTGCAGTATTCGGCAAGGCCGACCCGGCCGGCGTCATCGAGTTCCCTGTATCAGTCACGCACACCTGAAATGCAAACTCGCCAGCTGAGGTGCTGGCCGCCGAGGGTGTTCCCGAAATCGTCGCCGTGGTCGAAGTGGAAGCCAGCGTGAAGGTGCCCGTCGGAAAATTGCCGGTCGGGCTCGAGCAAGCGCCCGCAGCCGCTGCTCCCGGCCCCAGCCATGTGTTTCCGCTCAGCCCTCCCGTTGTCGAGAGCGTCGCCGCGGTGGAGTTCGTCGGGTAGGGATAGTTCACCAGACCGTTCGGAAGCGTGATCGCGTTAATCGCCAACGCCGCGTTCACCAGCAGCGACCCCGTGCTGACGCTGCCCGGGTCCGTAGTCGTTGTCGCGGGCGGAGTGGACGCATTCCCGGTATCTTCCACCGTCACGGCAGGAGAATACGGCGTTGTGCTGGCCGCGCCCGTCACATCTCCCGAGGAGCAAGACGTCGAGGTTGCAAGGTTTGCGCAAGTGAATCCAGTCGGAAAGTTCGACGGCGTGAACGAAACGTATGGCGCAATGCCGCCTGCCGCATTGAATTGCAGCAAAGTTCCGATTTCGCCGTAGGTGCGTCCCTGGACCGCGATAGGCCACGGCGAAGCGATCGTGCCCGTCAGCGTCAGCGCCCCATCAATCTTCAGACTCTTGCTTGTGTCTATAGCCGTACCGCCAGGAGTCCAGGTGTTGCCTGTTTCAGGCACTGACATTGTCAGCGTCTGCGTGCCCGAACCCGTGATGCTGTTCTTGTTGCAAGAGTAGGTCGGCCCGCCAGAGCAGGCGAACGTATTTGTCCCTGCGGTCAGCGTCGCGGCGCCGTAATTCCCCAGCCCCCCGCTGATGGTATAGCTGATCCCAGTGCATGCGCCTCCCGTGCAATCGTTCCCTACACCGTAGGCGCGGCCGGTGACCGCGTCATTCAAGCTCGATGGAGGAGTCAGAGCCATCGCGCCGGCAGCCGACAATGTAATCGACGCCGAATTCGAAGTGCCGCTTGGCGTTGTCGCATTAGCCGTGTCGCTCGCGCTCAAGGTCAGGGTGGACGTCGTCGCATTGGATAGTGATGTGGTGCCGCAAGCATAGTTCGTTCCCTGCAGCGGGCAGGACCACGTGCCCGGTTGGCTAGTGATCGTCGCGCTTGCGTAGGTGCCGATTCCACCCGTGATCGCAAAGTTCGCGGCCTGGCAGGCGCCTCCCACCCCTGTGCAACCCGTGCCGGTACCGAAAGCACGCCCGTTCACGCCCGCGAACGCTCCTGTCGGCGCTGTAAGGTTGAGGGCACCATTCACTGTGAGAGTTTTGGAAACGGCCACAGGCGCCGCTGCCGCCGCTGTCGAGGCATTCGCCGTGTCGGAAACAGAGACGGAGAACGTAGAGGTCGCAGCCGTCGCGGCCGCTGTTCCGCTGCAAGAAACCGCCGTATTGCCCCCGTTCGCCGCGCAGACGATCCCCACTGGAGCGGCTCCGGCCGATGGGGCGGCTGGCGGGACGGAAAAAGTATAAGGGGCCAAACCACCCGTAGCGGTGTACGTTGGAGCGGCGCAATTCCCGCCTGAGCACCCGACGCCCGTCCCATAACTACGGTTCTGCACTGCGGCGTTCACGGCAGGATCGGGGCTCACAGGCAGCGTCAGGGGTGCCTCCACCGTGAGCGAGAGGCCAGACACCGAACCCGTCGTCCCAGAGGCGCTTCCGCTTGGCGTTGCTATGTTGCCCGGATCATCGACCGTAACGGAAAAACTGGCTGTGCCGGTGGCCGCGCCGGTCCCGCTGCAAGTGGTTTTGGCCACGGAGGAAGATGCCGAGCCGCTGCACGTTACACCGGCGCTCGTGAGGGCCGCGGAATTGGTGAATACGTATGAATCCGCCGTTTCAACCGATGGCAGGCCGCCCGACGCCAGATAAGTTAGCGGCAAACAACTCCCGCCCGAGCACCCAGCGCCGCTGCCATACGCCCGGCCCTGCACCGCGTTCGGGGGAGCGGCACTGACGGCATCGTTGTTTGCCGCCAAATGCAACGGCGCCCCGACGTTGAGAGTCACGTTCGTCGCCGCGCTAATGGTGTTTGAAGGAACCGCTTGCAAGCCCGTTTCGGGGTCCATGATCGGGCTATCCGTCACCGAAATACCCACCTTATAACTGCCCGCCGTGAGAGTGCCGGAATTTTGGAGAATGCAGTTGTCGTTCGTCCCCGGAGCCGCGAGATTCAAAGCGAGCGCCGCGCCGGGCGAACTTACGGCGCAGTAATCGGTGTTCGCAGCCGGGGGGCCATTGCCCACCGTGGCGCTTAGCGTCGTGCTCACCGTCATCTGGGCCGCGTTACCGGCGATCTGGCCGTAGCTCCTGCCCTGCACTCCGGCCGGAAGGGTATTTGCAGCGATGGCGGGAGGCGCGGTCACCGTGAATTCCGGCCTTACTTTCATCGTGAATGACTGCGTGGCCGCGCGAGGAGGGCTGTTCGAATCGAGCGCCTGAATCGTGAATTGGTACCTGTTTCCAGCATCCGCGGAGGAGGGCGTACCGCTGATTAAGCAGCCTGCGCCCTTCGCGTCAACGCTCAACGCAGGATTCATCCCTGGCGGAAGAGCCCCCGCCGTCACGGTACATGAAGCAACTGGCGCCGTCCCGCTCGCAGCGGTGGGTGATATGGGATATCCAGTTTGAGTCTCGGTCTCCACACTGGTTACGGCAACCTTCGAGTACGCACGGCCCGCGATCCCGTCCGGCATCGCCACGCTCGCGAAGCTGAGAAGACCCCCGCCTCCCGCTGGCGGCAAATTGCTCGAAAGGCCCCCTCCCGTCGAGTTGCAGCCCGAAATAAGCAGGAGAAGCGAGGCGCCGGCGAGTAATGACGCTCGCGCCTCTGCCAAGCGAAATGCCCTGAGCGGTAGTCTCTTGGAGTTGGAACAATACGACGAGGCAGTTCGAGCTGGGGTCGACATTCCTCTGTCTCCGTTGCGGGCGCGCAAGCCGCCACACAAGTTTTTTCCAATCAAAATTGCTTAGGTGAGCGCGAAACGTACTATGCAGGTATAAAGGGTGTCAACGGAATTTTGACGGTTATCGATTGACCGTGTTGAATGTGCAACGAACGGATAATTCCTTGACAACCACTCGGAATCCCTGCTAACAACCTGTGCCAATCTTTGAATTTAGGGTTCGTACGACGCTGTGCGGGTGTGCCGTTTACGCGCGCTGCGGGTGTCCCAAAACTAGAGGAGCAATCTCGATGTGCAACCTACCCCGGCTCAAGGCTGCCATTCTCGCGTTTATTCCATGTCTCGTTCTGATTCTGGCGCTCCCCTCGAACGCCCAAAGCATCAGCGGCGTCATCGCCGGGACGATTCGCGACCAGCAGAACCAGCCGCTGCCCGGCGCCACTGTCACCGTCGCCAACCGCCAAACGGGCGGCAGCTATCAGGCCAGCAGCGATGAAAACGGCCATTATCGCGTGCCCGAAATTTCGCCAGGATCCTACGACGTCACGGTGCAGTTTCCCGGCATGCAGACCGTCAAGCACACGGAAGTTCCCGTGGACGTCGACGAGGTGACGCTGGAGGATTTCTCCCTGAAAGTCGCTGGGCAGCAGAGTTCGGTGGAAGTCAAATCCACCGCGCCCACCACGGACACCACCGACGCGACGCTGCGTTACGATTTTTCCACCGCGCAGATTCAGAATCTGCCGATCCTCACGCGAGACATCAACAATCTTGCGCTGCTCGCTCCCGGAATCGTCAGCGTGCGCACCTTCAGCTTCGCGAGCACTCTGGTTCCCTTCTCCTCCAACGGTTCGCGCGGTCGTGATAACAACTTCATTATTGACAGTGTCGATAACAACGAGCCGCTCTTCGGCGGCGCCGCCACGCAATTCACCAATACCGATGTATTTGCGGAATTCACCGTTCTCACGCATCAGGAAGACGCCGAGTTCGGCCGCAACACTGGCGCCACCGTAAACGTGATCACCAAGAGCGGCTCGAACGAGATCCACGGCTCCGCGTTCTGGTTCGGCCAGGACGGCGAATTCAACGCCCTCAATCGCGCCGAGAAAACAGCCCTGCTCACATCACCTCCGACTTCGTATGAAAACCAGGCGGGCATGACGCTGGGCGGCCCGATCAAAAAGGATCACAGTTTTTACTTCGTCTCTTACCAGTGGGATTTAGCGCACGACGACCTTACCCGCGTCTTCCCCGTCCTAAGCACCTTGCCTGACGCCGCCGGACTCTCCACTCTCAAAAGCATCAGCAGCACGCCCACGCTCGCCGCCTATCTCGCCACGCCCTCCTTAACGCAAGTTCCGAGTGAGGGGGGCTCCTGCTTCACCGCGCCCGCGCCATCCGGGTTTAACGCCTCAAATCCGTGCTTGCCTGCGCAGCCCCCCGTCGACGGCGTCACCTACAACGTCTTCAACGTCCCGCACGCCAACATCTTCGACGTGCGCGATCAGGAAGCCTCCGGCCGCTTCGACCAGAAAATCGGCAACCGCAACGACGTTTACGCACGCTATCTCTTCGACGATCTCGTCACGCCTAACGTCCCGCTCAGCACTTCCGGCGACACGGCCTTCTCCGATCTCGGCCTTTTGCCGGACGCCCGCATGCTCACCCGCCAGCGCACGCAAAGCGCCGTGCTCGACCATCGCTTCTACGGCGTGAAATATCTCAACGAATTGCGCTTCGCCTACAGCCGCATCGCGCAAGGCATCGGCCCTTACGATGAACCGCCCAGCGTTCGCAACGCGCAGCCCGCGCTCACCGTCGAGGACCTTTTCAGCTCGACCGGCTTCGGCCCTTACTCGAACAACTTCCCCTCCGCCGGCAACCGGTTCACCGTTGGCCAGGCGAGCAGCCCCAGCACCTTCCGCAGCAACATTTACCAAATTCAGGAAAATTTCTCGCTGATTCATGGCCGCAACAGCTTCAAATTCGGCGGCGATTTCGTCCGCACCGACTCCGGCCTCGCGAGCCTGCCTTCCAATCTCGGCCAATACGTCTTCGGCGTCCTCGGCTCGAGCTGCGACGTCAGCGGCTCGACCTGCGCCGGCTCCTCGCCCTGCACCACCAATCCGCAATGGTGCGGCATGGCCAGCTTCCTCAACGGCTCCGCCGGGCTTGCCTCCGTCACTTTCCAGCGCGTCACGCGCGGCTCCAGCGAACTCTCGCTCCGCACCTACGACGAAGCCGTCTTCTTCCAGGACACGGTCCAGCTCCGCCCCTCGCTCTCGATCGATGCCGGCCTGCGCTACGAAATTTACGGCCAACCGATCCAGGATCTGCACACGCTCTACCCCTCCTACGTCCCCTCCGTAAATTCCTTCAAGAAAAATTTCGGCCCGCGCTTCGGCTTCGCGTGGGCGCCCTCTGAGCACATCGTTGTTCGCGGCGGTTACGGCATCCAGTACAACCCTGTCATCTTCGACATCGCGCTTTCCATGTGGCAAAGCGGCCCGATTTCCCCGCTCATCGTCACCACTTCCCCCGCCGCAGCCGCCTCCATCGGCCAACAACCCACAATCGCGCAGCCGCTCGCCGGCACAACTTTTCCCAGCGCGCCTCTCACCACCGCCGCCCTCACCGCAGGCGTCAAGAGTTGCGGCCCCGATAGCAACGGCTCCACGCCCGCACTCGGCGTCACCATCGCCGGTTCGGTTCCCGTCGGCAATTGCTCCAGCGAATTCACCGTCGCGCCAACCCTGCGCAACCCCTACGTGCAAAACTACTCCTTCGGCGTGCAATGGGAATTTCATCCCACATGGCTCGCCGAACTCGCTTTCGTCGGCAGCAAGGGCACGCAGCTTTTCCTGCGCCAGGATGAAAATCCGCTCGGCGGCTGGGCCACGGACGCTACCGGCCAGCCGACCAACACGACCCTTTGCCCCACTCTGGCGGTCAATAACGTCGGTTGCCTCAATCCCCGCGGCAATCCCGCCAGCGGCGACATCACCGAAGTCACCAACGCGGGCGACTCCACCTACAACGCCCTCCAGGCCAGCCTCACCAAGCGCTATGACCGCACGCGCGTCGGCGACTTCACCTTCACCGCCGGATACACCTGGAGCCACATGCTCGACAACGCCAGCGAAATTTTTGGCCCCTCGGTGCAATTCCTCTCCGCATACGTCGGCGCTAACGCCGTGCAGAACGACTTTCTCTCGTCCTTCTACCTCTCGCCGCAAGCGCAGGGATTGCAATCCATCGAAGCCATCACGCCCTTCGCCGAAGACGCCGGCAATCTGAAGGCGGAAAAGGCCAGTTCCTCCTTTGATCGTCGCCAGCGCATCGCCTCCAGCTATTTGTGGGAACCCTTCCCCAGCAAAGGCATCCTGCTGCGCGGCTGGCAACTCAGCGGCATCGTCAGCTATCAATCCGGCCAGCCATTTTCGCCCCTCAACGGCACGCCGACCGGCCTTTGCGCGGACGCCAACGGCGACGGCATCCTCACCAACGATCGCCCCAGTATCGGCAACCCCCGCGCGCCAATTAACACCGTCGCTTTGCTCACTTCGGCTGGCTGCGCGATCCCTTCGGCAAGCGCGGGAGGTTTGACCGTCGCGGATTATTCGATGGATCCCGCTAACGCGCATTTTGTCCAGGTGCCGCTCGGCCTCAAGCCCGGCGAAGCCTTCTCGGTCGGCAGCGAACAATACAAGGCGGAAAACGCAGGCCGCAACATTCTGCTCGGCCCGAATCTGGTCGAATGGGACGCAGCGCTGATGAAGAGCTTCACTTTCCGCGAATCGAAAGTGCTCCAGTTCCGCTGGGAAGTTTATGACGCGCTCAACCACGCGAACGCCGGCTTCACCATCGGCAACGTCTTTGCCGCCAACGCGCAACCCACTCCGGCTTACGCCTTTTCGCCCAGCCGCACGCCCGCTTCCGTCACCGGCGTCATCCCGGAAAACGCAATCGACGCATCCCTGCTCACCGGAACTACGCGCAAAAATTCGTTCCTCACCACCCAATTCATGAACACCAGCGCCCGCACCATGCAGTTCGGCGTAAAATTCACCTTCTGACGCGCAACGCCGTAGCGTCGGGCGAGCGGCCAGCTTGTCTTTGCCCTAGCCGTTGCCGCCCGGCGCGCCGCTCCCTGCCGGAATTCCTACTGATTAGGCGGGACCTGCAGTTGCCGAAAGTCCGGCGAAGGCGACGTATCGGAATTCACCACCTGCCCCTCTCCATTCACCCAGTATTCGCTTTTCGTACCCGTCCATACATCGCGATGTTCGCCGGTGAGCGGGTCGTAAGTCGGCGTGATGCCGTTCAAGGCATCCGTGAAGCCTTTCACTTGCGATGCCTGCGCATCCTGCCGGCGCTCGAAGGCATTCACTTGATCCTGCATGGCCCGCATCTGCGATTCGAATTGCTGCACCTGCTGCGCCAGTGCGGCCATGCGCTGCTGCTGGCGCGCCTGCTGATACTGCATTCCTTCCGCATCCATGTTCTGCTGGTAAGCCTCCCACTGCGGATTGAGCTGAAACGTCTGGCCCGCGTGTTGAATCACGCTCCGGGCCAGCGCAACCTGCGCCGGTGGCGCCATGAAGCTCACAAGAACCGGAACTTGCCACAGCGGGCCGTAGAGCGCCGTCTTCGAATACGCGAACGCGACGGCGGGACCATGATCCGTTTCGCAGCGGTACGCGATCTGCCCGCTCGAGGACTCGGTCGCCTTCGTGTCCGCCGGCAGATAATCCGGCACGGATAAACTCACATCGGCTTGGTCGGCCTGGGGGTTCCGGCAGACACTCTGGAAGCGGCCGCGTGCATAGAGCACCGCAAACTCCGGTCCGGTGCGGTATCTCGCCACGATCATTTGGGCCTGCGCCCCCAAATCGTAAACTTCTCCTTCCCGCGAATGCAGCTGATTGGGAACCGCGTACGATGGAATCGAAACGTCGCCCAGCCGGATGTTGATCTGGCCATCGGGCGATCGCAGGTCCACCATTCCCCTCTCGTCGGAGAAACCCAACCGAAAGAGGCCGCCTTTCGCCGTCCAGCCCTGCGGCACTTCTACTGTGAAGGCATGCTCGAACGGATCTTCGAATTTCACCCACGTGATGCCCGCCGCAGCCGCGCTCCCCGTGGCGTTGCTCATCGCCGCGCCGCGCTCCGCCGCAAAAACTCCAAAGAGCCGGCCGCCTCCGCCCGCAAGAACGAGAACAAACAGAATCAGGACGCCTCGTTTCATGCTCTCCTCCTCGCTCCGAACTTTTCGAAGGACCAGCTCCCGCAAAGTACACCTCCTTATTTTCTCTACGCAACGAATTTGTGGCCACCCCGGCGCAGCGCGTGAATTTCGCGCGCGCCGTCCAGCGACGGAGGCAAACGATTCGACAGCGCCTATTGGCGGAAATAGTCGGGGACGCGTTTCTTTAGGACTTCCGGTGGGATTTCCCTGGCGGCGCCTGGGGGCAGGTCGCCCAGTTCGAATGGACCATAGGCGGTGCGGATCAAGCGATTGACTTGCAGCCCCAGGTGCGCCATGACCTTGCGGATTTCGCGGTTCTTCCCTTCCTGCAGTGTAATGGCGACCCACACGTTCGAACCGGCCTGCGCGCGCTCGCGCACGGCGTCGATCGGGCCGTAATTCACGCCCTCGACTGTGACTCCTCGCGCCAGCCTCGCGAGCGCCGCGGGCTTCACCGCGCCATGAACGCGCACGCGATAGCGCCGCTTCCACGCGTTCGCGGGCAATTCGAGATAGCGCGCCAAGCCGCCGTCATTCGTCAGCAGCAACAGCCCTTCGCTGTTCAGGTCGAGCCGCCCCACGCTGATCACGCGCGGCAACCCCGGCGGCAAATTATCAAACACCGTCGCGCGTTTTTTTTCGTCCCGCGCCGTCGTCACCAGGCCCGCAGGCTTGTGATAAAGGAACAGGCGCGGTGCCTCCACGTCGGGCAGAGGCCTGCCATCCACTATAATTTTGTCTTCAGGCCCAACGGTAAAAGCCGGCGTCTCCAGCTTCTTCCTATTGACGCTCACGCGCCCATCGAGAATCCACCGTTCCGCATCCCGCCGCGAACACAGCCCCGCCCGCGCCATCACCTTGGCAATTCGCTCGCTGGCCGAGGGCTTTGACCCAACGGCGTCATCTCTCGCCCCAATGTTATCTGTTTTGTCGCGGGTATCTTTGCGGCCGTTCATCTATGGGTGCTTTCCCGCCTTTGCCGCCCGCGCCTCGAATGGCCGCAGCTCCTCCGGATGGCAGCGCACGTAATTAAGCACCCGCTGGCGCTTCTGAATGCCGCGCGTCCCCTCGCCGTCCGGCGGGCAAAGATCCGGCCGCATCCCGCCAACGCGTTCAAAGATCGTCGACCATCGCCGCTTGATCGCCGGCAGCGTCACAAACAACGATTTCGCCATCGCCGCATCATCCGCCCCATCCAGCGCCAGCTCCAGCAATTCCTGCTCTCCGCGCGCGAACGCAAACTGCGGCGCCACGTGGTGTTGAAAAAGCCCCGCCGCCACGGAGTGCGGATCGCTGCGAATCGTCTCCAGCGTCACCTGCAGCAGCGCGCGCTCGCGATTCCACTTGTTCCCAGGATTGGCGCGATGATACTCCTCGAATCGATCGACGGCCTGGAAAACCTTCAGGCCGCGGACATGCCACAAATCAATCTCGTCCACCAACTCGATAAGAATCCGCGAAAAGCGATAGCCCGCAAACAGCTCCTGATACGCACGGCCCAGCACGACGCGCACTTCATCCACCTGCTTGGGCGTGAGCGAACCATCGTGCTTCCAGCTCGTGTCCAGAATCACCTGATGCAGGTCGCCATGCGTATTCGCGTCGCGGACCTCGGCATACGTCGCAACCACCGGCTTCCCGTTCGCCACGCTCTCGATGATTCTGGCGTTCAATCCCGGCCTTGGATTACCGGCTTCGCTCTCGATGAAACTCTTCCGTACAAACGACGCGAGCCCGAAGCCGACAATTTCGGCTGCGCCTCTTGCATGCATTTCCACCACAGCGCTTCTGGTCGCGTGAGACATCCCCAGCAATTGCCGCCAGGCCTCGAGTGCCCGCTCCTGGCCGACACTCTCCGCGCCGTTTTTGGCGGGATGCAACCGCAGACACCGCTCCAGATCGCCCGCTTGCGCCCTTCGCCATGAAAGAAAGGGGTCCATAGCAGCCCCAAAAGTATCCTAAAAGACTATTGCTGGGAAGTGGTCCGCCCCTCTAGAGTCCTCACCGATTCGCTTCAGCTTTCAGCACGGCCATTCGGCAAAAACGGAAAATCGAGGAGGGAAAAGTCCATGCGGGGATTCTCTTGGAGGCTCATGCCATTCGTCGGCGTAGTTGCGCTTTTCTTTTCGGCAGTTCCTGGCGCGCGGGCGCAGTGCGGCTCCGCGCCCAAGTCGGCCAATCCGGCGGTCTTTCACACCTCATCGGGGCAAGCGCGCTTGGAGTTTGTCGCGGACCGCGGCCATGACGATGATAACGATCCCTCCATCGTTGGCCTCTGGCACACGAATTACACAGCAACGTTCGATGACAATTTTCCTCCCGGAGCACCCGCCAAGGTGCCCTTCCCCTTCGCCCAGTCCTATAAGATGTGGCACGCCGATGGGACAGAGTTTGACAACGTCTTCATGCCGCCAGCCGGCGGAAACATCTGCTACGGCGTCTGGAAGGACACAGGCCACGGCAGCGTCAAGGTGCACCATGTCGGCGTCCAGTATGATTCGAGCGGTAACGTCAGCAATATTTTCACCATCGACGAAACCGACACAGTCGCACCCGACGGCAAAACCTATAAAGGCATGTACGATTTCAAGCTCTTCGGCCCGGACAACGTGTTTGGCGTCGGCGTGCCCATCGCAGAAGTAAGGGGAACGACGGCCGCCACGCGAATCACCGTGGACTGACACAGCGCATCGGCAAAGGAATTTACCGAATGACCGCGCCGGGCTGACCACCCTTCAGGTGGACTAGGAGAGTAAGTGGCGCGCCCGGAGAGAGTCGAACTCCCGACCTTCTGGTTCGTAGCCAGACGCTCTATCCAACTGAGCTACGGGCGCGCTGTTTGAACGGAAGGGCCCGAATAGAATACTTGGAATAGGGCCCGCTTTCAACGGCGATGCGCGAATCGCCGGGTTGAGTCTCGTTGGCAGCGCTACCACACGAATGCAAAGACCCGCCGAAAAACGGCCGCGGGACAGTCGAGAACTCCGCAAAAACGGGCAGCGTTCACTGCGAGTCGCTAGGGGAGGATTTGCTGAAGCGGCGCTGCAGGCGGCCGAGCACCGTGTTTGGGCCGCCGTAGACGAATTCGAGGGCCTCGTTTTGCGCGAACTGGCCGAGGAGGTTGTGTTCGCCCATTATGAATCCGAGGTGCACACCGTTGTGGGTCGGCAACCACGTGTTTGCCGCGACCATGGGGCCGACAAAGGGCGAAGCGGTCAACGCGAGCGAAAACGAGCGATGGCCGTCGTCGCCGCGGCGCGACGTAACGCTGGAGATGGCCGCGTGCACGAAGCGCCGCCCGAAACCCGCGCATGTGCAGCGGTAATACGCCGCGTCCTCGTGGTCGGCTTCGGCAATGGCGTACTGGGAAGTCGCGGTGACCATGCTGATGCCCAGATCGCTCGCGACGCGCACGCCGTACGCATTCCAGCCCTGCCCCCAGCGCTTCTGGAAATCGAAGCCCTGATCGATCGCGCCCGCGAAAGCGGCTCCCGCGAAGGCAACCGGGCCGACGGCATTCCATACGAAAGCGTGGAATTTCTGCTCTTCTGTGGGAGGCGTGTAGAAAGTCGGGGACGGAGGCGCAAGCGTCGCGATGAAGCCGGCCGGCGGCACGACCGGTGGGGAGACGACTGTGTCCTTGCTTGCTACCAACACCTCGCTGCCCGGGTTCGCATCCGTCGTCGCGAGCGACTGCGCGCCCAATGGCTGCACCGCTACGAAAGCCGCTAAGGCTGCCGCGACCACAATAATCATCTTCTTGATGTAACACCTCGTGCCTTCACGCAAGGCACTCTGCGGGTACGCGCCGCGCACGTTACATCAGCTTTGGCCCTGGAGCAAACGAAATCTGCGCGCTGGGGCAAATAAAGGACGTTGCGCAAAATCCAGCCGCGCCAGGCCACCGGCCTCTGGGCGCGCGCCTTCGCTCTTGCCCTTATACCAGCGCCTTGATTGAGAGGGAATCAGACTCGGAGAGCCGGCCGTTTGTACGCAATCTTTCAGCGCGTCTCGCTCTGCTGTGCAGCTGCAGCCCCGGCGCCATCGCTCGAATCTGGGCTCCCACCGGATTGCAGCCTGGCGATCAGGTCCTTCGCGGCGGGTGCGTACGAATTCTTGGGCGAATCTTTTATAAACAGCTGCAAAGCATGAATCGCCTCGTCCGTTCGGCCCAGTCTCGCCAGCGCTTCGCCGAGCAGGTATTCGGCGTCATTTGCATTTCCCTTCCCGGATTTTATGGCCGCGGCCGCTTCACTTCGCGCTTTCTCGTTATCGTTCGCTCTCAGGTAGACCACCCCAAGCATCCAGTGCGCGAACCAATCGTTGGGGCTGATCGAAATCGCTTCCGTCAACGATTTCTCGGCTGACTCATAATCGCCCTGCTCGATCCGAAGTTCGCCCATGTCGGCGAGCGCGTCTTCGTTATCCGGATCGATCGAAAGCGCGTTCTGCAGATATTGCTGCGCCTTCTCTAAATTCCTGGTCACCAGGTAAAGTTCGCCGAGCTTGTCGTTGACGTCCGGATTCCCGGGTGCAAGCTTGTAAGCGGCTTCAAGATGCTTTTCGGCTTCGTCGTAATGCTTTTCCCGCATCGCATTGACGCCTTTGTCCAACTCCGCCCTAGCCTTTGGCGCAAGCATCATCCCTTTGGCGTCCGCATCATCTGTCGTGTCCGGCTGCAAAGTCACCGTAGTGCTGAATTGACCGTAGCTCGAGGGCACTTCAACCGAACCGAAGCCGTCCTTGTATCCGGGTTCGTGAACCGTCACCGCATAAGACCCGCGGCTCACGCCTGCGAACCGCACCACGCCATTGCTCCCCGCAACGTCGCTCCGCCCGGCGTCGCCCTCGGACGATACAGTCACTTGCGCCCCTTCACCCGTGGGCCCTCCGTCTTCCCCGACGATATTCACCACGATCACCGCGCTCGGCCCGCGCGGCTGCCCCGAAGGCGACTGTCCCATTTGCCCCGGGTATCCCTGCGCGCGCAGCGTAACCGCCAGGCACAATACGCCCAGGCACGCGCCGCTCAAAATAAACGCCAGACTTCGCGCGCTTCGTTTCTTTTCTTGGTTACGCAAATCGTTCGGTAGGACGGGCAGTCTCACGCGGCCTCCTTCGAGGCGTCTCGCGATCCACCATCTCAGTGCCCGAAGCATATTCCCGAAGCCACACCGAGTCAACGCCCCAATGGGCCCAATGGTTGACACGCTGCGCGCCCCGCGCGAAACCCTTTGCCGCCATCGCCGCCGCATTCCCAAACTCAGGAGCCTTCATCGAACGTCGGGTGCCGCGTCCATTGCGCGCCTGCTTGCCCTGAATGAGGTGGTGAAGGGTCGCAATGGGTGCGGGGTTTTCGCGCGCCCATTTCAGGTGTCTAATACCATAGCAGTCGTGGGGTCTGACGTGGCGGGGAACACAATCACTACGAACCTCAACATCACGGTCAGCATGTCCGCGCCCACCTCCCTCACCGTCGCGCCGCCCAATCCCTCCATGACCATCGGCGGCACGCAAGGTTTCACCGCCATCGACCAAACCGGCAACAACTTCAGAGATTCAGCCAACCACCCTCTGACCGAGCGGTATAAAGTGATAGGAGACGGGAATGTCAAGATCAAATAGCTTCCGCGCGTTTGCGACATGGGCGGGCGTGGCCGGGGCATTCTGTGCCTGCGCGTCAGCGCTAGCATCGAGCCAGGCTTTCCCACGAAAAAATCCGGCCCGGCTGGCGCACGAATTCCTACTCACTGCCTATCCCGACCTTCCGCCCAAGGACTTCCTAAAACTTTCGCTTGAAGAAAACATCGGTTCCCCGTGGACGCAGTTCTTCCGCGTCTCGCTTGATGTTGTCCCGCTCTCGACAGAGGAGGAGATCAACGCAAAAGACTCATTCACCCTCGACGGCAGGGGAGGGCGTATCCCACCACCAACCAACACGCCCGTCCTCACTGGATTCGTGGATTTCGACGGAGGCGAACGAATCCAGGGTTTTGGAGTGTCCGGCCCGCTCAGCAACTCAGACAAGAACGATGCGATACAGCACCTCATCCAGTCGCATCCCGAGTGGACCAACGAAATGGACTATGAAGCCCTTGAGAAAGCGGGTGCCCGGTTCGGGCCGTCAGACGAGCAGGCGTTCGTCCAATCGATTCACATCGAGAAATATCGGCCGTTCCTGGGGCAGCTCAAAGTTAAATCGGTCACTTTCGAGGGACCACAAGAGCGCCATCAAGGCACTTTTGGGATAATGTACTGGGAGGTGAGGGCGGAGGCCCGCCTTCACGGCGGCCCGGTTTGGGAATACTCGCTGCTGTTCGAGCCGTTCGACGGGAAACTAATCGGGCTGTGGCGAATTGACGGCGCCATAGGGGCCGCCAACAAGAAGTGACTCCACCGACACGGAAAACACCGACGAACGGCAAATCCGAAAGCGTCTTCTGCGCCCTATCCGTCCGGAAACAGCAAGTGTGCAACAGCGAATCGCCGTTAGGTGCTAGTCGTCGAATGCCATAGGCTTCACCGATTTTGGGCCCGCGGTTATTTCCAGCGACGGGGGCAAGCCGACAGGGCATCGTTGAGTCTCGGTTCGTAGGAAGTCAGCATCTTTCGTAGCGAGATCACGTGGGTCGGCTCGGTCTCGCGCCCTTGCTGTTGCGCGCTGCGTGCGAGTTTTGCTTCCAGCTCGGATGAGATTCGGATTTCCATGCCGGCGTAGCCGTGTCATCCAGACGCGTCAAAGACACCGCGGCCGCCGCGGGCATCCGATTGCCACTTGTTAGAATCAGTTTGAACGTGAGAGGATTTGCGTTTCAGCTGGCATTTTTCGCAACATCGCTGAAGGTATCGTGAAACGAAGAGATTTTTTCAAGATTGGAGGCGCCTCGCTGATTCGAGCTGGCGGCGCTGGCTTGCTGATCGCGCAAGAGAGCCCCAACGATAGCTCGCAGGGCATCCAGCTGCGCCCGCCCTCGCCCGCGCAATCGAACCCCGCTCACAGCGAAGGCGCCCCAGCCGATATAACGATCCAGATCGCTCCGGTGGAAGTCGAGATTTCGCCGAGTCGCTTCATCAGCACTATCGGTTACAACGGCACTTCGCCCGGGCCGGTTCTTCGCATGCGCGAAGGCAAGCCCATCACGGTCGAGGTGATCAACAACACGGACGCGGAAGAATTCGTCCACTGGCACGGGCTTTTTCTGCCCTCGGAGGTTGACGGCTCCGAAGAAGAGGGTACGCCGCCTGTTCCGTCGATGGGCCGCCGCCGATACCAGTTCACGCCCACCCCGGCCGGAACGCGCTGGTATCACTCGCACGCGATGGCTAACGGCGACCTGCATCGCGGCACCTATACCGGTCAGTTTGGCTTTCTGATGATCGATTCGGGCAACGACCTCGGGAAATACGACCAGGAACTTTTTCTGGCGCTTCGTGATTGGGAGCCTTTTTATACCGATCAGAACATGGACACGGACGAACTCAACGGCGCCGGCCCGACGCCCGAAAAGCCAACCGTTTTTGATACTCGGCCGAACGGCCTTGAAGCTACCACGCAAACCTTCACCATCAACGACAAAATGCTCGGCTTCGGCGATCCAATCCGTGTCCGCGCCGGCACGAGAGTTCTCGTCCATCTTTTAAACGCGAGCGCCATCGAAAATCGCGTGATTTCCTTGCCTGGCCACACGTTTCATATTCTCGCCCTTGACGGCAACCCGGTCCCGACCCCTGCCGATACAGAAATCGTGATGCTGGGTCCGGGTGAACGCGCCGACGCCTACATCCAAATGAACCAGCCGGGCGTATGGATTTTGGGCGCGGTCGACGATCCCACGCGCAATGGCGGCCTCGGCGTCGTGGTCGAATACGAAAATCAGCAGGGCCAGCCACGTTGGATACCCCCGAAACAGACTTTTTTCGACTACACGATCTTCGGCCACGCCCCCGATCAGCCTGAGCCCGACCAGACCATTGAAATGGCTTTCGAAAAAATCCCCAGCGGCGCGGGCCGCTTCAATCTATTTACCGTTAATGGCAAACCATATCCGCACGAGAACGAATTCGTCCTGAAGCGGGGCGCGCGCTACCGCGTCCTTTTCCGCAATCGGACGGATGATTCCCATCCCCTGCATTTTCACCGTCACACGTTCGAACTGGTTGACGTCAATGGAAAACCATCCGGCGGCGTAATGAAAGACACTGTGATCGCCCCGCTCTACGGCCGTGTTTCGGTGGACCTGGTCGCCGACCATCCTGGCCTCACACTGTTTCACTGCCATATCCAGCAACACATGGACTTCGGCTTCAAGGCATTGTTTCGTTATGGCTGATCCCGCGAAAGAAGTTCCAAAAAATAACCCGCTACACAACTGAAATCGCCCCTCTAAGGTGAATCCTGTATCGCCTACAGCCCCATCGCGTGGCACACTACGGCGTCTTCGCGGCGTCCCCTTCCGCGCATGAAAGACGGTTGTGATCGGCAGGGGCGAAACCTATGACTTCCATGATTGGACCAGGGGCGCAAAGTAAATCAAGCAAAGTAGTCGGCGCTGATCTTTCGGTAATGCTCGAGTCACGCGACGAGGCCTCCCGGGCTCGCGTGGGCGCTGTCTCCGCTCCCACTCTTGCCAGGAACTCCAGGACAAACGCACCTGAAGCTTCTGCGGGTGACAACGGCAAGCCCGAGCCCGGAAAGAAAACCTACCGGATTCTGATCGCAGATGACCATGAAGCTTTGCGCCGCGGCTTGCGCTCGGCTTTGCTGGGCGCCGGATGGCAAGTCTGCGGAGAAGCGGCGGACGGCAAGCAGGCCGTTGAGAAGACCAAGGAGTTGAAGCCTGACTTGGTTCTGCTGGATCTGAGCATGCCCGTGATGAGCGGGCACGAGGCGGCCCGCGAAATTCTGCGCAACAACCCGGACGTAAAGATTGTCGTTTTCACAATGCATGAGTCACAGCAGGTTCGCGACGCTCTCAGTAAAATCGGCGTTCACGCTTTGGCGGTAAAATCGGCCCCTCTTTCGCTTTTGCTGGATACGATCCAGACCGTACTCGGCTCATAGTTGATTCTTGAAGTTCCACGGGGCCAGGCGCTCCGCTTGGGAAGGAGATCATATGGCGAGTCTGAAGATTCTTTTGGCGGATGACCATGACTTGATGCGCCGCGGCCTGAAATCCCTGATCGGTCCGCGTCCCGAATGGTCGATCTGCGGCGAAGCTCACACCGGCTCACAGGCCGTTGCGCTTGCCAAGCAGCATCAGCCCGACGTGGCGATCCTCGATATTTCCATGCCGGAGCTCAACGGCCTGGAAGCCGCGCGCCGCATCCGCACCGTTTCGCCGAAAACGGAAATCCTCATTTTGTCCGTGCATTACTCCGATCACCTGATCCGCGAAATCCTCCGGCTCGGCATCCGCGGCTACATGGTGAAGACCGATTCCGACCGCGACCTCATCACCGCGATCGAGACGCTGGCGAAGCACAAGCCTTTCTTCACCACCTGCGCCACGGAGTTGATCCTCACCCATTCGCAGCGCGTCGGCGCCAATATGTCTGCGCCGATGGACCTCAGCGACCGCCTCACGTCCCGCGAGCGCGAAATCGTCCAGCTGGTTTCGGAAGGCAAGAGCACGAAAGAAGTCGCCTCGCTTCTCGGCATCAGCGTGAAGACCGCGGAAACTCACCGCGCCAACATCATGCGTAAGCTGCAAGTCCACTCCGTCACCGATCTCGTCCGTTACGCCGTGCGCAACGAAATCGTGCAAGCCTGAAAAGTATCCTTCGCCGCTCCGACTGCTCGGCTTTTTTCCCCTCCTCGGCGAAGACAGCAGGGCGGGTTTCGAACCCGCCCTGCAAGTTTTAGTCTTGGCTGTTCTGATTCCCTGCGAAGAAAAACTACCGGCTTTGAATTGCTTTGAGGATGTCGCTGTACATCACGAAGGCAAATACTCCCAGCAGGAACACCAGCCCCACCTGAACAAATCGCTCCTTGAACGCGATGCTCAGATCGCGCCGCATCCCGCTCTCGATCAGCAGCAGCAGCACGTGGCCTCCATCGAGAATCGGAATCGGCAGCAGGTTCAAGAGGCCCAGATTCAGGCTGATCACAGCGGTCAGCTCCAACAACGTCGTCGGCCCGCGCTTCGCCGCCTGTCCGGACATCCGAACGATTCCCACCGGCCCCGCCAAGTCGCGCACCGAAACTTTCCCGGAAAATAGGCCGGTCAAGACGTCAACAATCTCCGCCGCTGTCCGCTCGGTAGCCTGCCCCGCGTCGGCGATCGAAGCAATCGGCCCTTGATGCTCGTAAGTCTCTTCGAGTTTGGGCACAATTCCCACTTGCCACACCATCTGGCCGTCAGAAGGATCCATCCCCTTCACGGGAGCCATCACCATCGGGATTTGCTGCGAACCCCGCTGCACCAGGAAGTGCAGCGGCGTGCCGTCCGAATTTCGCACCGCATCCACCAGTTGCCCCCAGGCCACTACCGGCTCTCCGTTCATTTCAACGATTTTGTCGCCCGGCTGCAATCCAGCCTTATCCGCCGGGTACCCTGGCTCGATTTCGTCAATCACGACCGTCTGGGCCGGATAACCCACCACCGACGCGGCCGCGTTGGGGTCGGTCGGCATCTTCACCTGCAGCGATTTCTGCTCCCCGTCGCGCAGCACTTCGAGCGCAATCGTCTCTCCTGGCTTCACCGAATCGAGTGCGTCATCCACATTCTCCCATTTCGGCGTCTTGACCCCATTCACCTCGAGGATGCGGTCCCCCAGCTGTATGCCGTTCGCCGTCGAGGTAGGCGAAACCGCCGCCACTTCGGAAGGCTGCCGCAGCGAGGCATCCGTCGGCATACCCACCAGCGCGTAAATAGCCCAGAAAATTGCGAAAGTCGTGACAATGTTCATGATCGGGCCGGCTACGGCAATGATGAACCGCTGCCATCGCGGCCTCGACAGGAACTCATAAGGCGCCCCGGTTCGCTCTTCGGCCGGATTGTCCCCCGCCATCCGCACATATCCGCCGAGCGGCAGCCAACTGACGCGGTAATCCGTGTCTCCGCGCTTCCAACCCCAGATTCGCGATCCGAACCCGATCGAAAACACATCCACGCGCACGCCGCACATCTTCGCGGCTATAAAATGTCCCCACTCGTGGATTAAAACCAGCATGCCCAGAACAACGGCGCCGGCGACGAGTTCCCGCAAAACGTTGGTTAGGTGCCCCATGTGTCCTCAAATTGTATTTTAGTGCAAATGGCGCCCGGGGAAAAACACAGCTTTTCTGCGCCTATTCGTGATGCAAAACGGCCGCTAGGCCGCGTGACTCTCACTTCTAAGATGCTTTTCGGCGGACAGCCGCTGCTTCGTTAGCCAGCCGCCGCGCCTCGGCGTCCGCGGCTAACACATCCTCGATGCTGCCCAGCCGCCCGCGAGGCATGCGCGCCAGCACGTGCTCCACCACCCGCGCAATGCCCAGGAAATCCAGCCTGTCTTCCAGAAACGCCGCCACCGCCACCTCATCCGCCGCGTTCAACGCGCACGGCAACGGCCCTCCGATTCTCGCCGCCTCCCGCGCAAGCGTCAGGCACGGAAACTTTTTCGCCGTCACCTCTTCGAAATCCAGCCTCCGCAGCGCGCTCCAATCCAGCGCACAACCTTTGGACGGAACTCGCTCCGGATACGTCAACGCGTATTGGATCGGCATACGCATGTCGGTCGGCCCGAGCTGCGCCAGGATCGACCCATCCACATACTCCACCATCGAATGGATCGTAGACTGCGGATGTATTACCACTTGCACCCGTTCGAGTTCCACGCCAAAGAGCCAGTGCGCTTCGATCACCTCGAAACCTTTATTCATCATCGTCGCCGAATCGATCGTGATTCGTTGGCCCATCTTCCAGTTTGGATGAGCCAGCGCCTGCTTCGGCGTCACTTTCGCCAGCTCGGCCAGCGGCGTCTCCCGAAACGGTCCGCCCGAGGCCGTCAGCACCAGCCGCTTCACTTCGTCGTGCTCCCCGCCCCGGAGGCCCCGCAAGCATTGATGAATCGCGTTATGCTCGCTGTCCACCGGCAGCAGCGCCACGCCATGCCGGGCAACCGCCGCCATCACCACTTCGCCCGCCGCCACCAGCACTTCCTTATTCGCCAGCGCGATGTCCTTGCCGCATTCGATCGCCTTATACGTCGCCGGCAAGCCCACCACGCCCACCGTCGCCGAGAGCACCATTTCCGCGTCCGGGTGCGTTGCGACCCTCTCGATCCCCTCCGCGCCAAACAAAATTTCCGGCAGCGCACCATTTTTGTCCGCGGCGCTCCGCGCCTCCAAAGCCGCGCAGACCTCCCGCGCAACCTCTTCGCTCGCCACGGACACCAATGCCGGCCGGTGCCGCACAATCTGCTCGACCGCAAGCGCCGCGTTCGTTCCCGCGGCCATCGCAACCACTTCAAATCGGCCGGGCAAGGACTCCACCACGTCCAGGCATTGCCTTCCGATCGAACCGGTCGAACCCAGAATGGAAATTTTCTTCATGCGGAACAATTCTATGCGCCAGGAACGCGTTCTGCCTAGCGCAGACTCGAGAGAGCTTCCCAATCGCAAATCACGGCGAGAGCAATCTCTCGCCGAACCACTGGAAAAGCATCCATACCACCGGCGCAGCGAGAATTAAGCTATCGATTCGATCGAGCATTCCGCCGTGTCCCGGCAACAGCCCGCTCGAATCCTTCACCGCGGCGCCGCGCTTATATGACGACTCCAGCAAATCGCCCATCTGCCCCGCAATGTTCGCCAGAGCCGCGATCGCCATCATCGTCGCGATATCCGCCTGCATCCACCGCGCAAATCCATATCCCACCGCAAGCGACGCCACCACATTTCCCGCCGCGCCCTCCCACGTTTTTTTCGGGCTCAGCGCCGGGGCCATCTTCACGCGCCCGATTCCCCGCCCCACAAAATACGCGACGATGTCTCCCGCCCACACCAGGCACAGCGTAAACAGCACAAGTTGCCGCCCGCGAATCGGGATCTCGTCCAGCCGCACCAAATAGCTGAACGGCAGCGCAATAAACAGCAATCCGGCCGAACTTACGCTCACCGCCGGCAACGCGTCCTGCAAAGGCCGCTTCATTGCCAGCACGATGCATCCCGCGCCGATGAGAAACACGATAAACACCAGGTCGAGCGAAAAAACGCCGCCTTCGAATGGCCGCACCAGCAGATTGCCGCCCGCGAAACCGTGCGTCTCCGCCATTCCCGCCGCGTACTGCACGAAGAAAATCGCCGCCGCGCACACGATCGTCCAATTCGGGAAAGCGCGGAAGCCCGTTTTTTCGCCCAATTTCAGGAATTCCACCAGCGCCAGAATCGCCACGATCGCGGCGATAGGTGCAAGCAGCTCGGGCGGGCCATACCACACGAGCGCAACCACAGCGGGCGCCAGCACCAGCGCAGTCACCACTCGAGCGAGCATTCGCCGTCTAGCCTCGCCCCGCCGCTTCGCTGCCGTTGCCCGAAGCCCCGGCCGCTGCCGCGCGGCCCTTGCCCAACCCGCCGTAGCGCCTCTCGCGCTTCTGAAAATCGATCAACGCCTCCAGCAGCCGCGCCCGCGAAAAATCCGGCCAAAGCGTCTCGGTCACGTAAATCTCCGCATAAGCGATCTGCCAGAGCAGGAAATTGCTCACGCGCATCTCGCCCGAAGTGCGAATCAGCAAGTCCGGATCGGGCAGCCCCGCCGTATACAGATGATTCGAAATCGCCTGTTCGTCCGCGCGAAACGCGGAAAGCCCGTTCGCGCGGATGCCCTCCAGCATCGAGTTGAACGCGTCCACCAGCTCCGCTCGTCCTCCGTAATTCAGCGCCACCGCTAGTTTCATCCCGCCGTTTCGCGCCGTCAGTCTCATCGATTCGTCAATGTCCTTGCGCACCGCGTCCGGCAACTCCGCCGCGCGTCCGATCGCCAGAAACTGAATGTTGTTCCTATGCAGCGCGGGCATTTCGCGCTTCAGGTATTCGCGCAGCAGCCGCATCAGAAAAGCCGTCTCCGCCTGCGGCCTCCGCCAGTTCTCCAGCGAAAACGCATAAAGCGTCAGGCACGGCACGCCCAGCCGCGCGCACGTATCCACGATTTCGCGCGTCATCTTTACGCCCGCGCGATGTCCCGCGATCCGCGGCAAATGCCGCCGCTCCGCCCAGCGGCCGTTGCCGTCCATGATGATCGCGATATGCCGCGGCAGCCGGCGAATATCCAGCTTTTCGAGAAGGGCCGCTTCCTCGCGGTTGGCAGGGGTCAGGGGTTGAATTGCTTTCACAAAAAATCGCTCGAGGAACGCTAGCGACCGAAATTAGCACAGCCCCCAATCCCCGCGCAACCGCACCACGCGCCTTTGCTTTCCCGGCAGCGCCAGTCTCCCCATCGGCTTTCCTGGGCCGGGCTTCTGGTTTTAAATTGCCCCTCGTGCCCTTTCGCAAGCTCCCAAAACACGCCGCCAAATCGCGACCCCAATCCTCACACATCGTTGACGAAAATCCCCGCCCCAATTAAAGTAGGAGGAGGTCGCCCACGCGGCCTTTTTTGTTGTCTGCTGGGAGGTCGTACAATTGGCAGTACATCAGACTCTGGATCTGATTATCCTGGTTCGAGTCCAGGCCTCCCAGCCAAATCCCCTCAATTAAGCCGCCAGAAACCCAATCACAAATTCCCGTAAACCGGAATCGACGCGCCATGCACAAGTTTGCCCGCATCGCTGCAGAGGAAAAGCACCACGTGCGCAATGTCCTCCGCTTTCGGCCAT
Source organism: Candidatus Aquilonibacter sp. (assembly GCA_035507075.1). Taxonomy (GTDB): domain Bacteria; phylum Acidobacteriota; class Terriglobia; order Acidiferrales; family UBA7541; genus Palsa-295. Next base: position 24,739 of record DATJOL010000180.1, on the reverse strand, counting down.
TTGGAAAAATCGGCGCCGGGCATCGCTGCGCGATTCGCTGCGGTGTCGATGATGCTCGGCAGCACGGAATTCGCCCGCACGCCCGTCCCCTTCAGATCTGCCGCAAGCGACTCGATCATCGCGACGGCGGCAGCCTTCGAAGCGGCATAGCCGGACGCTCCGGCCGGGGGATCGACCGCGGCGCGCGCGGCAATATTCACGATCGAGCCCGCCGCTTGCTTCACCATGATTTTTGCCGCCGCGCGTGCCAGCACGAATCCCGAGCGAAGATTCATCGCCAGCATTCGGTCCAGGTCCGCCAGACTCAGCTCCCAGAGTTTCACGCCGCCAATGTAGCCGCCCACTGCATTCACCAGCGCATCGATATGTCCGTGCCGCGCAACGACCGAATCGAAGAAGCGCCCCACGGCCGATTCGTCTGTCGCGTCGACCGCCTGGCCGCTTAGCGCCGCTGCGTTTCCGGCGGCGGCATTTTTGAGCGCGTCAAACTCGGCTTGATCTCTGTAAGAAACGGCAACGGTATTGCCTTCGTTCAGAAACGCCAGGCTGACCGCGCGTCCCAACCCGCCGGTGCCCCCTGCAACAATCACGATCCGTGAATCCTGTTTTGAAGATGGCATAGCGCCCCTTTCCGTAGCGGGAACTGATCGCCGAACGAGAAAGAGATTGGCACACGCATTCTTGCGGTTCAAGCGTCGTATCCATCACCTCGATTTGCCCGCCCTGCGCGCGATTCCCTCGATCTCTTCCGCGTAGGCCTTCAAGGTCTTGGCAAGCACGCGGCTGCGCACGAATTGGCCTTCCTTGCGGCACTCGATCAGCCCGGCGTCGTGCAGCACCTTCAAATGGTGCGACACGGTCGCCGGCGTCACGCCGCGCAGCGAGACGATTTCGCCGCACGTCATTTCCGGCCGCGCGGCCACATCCTCCAGAATCATCAGCCGCGTTTCGTCGGCCAGCGCTTTCGAGATTTGCTCAATTTTGCCCCGGTCCATTTCGGCGCTCCCGCATTTACCGCAATTGCGCTTAACTCCCGCCTCTTCAATCTCCTGCCCCGCCGCCCTGCCCGCTTTTGAAAAATCCTGAATCCCGCTATTTAGATGGCCATCTAAACGTTTCGATGCCGGAGCCGGCTGAAAATGCCGCCCGGCTCTGCGGAGGGAGAACTTCAATGAAGAGATTCGAAGGGAAAGTTGCGGTCGTCACCGGAGGGAACAGCGGAATCGGTCTGGCCGCGGCAAAGCGATTTCAGGACGAAGGCGCGCGCGTCGCGGTTTCCGGCCGCAGCCAAAAAACGCTCGATGAAGCCCAAAAGCTGCTCGGCAAAGACGCGCTCGTGGTTCAGGCGGACGTGTCGAAGCTCGCGGATATCGACAAACTCTACAAAGCGGTCGCTGAAAAATTCGGAAAGATTGACGTGCTTTTCGTCAACGCCGGAGTCGCTAAATTTATCCCGTTTTCTCAGATCACCGAACAGGATTACGACGAGATGTTTGACATCAATGCCAAGGGCGCTCACTTCACCATTCAAAAGGCCCTGCCGCTTTTGAACGATGGCGGTTCCGTCGTTTTGAATACGAGCGTCGCTGCCCAGATCGGCGTCCCGACCGGCTCGGTCTATGGCGCAACGAAAGCGGCCATGCGCTCGCTCACGCGCTCCGCCGCTGCCGCGCTACTCGACCGGAACATTCGCGTGAACGCCGTCGCGCCCGGGCCCATCGCGACCCCGATCTTCGACCGCCCGGGAGTTCCGGAAGGCGCGATCGATGGCTTCGTGGCGGGCGTCCCAATGAAGCGCGCGGGGAAGCCGGAGGAAGTCGCCGCCGCCGTCGCGTTCCTCGCCTCGGCCGACGCCTCTTTCATCACCGGCGTCGAACTCCACGTGGACGGCGGCAAAGCCGAGCTCTAACAATTCTGTCGGGTGGGCTCGACGCTATGGCTAACGAGCGTCATCGGCGCGGCACATCCTTGTCATCATCACATCGACACGCTGTCCCCGAAACTCGAGTCATCTTGGCTGCCCCTATAACCGCGGGCTCTCGAAGCCGGACGACTCAGCGCCATAGGCGCGGCACAAAACTAGCCCAGCGCGTAAGCGCTGGGTGCTCGCCCAAAATGAAGGAGCGCTGTAGGCGCGGCACAAGGCTGCCGGCGCATCCCGCGGCTGGCTCGTGCCATGCAAATAAGCGGATTTGAAGCGCAAAACGTCACATTTTAAGGCGAAATAAGGCCCTTCTAAGCGCATAAGTCCCTCAGCAAAACGCCCGCCGCGCCCGGTTATAGTCGTACTAGAACGTCATTATTTCCTTGCAATTGCTGTTAATCTGTGATAAACTCTCGTTCGAGTTTTATGACGATCTCGACCGCATACCCGGTGCCACAAACGCCCCGCCCGGCCCGGCAAAAAGGCGAAAGTCGCCCCCAAATTTCTAATCGACACTGGTCGATTAGAAATCGATCTAACCCCTTTCCCTGCAACATAAATCCCATTTCTAATCGACGCGTAAACCCCTACTCGCAACCTTCGCCTGCGGCTCGAGCGGCCCAAAATCCTAATCGATATATAAAACGATTAGAAATCGCCGTAAGCCTCATAAAGTCAGCAGGATCCAAATTTCTAATCGATACAGTTCAGGGTGTTTTTCAGGCGCAATTCCAAATTCGAGCCCGCGGCCAGGTTACCGGGCCGGAAGCGAGGTGAGGGCAGGTGCATAGGCGAGAGGCTGCATGGCACGGACGGCCCGGAGCAGCAGCGCCCCGCGGCTCATGTCGCCACGCCCTATGAAATCGGTAGGGATCAGAAGCCGTTTGCCGAACGTTCCAGAGAGCGGCTCGAGATATTTCGGCGTCGCAACGCTGCCGAGGAGTATAACCTCGGCGCCCGGCCCGATTTCGGCTGCGAGCCGCGCGAGATCCCGTTCGAGCGGAGCGCGGTAACGCGGATCGCTGCAGCTGATCGGAACAGCGGCCATTTCGTTCAGCGCGTCACGGGCGATGCGCGCGTGTGGCGGGACGAGCCCGCGCGTCGCGGTGATGATGAAGACCGATTGCGTCTTCTGGTCTCCGTCTGAAAACGTCGTCGCGTAAGCCAGCTTGCCCCGAAAATAGAGCCCGCTGACGAAGCTGAAAATTTCGCCGATCGGCGCTCCGGTTTCGCGCACGCGCGTCGCGAGCTCGAACGCAGCGGTTTCGCGCAGCAGAAGTTGCGCGCGCCGCCCGGAAAGGTTCGCGGGCGAAAGCAGAAAAATGCGGCGCTTGGATTTTTTTGGCACGGAGATTTCAATATAGCATCGAGGCAAACACGGGAACAAAGGGGGGTACAGAGACAGAGCACGAGGGCAGTCGCGCGACGCAAAAGCAAAAGATTCGTTGCTTGACACGCGTTTTTGTTGCGGACTACGATTCCGCCGCTTTTGCAAGCGGCGTTGCGAGCGAGCCATGAAGCTCGCTCGCGATCGGAGCAGCTTCATGTCGATCTGTGTGTCGCGCATTTTTTCACGGTCCAAGCGAGCCGTCGTCGGATTGTTTCTCGTGATTTGTATCCCGGCCGCGCTTTGGAGCCAGGCTGCCGGTCCCGTCGAAATTCAGATTCGCGCGGACCAGACGATCGCTCCCGTAAGCCCCGAGCTCTACGGCCTGATGACCGAGGAGATCAATCATTCTTATGACGGCGGACTGTATGCGGAATTGATCCGCAATCGCAATTTCAAGGAGGACCCAAACCAGCCGCTCTACTGGGATCTTGTTCAAGAAGGAGGCGGGACCGGCTCGATGACTCTCGATTCTTCTCAGCCGCTGAATCAGGCCATTCCCGCGAGCTTGAAGCTGACCATCACAGCGGCCGGAAAAAAAGGCGCTGTAGGCGTCGCGAACGAGGGCTTCTGGGGAATCCCGGCCAAAGCGGACACTTCTTATAGCGCGACAATCTACGCCAAGGTATCGCCCGATTTTGCGGGCCCGCTCACGCTTGCGATCGTCGGCGAAAATCCCGCAACGCCTGTCGCCACCGCGACGATTCCGGAGATCGCTTCGGCGTGGCAGAGATATGAAGTGACGTTGACGACCGGCGCCTCGGCTGTAGCTGGGCCGAATCGGTTCGTCATTTCCGCGAGTCACCCCGGCACGATCTGGTTGGGCATGGTTTCGCTGTTTCCTCCCACCTATGCGAACCGCGCGAACGGCAATCGCCAAGACATCATGCAGCTGCTCGCCGATATGAAGCCGGCCTTTCTCCGTTTCCCTGGCGGCAATTATCTGGAGGGGAATACAGCGCAGACGCGTTTCGACTGGAAAGAAACGATTGGCGATATTTCCGGGCGGCCGGGCCACATGGATGATGCGTGGAAATACTGGTCTTCTGACGGAATGGGCCTGCTCGAGTTTCTCGAATGGTGCGAAGACCTGCACATGCAGCCGGTCCTCGCGGTCTATGCCGGTTATTCGCTGCACGGAGACCATTTCGCTCCGGGCCCCGATCTTCAGCCCTACGTAAACGACGCGCTCGATGAAATCGAATATGTTACCGGCGACGCCGGCACAAGATGGGGGGCCGAGCGCGCCAAGGATGGTCATCCAGCGCCGTTCGCGCTGAAGTACGTCGAGATCGGCAACGAAGACGAATTTGACCCGCACGTCGGCGACTACGAAGGCCGCTTCGCGCAATTCTTCGATGCCATTCGCGCAAAATATCCGGAGTTGAAGCTCATCGCGACGGCGCCGGTCACAACTCGCGCCGCCGACCTGATCGACGAACACTATTACCGCCGCTCGGCGGACGAAATGGCCGCGCATGCGAACGATTACGATACTCGGCGCCGCACCGCACAGAAAGTGTTCGTGGGCGAGTGGGCGACGCGCGTCGGCGGCCCCACTCCGAATATGGACGCGGGTCTTGCGGACGCAGCGTGGCTCACCGGGCTTGAACGAAATTCGGACCTCGTCGTGATGGTGTCTTACGCTCCTCTTTTCGTGAATGTGAACGACGGCGCGTTCCAATGGCAGCCGGATTTGATCGGCTACGACGCCAATTCGAGCTATGGTTCGCCCACCTATTACGTGCAGAAAATGTTTGCCGTGAATCATGGCGACACGATTATTCCCATCAGCGCGCATAACGTGCCCTCAAAAGAGTGGCAGCCGTTCTCGCCCGATCGCGGATCGCGTGGCGCTCCGCCGATTCGCCAGCCGATGGTCGAGCAAATCCCGATGATGTTTTTCGACGCGACGCGCGACAGCAAGACAGGTACGATTTACGTCAAGATCGTCAATCGCGACGAAAGGCCCGAGCCGCTGCACTTTGCGATAGACGGCGCATCTTCGATCGAGCCCGGTGGACAGATGATCGTGCTGAGCGCCGCAAATCCCGACGATACGAACTCGATCAGCGATCCCACGAAAATTGTTCCGGTCACATCGTCGGTGGACGGCCTCAGCGGCGACTTTACAATAACCGTGCCGGCCTATTCGGTGACAATTCTGGAGATTCGGTCCCAATAGTCGAGGCGCCGAGAGGACATCGTCAAACAGGCATAACTGCGATCACTTTCTTCGGCAAAGATTCGACCGAGAGGGGGTTTCGCAGCGGCCTGCCGAAGCCTTCGAAGCGAATCTGCATCAGGTCGCCATCCCTCAGCTCGATGCCCTCGCCGAAGCTGAACGCATCCGCTCCCAGAAAATGCACATGGACGTCGCCGGGCCTCCTGTGTCCGGGGAACTTAAAGTGATGGTGCTCCAGATTCGTCAAGCTGTGCGACATGACCGATTCGCCACTCACGATCTCCCGCCGCCACAGCGTTTCACCGTCACGTTCAATGGAAACTTCGCCGGGCACTCTTTCGAAATTCGCATCTAGGGTCAATTCCGGCCCGAGAGCGCATGGCATAAGTTTCGACGCGGCCAGATACAGATAATTCCTTTTCTCAAGTCTGTGATTCGAAAACTCATTCCCGATCGCCATGCCGATTCGGCGAGGCTCGCCGTTGGGATCGATCACGTAAATCGCCGCAATCTCCGGCTCTTCCCCGCCGTCCTCTGCATGCGCTCCCACAATGAGCGGCTCGCCATGCGCCCGAAGCGTCGTTCCCCATCCTTTGTGAAACCATTCCGGTGCGATACCGATTTGCCCGGGATCGGGACGCCCGCCTTCCAGACCCCATTCATACATCCGCATGCTGTCCGTTGGGGCTTCGCTGCTTTTGTGCATCGCTTGGCGGTTCTGTGCGCTCTTTACGTGAGTTAATCCGGTTCCGCTCACGATGCACCGCGCGGGCTCCGAGGGATGGTCCATTGCCGGCAAAATGCGCCAGTCAGAGCGGCCGCTGTAAATATCGTCATACGGAAGCGAGCGGCGCGAAACACGCTTCTTCGCGTGCAGGGCGAGGCGCTCTCGGGCTGCGAGTGCTTCCTCGCAAAGAGCTAAGACAGAATCGACGCCTTCCAGCAATTGCAAACTGTCGTCGCTCACCATGCCGACGCGGCGTTCTCCGCTCCGATTGCGAAGCTGAATCAGCCTCACCGCGCGCCCTCCACCACAGCCGAAAAGTCCTTATCGCCCCAGCCTCGCTTGCGAGCCTCCTCAAAGAGCGACAGCGCTGCCGCAGCCGTCCTCAACTCCATTCCATGCTCGCGCGCTTCAGCACTGGCATAATTCAAGTCTTTTTCCATGAGGTTGAGGAAGAAATTGACGTCATAGTTTCGTGTCGTCATCCGCGCGCCAACCGTCTTGATGAGCGGGCTTCCGGGCGCGCCGTTGTACAAAATATCCAAGGCCGCATCGCGATTCAGGCCACTCCGCTCGATCAATGCGATCGCTTCGCCCAGCGAAGCCGCCTGCACTGCCGCAAGGAAATTGTTCAGGAGTTTCATCAGCGCACCGCTGCCGTTTGGGCCCATGTGCACGATCCTTCGGCTCATCACCGCGAGCACCGGCCTCACCCGTTCGAGCGTTTCAGCATCTCCGCCAACCAGAAAAACCAGTTCGCCCGCCGCTGCGTGCGACTTTGATCCTGTGACTGGCGCGTCGAGCGGCGCACATCCACGCTTCTGCGCCGCCCCGGCAAATTCTCGCGCCCACCGCGGCGAAATGGTGCTGCAGTCGATCACCACGGTGTTCGGCTTTGCCGTGCTCAGTGCACCGTTCGCATCGAGCCACACGTGCCGCGAGGCTGCATCGTCCGAGACGATGGCGATGATTACGTCGGCGTTGGCCGCAGCTTCCGCCGGTGAGTTGACAGGTGCCGCGCCCTGCGACACGAGTTCCTGCGCTCGTTGCGCTGTGCGGTTATACACCGCAAGCGGGAATCCAGCCTTCAAGAGCTGCCCGCCCATTCCGATTCCCATCGTTCCAATCCCAATCAGTGCCACTTTTTGTTGCACGGTGTCTCCTTTATCGGCATCCATAAAAACGATCGGTGAGAAGGATAAGACAAAACGGGTCCCCAGCAAATAAGCTCGCACCTCAAAAGGGCTGCGCGGCTGAGCGCATCGCCGTAACGTTTTTTCTGTAGTCCGCGCGCATCGCGATATGATACGAAAGGACGCTTGCGGCCGCATAGTGACGGCCGTACTGATTGATTTACTTGGGTGAGGTCGAATGCCAAACGCAGCCAGCTCTGCAACCAGTGTTTCCCGTCACGGCAACTACATAAATGGCGAGTGGGTCACGGAGGGATCGCTGCTCGAAGTCCGAAACCCTGCGAACACAGATGAGGTTGTCGGCGTTTTCACCAGGAGTCCCGCGTCGGAAATCGACCGCGCCGCCGCCGCGGCCCAAGCCGCTTTGCCCGCATGGGCCGCGATGCCCGCTCCGGCTCGCGGGAATATTCTGTTCAAAGCCGCGGATCTGCTCGACCGCCGCTTTGAGGAAATCGCCGCGGAAATGACGCGCGAGGAAGGCAAAACCTTTCCCGAAGCAAAAGGCGAAGTCCGGCGCAGCATCAACATCTTTCGCTATTTTGCGGGCGAAGGCTCTCGCATGCCCGGCGCCACTGTTCCCTCCGAACGAGAGCGCGTTCACATGTTCACGTTCCGGAGACCCGTTGGAGTCGTCGGTCTTATCACTCCTTGGAATTTCCCCAGCGCCATTCCCGCGTGGAAACTTGCTCCTGCACTGATCTGCGGCAATACGGTCATTCTCAAGCCGGCTTCCGTGGCGCCGCTCAGCTCCTGGCGTATCGTCGAAGCCCTTCACGAAGCGGGCATTCCCAAAGGCGTCGTGAACTATGTCGTCGGCTCGGGCAGCGAACTCGGCCACGCTCTCGTCAACGCCGCGCCTTTGAAGGCGGTATCCTTCACAGGTTCTTGCCCGGTCGGCATGTGGCTTCACGAACAAGCTTCCAAGCGCCGCCTGAAAATCCAACTGGAAATGGGCGCGAAGAACCCGACCATCGTTCTCGCGGACGCGGATTTGGCCACGGCGACCGAAAATGTCGTAAACGCCGCTTTCTTTTCCACCGGCCAAAAATGCACGGCCACCAGCCGCGTCATCGTCGAGGAACCCATCTACGACGCCTTTCTCGCCTCACTCATCGAACGCACCAAGCGCCTCAAAGTTGGCAACGGCATGGAAGCCGGTGTCGATATCGGTCCTTGCGTCGACGAAAGCCAGATGAATACCGTTCTTCGCTACATGGAGATCGGCAAAAAAGAGGCCGGCGCCCCAAAAGTCGGAGGTAATCGCCTCACGGGCGGCGCCTACGACAAGGGATATTTCGTCGCACCGACCATCTTCGCTGAGGTCGGGGAAGACATGGTGATTGCGCGGGAAGAGATTTTCGGCCCGGTACTCGCTGTCATGCGCGCCCGCAATTTCGAAGACGCGATGCGCACCGCCAATAACAGCACGATGGGCCTTTCCGCTTCGATCCAGACCGGCAATCTTTCGCGAGTGTTCGAATATTTGTCGGGAATGCAGGCTGGTTTGCTCACGGTGAATTTGCCGAGCGCAGGAGTCGAATACCAACTGCCCTTCGGCGGCACAAAGGATTCGAGTTTTGGCCCCAAGGAGCAAGGTCAAACGGCGCTCGAATTCTATTCCGATTACAAAACGGTGTACCTGAAGTATTGAATCGCCGTCATCTCACTTTGCGGATGAAATCAATGCGCAATATTCTGACGCTTGCTTTATTGGCGAGCCTGTTCGCAGTCGTCGCAGTATCGGCCGCCAACAAACCCGCTCGCGCTGCGACAATCACTCACGAACCCTGGGGCCAAACCGCGGAAGGCCAGCCCGTCGATCTTTACACGATCACCAACGCGCGCGGCATGCAAGCGCGCATCATCACGTATGGCGGCATTCTCGTGTCACTCAGGGTTCCGGACCGTCACGGCAGGCTCGCGGATGTCGTCCTCGGCTTTGACAATCTCGATGACTACATCCATGAGTCGCCCTATTTCGGCGCTCTTATCGGCCGCTACGGGAATCGCATTGCCAACGGGACCTTCACATTGGACGGAGTCCGTTACACGCTTGCGAAAAACAACGGGCCGAATAGCCTCCATGGGGGAAACCGCGGCTTCGACAAAGTCGTATGGAAGGCAAAGCCCATCGCGCAGAACAGCCTCGCGTTGACATATCTCAGCAAGGACGGCGAGGAAGGCTACCCGGGAAATCTTTCCGTGACGGTGATCTATGCGCTCACGAGCAACAATGAGCTGCGCATCGACTACAGCGCGACCACCGATAAAGATACGGTCCTAAACTTGACGAATCACTCCTACTTCAATCTCGCCGGTCAGGGCGTCGGAAACGTCCTCGGCCATATCGTCACGATCCACGCCAGCCGATTCACGCCCGTCGACAGCACGCTCATTCCTACCGGCGAATTGCAAAGCGTCGCGGGTACGCCCTTCGATTTCCGCACGCCGCACGCGATCGGCGAACGAATCAACGCACAGAACCAGCAGCTCGAATACGGCCACGGGTACGATCACAATTTCGTTCTCGATCGTACGGGAGCCAGCCTCGAGCTCGCGGCGCGTGTGGTCGAACCGAAATCGGGGCGGGTTCTTGAAGTTCTGACGACGCAACCGGGACTCCAATTCTATACGGCCAATCAGCTCGATGGCTCAATTCACGGCAAAGGCGGCGCGACCTACGGCCCGCACGCCGCCTTTTGCATGGAGACTCAGCACTTTCCCGATTCTCCAAATCACCCAAGCTTTCCGACCACGGAACTCAAGCATGGTCAGCGCTACCACCAGATCACGGTTTACAAATTTTCCACCGAATAGTGGTTGAACATTTGCGCGGAGGCTCGACGGTCCCGCCTAACCGGATTTCCGCCGGCTCTTCTTACCCGTTGCGCGGCGCCGTTTTCCGCCCAGCTCTCGCTCGCCCTCCTGCGCCGGAAGCAGTCCCGTGTGGCTGTCTGGTTCTACGTCCGGATTGCGATTTCCCGCGTTGATGTTATCGATCGGCATCAACCCGGGACTCGCGATATCTTCCGCCTGCCTGCGCCTTTTCATGAAGCCCATGTTTAATACCTCCTCAGGTTTCGCAGTATAGGCCTCTGGCGCGCCCAGACTATCAAGCTTGGCATGTAAGGCCCGCCGGATTTCCGTGTAGCGTTTCTTCTGACAAATTACCGCGCTCGATCTCGTGGAAACACCCTCAATGCTTCTGAATGCACTCGTGCACGAATCACCGGATATGGCAGGCGACGTCCTACCCGGATAATCTCGTGAACAAAAGCCGCCGGCCGTTCTCAGCCGATGATTTTGCCCAGGCTTAGGGATGCAATGGATGGTAAGACCCAAGCTTGTAGTGCGCCAAGTATGCGGGCGCTTGGACCGAGGTTCCAGTGAACGTCAATCTCTCTGGGGCATGGCGAACCGGGCAGCATATCGTCAATTCCTTCACAGCGCGCCTTCCCCAACTGGGCATGGCGATCCTCGTTTTCGTCATCTTTTTCCTGATAGGTGCAGCTGCGAGGCGATTCGTGCGCAGAGCCGCGAGCCGCCAGGGTCGCAGGCAAAGTCTCGGCATTCTCCTTGGTCACCTGACGCATTTGGCGATTGTGATTCTCGGCTTTTTGATCTCACTGGCGATCGTTGCTCCGTCTTTTCAGGCGGGCGACCTTATCAAAGTGCTGGGTATAGGCAGCGTCGCGATCGGCTTCGCTTCCAGAATATTCTGCAGAACTTCCTGGCGGGCATTCTTTTGCTGATCAACGAACCGTTCAACATCGGCGACGTCATTTCGGTTACAGGCCTCGAGGGGCGCGTGGAAGATATTCAGGCGCGCGCCACAATCATCACCGAGGTCAACGGCCGCAGAGTGGTGATTCCCAATGCAGTCCTTTTCACCAACGCCGTCATCGTGGCCGGCCCGGCAGCCAAGGACTACGGTAAGCCGGAGCCGAAAGAGGCCGAAGCAACCCAGACACACGCGTCTTGAGCCGTCGTGTCTCTCGCGGGGGAAGCTCCCAAAGACTTTCGCTCACGAGCGCCTATTTCCTTGCTCTTGTAAGGTCGGCTCCTCGGTCACACCATCGTTCCCCACCGGCAGGTCGCTCGTCTTGATGCCCGTAACAGCGTTCTTTTCTACGTTCCGCAGCTTTTTCGCATTACCCAGATCGCTTTTGTTTCGTCCCTGGCTGTCCATGAAGCACCTCCCCTCCCTCTAAGTCACACTCGTCCAGAATCCTGAATACTCAATTCGCCTGAGCCTCGAGCACTTTGCAAAAAACCGGACCATGCGGTGCCCGCGCAACCAAGGATCGGGGTCGGCAAAGAAGCGTTCACTGTGACAACGTAACGGAGCGGGTGAGCCTGAAATGCACTTCACGCTCGGCGGGAATTGAGACGTCGCGGTCGCCCGTATAGGCCGCTCCCGCCGCTCCTGCGCCGCCGCCTGCGGCTGCTCCGATTGCCGCGCCTTTGCCTCCGCCCGCAAGAGCGCCGACAATCGCGCCAAACGCCGCGCCGCCGCCCGCGCCGATCCCCGTGCGCTTCCCGCGCGCCTTGCCTTCTTCCGTGTACGACGTGGTGTGAATCGGGTAGCTTTGTCCGTTGAGTTCGATTGAGCTGAGCGTAATCGTCAGCACAGCAACGCCTTTCACATGCCCCGCTTCGTCGGATTCAGTGATCGTGCCGTGAAGATGGGTGCCGCGCGGCAAGACTTCGTTTCCATCCACAATGACGGGCGCCGCGAGCGACGCGGCGAAATGATCGCCGCTGCTATTGTCCTTGGTGCTGAGGTCCTGGTCGATCGTCACAGCAAGAGCTTTCCCCTCGGGAACGACGACCGGTGCCGGGGCAGGAGTGGAAGCATCGGACGAACTCGCCGCCCCGTTATCTGTCGCGCCGCCCGTCGAACCAGGGCTGCTTGCGGCCGGATTCGCGGAATTCGTAGCGCTCGAGGAGGTCCCGGTCTTGTTGCATCCTGCGAGTGTGAGAAAAACGGCCAGCGTTATCAGGCGAGACGCATGGCGATTGTGCATTCAGTGCTCCTCAATGTTGTGATTGAAAAACAACGGTCCTGCGGCTTGGGGACTTCATTTTAACCCGTACTCGGGTTGCTCTCAACGATTCGTGCCCAGGCGTTTATCGGGGGCAGGCTGAATGAAAAGCGAAAAGGGCGCAGTCCTATGCGGTTAATCCAGCGCGGCGTGCACGCCGGAGACAGCGATCAGTGCCCGTTGGCGAGAAATCGCTCAGCTTCGATGGCGGCCATGCACCCGGAGCCCGCCGCGGTGACAGCCTGCCGATAATGATGATCCTGCACGTCGCCCGCGGCAAAAACGCCGATGACGGAAGTCTTCGGGCCATCGTGCGTGATGATGTAGCCGTTTTCGTCCATGTCGAGCTGGCCTTTGAAAACCTTGGAATTGGGATCGTGGCCGATCGCGACGAATACGCCTTCAACCATGAGGCTTTTTATCTCGCCGGTTTGCGTGTTGCGAAGATGAGCTTCTTCGACTGCTTTTTTCTCAGGATGGCTGATCGAATCGATCACGTAGGGCGTAAGGAATTCGATCTTCGGGTTTGCGCGTGCTCGGTCGATCATAATGCGCGATGCGCGGAATTCGTCGCGTCGATGAACGATGGTGACTTTTCTAGCGAAGCGCGTGAGGAACGTGGCTTCTTCCATCGCCGTGTCACCACCGCCGACAACAAGGATGTCCCGATTGCGGAAGAAAGCTCCGTCGCAGGTGGCGCAGGTGGAGACGCCATACCCCAGGAGCAGCTTTTCGGATTCGATGCCGAGCATCCGCGCCGAGGCGCCGGCGGCGACGATCAGCGTCTCGCCTTCGTAGGTTTCTTTCCCGGCCGTCACTTTAAACGGACGCTCGCTCAAATCAACGGCGGTTACGGCGCCCGACCGGAATTCCGCGCCGAAACGCTCGGCCTGCTTGCGCGTACGATCGATCAGTTCAGGGCCGAGAATACCCTCGGGAAAGCCCGGGAAATTTTCCACTTCGGTCGTGAGCGCGAGCTGCCCGCCGGGCTCATAACCATCGAGCACAATCGGTTTCAGATCGGCGCGCGCCGTATAGATTGCGGCAGTCAGGCCCGCACACCCGCTTCCGATGATTACCACCTTGTGCATGACGTATCCTCGTTGAGTTTGATGACGCAGACCTCGCCGCCGATGCAGAACCAAGAATGAGGTATTGTAGCACTACATGGACGTTCCTCCGGTCCGCCAGGTTGCGATTCTTTGCGCGCAATGGACGCCCGAGTGATAATTTCACGCCTATGGCGCAACGGCCGAATTTCCTTTTCGTGATGAGCGAGTTCATTGTGATGCTGCTGGGCGGGCTGCTGATTCTGCTTTCCATTTTGCGGACGATCGGCGTGCCGTCGAGGCCTGTGGTGATCATTTTGGGCGTGATCGTGGTTTATTGGGCCTTGCGCGCGTGGATGCGAAAAGAACCCATGTCGGCGCGGCTGCAGACGCACGTGCGCGCGGGATCCTTGGCCATTTTAGGGCTGTTGATGATCACGATCGCCCTGGCGCCGCTGAGCTTTGCGAATCTGCTCGTCAGGCTGGCCGGCTGCGTGCTCCTGGCGCGCGGCCTGATTGCGATGATGCTCGCGCTGCGTGGGCGCGAACCTTGATATTGCTCGCTGGGAACGTTCCGGCTAATCTTTCGTCATTCGATTTGAGGCGCGTCCATCACCTTACAGGAGGTTGTCGCATGCTCAAGGAATTCAAAGAATTTGCAATGAAAGGAAACGTGCTGGACATGGCGGTCGGCATCATCATTGGCGCGGCCTTCGGGCGAATTGTCACGTCTCTGGTGAATGACGTCATCATGCCGCCGATCGGGCTGGTTCTGGGCCACGTCGATTTTTCGAGTCTATTCCTCAACATTTCAGGGACGCACTATCCCACGCTGGCCGCCGCAAAAGCCGCCAACGCGGCCACGATCAACTATGGTTCGTTCGTCAACACCATCATTGATTTTCTCATCGTGGCGTTTGTGATTTTCCTCTTCGTCCGGCAGGTGAACCGGTGGAACAGACCGGCTCCGGTGGCGGCCACAACGAAAAACTGCCCCTATTGCGTGATGTCGATTCCCATCAAGGCAACGCGGTGTCCCAATTGCACTTCGGAAGTGGCGGCAGCTTGAACTAGGGCGGGCTTCCTGGAAAGTCGCAGGGGCTAAGTATTATTGTTGCGCTTGTTTTGTATCTCGTTCAAGTGCTCGCGCAAGCGCACTAGGACGTCATTACAGCCGTCTTTGGCTATTTCGCGCTCGACCTCATTCAACGCGAAATGGACGATATCGTGGTGATGCAGCTCTTCGCCCGGCAGCCGGTCCGCAAATTCCAGCCACACGCGATGAAGCAGGTCGATTTCCTTCGGCGTAAGCCGCGGTGCGTGCGGGCCGAGATAGAATATCTGCTCGCTGCCGGCGGGAGTGAAGATTTCCAGGGTGATGCGTGGCCGCGGCTCGGGCATGCGTTCCCAAGCGATGCCGATATTGCGCGCCTGGTCATCGATGGAAGTCGATGACGAACTGCCCGCAACGATCGCGTTGGATTGCAGATTGGCCGCCGTTCGCAAGATCGCTTCCCACAAGTCGTTTCCAGCCGCCACAGCCAGCCGCACCGGCTTCCCTTCCTTTTCCGCTAAAGCAAGCACTTTGGTGAAAAGCAACTGTTCGATCGAGCTGAAAAGCTGATCCGGCGCCAGATCGTATTCGCCGGAGGCGCCCCGCCGGAGCATCCTCACATGCAGAACGACGATCTGCGCCTGCCGGCGGCCCGCGCGGCGCAGCGCCATCTCGAGCGGATAGAGCGCGTAATATGTGCTCACCGGCACGAGAACGTTGCCCGGCTCGACGTCCACGTTTTGCAGCGTCAGATCCGCGGACTGCGCCAAATTAAACTGATCGAGTTCTACATGCCGCTGCCCTCGTTTTCTGATGATATGGCGTTCGGAAATTTCGAACGCCGCGAAGAGCAAGCCGGAAAAAATTACTCCCGAGACAGTGGCAGCCGGCTTCGTAAAGAGGTTGATGATGGCAATGCCGAGCAGCACCAGCGTGATCAAGGCCAGCCCCAGCGGAATCTCTACGCCCGCTATATGAAAGTTCAGCGGTACCTTGAATTCGCGGTCCTGCGGATGCGTATAGCGCAGCACCAGGACGGCGATGCCCTTCATCGCGAAACTCCAGATCACGCCGAAAGCGTAGAGGTTCGCCAGGAACGTGACGTCGCCGCGGCTGATAATGATCGTCACGATCTGCAGCAGCACGATCATGTTGATAATCCGGTGAGACGTTCCGAATCGCGGGTGCGGCGCTCGGAACCAGTCGGAAAGCACGCCGTCTTCCGAGACGCGGTTCAACACGCCGTTCGATCCCACAATCGCCGTATTTACCGCCCCAGCCAGCATCAGCGTGCCGACCACCACCACGAAAATGCGGAAGACCAGGCGCGCAAGCAGCGGCCCCGTCAGGTACATCGCCAGCCCGCCGATCAGGTTCTCGAAATACTGGGGCCGCACTTTGTCCGGGATGATCATCACGCCGAAGAACGAAACCAGCGACGTGAAGACCATGCTGTAAATGAAGATCACGAAGGCGGTCTTCTTCAGGTTGGCAAGTTTGGGATGCTCGATTTCGCGGTAGACCTGCGCCAGCGATTCCTCGCCGCTCATCGCCAGCACGGAATGGCCCAGCCCGACAAATACCGCGATCAGAGTGATCGTGTGAGCCCAGGAGTAGCCGTCCAGCCAGCCCAGGGAATGCTTGTTCAGAACGACGTTGTCATGCGTCGGCAGCGGCGGCAGATGGAATCCGCGAACGAAAAGCGTGTAGCTGCACCACGCGATCAGAATCACCACCATCACGGTAGTGAGCTGCATGATCCATAAAGCCTTTTCGCTCGACTCCGTGATTCCCTTTATGTTCTCCCGCCAGAAATACATCGTCACCATGATTGCGAACGTCGCCGCCACCAAGTCGGGGCTCAAGACTAACCTGATGTGGGCATAGGCCAGGAGCTCGTTGAGCACGCCGGCCAGGTACTGCCCTGCGGACACGCCGCTGATCGGGCCGGTCAGGACGTAGTCAAACATCAGCGCCGAAACGGAGAATTTCGCCAGCGCGCCGCCCATCGCCTCTTTAACCACGCGATAGACGCCGCCGCGCACAAACATGCTGCAGCTTTCGACGTAGACTTGGGAGACGGCGTAGGAGAGAAGCATCGTCCCGAGGATGAACCAGGGAGCGGTCTTGCCAATGAACGCCTCGGCCTCGCCGCCCGCGTAATAGGCGGACGAGCCCAGGTCGTTCAGCACGACGGCTGCGGCTCTCCAATAGGAGATGAACGCCAGCATGGCCGTGGTCGCCACCAAAACTTTGGCGACCGGTCTGGACGCACCTTGCTTTTGTGTAGGCCCGGCGGGCGTAGACGTCATTGACTAAGTATAAGTGGAAAAGGCGCTGAAATAATATATGGGTCGAACCCGCTATGCAAAGGCGGAAAGGATTATGGGTTGCATCCAAGATTCTGATAAGCCCGCGGAAAAAGAAATCTCACATTCTCTTGACGCCGTTGGGGTTGCACCGATCTGCGCGTTCGTAGAAGAGCGCCTCATCTTCGGCTGCAGGCGGTAAACCGCTGGAGTTTATCCATAAGCCGGAGTATCTTTGGCGCAACCGGGGATGGCTTGGCGAAGAAACCGACCCGCGCAAGGAGACCGCAGCGATGAATCGTCGAGATTTTGCCAAAACAGTTGCCGGAGTTGCCGCGGGAAGCGCCTTTCTGCCCGGTTCAAGCGCTTTTGCGCAGGCAGCAGCGTCTTCCCTAACCCCTTCGTTCCGCTTTTCCGTGATGCTTTGGACCGTCTTTACCGATCTTCCGTTTGACCAGCGGCTGGACAAGGTGGCCCAGGCCGGCTTTAAGAACGTCGAACTGACCGGAGAATTCTCCAAATGGTCGGATGACGATTACACGCGCTTCAACGCCAAGAAGCGCGAACTGGGCATGAACTTCGACGCGACTTCGGGCGTTCGCACCGGCGTCGCGGATCCCACCGCCGGCGATAAATTGATCGAGGAGATGACGCCTTTTCTGGACACGATGAGCCGCCTCGAATGCCCGAAGCTGATTCTGCTTTCGGGCAACGTGATTCCCGGCGTCAGCCGCGACGTGCAGCACGATGCTTGCATCGAGAATCTGAGCCGGGCGGCTGACCTGGCGGCGAAGCACAATGTCTCCATCGTTCTCGAAAATATCGACCCTGAGGAAAATCCGCGCTATTACCTCACGTCCGTAGCCGAGGGATTCGAAGTGATCCGCCGCGTCAACCGGCCCAACGTGAAGTTCCTTTACGACTTCTATCACGAACAGATTTCCGAGGGAAACCTGATCGAGAAATTGCAGAAAAATATCGACATCACGGACATCGTCCACATCGCCGATGTTCCGGGCCGGCATGAGCCGGGCACGGGCGAAATCAACTACGGCAATATCTTCCGCAAGCTCGGCGACCTGAATTTTCCCGGCACGGTCGCAATGGAATTCAAGCCGACCGGAGACGCAGTGGCATCATTGAGTGCCGCGCGCGAGATGGCGATTCAAAGCGCAACCGCGACAAAGTAGGCTCCGCTGGTCTGTCACATATTTTTGGCGGACATCTTGCCTCGCGCACTGCTTACTCGTTAAAGCGGGGAGTCCGGTGATCGGATTGACGACGATTTTCGCTTTTCGCCGCGGCTTGTTCACCGGGCTCAGTACGGCGCATCCTCCTTCCACAGCTACGTTCAGCGAATCGCCCGCGTCAATGCCCGGTTTGCGCCGGATCGGTCCGGGCAGAACCGCCTGGCCCTTTGTGGAGAAAATAGGCGTCAAATCGGTATTGCCTGGCCGCTAGTCCGGCGTAGGCTTTTGTATACGGTCGATGACGATGGTGTCGACGGCAGCCTTCCTCGATTCGAGCTTTAGGCCAAGTTGCTGCTGGAGGGCGTCCCATAATGAAGGCGCTGAAGAATCGGGCGTATCAGCCGTGTCGGCCTCGCCGATAGGCCGCTGCTCGGTCCATTTCAGAGTATAGCTATATGTCGCTGTTAGCCCCGTCTCGTCCGTGAGTCTGCGTCCATCCAGCTCCGGCTGACGCGAAAGAATCTCGACTAGGCGGCTCACCGGCTCATCCGTCACCTGATAAATCTCGACGTAACCTTTGCCGTGCCCGTCGCTGCCACCGTGCGTTCCGTCATCCTTCGAAGCGCTTATCTTGGCGCCGCCTTTGGCAACCACAAGCGCGAAAACAGGCAACTCCCTGGTTTGATGGCTCACTTCCAGAGCGAAACGGCCAGCGAGCAGCGACCGCACCATGACCCTCATCTCTTCGTCGTTATATTTCTTCTGCCATTCAGCGGCGATGGAATCGGGGATTTTCGCATTGATCGCATACTTGTCTGAATTGATCCAGTCGGGGCCTCCCGAGAGCTGGTCATCGGTGATGTTATAGGCGTACTTGATCAAATAGCGTGCCGTCACGCCAACGGCGTTGTAAAGCCCGCCCCGCTGATCGATATCGTATCCAGGATGGTATCCGGCTGGCTTGATCGAGGCGACCTCGAAGGATAAGGGAGCGTTGCCGTTCGTTTGGGCCTTGAGTAAGGGAGCGGCGAGCATGGCAGCGCACGTAACCAGCGCAGCGACTAAGAACCTCCGTCCAGCGGCGAGTCCGTTGCACCACATGCGCGGGTAAACCTCCCCTGTCTCATTCGAGGGCATGGGTCCTGCCTGGAGAGTATAGAAATCTCTCGGCGCGGTGAATAGCGTTTCTTGCAACGAAGCCCCGGGAAGGTCGTGTCCTCTAATTGACACCGCACCCCGCCTGACCTATCGTTTTGAGCGAACATGAGTGGGATGCCTGGCCATTCCATCGTCCGCCGCCGGGGCCGGCGGACCGAGACAAATTCTGCGAAAACTCAGGAGGGAAGTATGAAGAACTGGCGATGTTTCGCGATTCCGGTCGCAATGATGTTTGGGATGGTCGCGCACGCGCAGGGCATGGGCTCCATGAACATGGGGAAAGACTCCGGCGGCAGCGTAAGCCTCACCGCGGGAATCGTGCAGCAATACGACAGTGTGAAGACCGACCTGGAAAAGGCCGCCGAGGCGATGCCCGAGGACGGCTACTCGTTCAAGCCAATGCCTGCCGAGCGCGATTTTGGCGGTTGGGTGGCGCATGTCGCGCAGTCGCAGCTCGGCACCTGCTCGCGTCTGGCAGGCCAGACGCCCGACAGCGCGGCCATGGAGATGCTGCGCGGCGTCGCCAGCGGAACCGCGGCGACGAAAGCTCAGCTTGTCGATGCGCTAAAGAAATCGTTTGACGCGTGTGACGCGGCTTACAACGGCCTCACCGATGCGAACGCAGGTGAAGCCGTGCAGTCATTTCGCGGCAGCACTTCGCGGATTGCCGCGCTCGCCGGCAATACGGCGCATGACAACGAATGCTATGGCAGCATGGCCGTTTATCTGCGCCTGAAGGGAATCGTGCCTCCCTCGACTGCTGACCGTGGAATGATGGGCAGCGGTATGCGCGGCGGTATGCGCGGACAAGGCGGCATGGGCGGCGAAAACGGCGGTGGGCGCTAGTAATTTGTCGCGCTGAAGCTCTCACCTTCAATGAGGCGAGGAAGTAAAGGAGGTTTGAGCGGCACCGGAAAGACCAGCGCCACTTTGGCTGGTGGTGCTGGTCTTTCTCCTCTACCTCCTCCACCGCCTCAAGATTCGCTCTCCGGCGTGTATGCCGGGATTTCGTCGGCATTCCGTTTGGTTGCGTTGCGAATTTCGTCGCGGATGATGTCGCTTGAAAAGCCGGCAGCAATCAGACTTCGATAAAGTGACGCGATCTTCTTTTGATCGACAGGTCTGTCGGTCGAGCCGCGCAGGCTCGCGAGTTTTCGTTTGATGCGTTCGCGGACCAGCGCGGTCTCGTCGGTTTCCGCGAAGACGGATTCGAGCGCGGCGTCAATGTGACGATCCGGCACGCCACGTGCACGCAGCTCGCGTGCGATGCGGAATTTGCCCTGGCGTCGCGAGTTGGCGTGTAGCCGGGCATAGTCGCGGGCGTATCTCGCATCATCGAGATAGCCTTGATCGCACAGATGCGTCACGACGACGGTGACGCCCGATTTATCTGCGGCACGGCGCCCGAGATACTCCTTCATTTCGTGAATCGAATAGGCGCGACGCATCAGCGCGCGCAATGCGGCGGCGTAAAGCTCCCCGTCATTCTTGATTTCCTGCGAATTTGAACGAAACGGCACGAAGGCAAGCATAGAAGCAGAAAGGCAGCGAAGCAAGCGGCCCCGCGGAAATGCGTTGGCGCTTCGGCCTTCTTTCTTGGTCCGAGTCCAAACCAGGCGCGTGCTAAAATTTCGGCATGGCAAAAAAGACTATTTCGCCGGGTGGCGCTGTGACGGGCGTAGTCGAGCTGCCCGGAGATAAATCCATTTCACACCGTTACGCCATTCTGGCCGCGCTCGCCGAAGGGAAAAGCGAGATCATAAACTACGCTTCGGCGGCGGATTGCCGCAGCACGCTCGAGTGCCTGCGTCGCTTGGGCGCGCAGATCGAAGTCGCCGGCGATCGCGTACGAATCACCGGTGCCGGCCTCGAAGGTTTGCAAGTGCCGCGCAAAACGCTTGACGCTGAAAATTCCGGCTCGACCATGCGCATGCTCTCCGGCGTGCTCGCCGGGCAGCGCTTCAATTCGGCCATCACAGGCGACGATTCGCTGCGTAAGCGGCCGATGCGCCGTGTCGTTGAACCGCTGAAACAAATGGGCGCGGAAATCATCACGCAAGAGGGCGGTCGCGCGCCGCTGGAAATTCACGGCAGCAAGCTCCGCGGCATCGACTACACGACGCTGATTCCGAGCGCCCAAGTGAAATCCGCGATCTTGTTTGCCGGGCTTTACGCGGAGGGCGAAACGATCGTGCGCGAAGCGGTAGCCACGCGCGACCACACGGAGACCGCGCTGCGCGAATTTGGAGCGCGCGTCGAAAGCGTCGATAACGTCAGTCAGGCGAATAAAGGCCGCGCGATGCGCATTTATCCACGGCCCAAACTGCTCGCGCGGCAACTTGTTGTGCCGGGCGATCTCTCGGGAGCGGTGTTTCTGATTTCGAGCGCATTGATTTTGCCCGAATCGTCGTTGTTGCTGCACAACGTTGGATTGAACCCCACTCGCGCCCGCGTCCTGGATTTTCTCGTTTCTATCGGCGGCAAGATCAAAGTCGCTGCCGTGCAGCTGCGCGATGGCGAACTGGTCGGCGACGTTTCCATCGAGCGCTCCGATCTTGCGGGCGGTACGGTCGCTGGCACGCAAGTTGCGGAAATGATCGACGAGCTGCCCATGCTCGCCGCGCTGGGGCCGTTCACCGAGCACGGAATCGAGATTCACGACGCGCAGGAATTGCGCGTCAAAGAAAGCGACCGTATCGCGGCCATTGCCGCCGGCCTCCGCGCGATGGGCGCGACTGTCGAGGAGTTTCCGGATGGCATGCGCGTCGCGGGCAAATCAGCCGGCAGGCTGCGCGGTGCAAAAGTCGAGTCGCATGGCGACCATCGCATCGCCATGGCGCTCTCGGTTGCCGCGCTGGCGGCCGATGGCGATACCACCATTCGCGATTCCGAGTGCGTCGGCGTGTCGTTCCCGGAATTCTTCACGACCATCGAAAAATTGCGCGGCGCCGCAGTGTGAGCGCAAGAAAGCGAGGCGCTGCGTCACAGCAGTTCCGGTTCGTAGACGTAGGCCAGCCCTTCGTTGGTGATCGCGTACGCCTTTGATCCATCGAGACTCCAGCGCAGATCCAGAATCCCTTCCGCCGGACATTCGTCAAAGAGCGAAATTTTATTCATGTCCACCAGGAAAAGCCGTCCTTTGGCCGAACTGCGCAGCCACGAGCTGAAGAACAGACAGATCGGCAGATGAGGATGCCACGCGCACTGTTCGCCGCCGAAAGGAAGCGACGTGCACTCCGCCGAGAGCGGGTCGATGCCATAAGCCTGGCCGGCCGAACAGTAAACGAGACGGTTGCCGTCGTTCGACCACGCAAGATCCGTCACGCGGCCTTGCGCTTCGAACACCGATTTTTTGCGAAGCGTCGCTGCGTCGAGGAACGCGATCAAATCGTCCGCCCATTCGCCCCCAATTTCGGCAACGGTCGCAATGACTTTTTCATCCGGGCTGAAAACCGTGCGGCCATAGCCGGTAAACGCGCCAGCTTCCCCGGTCTCGCCGTCGGTGGATTGCAAGTCGAGCCACTCGGGCCTGAGCAGCTGGTGTACCGGTGCCGCGATAGACTCATCTATTGGGGGCTGAATGCGCCAAAGGTCGAGCGACGAATTTTCCCCGCCACAAGCACTCGCGGCGAATGCGCCCGTCGGCGACCACGCAATGTCCGAAGGCACGCGTGAGAATTTCCCAAAAGCCCCGACCAGCATTTTCGCCTGAAGATCAAACAGTTGCAGCGCCCCGGCCTGCGACCCCCACGCGCCGAGCAAATAGCGCGCGTCACTCGACCATGCAAACCGCGCCGGTCCGGCAGCTGAATCGGCATCATGCGAGAGGCTCAGCGTCAGCGTCGGCACGCAGCGCTCCACGTCGAAAAGCGTCAGGCTTTGCGCGCCATACCGGACTTGCGGCGTGAGCGTACAGACTTGCCCGTCGGGCGATAACGCTGCGTGGGACACCGGCCCATGAAAGACTTTCCGCATCAGCCAGTTGGAATCGCGCGCCAGATCGCGCAGTCCGCGCCGAACGAGCGCGGCAGAGCGCATGGCAAGCGCTTGAGAGCCGGTGCGCGCAATCTTGCCGGACTGCGCCGCTGCGCTAGATTCCTCCTGCGTCATGGGAGGCAAGCTCATTCGATCACCGCATGCCTTCCGCCAGGCGGCGCTTGGCCTCGGCGATTTGCTCTTCCGTCTTCTCGACCATTTCTTTCAGCACGTCGCGGCCATCCTGCGCGGCTTCTTCCACCCGCAGGCGCAACTGATACAAATCTGACCGCAGCAGCGCCTGCGATTCTGCTTCGATTTCCGCCAGCCGCCCGCGCACCTGGCTGATCCTGCGAATCACGCGAATCAGTTCCGCGCCGGGACCTTCTCCGTGAAACGCCTCCGGGCTCGATTCATATTCCGTAAGAATTTTTTCCAGCGCGGGCTCGTCGCCGCGCTCGTAGGCTTCGTTGGCGCGAGCCATCAATTGTTGGCGTGTCGTGCGGTCGTCGCGGTCCGAAGTCAGATCGGGATGGATGCGCTTGGCCACATCGCGATACAGGCGCTTCATTTCCGGCGAAGCTTTGAAGGCTCGCGGTTCATGCTCGGCCTTTTCGCCCGCCCCGGACTTGGTCTCGCTGGCGCGAGCGCGGGCTTCACGCGCGGCTTGTTGTGCACGTTCGTTCTGCGGCTGCTCGGCCGCAAGACGCTCCGCCAGCTGTGCTTTGTATTCGTCCAACTCCGCATAGCGCAAGCCCACCAGATGCAAGTAGCGGCGCTCGAATGCGCCGAGTTCGGCGCGAAGGTTTGTGGCGCGAAGCTCCCTTTCGGTCAGCTCGTTCTCGAGCGATTTTTGCTCCTCACGCTTGCGCAGCAGCTCCGCTTCTTCCGGTTTCAGCGGTCCCTTGTTCGCCTTTGCGGATAGCGGCGCAGGCGTCTGGGTTGCCTCTGTATCGATCGATTTGCGGGTCATGGGAGTCGTGCCGGCGCGCGTGTAAGCTAGGCGCCCGGCTATAGCTCAATTGTAGGATGGGCCGCCATTGCCCCGAGCGTGTTCACCGCCCGCGTTACAGAATCGGTTACCGGACCACCCGGTCAGTTGACATCAACGAAGGCCGCAGGCTATCCGGGCGTGCTCGCGCTTGGCCAGACTCACTGCGACTTCGCTGGCTTCAGGATGCGCTCGATTTGCGCGAGATGATTGATGTCGTGGCCTCCCATCATCGAGACGGTGGTCTCCACGCTCTCTTGGCCGCGCTCCGAGTGCAGTCCCGAATGCTTCCACTGTTCCGGCGTGATCGTTTTCAGCATCGCCACGGTTGCTTTGCGCAGGGCCGCGAATTGCTCGAGCGCCGTTGCTGTATCGCGCTTGTCGTAATGAAGGGCCGTCACCCATTGATCCTGGTCGAAACCGATGAGAGTCGCTCCCGGAGCGCCCAGGATCAGGCGTATCCGAAACCCGTAAACGATCTCCGTGTCGGCCATGTGCATCACGATCTCGTGAATCGACCATTTGCCCGGCGCGGGCCGTTTGCGCAGTTTTGCT
>DATJOL010000179.1:0-5211 GCA_035507075.1 Candidatus Aquilonibacter sp. | reverse complement strand
CAGGGCGAGCCCGGCGACAGTTGGAACGGCCTGCCCAACGAGAAGCGCAACGGCGCATCCGTCTGGACGCCCGGCAGCTACGATCCGCAGCTTGGGCTGGCGTTTTTCGGCGTCGGCCAGACGTACGACACCGGGCCCGTGCTGCATCGCGTCCCGGGATTTTCGAACGACGGCCTCTACACCGATTCCACGCTCGCCTTCGATCCCGACACCGGGAAGCTCGTCTGGTATTTCCAGCACGTGCACAACGACCAGTGGGACCTCGACTGGGCGTTCGAGCAGCAGCTCATCCATTTGCCGGAGAACGGCGCGGATGAAAAGCTGGTGGTCACTTCCGGCAAGATGGGAATTTACGAAGCGATGGACGCGGCCACCGGGAAATACGTTTTCTCGAAGGACCTCGGCATCCAGAACGTGGTCGCGTCGATCGATCCGAAAACCGGCGAAAAGACGATCGCGCAGAGCGCCGTGATGGGCGACGACAAGCCGCACACGATCTGCCCGCATCCGGGCGGCGGGCGCAACTGGATCGCCGGATCCTACGACTCTTCGTCGAAGATCATGTACGTCCCAATGAATGAATCCTGCATGGACTTGATTCCCGCGGGGCCCGGCCATCGCGGCAATCTTACGTCCGGCTACAACTGGTTCATCCGGCCGCGGCCCGATAGCGACGGCAACATCGGGCGCCTCGAAGCGTTCAACCTCGAAACCGGGAAAGTGGCGTGGACGGCTCGCCAGCGCGCGCCGCAGATGACCGGCATTCTCGCGACGGCCGGCGGAGTCGTTTTTTCGGGCGCGCTCGATCGCTACCTGAAAGCGTACGACACGGCCACCGGGAAAGTGCTCTGGCGGATTCGCCTCAACGACGTGCCGGTCGCCTGCCCGATCACGTACAGCGTGGGCGGCAAGCAGTACGTCGCGGTCGTCGTCGGAGCGGGCAGCCCGCTCACCGGCACGTTTCCCGTGCTGGTGCCCGAGATCCAGAATCCGCCCGACCGCGAATCCGCCGTCTGGGTCTTCGAGCTGCCCGAGAAGTAGATTCAGGCGTAGCGCCGGGTGCTTTAGCCCGGCAGTGTTTCCGAATGCGACGTGCGTTCGCGATCGGCGGCGTAGGCGAGGCAAGCACGAATATCCTCTTCCGTGAGGAACGGCAATTCCCGAAGAATGTCCGCGTGGCTCATCCCGCTGGCCAGGTACTCGAGCACGTCGTACACGGTAACGCGCAGGCCTCGAATGCAGGGCTTACCTCCGCGCTTACCGGGTTCAATCGTGATGATATTGGAGTACCGCATAGCGCCAGCCTAGGTGAAATCTGCCCATTCGACAACCGCGAATCCGCCGTGTGGGTCTTCGAATTGCCGGAGAAGTAGCGGAGACTCACTCTTCAGGGGCTGAAGCCCGTGAAGATTTCGTGCCGTTTATGTCGTGGTTTGGCCCGCATTGTCGGAGCTGGAAGCTCCGACCCCCTAAAGAAAACGTCCCGGGGCTAAAGCCCTTTCTCTCAGTGCCCTTTTCGCGAGGCTGAAGCCTTACGCTTCCACCTGTAAACCGTCGCGCATTCGCGCGTACACCAGGAGCCGGCGCGGACGCTGCTACACGACGCGTTGCCACACGGACGCTGGAAGCTCCGACCCTCTAAGGAGAGCCGAAGTCCCAGCCGGATCTCTCCGTAGTTTCCGCGATTGACAGAGGGCGAATTAATGAACGATACCAGCGGTGAGACGTTTGCCGCCGTCCCGGTGCTTCGCTTTTATTTCTAGCATCAAGAGCAGCACCAATGGTGCCTCCAACGGGAATCTCGTCGGGCGGTTAAAATGCCCTTACATGCGCCAAAATGGCGGGATTTGGCAGGTTTTGCCACGTTATGCGCCGGCTGACCCAAAGACAGAAGACCGAGCGGGCTTTCCGCGCCTATCTGGACCTGATCGACACGGCGGACTGGCTAAAACGAGAGATGCGCGCGCCGCTCGAAGCGTTCGATATGACGATGATGGATTTTCGCCTGATGGAAATGCTCTATCGCGAGAGCGCGCTGACCGCGCCGGACATCGCCGCGAGAATCGGGCGCCCGCGGCAGGACGTGCAAGTGATCGTCGCGCGGTTGCAAAAGCGCGGATGGGTGGAACGGAAAATGGCGAGCCTGGCGCCGGTGGAATTCGAGCGCGCCCGTCTGCCGAAGGCCCGGCAAGACGGAAGAAGAGGACGCAAGGTCGCGGTCGTGGAGCTGACGGCGTCCGGCAGGAAACTGATGGGGACCGTCCTGCCGCGACACGCGAAGCTGGTGAGGGCGATGATGTGCGTTCTCGACGCGCGCGAGAAGGATTCGATCAGCAAGGTTTGCCGGAAGTTGCGCCGGGGCGACGTGGTGAAGTTTGTGAGGGAGCTTAGGACGGGCCCTCTCCCTTCGGAATTCCGCGCAAGCCTATAGCAGGGAATCCGACGATTTGCCTTACTTTCGTACCGCCTGGCCCCGCGTTAACTGGTCGTCTTCAAATTGTTCGGTTAAGTACATGCGGGTAAGAAGATATCCTTGAATCGCCCCGGCCACGAAGAAATAGACGATTAGGGCTTGCGCGAAGGATTCGGCGCCAATCTGTGGCGAAAGAGCCTGCCCTAGTTCATGAGCAACTTCCTTGAGGAAACCTCCCACCTGATGGAATTCGACCAGCCCAACTCCAACGATAATTTTCGTGAGCCAGTCAGATACAACCTCAATGTTTGTGTTCGGGCGGAGTCCAGTCCGCCTCGTTTCGTCCGGGTTCACCCTCGGCACACCGAATAAAAAGCCGGCGAGGGCACCGGTGGCGAGGCACATGATCGCCCAGAGCATCGCGGGAGATTGATGCCACGGTGAACTCAGAATCACCAGCAGTCCGGCAACGTTGGCTAATAGCATTACCGACGCAACGACGAATGTTCCGGCTCGACCTGCTGGCTCTCGCCGATAATTCAGAACTTCTTCAAGAACCTGAGCCGGGCCGAGTGTCAGCGACTCCGGAGAACGCCAGAGGTATACCGCGCACAAAATAAGGAAAACATGATTTGGAACGAGGAGCACCCGTACAAAATTGGTCCACGCCCCCAGCTTCATTGCATCGTCGACGACTAACATTCGATAAATTGAGGGCAGGAAGAGAACAAGGAGCACAAGCGAAGTCGCTGCGGCGAACTTCCGCATTTTGGGAAATAGGATCAGAATTCCGGTCGCCACCTCCACCATGCCTGTGACGCCGACGACAAGAATCTTAAACGGAATGCATGGAGGCACTTCCGCCAACGTTCCTTGGCGAAATGTGAAATGCAAGGAGCCGAAGAATATCCACTCAATGGCGAGCGCCAGAATGCACAGGTGACAGACGCGCGATGCTTTTTCCTGTTGCAAAAAGTGTTGCCCTCAACGACCTGCTGAATAGTATCACCGTTACTGAATGAGTAGTATTAATGTCATCTTACTGGTTGCCGCGCGTTCCGTCCTCGACATAATCGATAGATAAGTTACCCAGAATGCTATATAGTGCCGCGCACGGGAGCGGGTTCTCCATCCGCACGCAAAAAGGAATTTCACATGAGGCGCAAGGAATGCATTGTGATTGGCGCCGGCCTAGCGGGCCTGGCGGCGGCCTACCGTCTCACGAAACATCACTGCCGCGTCACCCTGCTCGAAGCTCAGGATCGGCTTGGCGGGCGTGTTAAGACTCACCGCTTTGTCGAAGCGCCGGGGTTGAATTGCGAACTCGGCGGCGAGTGGATCGGCCGCAATCACGACCTCATGAAGGGGCTTTGCCGTCGATTGGGTCTTTGGCCTTTGCAGCCCCATCAGTATGCCAACTCTTTTTGGGATGGGGAGAACCCGGCGAAGTTGATTCCACCCGGG
This sequence comes from Candidatus Aquilonibacter sp., assembly GCA_035507075.1. Classification (GTDB taxonomy): domain Bacteria; phylum Acidobacteriota; class Terriglobia; order Acidiferrales; family UBA7541; genus Palsa-295. The sequence continues at coordinate 1,334 of DATJOL010000179.1, read as the reverse complement.
AAATGGTGCATGTCTCCGGAGGCGGAGGAAATCTGGGACAGCTTCGCCGAGAAGTTTGCGAAATATGGCAAAAAGCAATGGGCCGAGATGGACAAGATCGACTGGTGGACGCAATTGAAAATCCTGGGATTCAACCGCGAAGACCTCCTGCGCCGGGACCTAATGGACAGCACCGATTTCGGAGAAACGATCCGGATGAATTCGGCCTACTCGGCTGCGACGGAGTATTTGTCCAACAAACAGCAGGCCGTCGACAACACGGATGAGATGGATTTTAAGGTCCCCGGAGGAAATTCGAGGCTCATCGACGTTTTGGGCGATGAAATTGGGCGCGAGAACATCAAGTTGGAGCACATTGTGGTTGGCATCCGGCACGCGCATCGCCGCGTCGAGGTGCAAGTGGGCGCTTCGGACTGTTCTCTCACCGCCGACTTTTGCATTTGCGCGATTCCCGCTCACTGCTTGCTGGATATCGATTGGGGCGAACAACCACCGGAAGAAAAGCTCGAGGCGGCGAAGGAGCTGCAATACGCCCGCATCACGAAAACGGCCGTGCTGTGTTCGGAGCGCTTTTGGCCGAAGCCGCGCATGGGCGGCTTCTCGGTTTGCACGAACCTGGCCTCCGATTTTTGTTTCGATAGCACGTATCTGCAGCAAGGCAGCGCCAAACGAATTCTTTGCAGCTACGCCATTGGCGAGAAGGCGGACGACATCGCCGCGTCGCCTTTGGAGAAATTGAAATACTGGATCATCGAAGACGTGGCGAACGCCTACGGATTGAACTGGAATAGCGAAAAAAGCATCCGCACGGCGCTCGCGATCGAGCAGCAAGCCTGGCAGGCGGACCGTTTCACACGTGGTGCTTATGCGTTCTACCGGCCGGGGCAGTGGTTCACCGTGATGCCCGCGCTAAAGGCACGATTTGGTCGCGTATTTTTCGCCGGGGAACACATCGCCGATTGGCAAGGCTTTATGGAGGGCGCCGTCCAGACCGGCTACGATGCCGCCGACGCCGTTCTAAAAGCTCGACTCTAACCCTCAACTGTCGATAGGCGTCATACCTTAAAATTTCGTGGCTTCGGCAGAAGACCGGTGGAAAAATGACTGCCGTGCTTGAGAAACCCGATGTGCTCGATGGCGTTCCGAAGGTCATCACCTCGGACGCGCAAAACGAACGATATCTCGCCGCTCTGCTGGAACTGGAACGCCGCAGCCGCCTGACCGCCGCCGAGAAGAATCTTGCCGAGGTGCTGACCCTGCTGGTCGAGGCGTATGAAGAAGAACGCTACGCGATTCGCTCGGCCTCGCCGGTGGAAGTCTTGAGGCAGCTCATG
>DATJOL010000178.1:0-97630 GCA_035507075.1 Candidatus Aquilonibacter sp. | reverse complement strand
CGGAAATCTTCGTCGCGGAAACAGCGGCAGATCTGGAAATAGCGGTCCATGCCCGAAATCATCAGGATTTGTTTGAAGATTTGCGGCGATTGCGGCAGCGCGTAGAACTGGCCGTGGTGAATGCGACTGGGCACGAGGCAGTCGCGCGCGCCTTCCGGCGTGGACCGCGTGAGAATCGGCGTCTCAATCTCAAAAAACCCGAGCTCGTCGAGCACCTTGCGAATTTCGAAAATGATGCGATGCCGCAACTCGATATTGTGATGAAGCTTTGGCCGCCTCAAATCGAGATAGCGATGGCGCAGGCGCGTCTCTTCGCTTGCGGTGACTTCGTCTTCGATCTGAAACGGCGGCGTCTTCGAATTGTTCAGCACGTGCAGCTTCGTGGCGACGACTTCCACTTCGCCCGTGGGAATATCCGGATTCGGCTTCTGCCGCAGAATCACCTTGCCCTCGACCGCGACCACGAACTCCGAGCGCAGATCTTCCGCCTTCGCATGCGCCTCGGGATGATCGGCATTGAAGACGATTTGCGCGATGCCCGCGCGGTCGCGCAGATCGATAAAAATAAGCTGGCCTAGATCGCGCCGCCGATGCACCCAGCCCATCAGCACGACGTCTTTGCCTGCATCAGACGCGCGGAGAGAGCCGCAATAATTTGTGCGCTTCAGGTTTCCGAGTGTGTCGAGCAAGTTTGTGTATCTCCCGTTCGGGCTCGAGGATCAGGCGCCGCGGCGCTCCGATTCGAGGTATTCGAGCAGCTCCGGCTCGGCGAGCTTCTGCTGGTTCGCGTCCGCAAGCCGCTTCAGCGTATACGTGCCGCTCGCGACTTCGTCGTCGCCGATGATCAGCGCATATTTTGCGCCAAGCTTGTCTGCGAGGCCGAGCGATTTTTTGAACTTCATCTCTTCGGCCGGAAGCTCGACGATCAACCCACAATCGCGCAGCTTGCGCGCCATCGCCACCGCCGCCGGATACGCCTTGAGCCCCATCCACGCAACAAAAACCGCGAGCCCCGGCAGGTGGGGCAATTTGCCGCTCTCCTGAATCGAGAGGATCGCGCGATCCGTCCCGATTGCGAACCCGATGCCTTTGGTCGGCGGGCCGCCAAGCAGTTCGACTAGCCCGTCATAACGTCCGCCGCCGCAGACCGCATTCTGCGAGCCGAGTCCGGCCGCAGTCACTTCAAACGTCGTGCGCGTGTAATAGTCCAGTCCGCGCACCAGCCGCCAATTTTCTTCGTAAGCGATATTGCGCAGCGCGAGTTCGTCTTTTAGCTTTCCGAAATGGGCGCGGCAATCGTCGCAGAGATGATCGGAAATGCGCGGCAGTTTCTCAATGATCGGCTGCTCTTCGGGAAGCTTCGAATCGAGCACGCGCAACGGGTTCGTTTCGATGCGCCGCTGGCTATCGGCGCCGAACTGCTCTTTTACCCCGCGCAATTCGCCGCGCAGCAACTCCACATATTTCGGGCGGCATTCTTTGCAGCCGATGGAGTTCAGGTAGAGGGTGGTCTTTTCCAAGCCGACGCGCCGGAAGAGCACGACGAGCATTTCAATCACTTCCGCGTCAATGCCAGGCGCGTCTGACGGCCCCAAGACCTCCGCGCCCATTTGGTAGAACTGCCGATAACGGCCTCTCTGCGGACGCTCGCGGCGGAACATCGGTCCACCGTAATAAAGCTTCACATTTCCCGGCAGCGTGTGCATCCCATGCTCGATATACGCGCGGCAAACCGACGCTGTCCCTTCGGGGCGAAGGCTCATTTGGTCGCCTTCGGATCCGACTTCACTCGATGCCGCGAACGTATACATCTCTTTCGAAACAATGTCCGTGTCTGTTCCAACAGAACGCGCGAAAAGATCCGTATCCTCAAAGATCGGCGTGCGAATATCGCGGAAGCTGTAAGCTTCGAATGTGTCGCGCGCCTGGCGCTCAAACCAATTCCAAAGCGCCGAATCGGGCGGAAGGATATCGCGCGTGCCCTTGATGGCACGAAATTGCTTCTTTTCGCTCACAGGATTTCGACCACCGGACCGGCGCCGGCGCCACTCAACTCCGCAGCTCTCGCCGCCACATTGCGTGCAACGGCAAAAATACTTTTGCCCCCGGGCGCGTCTTCCCCAAAAGCGGCCACAGGCTTCCCCGTATCGCCCCCAATGCGAATCTGCGGATCGATTTCGATCTCGCCCAAAAACGGCACGCCAAACGCCTTGGCCATGTGCGCGCCCTCGCCATGGCCGAAGACATCAATGCGGCCCCCGCAGTGCGGGCACGAAAAATAACTCATGTTCTCGACGACGCCAAGAATCTCGACGTTCACCTGCTTGAACATCTCGACGGCCTTGCGCACATCGGCAAGCGCCACGATCGAAGGTGTGGTGACGATCACCGCGCCAGTCAACGCCACGCTCTGTATCAGGCTGAGCTGCACGTCGCCCGTCCCCGGCGGCAAATCGACAATCAAGTAATCCAGGTTCCCCCAGCGAACATTTTTCAGAAACTGCTGCATCACGCTGTGCAGCATCGGCCCGCGCCAGACAAGCGGTTTATCGCCGGGATTCAACTGGCCCATGGAGATCGTCCGCAAGCCATAAGCCTCGACTGGCACAATCGTTTGCTGATCGGCCATGCGCGGCTGCTCGTTTGCGCCAAGCATCACCGGCACATTGGGACCGTAAACGTCCGCGTCCATCAGCCCGACGGCGGAGCCCATCTTCTGCAAAGCGATCGCGAGATTCACCGCGACGGTCGTCTTCCCAACGCCGCCTTTGCCGCTGGCGACCGCGATCAGGTTTTTCACGCCCGGCAAATTCGCGCGAACCGGCGCTTGCCCCGGCTGCGGTCCGTGTCCATGCGGCCCATGTCCTTGGGGACGCTGCTGCTGCGCACCCGCAGGCGCGGGCGAATCGAAACGCACGTCTACGTTGGTCACGCCGGCGACTTTGCTCACCGCCGCGCGAATGTCTTTGGCGATCGCATCGCGCATCGGCGAGGGCGGCATCGGCAGTGAAACGGCGATATTCCCGCCGGCGACTGCGATGTCTTTCACCATGCGCAAAGTGACCACGTCTTTGCGCTGCACGGGATCGACGACCGTGCGCAGAGCCGCGAGCAATTCCGATTCGCTGGGCGCGTTTTGCATGAATTCCTTTCGAGCGGGCGTACACACTACCGATGCAGTGGCATCCGCGCGGGATTCCATTCTAGACTGCGCCGGGTGACGCGGCAAGCGCAGCGCGCCCGCAGCTAATGGCTGGCTTCCCAGCTCCGCGTGATTACCCCTTGAGGCGGGCTTGCCAGGGTAGCCTCGCGTGTCGGCGATTCTGGTTGGAGGCTGCGAGAGAGTACAATGGGTGGGTTCGCAGAGGGATCCTTTTTGAATTGAGGCGCCAGGGAAGAGCAGCTCATGAGCACTTCATCATCCTTTCGTGAAGGAGCTTCAACGGCGGAAGAGCGGCCGCGCACTGGGCCTGTGCTACTTTCAAGCGATTCTCTTCTTAATATTCTCGATCTGATTTTCGCAGGCTCGCCGCTTGAAGACGTGCTGGCAGCCATCGCCCGGTCGGTGGAATCCCAGGCGGATGGAATGCTGTGCACCATCTGGCTTCCCGATTCAGACGGAAAACATCTCTACTGCGCCGCGGCCCCCACCCTTCCCGGATTTGCAAGTCACGTGGGCCGCACGGTAATCGGGCCTAAGGGCGCCTCTTGCGGCACAGCGGTTTACAGGAGGGAAGCGGTATATGTGCCGGACATCCTGGCGGAATCCACGTGGGATGACTATCGCGACCTGATGGCGCCGTTTGGCATTCGCTCGGTGTGGTCGCGGCCTCTTTTCTCAAAGGAGGGAAGGGCGCTGGGGACTTTCGCGGTGCTTTCCCGGGAAGTGCGCAATCCGAGCGAGACAGATTTAGCGCTGATCGAAAACGCGAGTCACATCACAGGCATCGCAATCGAACGCAGCGTCAACGAAGAGGCCCTGCGGCACGAGCGCGACCGTTTGAGCCTGCTGCTGGAAATCACGAATAGCATGAGTTCGAGCCTGGACCTCTCGCATTTGACCGAGGCGCTATCGACCAACTTGCTGAGCGTAACGCACTGCGATCTTTGTGCGCTGCTGCTGCCGCATTCGAGCGACGCCTTGCGCATGACGATTCTTTATAACCCCCAAGGCCGCGGTTTCATTTCGGATGGCACGCTTGTCCCCATCCACGGTTCGACGTGCGGCAAAACCTTTCGAACGGGCAGGAACGAACGAGTTGACCGCTTCGGGGATCTTCGCGACGACCCGGACACCTTCGCAAGCCCTGATGGCAAGGCGTTCTACGAGCGGGTGAGCGCGGAAGGGCTAGTCTCGGGATGCGACTTTGCGCTGAAGGGTCGAAGCGGGATTGTGGGGATTTTGGCCGCGCTGAGCCGGTCGGAAAAGGCCTTTGCCGCGGATGAAGTCAATTTCCTGGCACAGGTGGCGCGGCAAGTGGCGATTGCGGTCGAGAATGCGCTGAACTACGAGAAGGCGACGCAGGATCGAGACAGCGAAGCGAAGCAGAGGCTGTATCTGGAAGAGGAAATTCGTTTGGAATTCGGCGAAATCGTGGGCGAGAGCCCTGAGCTGAAGACAGCGTTGAGCCTGGTGTCCGTTGTGGCGCCGACGGATTCGAGCGTGCTGATTCTCGGAGAGACGGGCACAGGCAAAGAGCTAATTGCGCGGGCGATACACAGACTGGGCAGCCGCAGCGAAAAGGCGTTTGTGAAACTGAATTGCGCGGCGATTCCTTTGGGACTGCTCGAGAGCGAGCTCTTTGGGCACGAAAAGGGAGCGTTTACCGGGGCGATCGCGCAAAAGACCGGACGCTTCGAATTGGCTGACAAGGGCACGCTATTTCTTGACGAGGTCGGCGACATCCCTCTGGAACTGCAAGCGAAACTGCTCCGCGTCTTGCAGGAACAGGAGTTCGAGAGGCTGGGCAGCAACCGCACGCACAGGGTCGACGTCCGCATGATCGCGGCCACGCATCGCGATTTGCCTGCGATGGTGAAGCAAGGAACGTTTCGCGAGGACCTCTACTATCGTTTGAAAGTATTTCCGATTCGCGTTCCTCCGTTGCGCGATCGTAGGGATGATATCCCGAGACTGGTGCGGCACTTCACTGGGCTTTATGCCCAACGGATGAACAAGCGCATCGACGTGATTCCGCCGGAGGCCATGGACGCGCTGGTGCGCTACCGCTGGCCCGGCAATGTGCGCGAATTGCAGAATTTTCTCGAGCGGGCGGTGATACTGTCCTCGCAGTCCGTATTGTCCGCGCCGATCTCAGAACTCGAGCCTTTCCAGCCGCGCCGGGAATTCAATGCCCCGATGAACGGTCTCGCGGAAGTGGAGCGAGATCATATCCTGCGCGTGCTGGAAGCCAGCAACTGGGTCATCGGCGGGCGAAACGGCGCGGCGCATCGATTGGGCATGAAGCGAACGTCGTTGGCCTACAGGATGAAGAAGCTCCGCATCGCCCGGCCTGCTGCGGCGCCGCAGCAGCGCAGCTTTGCCGCTTCGGCCGGCAACGACTGCGCATAGAAGCCGCCAAAATTTATCTCCAGCGTGACAGCCACCGCGACTGAAACCCGTCAGTGACGGAAATCCATCAGAGATTCGTCGAACGCCGGAACCGGCGGAATCGCCTTGGCCTCAACAACCGCAAATAACAGAAGCATTTACGCCTGCCAGCGGCAGAGCTGCGCTTTTGGCACTTCAACTGCCTTCACCCCTCGCAGCGCCTTCAGGCGCTCAAAAAAAAGACAAAGGAGAGAACGATGCTTCCAAGGATCAAATTGGGATTTGCGCTTCTCACGCTGACCCTGATTTTCGCGTGGCATTCTACGGCGAACGCGGCCGACAACGCGACCAAGACTCTCGAAACCGGCACCTTTCACGGCAAAGTCCATCAGACTTCGGGCCGCGCCACAATTTACCAGCAGGCGAACGGAAAGCTTGTCCTTCGCCTGACGAATTTCAAAACCTCGAACGGCCCGGATGTGCATGTGATTTTGATTGCGGCGAAAGACGCTGACGACGATGCGAATTTTCTGAAGAGCGCTACGCCGCGAGTCGAACTGGGAAAGCTGAAGGGAAACGAAGGCGACCAGAACTACGTGATCCCGAAGGGCACGGACCTTTCCACGTACCAGACGGTTTCGATTTATTGCGAGCGGTTCAACGCAAACTTTGGCGCCGCGCCTCTGGAAAAATTTTAACCTCAGGCGATCGGTCGTGGGTTTTAGGCCGCGACTGAGGCCTCGGTTTTGAGCGCTGAAAGGAGGCAAACCATGACAATGGGCGCAACTTCCTGGTTTTCGCGGAAGAAGTACGTTCTGGCGGCTATTGCGGTGCCCATCCTTGTGGCCGCGTGGTGGGCATTCCGGCCGGAAAAACTGTGGATCAACGTCAAGGTGAACGAGCCCGCGCCGTTTGCTTCGAACGCAGATGCTCAGCCGCTTTACACGGGCCTATTGACAGGCAAGGCGCATCCGACGAGCGGGCGCGCCTCGGTCTATCAAGCGTCCGACGGCAAGCGCGAGCTTCGGCTGACGGATTTCGCAACGTCGAATGGGCCGGATGTCCACGTGGTATTGGCCGAAAGCGGGGACGCTGCTCTTCAAAGCGAGTTCGTGAAGGGCGACTTGAACAGTATAGAACTGGGTACGTTGAAGGCAAATCAGGGTGATCAAAACTATGAGCTCCCTGACTCCACGGATCTGAACACTTACGACGCGGTCGTGATTTATTGCGAGAGGTTTCATGCGGTATTCGGCGTGGCGAAGCTTGAGAAGTTCTGAGCACGTGACCGCGTGCTGAACCGCCGAAAAACAGCAATGAGGAGGAATTTATGAGTGACGCAGTGTCGCGCACGGGCGCAAGACGAGCGGCGGCGGGCCCGGGCGCTCGCGAACATGGCAGCAGTCGACTCGGGGTTCCTCTCGCATCCATCCGTCGGGTGCAAGCAGACGGAATCCACGTGTTTTATCGTACGGCGGGCGACCCGAACGCGCCTGTGGTTCTCCTGCTCCATGGATTCCCAACATCATCTTTCATGTTCCGTGAATTGATTCCGCGCCTCGCTGATGATTACCGCGTCATCGCACCGGACCTGCCGGGTTTCGGATTCACCGAGGTGCCTTCGACAAGAAAATACGCCTACTCCTTCGAGCAGCTGGCACTGACGATCGAGGCCTTCACGGAAGCGCTCAAATTAGACCGTTACGCAATTTACGTGTTCGATTACGGCGCGCCGACCGGATTTCGTTTGGCCATGGCTCATCCCGAGAGAATAACGGCGATTATTTCGCAGAACGGAAACGCGTATGAAGAGGGCCTGGGCGACGCCTGGGGACCGATCCGCAAGTACTGGAGCGAGCCGACGGCCGAGAACCGTGACATACTTCGCCAAAGCATTCTGACGGAGGGGGGAACGCGCTGGCAGTACACGCACGGCGTCGCGAATCCGGAGAGCGTCCCGCCCGAATCGTACACGCTGGACACGGCTCTTTTCGAGCGCCCGGGCAATAAAGAAATTCAGCTGGATTTGTTTCTCGATTATGCGTCGAACGTAAAGCTCTACCCGGAATTTCAGGAATATTTCCGGCAATCGCAGCCGCCCCTCCTTGCAATTTGGGGCAAGAACGATCCTTTCTTCGTCCCCGCAGGCGCCGAGGCTTTCAAAACAGACCTGCCGAAGGCAGAAATACAATTTCTCGATACCGGCCATTTCGCGATTGAGACTCACGTGGCGGAGATTACCGCCGCAATGAAAGAGTTTCTGCAAAAAACACTCGAGTCCGGCGAGGGGAAGTCACGATGAGCGCATTTCCAGAGAACGCAGCGGCTGTGCTGGTGCACGGCGCATGGGCCGATAGCTCCTGCTGGCGCAGCGTGATTTTGCCGCTTGAAAAGCAGGGGCTTCGCGTGACGTGCGCTCCGATCCCGCTCACCTCGCTCAGTGATGACGTCGCTGCGTTGAACCGAACGGTGGCACGAACCAGCGGACCGGTTGTGTTGGTTGGCCATGCCTATGCAGGAGCCGTGATCGCTGCAACAACTGAAAAGCGAGCGAAAGCGCTCGTGTATATCGCGGCGCTCGCGCCGGATGAGGATGAGACGGTCGCGAAAGTGTTCTACCGCGAATCGGCTCATCCGGAAGCGCCGAAATTGGCCCCCGATGCGGATGGATGGTTGTGGATGCCGGAAGGCGGTTTCCAGCGGGCGGTTGCGCACAAAGCGTCAGCGGAGCAAACGAAAGTGATGGACGCGATCCAGCGGCCGATTTCGGTCCAGTGCATTCAGGAGCCGGCACCAACGCCGCTATGGAAATCGAAACCTTCGTGGTTTCTGATCGCAGAGGAAGATCGCATGATCCATCCGAAAACGCAGCGGTTCATGGCTGAACGTATGGGAGCGACAACGCGATGCCATCCGGTAGACCACACTCCCATGTACACGCAGCCGGCGCCTGTGGTGGATGTGATTCTCGAAGCCGCGCGCCAGACTCTTTCGAAGTAGGGCTCTGTGGGGAAATCGTGCGGCGCCCGCAAAGCGCAGAGAGCGACGGCGGGGTAGGTATGCAAATGCAAGAAGAGGCCGGTTCACAATCCGCTCCTCGAAGCTCCTTCGGGGTCTTCCCAGTAGAGGTCTCGGGAAACACGGTGTTCGTGCGTCGCTATGGAGACGGGCCGCCGGTTCTTATGGTTCACGGTTTCCCGCGAACAAGCCTGATGTGGCGGCGCTTAGCACCGAAGCTTGCAGGGGACTATTCGGTCGTGTGCGTGGACTTGCGCGCTTATGGCCGCAGCGGAATCCCTGCTTCTACGGACGATCACTTTCCTTACTCGAAGCGTGCAATGGCGAAAGAGCTGGTTGAAGTGATGGAGCAACTCGGCTTTTCCACCTTTGCGGCAATCGGGCACGATCGCGGCGGGCGCGTCTGCTATCGGATGGCTCTGGATCACCCGAAGAACGTCGGGCGTCTCGCTGTTTTCGACGTAATTCCGATTCTCGAAGGATGGAGCCGCGCCGATGCGCGTTTCGCGCGGACCTACTGGCCGTGGATTTTGCTGGCGCAGCAGGTGCCGCTCCCGGAGAGCTACCTGGTCCGTGCTCCCCAGGCCGTCTTCGATAACCCCTTCGGTCACGGGACGTTCACTCAGGATGTTCTCGAAGAGTACGTTTCAACCTATCGCGATCCGGCGCGCGTTCACGGAATCTGCGAGGAGTATCGCGCCGCTACAACGATCGACGTCGAGCACGACCGCGCTGACAAAGAGGCGTCGAGGCGAATCGAATGCCCGATGCTGCATCTGTGGGCCGAGGGCGGACCTCTCGATACTTTCTATCCCCAAGATGGCGGCCCGCTGGGCATCTGGCGGCAGTGGGCTCCGCACGTGCAAGGGCAGGCGATGAAGGGAGGACACTTTTTCCCGGAAGAGAATCCTGACGGTACGGCGATTCTTCTCAAGCAGTTTCTTTCCGCGTAACCTATCGACCGCTCGCGAAGTGAAAAGTCGTCTACTCAAATCAGATCTCTGCGTTCAATTCGTCCTGGGAATTAGGGCGATTCAATCGCGTGCGTCTTTTCGTGAGTTTTAGAGAATAAAATCGCGGTTCCACTACGCATCAGCACCGCAAATGGTTTCCATTTGATCTATGAGTTTGCATCCGCGCCGGAATATTTGCACCATCGTACTGTGCTTATTAGTGTAGGCACTCGAATCTGTTCAGGCCGTACTAAAGCCCTTCCGAGCTGTACCGGAGGGGTCCACAGGGCCGCGAGTTAAGGCTTCTTCGGTTTTCCGGCTGTAAATCGCAAAGCATGATCTTTGCGCCGCAGTGTACGTGTGTCTTTAAAAAAGGAGACTTTCCGATGTCGACCCCGCAGTCCAGTGCCAGTGCGATCCAACCCGGTGCATTCGCCAACGCCATGCTCGAGCCGCCATCCGGCCACAAGAAGAAACGTCTCTTGCAGAGCAGCATCTCGCTCGTGGTTCACACCGGGGTTTTGGCGTTGCTCATAATCCTGCCTCTGCTGATTTCAAACGGCCTGACGATCCAGCAACTGAACAAGACATTTCTTGTTGCGCCACCTCTGCCCGCTCCTCCTCCTCCGCGGCCCATCGTGACTCGTCCGCAAGCCGCCGCACCGAAATACACGACGAGCGTAGCGAAGCTTTCCGTTCCCACGACAATTCCGAAGACGATTTCGATGAAAGCGCCGGAAGTTGCGGAAGCGCCGTCGATTCAGTCGAACGCGGGAGTCGTCGGAGGGATGGGCTCTGTGTTCGGCGGTGATGGAACCGCGGCGCCGCCGCCTCCGGCTCCTGTCGCTGCGCCCGCCAAAAAAGTGCCGGTTTTCATCAGTGGCAATATGAAACAGCCGGTTCTGCTTTTCTCTCCGACGCTGATGTACCCGCCGATTGCGAGAGCCGCGCGCATTTCAGGCACGGTTGTGATTCTTGCGATTATCGATGAGCACGGTGACGTGGTGGAAGCCCGCGCCGTGAGCGGCCCTCCATTGTTGGTGCAGGCAGCTCTCAATTCTGTGGCGCACAGAAAATATCAGCCCACGATTCTCGATGGGCAGCCGACACCTATCAAGCTGCAGGTGCAAGTAAATTTCCAACTGGCGAGTTGAAGGCGTTTGTCAGTTGCTCAGTCGCGGCGGAAGAGGCCAAAAAGCCCGCGCGATTGGGGCTGGCAACGGATCAGTATCGCGGTGACATTATCCAGGCCGCCGGCTGCTTTGGCGAGGTCGATCAGATGTTCGGTGGCTTTCTGCGGCTTTTTCAGCGCGAGGATGGCTTCGGCAATTTTGTCGTCCGGGACCATTCGAGAAAGACCGTCCGAACAAAGCAAGTAAGCGTCGCCAACCAGCATCACGTGCTCGTCGACGTCGACTTCGACAGTTTCTGAAGCGCCGAGCGCGCGAATCAGCATGGTCTGATATTCGCTTCGCTCGGCCTGCTCCGGCGTGAGGATCCCGAGCCGAACCTGCTCGGCGACCAGCGAGTGGTCGCGAGTCAACTGTTCGAGTGTGCCTTGGCGCAGACGGTATGCGCGGCTATCGCCCACGTGCGCGAGGCTTAGGCGCTCGCCTTCGAGCCAGACGGCGACGATAGTGGCGCCCATTCCGCGCATGTTTGCGTCCGTGGAGGCGGCTTGGTAGATGGCGTGGTTTGCCAGCCGTAAGGCACTGGCGAGGCGGTTCGTCTTGTCGCTGAGATCGGGCCGAAAGTCTCCTTCGTAGGGAAGAGAAGGATCCTGCGCAGCGTTGCGGCAGTGTTGCTCGATCGTGGTAACCGCGATTTCGCTCGCCACTTCGCCGTGGGCGGCGCCACCGATCCCGTCGGACAGAATAAACAGGTTCAACTCCGGCAGGACCCGCAGGTTGTCCTCGTTCAGTTCACGGACACATCCCACGTCCGTCTGTGCTCCATAATCTATCCGCACCGGGCTCCCTCAGCCTGGAAATGTGAAGAGTCGTATGGAAGTCGCGGCCCGAGTCCTGGGCCTGGAAGGAGGCACACGCTCGCTCCTTCGCGGCGCACAATTGTTATCAGGAAAATTCGTTGGGAACAAGTAACATCGTTCGGATGGGAGTCTTTCCGCTGCGAATAGCTGCGCACGCGTTCCGCGAGCTGAGGGAACGCGGTGAAGCGATTTTCCGTTTCGACCTTTCCGGGTTCCGCTCACTCGCCTCGGCGACGGGTCCTTTGCGAAATTCAGCGGCAATTTTTGCGGGACTAATGAGGGGTTGACAGGAGGCGGAGTTTGGGGATATTCAGCTTGCGCGGGGGAGTGTGATTGGGGCGACGGCGAAGCTAAGTGCTGCGTTTTCAGCGGAATTTCGCGAGTACGGTGTGGCTTTCAGCACGAAAGCTGACTGTTTTGGCGCGAATTGGCGCCTTAAAACCGCTTAAAAGGTCTAAAAAGGTAGCAATTGGCAGGTTTTGTGCACTTATGTAACCGGACAAGTGCGGGTCGAGCTCTGTCCCAGCAGAGAAACGCTTGCTGACAAATATTGGCAAATACGAGATCGTTGCTGAGGTCGGCCAGGGGGCCATGGGCATTGTCTATAAGGCCCGGGACCCGCTCATCGGCCGCATGGTCGCCCTGAAGACCATCACCAGCGGCCTCGCCGGCAAGCCGGAACTCCTTGAACGCTTCTATCAGGAAGCCCGCTCGGCGGGCGCGCTGCAGCACCCCAACATCGTCACGGTCTTCGAACTGGGCAAGGAAGGGGATATTCCCTTCATCGCCATGGAGTTCCTGGAGGGCGACAGCCTGGAAAAGATCGTGGCGCGGCGCGATGAATTGCCGCTCTCGAAGAAGATCGGGTTCATGTCGCAGATATGCAGTGCGCTCGACTACGCGCACAAGCATGGGGTGATCCACCGCGACATCAAGCCCGGCAACATCATGCTGACGAAGGACAGCACCGTAAAGGTGGTGGACTTCGGGATCGCGCGCCTGGTGGATACGTCCAAGACGCAAACCGGGTTGATGATCGGCACGCCGGCTTACATGTCTCCGCAATTGCTGCGCGGCGAACGCGCTGATGCGCAAGCGGACATCTGGGCGCTCGGCGTGATGCTTTACGAGCTGGTGGCGTACCAGCGGCCGTTCCTTGGCGATAATCCGGCCGCGTTGATGTGGAACATCATCTCGCAGCAGCCAAAGGCGCTGCGCGAGGTCGCTCCCGGCTGCCCGGCCGAGCTGGAAGAAATCGTGGGGAAGATGCTGGAGAAGGAAGCGACGCTGCGTTTGCAGACGATGGAGGACGTCCTTCTCGAGCTCGACCCGCTCCACAAGCGCCTGCAGAGAGACCGGCTCGGGGAACTGGTGGCGCAGAGCCAGCAGCTGATCCAAAACCAGGAGTTGCAGAAGGCGCAGGGCCTGCTGCGCGAAGCGCTGCACCTGGACAGCTCGAATTCCGAAGCGAAGACGCTGCTCGATCGCGTGGGCGCGGAAATCCGGCGCGTGCAGAACGAGGCGCGCGCAAAAGAGCAGGTGGCGAAGGCGCAGGCGCTCTTCGATGCCGGCAGGCTGGAAGAGGCGAAGAGCGAGGCGGAAATTGCCGTTCGGATCGACACGAAGTATGAGCCGGCGCGAGATCTGGCCGCGCGCGTCAAAGCGTCGATCGATCGCATCAAGACGATTCAGGAGAAATTGCAGGGCGCGAAGCTGCGGATCGCCGAAGGCAGCCTCCCCGAAGCGGATCAGCTGCTGGATGACGTGCTGGCGCTGGATGGCACCAACCAACAAGCGCAAACTCTGCGACGGCAGATTCGCGATGAGACCGCGCGGCGCGAAAGGCGGCGGAAAATCAGCGAAGGCCTGCAACAGGCGCGGGCTTTCTGGTCGCAACAGAGGCATCTTCAGGCCGTGGAGATTCTCTCCGCACTACAGCAGGAGTTCCCGAACGAGGCGGAGATCAGCGAATTGCTGGTGACGGTCCGTCACGACCAGGCCGAGCAGGAAAAGCAGGAGTTGCTGGCGGAAGCGCGAAATTTGCTGGCCGCACAACGCTATGCGGATGCGCTGGCCGCGCTGGAACCGCTGCGCAACGCCTATCCCGGCGACGCGGCAGTGCGCCATCTGATCACGCTGGTTCAGCAAGAGCAGCAGGCGAAAGCAAAACGGCAGCGCTTCGAGGACGAGCTTTCGGCGCTGCGCACGAAGGTGAGCGAATCGCAGTGGGCCGAGGCCCTTAAGCGCGGGGAACAGCTCCTCAAGGAGTTTCCGCAGGAATTCGAGCTGCTGGAGCTGGTGAAATTCGTTCGCGGGGAGATGCAGCGCGCCGAGCAAAAGCGCGCGCTCGACGAACGGCTCAGTCAAGTGCGTGCTCTCGTGGACGCAGGCTCGTTTCCGCAAGCCATAAAAGCCGCGGAAAAGGCGCTGGCGGAAACGCCGGGCAACGTGGATTTGCAGATCCTGCTTGAGCGCGCGCAAACCTCACAAAAAGAGAAAGAGAAAAAGGAGTTTCTCGAGAAGCGCATCCGGGAAGTGAAAGCGCGGATCAACCGCGACGAATTGACCGACGCCGTCGATCTGGCGCGCCAGACGATGATGGTGACCGGGCCGGACACGGATATCACGCAGCTGCTGCACTCCGCGGAGATGGAGATCACGCAGCGCGAGAAGAAAAAGGAGCAGGACGAAAAATTCGAAGCGGCCAAGACGCTGGTGAGCGAGGGGAATTTCGCGGAGGCGACGCGAGTGCTCGACCAGGCGATGGCGACGCAGATTTTGGATGCGGCCGATCCTCGCGTGCAAGAAGCCTTGCGCGGTATTCGCGAGACGCAGGACCGGCAGCAGCGCGAACGCGAGGCGGAAGAAGAACGCAAACGAGAGCAGGCGCGCGAAGAAGAACGGAAAAAGAAAGAAGCGGCCGATAAGAAGGCGGCTGCAGCCGCCGCGGAGAAGAAGGCCGCCGCCGAAAAGAAGGCCGCGGCGGAGAAAAAGGCCGCCGAGAAGAAATCGCCTGCCGCCCCGGCGCCCAGGGAAGATCAAGGCGGCTCTGTTCCCTCAGCGCCATCGGCGCCCGCTCCAGCGTGGCCTCCCGCGAGTTCGGGAACGCCGGCGCGGGATTACGTATACCAGTCGGCGACGATGATTCAGGGAGCGCCGACCGCGCCGGCAGAAATGCAGCCGGTCGAGGCCGCGTCAGCAACAATGATTGCTGCAGGCACGCCCGCGCCGGTGATCGAGCAGCCGCCGCGACCAGCGCCACAGCCCGCCAGCCGCACGGCGACGGCGTCCGAAGCGGCCGTGGAGGTTGCGCCGAAACCGTTGAAAAAACGCGCCGAGCCGGTCGTTTCCGAAGTGCGCGTTGCGCCGATGGAGCAGGTTGCCGGGCCTTATCCCGAGAAAACCGCTCCTCCGATCTGGAAGCAGCCGATTCCGCTGGCGATCGGGGCAGTGGTGCTGGCCGCGGTGCTGGCAATCACGATTTACAAAGTGACGCAGTCGCCTTCGCAACCGGCGCAACAAACGGCCTCGCAGCCGGCGGGGTTTGCGCCATCGAGTCCTGTGGCAGCTCCCGCTCAACCGCTGCCGGCCCCTCCGGTGGAGTCAGCGGGACAGAAGCTGCAGGATCAGCAGCAGTCGCTTATCGACCAAGCCGCAAAGGAATTCGCCAACTCTAATTTCGACCAGGCACAGCAGAAGCTGGATCAAGCGCTGCGGATGAACGGGCCGCTCGACGACAAGGTTCAAAAGCTCGAGACGCAGTACAAGGCCGCGGCTTCGGACGTCCAGGCGCGGAAAGTGTTGCAGCAGGAAAGCCAGCTCTGGAACCAGGGCGTCGACGCGTTTAATCAGAACAATCTGGATCAGGCGAAGAGCGACTTCCAGCAGATCACGCAGCTGGTAGGCGGCGCGCACAAGGATGATGCGAACGAGTATCTGACGACGAAGATTCCGGGACGCATTGCGGAGAACCAGAAATTCGCCGAAGCGCAGCAGCTGAGCGGGCAGACGAGCGACCTGAACAGTCTCCAGAAGGCTGCCGACGACCTGAACCAGGTATTGACGGCTGATCCCTCCCGGCAGGATGCGCGGACCCTTTTCAACAGCGTGAACGCGAACTTGACGTCGCTGAAGAATCAGCAAGCGGCGCGCAATCAGTTCCAGGCGCTGGTGGGGCAATACAATGCCGCAGTCGCGGCAAAAGATGTGCAGAAGCTGCAAGGATTGCAGTCTGATTTTCGCACGTTGGAGAACAACGGCGGGCCCGTGGCGGGCGATGCGCGGAATTACGCCGACAGCATGATTCCGGACGCGATCAAGCGCGCGACGCCGGCTCCGGCAGCCGCGCCCCCTCCGCCCGCCGCTCAGCCGAAGCCTTCCCTCGAAGGCGCGTCGCTCAATGCGACGATTTTGGGTTCACACGAAGATTATAGCGGGCTGGTTGATACCAAAGTGCCGCAACCGAGCGCTTATCTCGATCTTCCGTTCAGCATCCAAGACTCGGCTGTGCCGCCGGATGTGGCTGCCAAAGCGCCGGCGGGGTCCTCGATCACGCTTCGTTTCCTGGTGGACGAACACGGAAAAGTGAGCAGCGGCCAGACGCAGGCGGGAGACCCCACGCTGGGCGCGGCGATCATTGCGGCTGCGAAACACGATTGGCAATTCAGCGAGCCGAAAATTCACGGTAAATCAGTGAAGTCGATCGTGGTGGTCACGGTGAAATTCTAAGAAGGGCACGATCGCGGCCACCCCGCCATTTAGCAGGATCCCCGAAGCACGGGATGGCTTCAGGGGCTAAAGCCCTATTGGATATGTCCGCGTTACGGCGGGGCTGAAGCCCCGCCCTTCCAGCCCGTTATCTTTTCAAAAAAAATTAACGACCGTTAACGCCGGACAAATCACGTTCGCGTGGGATAGAATCGAGGCCTGACGAGTAAGGATTTCGCGGCGTGATTCGCACCGGCCTGCGTCGCATCCAGCGAGGAGCAAAGGCGAAATGCCGAAGGCGAAAGAATTCACAGTAAAAATCGAGGACAAACCGGGCGCGTTGGGGAGGTGTTTTCAGGCGCTGGGCGAACGGGGCGTGAATATCACAGCGTTTCAGTCGTACGTGGAAGAGGGCGAAAGCGTGGCGCGGTTCGTGGCGGACGATATGGCGACGGCGAAGACGGTGCTCGGCGGGACGCAGATGATTTTCGAAGAGACGGACGTGGTGGTGGTGAAGCTGCCGAACCATCCGGGAATGCTGGGGCGGGCCGCGGCGCGGCTGGGCGAGAAGCGCATCAATATTGATTATTCCTATTGCGGATTTGAGCCGGGATCGGAAGCGGGCATGCTGGTCTTTGGCGTCGATCAATTGACGCCCGCGGCGAACGCGCTGGATGAATTGGCGGCGGAAAAGAGTTAGTCAGGGATCGGGTTCAGTGTTTTTTTCTCCGATGAATAGCTCCCCACCGGAATCGCAATCACGAGAACTGCTGACGACGCGCGCGCGTGTTTTCGTGGGTGCCATTCTGACACTACTCGTGGTGGTGCAATCGATTCGCAGCCTATTACACCCACCTGCCGTTGAATCCGACTGGGTGTCGCTGCAGGCTGGGTATTTGCACGGCTGGCTCAGCACCGTTGTGAAGGTTGGCTATTATTTGTTTTTCTGTTGGATCGCTTTTCTGTTCATCCGAGACACGAAACGGTCGGAGCGGTTGTTCTTCATCGGCTGGCTCGTAGACCTTCTGTTGTCGCCGGCGAAAGTGATCGGGCCGACTTGGGCGCTGACCGTGAGGATCGCCGGTCTCGTGGGGCTACTTATCGCTTTTGTTGCCTCATTATTGCTTTTGCTGTCCATCCCGGACGCCGAAAGTGCCGGTTACTTCAATTCACGCTACTCGGCGGCTTTTTGGGCCAGTGTTTCGATAATGGCGATGTTGGGCAGGAGATTTGCGGGCAGGTTGTGGCGGTGCTGCAGGTATTCCGCGCTGTTGTAGGACGCCCAGACTTTTCCGTGTGCGTCTTCCCAAACGAGAATTTTCAGCGGGAGATCGATGGCGATGCTGGGAGCGGCGAGCATCAGGGGAGTGCCGGCTTTCGGGTTGCCGAAGATGAGCAATTTGGTGGGCGGCATTTGCATGCCGACCTTCGCGGCCTCGCCGCTGTGATCGACAAGCGCGAATAGAGCGACGCCCTTTGCCTGCAGGATGCCTTTGAGTTTTTCGACCGTCTCATCGACCGAATGATTTGCCGGAACATCGACGATGCCGTTGGTTGCAGTGTGCGCCATGATTTCTCCTTATTCAATTTAACAACCGTATTTTGCCGCATCCGCCCCCCGCAAGTTGCCGCTCCCGCCCGCGTCAGGCAGGCTGAAGTGCGCGGCGCTGGTTTCAACCTAGGGGATTGAAGGCCGGATCGAGATGAGATAAATCGCCATTGCCAAACCCACCGCCGCGAGCAAAAAAGCGACGGCGATTGCCTGGCTCGAAGGGCGTGAGTGCTGCGTCTCGCCGCGATCCAGCTCGCGGATCAGGAGGACATGATGCCATCCGGCGAAGGCGTCCACAATCACGCCGAGAGCGATGAGTGCGACGCCGAACCAAAGCGAAAAACCCGATGATTGAACGGGCATGGCGTGTTCGACGGAAAAGAATTCCTTGAGAAAGAGGCCGAAGCGGGCGACGACGAAGCCAAATCCCATGAGCGCGAGGCCGGTGCGAATCCAGGCGAGGAGGGTGCGTTCGGCAGCGAGGTAGTCGCTCAGGCTGGCGGGGCGGTTCGGGCTGGGCGCGGGCATTTCAGTATTGTGCCGGATAATTCGGCGGAAGAAAGAGCAAAGAAAAGGCGGCGCGTTGACGGACCATGATTGGTTGGCGGGCCTCCCTTACAGGTTGCTTAGCGGATGAGCCAGAGCGGGAGGGCGGCGGCGATGAATTGTTGGATCATGTCCGCGTCGCGGCTGGTGAAGGCATTGGCGCGGTCGCTTTCCGCGTCGACAGTGCCGATGACGGTGCCGGTGGGTGAGAGCACCGGGACGATTATTTCGGAAAGAGTGTTGCCGAACGCGGTGATGTAGCGCGGGTCGTTACGCACGTCGCCGACGATCACCGGTTTCTCCTGCTCGATGGCGGCGCCGGTGAGGCCTTTGCTGACAGGGAATTTCGGAAACTCGGGCGCGCCCGCTCCGCTCCAAGCGAGGATCGAGACTTCCTCGGCACCCACGTCGTAAATTCCCACCCAACGATAGTTGCCGAGCTTGCGGATGCCGTCGGCGAGGTGTTTTGCCTTTTCCGTGCGAGGACCTCCGCCCATCGCCGAAGAGCGAATCTGGTTGAGCGTATTGTCCATCACGATCGGCATCGGGAAACCTTTGCAAATGATACGGCTAAGAGTGAGCGGTTACAACAGAGTGAAAGGAGAAGCGGATTCGATTCAAACGCGCGGCACAGGGGTTGGCGAGCTACTTGACTTCCGTGGGGTGAAACGCCATAGTAGGGCGCGTCGCGCCGTAAATTCCCTGGCTAGAAGCACGCCTACTGACCGAATGAAACATCTCTCCAAAGTGGTGTGGTTCGAAGGCATGTACCTTGGCCCGCACCATTTTCAAGCGCAGAGTCGCGCGTTCGAAGACATGGTTCATTTTTCGGCCTCGAATCTGTGGTTCGAGCCTTTCGGGATTATCGGGCAATCGCTCGATTCGGAGGCGCTGCGCAACGGGGTTGTCGCGCTGAATCATTGCCGCGGGATTTTTCCGGACGGGCTTGCGTTTCACATGCCGGAAAGCGATCCGCTGCCGGCGCCGCGCGAGATCGGCGATTTGTTTCCTCCCACACGCGAATCGCTCGTGGTGCTGCTGGCTGTTCCCGAGCGCCGCGAAAACGGCCCGAACACGGCGATGAGCCCTGCCGAAGATCGCGACCATCTGCGCTATGCGGCCGAAGAACAGACGATGCACGACGAAAACACCGGCCTGGACGAAAAGCCGGTGCAGCTGGGACGCAAACGCGTCCGGTTTCTTTTCGAGTCGGAAGACGCGTCAGGCTATGTGACTTTGCCGATCGCGCGCATGACGCGGGACGGGGCAGGGCATTTCGTTTTCGACGCGAGTTTCATTCCGCCGTGCCTTTCGATCAGCGCGAGCGAGCGGCTGATGATCATTGCGCGGCGGCTGGTGGAAATTCTGGACGAAAAGAGCGCGACGCTTTCGCGTGCGCGGCGGGCTCCCTCAAAATTTCAGGCGGGATTTTCGTCAGACGACATCGCGTCGTTTTGGTTCGTGCACACGGTGAATGCGGCGCTGGGCGTGCTGCGTCATACGTGCCTGGCGGAACGCAAGCATCCCGAGCAGCTTTTTATCGAGATGTCGCGGCTGGCGGGCGCGCTGTGCACGTTCGGGCTCGATTCGCATCCCCGCACGTTACCTCTCTACGATCACATGCATTTGGGCGAGTGTTTTCAGGTGTTGGACGAGCACATCCGCACGCATTTGGAATTGGTGGTGCCCACGAGCTACGTGCTGATCCCTCTCAAGCCGGTGGGGCGCTATTTTTACGAGGGCGAGGTGACCGATCAGCGGTGCGTGGGAAGGGCGCGCTGGATTTTTGCGATTCATTCGGCGATCGGCGAAGCGGACATGATCACGCGGACGCCGCGGCTGGTGAAAATTTGTTCGGCGGAGCTTTTGCCGGAGCTGGTGAAAACGGCGCTGCCCGGCCTGGCGCTGACACATCTGCCGGTGCCGCCTTCGGCGATCGCGCCGCGCGTGGAGCACCAGTACTTTGGGATTAGTAAGGCTGGGCCGTGCTGGGACCACATCGTGCAGACACGGCGCGTGGGGGTTTATGTGCCGGGGGATCTGCCGTCGCCGGAATTGGAACTCGTCGTGCTGCCGGAATAGGCGGAAGAGCGCGGGCCGGCGCGCCGTTTGTCGCGAATTGAGATTTTAGCGGGGGCGGAAGAGGCGGGGGCGCGCGGCTTCGAATGTCTTCTCGTTTTCGCGCAATTGTTGGGAGGGAAAAGGAAGAAGAAATGGGAGCGACACTTTTTGGCGCTACGACAATCCGGCAGGCCGGACCCTCCGGCAAGCGGCGGACCGACAACCTCGCGCTGATTTTTCAGGAAATTCTCACGGTGATCGTGCGGGTGCGGTCGAACCGGCAGCCGGTGACGGACGGGAACAAATTCCGCAACGACATGCGCAATGCGTTGCGCGGTGCCGAAAAAGAAGCGATCACGCGCGCGTACATGCCCGAAGACGCGCGATTCGCCACGTTTGCGGTGGTCGCGTTCCTGGATGAATCAGTACTGAATTCGTCGAATCCGGCGTTTGCGGACTGGGCGCGTATGCCGCTGCAGGAAGAGCTTTACGGTCATCAACTGGCGGGCGAACAATTCTTTCAGAATGTGGACCGCCTGCTTGGGCGCAACGATTCACACGATCTGGCCGACGTGCTGGAGATTTATTTGCTGTGCATGCTGCTTGGCTATCGCGGCCGCTATGAACTTTCCGGGCCAGAGGCTCTGCGGCCGCTGATGGATTCAGTGGCCGAGAAGATCACGCGCATTCGCGGGCCGCTGCCGGGATTTTCGCCGGCCTGGGCTGTGCCGGAGGGCGCGGTCGTAACAGGCGGGCCGGATCCGTGGGTGAAGCGGCTGATGATGACGGCGATCGTCGCGGCGGGCGTGACGCTTGTTTGCTTCGTGCTATTCAAAATTATTCTCGCCGTGGGCGCTTCTGGCCTGCACACGCTGGCCACGTAGCGTTTGGGGGATCGGGAGAACATGAAACTTACGTGGGAATATTTGGCGGCGGCGGCAGGACTGGTCGTCACGCTGCTGCTGGCGTGGTTCATCGGAATCTGGGTGCACCTGCAAGGCGCGAATCTTTTGATTCTGCGGCTGGGGATTGTTGTTCTCGGCGTCCTGTGCATTCTTGGATTTTTGATGTGGGCGCGCGGCGAAAAAATGCCCGCGGCGGCCGGCGTTCCTGCCGCGCCCGGTGCACCAGCCACTCCCGAAGCGCCGGCGATGGTGGCTGCGATTGCGTCGGACGTCTCACCGGATGATATCGACCGGCTGGTGCACGAAGCGGAAAAGAAAGTGGCCGGCTCGCGGCTTGGGAAAGGCGCAAAGCTCAGCGGTTTGCCCGCGATTTTTGTTCTTGGCGATACCGGCTCGGGGAAGACCAGCACGGTGCTGAATTCCGGCCTCGATCCCGAATTGCTTGCGGGGCAGATCTATCAAGAAGGCAACGTGGTTCCGACTGCGGCTGTGAACCTTTGGTTCGCGCGCAAGTCGGTATTTGTCGAGGCTGCCGGGAAAATCGCCGCCGATCCGAAGCCGTGGACGCGCCTGCTTCACCGCCTTTCGCCGAGCCCGTTTCAATCGATTTTCGGGACGAATACTCAAGCGCCGCGCGCGGCGATTGTCTGCCTGGACTGCGAAAAGCTGGTGAAGCTGAGCGGACCTGACGCCCTTGTGGGTTCGGCGCGGACGATTCGCGCGCGGCTGGAGGAAATGGCGCATCAGCTTGGCGCAAGTTTTCCCGTTTACGTGATTTTTTCGAAACTCGATCAAGTGGCTTACGCAGCCGAATTCATGGGCAGCTTGCGTGATGATGAGGTGACGCACGTGCTCGGCATCACGTTGCCGGTTTCGGCCACGTCCGGCGTTTACGCCGAGCAGGAAACGAAGCGGCTTTCCGGCGCTTTCAATTCGCTTTTCGCGTCGCTCGCGGATTGTAGGCCGGGACTGCTCGGGCGCGAGCGCGACAAGACCAAGCAGCCCGGAATTTATGAGTTTCCGCGTCAGTTCCGGCGCTTGGGCAAACCTGCCGTGGAATTTCTCGTGGAGCTTTGCCGGCCGAGCCATTTGAGATCCGGGCCGTTTCTGCGCGGATTCTATTTCACGGGCCGGCGCATGGTCGCTTCGACGGCTCCTTCGCCCGCTGCGCTCGCCGCGCAGACGATGGTTCGCCCCGCGCAGGATTTTTCCGCAAACGCGACGACGATCATGCGCGCCGAAGACATGCCCACGATGGCGCAAATGGCGCAGGCCGCCGCGGGCACGGGAACGCAGTTCGGCACCGGCACGATGATTCAAGGCTCGTCCGAAACGCGGATGGTGCCGCAATGGGTGTTCTTGAGCCACGTCTTCAGCCACGTGCTGATGCAGGACCGCGCGGCTCTGGGCGCGAGCGGCGCGAGCACGAAGATCAATTTCTGGCGGCGCATGCTGTATGCCGGTGCGACGGCGATTTGCGCGATTTTGTTCATCGCGTTTCTTATTTCGTTCGTCTCGAATCACGCGCTGGAATCGCAAGTTGCCACGGCGGCGCAGGCGGTTCATGCGGGCGCGGCGCCGAATGGCGACCTCGGTTCGCTGCAGGATTGGCAAGCGCTCGACGCGTTGCGGCAGCCACTGCAGGAATTGAGCGGCTATCAGCAGAACGGCGCGCCGCTGCACATACGCTGGGGATTGTATTCGGGAGACGATGTCTACGCGCAAGGGCGCGCGATCTACTTCGCGCGATTCCGACAGCTTTTCTTCGATCAGACGTACAATTCGCTGCATGGCGCGCTGATGGCGCTGCCCGTTTCGCCCGGTCCAAACGACGATTACTCCGCCGCGTACAATCCGCTGAAGGCCTATCTGATCGTCAGTTCGCATCCGGAAAAATCGACGCGCGAGTTTCTGACGCCGACTTTGCTGAAATATTGGCTCGCCGGACGCGACATGGACGATGTACGGCGGCAACTCGTTCAACAGCAGCTCGATTTTTATGCGGATGAACTGAAAATTTCGAACCCCTATTCGCTCGACCCGGATTTTGCGGCAATCGGCAAAACTCACAATTACCTGGCGCAGTTTGCCGCGACGCAGCGGATTTACCGCTCGATGCTCGCCGCCGCAGCGAAGGCGAACCCCGGCCTGAACTTCAATCGGAAATATCCGGATGCGACCTCCGTGGTGCGCGATCCTTACGAAGTTTCAGGCGCTTTCACCAAAGGTGGGTGGAGTTTCATGAAGGATGCGGTGCAGCATGCCGACCAGTACGCTTCCGGCGAAGAATGGGTGCTTGGCGATCAGGCGCAGAATCAATCTGGGGCGACGAACTCGCCCGCCGAGCTCACGGCGCTTTACACGAAAGACTACATCCAGACGTGGCGCGACTTCCTGAATCAAGCGACCGTTTATCGCGGCGGGAGTTATCAGGACCAGGCGCAGAAGCTGGCGGCTCTTTCCGGCAACCGCTCTCCGTTGCTTATGCTGTTGTGTGAAGTTTCGCAGAACACGGCAGTCGATTCGCCGGACATCGCAAAGGCGTTTGCGCCGGCGCAGATGGTGGTGCCCGCGCCATGCCAGGACCAGGTGATCCAGCCGCCGAGCCAGAATTACGTGAAAGCGCTGAACGCGGTGCAAACGTGCCTTGAAGCCATTCCGCCCGGGGTAACGGGAGATGCGTTGACCACGGCTCTTGCGCCTTGCAATGCGCTTTCCGGCCAGGCTCGCGCCGCCGCCGACCAAATCGCGCAGGGATTTGCAATCGATCAGGACGGAAAAATGGACGTGCGCGTGAAGGCGCTGCTGGAAGCGCCCACAGGTGCGGCCTCGCCTCCCGCGCCGCCAGGTCCCGGAGGCGCCGAAGCGATGTGCACTTCGCTGAAGGGTATGAGCGCGAAATATCCGCTTAATCCTTCAGCTTCGCAGGAAGTATCGCTCGCGGATTTCACGGCTTTCTTCCAGCCGGGCGGAACCTTTTCGAAGTTCCTCGACCAGAACAAGACCGTGTATGACCTGCAAGGCGGCCATTACGTTCAAAAGAGCGGCAAGCCTGACGCGGCGTTGACGGCGCTTGTCAATCGCGCGGCGGACGTTCAGCGCGCGCTCTTTCCCGCGGGTGGGGCGTCGCCGCAATTCAAATTTACGGTGAGAGCGCATCCGCAGCCCGAAATCAGCAGCGAGGTTCTCACGATCGAAGGCCAGCCGCTGAAAGTCGCCGGAAACCAGCAGGGCGAGAAGACGTTCGTTTGGTCCGGGTCGGGCGGAGATGCCAGCCTCAGCATCAACGGAACGAGTTTTGGCGAGTTTCAAGGGCCTTGGGCGGCATTTCGTCTTTTTGACTACTACAACTGGACGGGCGATGCGGCGGGCTATCATCTCTCCTGGCCAGTCCGCGGCTTCGGCGGCCAGCAAGCAAAAATCAACGGCAAACCTCTTGTCGCCGAATTCGATCTCGATTCCGGAAGCGTTCCCCTATTCCAGCGTGGCTATCTGGCTGCTTTGAAGTGCCCCGCGCATTGACGAACGAGGCGCCGCGGCTTCAGCGCGGGCGCCGACAACGCCTAAGGCCAGCGTCATCAGTCCCACCGATCGCGTGAAGTTGCGCCGTTTCGTGCCGAGTTCCACAATGAGCGCCGCGAAGTTCTTTCCGTGACTGTTTCGGCACAGCCTTATGTCGGATATCCTACAGTTCCATTGCCCTAACTCACCGGCTGCCTCGATCCTAGTCAGGTCATCCATAGTTGTGCATTCGGGCTCCGCAATCAGCTTACCGGCTCCTGGGAGCCGATTTTCCGGCAGACGCTCCGCTCGGGAGGAGCCGCTTGCCTACCTACACCGAAGTCGAAGTTCGCCCGGCTGCGGCCGCGTCACAGTCGCCGGTCGCCCGTGGCCCAGAGCCGTGCCTTGCGCCAGCCCGCGTCGCCAGTGTAGATATCCTCCGCGGCTGCGCCGTCATTCTGATGACGCTCGACCACACCAGGGACTTTTTCACGAACTCGCAATTTGCCCCGGAAGACATCGCCCATACGAGCGCGGCCCTTTTCTTTACGCGCTGGGTCACGCATTTCTGCGCGCCGGCGTTTTTCCTGCTGGCGGGCACCGGCGTGTATTTTTCGATTGCGCGGGGTCGCTCGCGCGCCGAGGTCTCACGCTATCTGATGATTCGAGGAACGTTCCTGGTGCTCCTGAACCTGACCGTGGTTGCCTTCGCCTGGAGTTCCGAGTTTTTCCTCTTCAGCGGAGTCTTGTGGTCTTTGGGCTTTTCGATGATCGTGCTCGCGCTGCTCATCCGCCTGCCCGTGCGCTGGATCGCTGCCATCAGTGCCGTCACGATCGCCGGCCACAATCTGCTTGACCGGTTCGATCCGGCAAAGATGGGCGACTTCTTCGGCCCTATATGGCTCGTCCTGCACGGCTATGGAGTGTTCTGGATCGTGCCGGGGAGAGTCGCTTTTTCCGTGGTGTGGCCGATCATTCCCTGGGCCGCGGTAATGGCGCTGGGATATGCGGTGGGTCCCCTGCTTGACGGAACGGCGAAAAAGAATCCGCTTTTTTCGATCGGTGCGGGGCTGGTCGCAGCGTTCCTGGTCCTTAGGCTCTTTAAGCTTTACGGAAACGGCCACGCCCGCGTGTTCGGCGTGGCGGCGGGGCAGTGGCACCACGAAGCAACGGCCGCGCTCACGGTCGCGTCATTCTTAAACACGTTGAAATATCCGCCGTCGCTGCAATACCTGCTTATGACACTAGGGCCGATTTTTATGGTCTTGGCTTGGCTCGGCGCCAGGAAATCCACCGGAACGCTTGCCCGTGTTATCGCAGTCTTCGGACGCGTCGCCCTCTTCTTCTATGTGGTTCACTTATTTGTCGTTCGAATGGCCGCCTTCTATGCCGCATTGCTCTTCAAGCAGAAAGCGGTGTGGCTGCTCTACGGCGGGTTCATGATGAACCCCACTCCCGCCGGATACGGCCATGGCGTCGCTTTCATTTACGGTATGACGTTCGCAATCCTCGTCTTTATGTATCCGGTCTGCTGGGCATTCATGCGCTTCAAGCAGACACACCCCAGCCAGCGATGGCTCCATTATCTGTAGCTATACCGGAAGAAAGGGACTTCGAGAGGATTCGAGGTGGGCTCGCGGCCGGGCGCGCTGCGGCCGAGCCGCTCATCTCACGCGCAGGCAGGCGAGCGAGGTTAGTGTGAAGTGCGAGGCGCCGTCGCGGAGACGCCCATGCTTTGCAGAATGGAGCGGGCGCGGCGCGATTCATCCGAGCCGGGAAATTTGTGCACAACTTCGCGAAGATCGCGAATACCCGAAGTTCTCTCGTGCAGCGCGTCTTCCGCCTCGGCCCGCTTGAGCAGCGACGCGGCGAGTTTCAGGCTTTGCGGGTAATTTGAGAGCACCAGGTCGTAGGATTTAATCGCGTTACGGTAGTCCTTCTGGGCGTAAAAAATCTCGCCCAGATAGAACTGGGAATTCGAGGCCAGATCCGAAGACGGGAAATGGTTGATGTAATCGGCGAATTCCTGGCGAGCCAGGTCGTAATTTCCCGTCGTGTAATCGCGCAGGGCGTTGTGGTAAAGCGTGTCCGCGGAAATGGGAGGCATCGACGGCACCATGCTATTTGCCGCCGGCGCAGCGCCCTGCGATCCGTAGGGAGTTTGTTGCGCGCCATAGGGCGCTTGCGCAGCCGGCGCGTTATTGTACGGCGCGTTGTAGGTGGAAGGCGCTCCCGTTCCGCCGCTCGGCGTCGCCGGCGATTGCGGGTAAGACCCTTGGCCGTTTGGCGCGCTCTGGTCAGGCGGCTGAGAGCCCGGCATCGGCTGGCTGCTGGAGACCTTGGCGTCGATGCTCTGCAGCAGGTTCTGCATGTCGGTCAACTGCTGCGAGAGCTTTCCGACGCGAGCTTGCAGGTCCTGTACATTGTCGGAAATGCCTTGCGTCTGCTGCGCGACGCCGTCGACCTTCGATCCGGTGTTGGCCTGCGCGTCCTGCATCGTTTTTTGCAGCGCACCCATCTGGCTGCTCATCTGATTGACGGTGTCGATCGATTGCTGAACCAGGGTCTTCATGGACGCGTTGTTGGCGTCCATGGCGCTGCGCAGGTCCTGCTGCCCCTGCAACAGCTGCGATACGTTCTGTTCCAGCTCGACCATATCTCTGCTCACGGCTCCGGCCGGCTGCGGCGCAAGGATCGCGCCGCCCACGGCGCCGAAAATCATCGCTATCAAAGCGAGCGTAACCCATCGAATTCGCAAGGGAATGCCTCCTTCGGGAGTATTGGCTGGGGTGGAATGCTCTCTTGTGCCTGGTGACCCCATCTCGTCATATTCTTACACGGATGAGCGCACGGAAGTTCCGCTAAACGCGCTACCCAAGCTTACAACTTTTTCGCCGGAAAAATCTTCAGGCCCGGACGGATTCGCCCGGGCCTGAGGAAGAATGTTGACCGGAGCCTACTGCGCCTGGACGAAGTGAGCGCGGCGATTCTGCTGCCAGCACGATTCCGTGTGGTCGGTGCAGAAAGGACGCTCTTTGCCCCAGCTGGTCGTGGTCATGCGGTCCGTGCTGATGCCGAGCGAAATGAGGAAATTCTTCGCGGCATCGGCGCGGCGCTGGCCAAGACCCAGGTTGTATTCGGTGGAACCGCGTTCATCGCAATGGCCTTCGATGGAAACCTTCACCTGAGGATAGGAGCGGAGGAATTCCGCGTCACGGGTCAGGCTGGCCCGGGCGTCATCCCTCAGGTCAGACTTATCCGTGTCGAAGAACGCATCCTGCACGCTTTCCTGGAAGAGTTCGCTCACGTTGGGCGCTGCGGCCGGAGGAGGCGCCGCGGCGCTTGCCACGTTGACGGTAACGCGCGTGCTGGCCGTTGCGTTGCCGCCGGGACCGGTAGCGGTGATCGTGTAAGTGGTGGAACCGGTCGGGCTAACGGGCGTAGTGCCTTGCGGCGAGACGCTCCCGACGCCGGGATCGATGGTCAGGTTGGTCGCGTTGGTGGAAGACCATGAGAGAGTAGTCGACTGCCCGGAACTAAGAGTGTCAGGCGACGCGTTGATCGTAACAGTGGGCTGTGGCGTTGGAGCGGGAGTCGGCGCGGGAGCAGTTGCGGCGACCTTATGTTTGCAACCGGCAGCAAGGCTAACAAGCACGACCAGGCCGGAGAACAGCATTGTACGTCGTAAACTGCGAACCTTCATTGAAATGCCTCCTTCGGAGTCCCCGCGCGAGGGCCCTGCGGACAGACGCCGAATTGAATTTGGACCTGCTTTTATTTGTTCGACCTTATTTTACAAATTCGTCCGAAGAGCAATTTGGACGAAGACATATGAATGCAACCGCGTTTATGATCCGGCTATGAACCGCTTCCCCTCGGGGCGACGGCCCCGAAAACCTAAGACCCTCACTGCAAATGCATCCAGCCGAAAGCCGATTTCGGCCGCTACAAAACCACTGCGCGCTGTGCGGCTAGCGCGGCGACCAATTAGGCGACGAATTCTCGCCCTGGAACGTCAGTTGCCGCGGCATGCTTCCATCCGCGAGCATCGACCAAATCTGATCCGTACCGGTTCGCGTCGATTCAAAGACAATGTGCCGGCCATCCGGCGCCCAGCTCGGCCGCTCGTTTTGGCGCGTGTCGCGTGTTAACTGCGCCAGCTGGTGCGTCACGATATCCATTACGTAGATATCGTAATTACCGTCCGGGCGCTGCCAACTAAATGCGAGCAGTTGTCCATTCGGTGACCATGCCGGATCAACCACGTACCCCATGTCTGGCAAGTCGATTTTCTGGACGTTCGAGCCGTCCGAATTCGAGATATACAGCTCCGGGTGGTCATCGGCATCGCGGCCGCTGACGAAGACGATTTGCTGACCGGTCTTTGGGTTCCAGACCGGCGAGGTGTTTACGCCGACCGAGTCCGTGATGCGCTGCAAGTGGTCGCCGTCTGCATTAGCCGTGTAGATTTGCTCGCCGCCGCCCAGCCCGGACATGAAGGCGAGCTCCGAACCGTCAGGCGACCACGCGGGCATGCCGTTGGTTCCCGGAAAGCGGGGGAATGAGATCAGGTGATTCGAAGCCATCGAATAGATACATACCTGCGCGGACAACACGCCGTGATACGGCTCGTAGCACGTAAAGGCGATCCTGTTTGCGTCCGGCGACCAGCGCGGCGTGAGCGCGATGGACCTTAGATGCGTCAGTTGATGCGCGTTTGCCCCGTCATAATCCATCACCCAAATCTCTTTGCTGCCGCCGCGGCTCGAAACGTAGGCGATCTGCGTCTGCGCGATGCCGGGCAGGCCGCCGCCGAGCAGAGAAATAATGTCGTCGGCAAACTGATGCGCGAGCTGGCGCGCGCCCTCGTCCGTCGCGGGGCCGGTGTAGATCTTTTGCAACGCTGGCGGCGAGGAGGGGCTTTGCACGTCAGAGAGGAAGCCGTAAACGGAAAGGTTCGTCCCGTTCTGCGCCATGCTGCCATACGCGAGCATGTAAGTGTTTGCGGGCGCAGCGGCCCAATCCTGCGCGTACGGCTTGCCCTGAGTGTCTGGCGTCGAGAGGTCGCCCGGCTTGCCCGGTGTCTGGAGCGGATAGAAGCTCTGGCTTACCATATCGAGAATGCCGGAGTAATCGAGGTCGTTCCAAAGAACATTGTGGAACGTGGTCTCGAAAGGCGCGACGTTTGAAGGCGCCGCCAAATCAGGCGTTGCGACGCGAGCTTTGGCCACGCCAAGCCCCGTTCCGGTCTTAAACCAATCATCCTGCGCCGAAGCGGGACGCGCTGCCAAGAGCGCCGCCGCCGCGAGCACACAGGCCATCATTGCTGTCTTCTTCATGCCTCTCTGTCCTTGAACCGCAAAACTAACGTTGCCTTCTATAATCAAAATAAAATTCAACACCCACGCGCGAGCCGCCGTAAGCCGCGGGGAGCGGCATTAGTGGGCTCGCTTGTTGGACGGCTCTCATGGCCGAAGAGTCAACCGAATAATTGTTGCTTGATTGCGTGATCTGAATATTCGTCACCGTCCCGTTGCGCAAAATGTCAAACGTGACCACGACACGCGGCGCCCACGAAAGCGATGGGTCGATGGTCGATTGTAGCCAGTTGCTGCTGATCCGCTGCTGAACGGCGGTGACGTACCACGAATAGAGAGACCCAAAATCGCCTGCCCCCGCGCCATTGAACGCAAGGCCGGCAGGCGTCGCGGCGGCATTCCCCATCGCGAAAGTCGAGCTGCGCGGTATCGCGGGCGAGCCCCGCTCGCCGTAAGGAATGGCATTCGGCGGCGGTGGAGTCGGCTTATCCAGCAGCCGCGACGGCCGCGAATTGTATTGCGGCTCGGCTTGGACCGACGGAGTAGGCGCAGCCTTGGGCGGCGGTATGTATTTCGGCTTGTGCTTTAGAAATTCCGGGATCGGCGTTGCATCCGGCGGAATCACCGGCTTGGGCACCGGCTCGCTCTGATACAGTCCTTTCGAGTTGTCGACCACGCGGCTGTTCGTTTGCACGTCCGGCGCAGGAAGCGGGATTGCCGGAAGATTGCTGACGACGCCGACCGTCATGGAGCCGCCGGGCCCCCCCCAAGCGTTTCCGCGGCCGGCAAAGAAGTTCCCCAGAATCGCGAATACTAAAATGCAGCCGTGCAGAACCAAGGCAAGGATGAGAGGAGTTTTGAGGCTGTCCACGGGCGGTCGAGTTGCGGCAATCGTGGTCATGGAAGCTATTGCGGACTCGAATTCTCGTCGTTCAAGGGTTGCGTCACCACGCTCACGTCGGTGATTCCGGCCTGGCGAAGCGCATCCAGCACGGTGGCCCAACTGCCGAAAGGCACAGTCTCATCGCACCGCACATAAACGGCCTGCTGCGGCGTCTTCGACTGCGCTTTGATCTCCTGGCCCAGATTGTGGATGTTGACCGGCTTGTCGTTCAGGTAGATGCGCTGGCCCCGGTCAATGGAGACAACCATGCGCACCTGGGTCATGGCGACCACCGTCTTCGTCTTCGGCACGTCCACGTCGATGCCCGATTGCAGGATCGGCGCCGTGATCATGAAGATGATCAGCAGCACGAGCACCACATCGATAAACGGCACCATGTTTATTTCGGATAGGGAGGTGCCGATTTCGCGTTGAACTTGTGGCATCGCTGTTTTCGAACTTCAGCTATACATTGTCTCGATTTTCGAGACAAACTCCGAAGCAAAACTTTCCATCCGGGAAGCGAGCGAGCGAATTCCCTGGAGGAAGTGGTTGTAGGCAATCAACGCCGGAATTGCGGCTGCAAGCCCGGCGGCTGTGGTGATCAGCGCTTCTGCAATGCCGGGCGCAACCGCGCGCAACGTGGCTGCGCCGGAATCGCCAAGGCCGGAAAAGGCGTCCATAACGCCCCACACCGTGCCGAAAAGGCCGATGAACGGCGAAACGGATGCAATGGTGGCAAGGGTCGACATGCCGCGCTCAAGGCGCCGAACTTCGTCGCCGGCGGCCACGTGCATCTCGACGCCGATGGCGCTGGTGTTTTTAGGTTTGCCGCCCTGCGGACCCGAGCCGTTCATCTGAGCGGTCAATTCGGAATACCCCGCGTTGTAAACCGCGGCCATTGGCGTCCCGCTGCCGCCACGGAGGCTCTTCGGATTGGGCAAGCCGCCGCCCGCGCGAAAAATCTCAAGAAAGCGGGCCGTCTTGCGGTCCATGCCGCCGAGCTGGAACCATTTCTGGAAGATCAGCGCCCAGGAAAAAATCGAGAGAACGAAAAGCACTCCGAGGACGATGCGCGCCACGCCGCTCGTTTGCTGCAAGAGGGTGAGCGGGCTGGCAAAAAATAAAAGCGCCAGGCCTGAAATTTTAATTCTCCAAAGGGAATTTCTAAACGACCCGAATTACGCTAGCACACGCATACCCATGGGTCAAACAGATGAGACGCTGCAGGTGCAAAATTCGATGCCTGTGAATAAAAATTTACGGAGTCACGTTTTCTAAAAAGGCACTGGGATGGCGACCCGACGCTGCTCGAAACGCTTCGTCGCACCGCAATCTAGTGCCCGAGGAATTTCTCGAGCTTCTCGACGTCCGGCTCGGCCAGGTCCAGATAATGCTTCGCCTGGGCGGCATTTTGCGCCTGCACGGCAGACTGGGCTTTGGAAAGGTTGTTTTGCATGCGCTCTTCGGCAGCGGCCATGTCCCCGCGCAGGCTGAGTCCTTGCGCAGCTTGCGCTTTGCGCAATCCGTCGAGGCTGGCGCTCACCGCATCCGCGCGGCTCGTCATCTGGTCGACTTCCTTTTCCATTTCCGGCAAATCCGCCGCATCTGCTGCCGGCTGGCTATTCGATGCGGTGCCGCTTGCGTTCGCCGGACTTGACGCCGCGGCAGTTGGCGTCTGCGGATTTTCCGCCTTTGCGCCCGCACTTGGGCCTGACGGCTGAGCCGCACCCCCACGCGGCGGAACAGCGATATGCGGCTGCGTGTCCGCAACGGCCGACCCTTGCGCCTCAGCGCCCGAACGCGGCGGCGCGAAAACGTGCGGCGCACTTTGCGAAGCGGGCGAATCCGTCGAAGTAGCTCCGGCGGCTGTTGTAGTCGAAGAAGATCCGCCTGCAGGCGAACTCGATTTGCTCGGCGCGTTCGCGGAAGAGCTGCTCGCTGCCGTCGCCGGGGTCGCGGGCTGGCTGGCATTCGTGTCTGCCGACGAAGCCGACGCCGCCGGTGCGTCGCCTGAGCTGGGAGCGGAGGCAGCCTGCTGCGCGGCCATCGTCTTCGCATGGCGAGGCACGTAAAATCCGGCAGCGGCTAATGCGACGACAACAATGAGCGCGCCGAGCGCGATGTAAAAGCCGCGAGAATTGTTCGCGGGAGCAGGCGCAGGCATGGCTGGCGACGGTCTGCCGCTCGGCGCGGAAGGAGTGGCCGCCGCTGCGGCCGCTTGGGCACTGGAAGGGACCGACGGTGCAACCTGCGTCGCCTGAAACGCTGTGTTGCTTACGGCCGTTGCGCCGCCGATTGGCGCAGCTGTAATAAGGGTCGGCGCGCCGGCGGCCATGGCCGGCGCCACCGCCGTCCCTTCCACCACCGGTAAGACGCTGCGAATCGCGCGCGAGAATGCGTCCGCGGATTGAAACCGCTTTGCCGGCTCTTTGGCGACGGCCATCAATATCAGATCGCTGATAGCGACGGGCAAATCAGGGCGAATCTCGACGGGCGGCTTGGGCATTGTTTCCAGATGTGCGCGCATGATCGAAAAACCTGTATCGCCCTGGAACGGCCGCTGGCCGGTGATAAGTTCATAGAGGGATACGCCGACGGAATAGAGGTCTGACCGCGCGTCCACTGGCTCGCCCTTCACTTGCTCGGGTGACATATAAGCAATCGATCCAACCGTGGAATTTGCCGTAGTGAGCGTTACGTCGCCGTCCTGGCGCGCAATGCCGAAGTCCATCAGCTTCACCACGCCCTGCGGCGTCAGCATCATGTTGGCGGGCTTGATATCGCGGTGAATGATTTTTTGCGAATGCGCGTAGCTCAGCGCCGCGAGCACTTGCTGGATGTAGCCCAGCGCCTGGCCGTAAGGAATTCCGCCTTCCTGAACGCGGGAAGAAAGCGTTGCGCCCTCCACAAATTCCATGATCATCACGAGCTGGTTGTCGATGGTGAGCGCCGTGCGCAACTCCGCGATGTTCGGATGGTGCAGCCCGGCAAGAACTTTGATCTCGCGGATAAACCGGTCAGCCAGCATTTTCTGGTCGGCCAGATTCGGCAGCAGAACCTTCATCGCCTCGACGCGGTCGGAGAGAACGTTGCGGACCTTGTAGACCTGGCCCATGCCTCCAACTCCGAGCAGAGCCAGAATTTCGTAATCGCCCTTGCGGGTCCCGATGGCTTCCTGGGTCATCTTGGGCTCCTTACCGGCGTGAAATTGCCGACGATTATAGGCCTTTCGCGTTGTCAGCGACGACATTTTTTCCGTTGCATCCGCGCCTGTTTCCGTCAGGGTTTGCTTGCCTTCGGGCTCTGCGCGGAATAAGATTGCTCTTTGGCATTTGCAGTGTTTGCCCTCCTGTACATTTTCAGTTTCTGGACTTGATCGGGCCAAGTGCGGCCCGGCGGAGCATCCTGGTGGCGGAAACAGGTCGTACGAAGGCAGTCGCAATCGTTGGCGCACAATGGGGCGACGAGGGAAAAGGCAAGGTGGTCGACTTTCTCGCCTCTTCTTTCGATTACACGGCGCGTTATGCCGGCGGTCACAACGCCGGGCACACGGTGATATTTA
Organism: Candidatus Aquilonibacter sp.; assembly: GCA_035507075.1. GTDB lineage: Bacteria > Acidobacteriota > Terriglobia > Acidiferrales > UBA7541 > Palsa-295. Next base: position 63,080 of record DATJOL010000178.1, on the reverse strand, counting down.
ATAATCACAAGTTTATTCTGCAGCTGATCCCCAGCGGGATTCTCCGTCCCGATAAGAAAGCGGTGATCGGCCCCGGCACGGTGGTCGATCTGGCGGCGTTGCTCACCGAACTCGAAAATCTGAAAAAAAGCGGCATCGAAGTGCGCGGCCGGCTCTTCCTCAGCAAGCGTGCACACGTGATTTTCCCTTATCATCGCGAAATGGATCGCGCCGCCGAATCGGCGCGCGGGGCGGCGGCGATCGGCACCACCTCGCGCGGAATCGGCCCGGCCTACGAAGATAAGGCCGCGCGCCGCGGCATCCGCGTTTGCGACCTGCTCGATCCCGAATGTTTCCGCGAAAAACTCGAGCGCGTGATCGCCGAAAAAGATGCCATCAGCGTCGCGTCTTACGGCCACAAACTCGAAACCGCCGGCCTCTTCGAGCAGACGATGGAAACTGCCGCGCACATCCGCAGCCTGATCACGGACACCACGGCCCTTCTCAACAAAGCGCTCGATGAGGGCGAGACGGTGCTTTTCGAAGGTGCCCAGGGGACGATGCTCGATATCGACCACGGCACATATCCGTTCGTTACGTCATCGAATGCGATTTCCGGGGGAGCGACCACCGGCCTTGGCGTGGGACCAACACGCATTACCGGCGTCGTGGGCGTCACAAAGGCTTACACCACGCGCGTCGGCAGCGGTCCTTTCCCCACGGAAATGCTCGATGGCGACGCCGAGGCCGTGCGTGCGCGCGGCAACGAGTTCGGCGCCGTCACGGGAAGGCCGCGGCGTTGCGGCTGGCTCGATCTGCCGGTGCTGCGCTACGCGAAAATGCTCAACGGCATCGATTCGCTCGTTGTGACGAAGCTCGACGTGTTCGATTCGCAACCGGAAATCAAAGTGTGCACGGGCTATAAATACAAAGGTTCTCCGCTCGAGGAAATGCCCGCCGAAATCGAAATCCTGTCCCACGTTGAGCCGGTCTACCAGACGCTGCGCGGCTGGCAGAAGCCCACGCCGGAGGCGCGCGAGGTGAAAGACCTTCCGCTTGCCGCGCGCGATTACCTGAATTTCATCTCGCACGCGCTGCAGGTTGAAATCGGCATGATCAGCACCGGCCCCGAGCGCGACGCCACCATCGTTCCCCGCGGGACAAAATTAGCCTCCTGGCTGTAAGATGCCTTCCTCGGTTTTCCCCTGGGAGCGCCGGCCTCCCAACTGGCAGTTCTCGGAAGCATCGCTCCCAAAGACAGGAGACACGAATGAAAAACCTAATCGCCAGTGTAGGGCTGTTTCTGCTTCTCGCAGGAGCTCCGGTACTGAATGCTCAAAAGAAGGTTGATGAAGACGCCGTCCGCAGCTTGCCGCAGTCGTTCTGCGCTGCCTGGGCGAAACACGATGGGCATCAACTTTCTAAAATTATGGCGTACGACGTGGATTTCGTGACCGTCGGCGCCACATGGATACACGGCAGGCCCGATTTTGAAAAGTATCACACTCGGTTGTTGACCGGCCGCTTCAAGGATTCCACGATCACGCTGCTTCAGACGGAAGTTCGCTTCCTGCGTCCCGATGTGGCCATTGTCCATTGGAGCTGGAAGATTGCGGGTGATAAGAACCCGGACGGTACCACACGGGAGCCGCGCTACGGCATGATGACGATGGTTGCGCAGAAACTCCACAACGCTTGGCTGGTGGTTGCTTCGCAGAATGACAATTCGTTTCCAGGCGTGCCACCCGAATTCGGGGGAATCCAGACGCCCATGCCAATCCCCGATCAAGTTGGAACCCAGCCGTCTAACCCAAAGAACTGACCGCGTCGCCAGAAGCTTCAGCTTGGGATGAATTGGCTTTCCTAAATGCTGGTTCGTAGGCAATATATCTAGACCGCGCCATGCTTTCCGTTGAAGCAGCCCGCGCCAAAGTCGTGGAAATTCTCACGGCCCGCGCACAACCACTCGAATCCGAACCCATCGATTTTTCGCGCGACCCCGGCAGAGCTCTGGGACGAGTTCTCGCCGAAAAAATCGTCGCCGATAGGAATTACCCTCCTTTTGACCGGTCGATACGCGATGGTTTCGCCTTGCGGGCTCAGGACGCCGCCCAATCCGGCGCGCGTCTCCGAATCATCGGCGAAAGCCGGGCCGGATTCGCGTTCGAGGGCTGCGTCGGTGCGGGCGAATGCGTGCGCATCTTCACCGGCGCGCCGATTCCGCGGGGCACGAACGCGGTCGTCATGCAGGAATTTGCTCGCGTCGAGGATGGCTTCGCCGTGGTCGATAAGCCCGCGCTGCCGAGCCAGAATTATGTGCTTGCAGGCGCCGAATCACGGGTGGGGGAAGTGGTGATTGCGCCCGGCACGCGCCTTAGCTTTGCGGAAATCGCGATGGCCGCGCAAGTGGGGCGCCCTTCGGTCGAGGTGAGCCGGCGCCCGCGCGTTGCGATCCTCACAACGGGCGACGAGATCGTCGCCGTGGATGCAAAGCCCGGTCCCTTCCAGATTCGCAACAGCAACTCCGTCTCCCTCGGAGTTTTGGTGCAGATTGCCGGCGGCCATCCGGTGATCTGCGAAAACGCGCCGGACGATATGGCCAGGCTTAGAATACAAATCGAGCGCGCGCTCGAATCCGACGTGCTGGTATTGAGCGGCGGCGTTTCGGTTGGGCAATATGATTTTGTCGAAGAAGTGCTGCGCGGACTCGGCGCTGAATTTTTCTTCGATTCGGTTGCGTTGCGCCCCGGCAAGCCTGCCGTCTTCGGCTGGTGCAAGGGTAGACCGGTCTTTGGCCTGCCGGGCAACCCCGTTTCCACCATGGTTACGTTTGAACTGTTCGTGCGGCCCGCGATCGAATTTCTTACGGGACGTCCGGCGCGACCAATCCCGTATCTAAAAGCAAGGCTCGCGCATCCCATAACGGAGCGCGGCAATCTGACGCATTATTTGCCCGCGCGCATCACGCAGCGCAACGGCGACCCCGTTGTCGAGACGCTTCTTTGGGAAGGTTCCGGCGACATCGGCGCGGTAGTGCGTGGCAACTGTTTCCTTGTAGTTCAGCCTGATCGGCTTGATCTGGAAGAAGGCGATTGGGTTGACGTGCTGCCGCGCCGCGGCGCGATGTAGTCCGAGAAGTTTAAAGGTTCAAAATTCCCGAATAGTTTTCGAAATTCGATAAGGAGAGCATCATGAGCACAGCCGCAACGCCGGAAACTTCCGTATCCACCTGGAACATCGATCCCGTCCACTCCCACGCGCAATTCAAGGTCAAGCACATGATGATCTCGAACGTGAAGGGCGAGTTCACCTCGATTACCGGCAAGCTCGAACTCAACGAAGCGGATATCACGAAATCGCGCGTCCAGGCCTCGATCGACACAAAAACTATCAATACGCGCGAGCCGCAGCGCGATGCTCATTTGAAGAGCGCCGACTTTCTTGACGTGGAGAAGCACCCCACGCTCGCTTTCACTTCTACCAGAATTATCAGGACGGGCGAAAACGAATTCGAAGTTGCCGGCGATCTCACCATCCACGGCATCACGCGAAAGGCAACGTTTATGGTCGAGGAGCTAAGCGCGCCTATAAAAGATCCTTGGGGAGCGACCCGGCTGGGGCTTTCCGCCTCCACTCGCATCAATCGCAAGGATTTCGGCCTGCTTTGGAATTCGCCCCTTGAGACGGGCGGCGTCCTCGTTGGCGACGAAGTGACAATCACCGTGGATGCCGAATTCGTGAAGGCTTGATCGCGCGAAGGCTCTCCTGCGTTCCGCCGGCGCTTTATCCTGTGGCTGACGCCCCTTTTTCTTTCTCGCGCGCCAGCATCGCCACCAGCCGCGCCACTTCTTCCGGCTCCATCGCGGTGCTGTCGACCAGGACAGCATCCGCAGCCTGCACCAGCGGCGAGGTGGCGCGTTCGCGGTCACGGCGATCGCGCTCGCGAATTTCATCTAGGGTTCGCGCGAGATCGATCGCGTCGCCCTTATGCTGATGTTCGTGCCAGCGGCGCTCGGCTCGTATTTCGGGCGACGCCGTAAGAAATATCTTCAGCTGCGCGTCTGGGAAAACGACCGTCCCGATATCGCGGCCCTCCATCACCACGCCCCCGCACTGTCCCGCGCGCCGCTGTTCGGCGACCAGCACACGCCGTACGCCCGCATTCACCGCCACCTTTGACGCGGCTTGCGCCACCTCCGGCGTGCGAATCGCCATCGTCACGTCTTCGCCATCGAGCAGCACTTGCTGCGAACCATCCACAGCGCGCAGATCGATCCGCGCGGTGCTCGCGAGCGCCACCAGCGGCTCCGCCATTTCCCCGTTAGTCGAAAGATCATTCCGCATCGCCTTCAGTGCCACTGCGCGGTACATCGCGCCCGTATCAATATAGATGTAGCCCAGCATCGCGGCTACCCGCCGCGCGAGCGTGCTCTTGCCGGAACCGACTGGTCCATCGATGGCGATGATGAGCTTCGGTTGCATCTATCGAGCTTGAATTCGATTTGAAGCCGTAGAATACCATTGAAAACCAAAGCGGCCGTTTTCGGATTTTGCTGAGGCTGCTTGCACGCCCGCGGAACTCCGGCCCGCCCGCTCGTCGGGAGGAAACTTTCCGTCGGCCGCTGGCGCATTGACTGGATGGCGATGAAACGGAACTAAGGCCGTCGCGAATTCATCAAACATGGCATATTGGCCAGAGTCGCACGGAGACACGAAACTCGCATGAAAGCTCTGGTGAAAAGCCGCGCCGAACGTGGCCTGTGGCTCGAAGACGTCCCCCGTCCCGATTACGGCATCAACGATGTGCTCATCCGCGTGCTGAAAACCGGCATTTGCGGCACGGACGTCCACATCTACGATTGGGACGATTGGGCAAAGGCCACCATACCCGTCCCGCTCGTCATCGGACACGAATTCGTCGGCGAGATTGTCGCCGTCGGATCAAACGCCGGCGATTTCGAGCCGGGCGAAATCGTTAGCGGCGAAGGCCACGTTGTCTGCGGCCATTGCCGTAACTGTCTCGCCGGCCGCCGTCATCTCTGCGCGCACACGATGGGCGTCGGCGTCAACCGCGCCGGCGCCTTCGCCGAATACATCGCGCTGCCCGTGAGCAATATCTGGCGCCATCATCCCAATATCGACTTCGACATCGCAGCGATCTTCGATCCTTTCGGCAACGCCGTCCACACGGCGCTCTCATTCCCCGTGCTCGGCGAAGACGTCCTGATCACCGGCGCCGGCCCCATCGGCATCATGGCTGCCGCCGTGGTCCGTCATGCGGGCGCGCGCTTCGTGGTCATCACGGACGTGAATCCGAATCGCCTCAAGCTTGCCGAAAAGATGGGCATCACGCTCGCTGTGAATACACACGACGTCTCCCTCTCCGAAGTCCAAAAGAAACTCGGCATGCAGGAGGGCTTCGACGTCGGCCTCGAAATGTCCGGCAGCGCGGACGCCTTCCGCGAAATGCTCGCCCACATGAGCCACGGCGCAAAAATAGCCATGCTCGGAATCCCCGCGAAGGAAATGGCCATCGATTGGAAGCAAGTGATCTTCAACATGCTCACCATCAAGGGCATTTACGGGCGCGAGATGTACGAGACCTGGTACAAAATGAGCGTGATGCTCGAATCCGGCCTCGACATCAAGCCCGTCATCACTCACCGCTTTTCCTGGCGCAACTACGAACAAGGTTTCGAAGCCATGAAAACCGGCAACGCCGGCAAGGTCATCCTCGATTGGCGCGACGCCTAGCAGACTGGCAATATTGAAGGCGTATGAGTCGCCGGTTACAAGCCAACCTCGTATTGGTTCTCTGTTCGCTCATCTGGGGCGGCACATTCGTGGTCGTCCAGCGCGCCTTGGCAGACGTTGGAGTATTCCCGTTTCTCGCCGCGCGTTTCGCTCTATCCGCGGCGATTATGTTCCTCATCGCCCGTGCTGACCTCCGCCTGCTCAAGCCGGCGCAGGTTTGGCGCGGCATCTCCATCGGACTTCTCATGTTCGGCGGCTTCACGTTCCAGACCGCCGGCCTGCTCTACACCTCCTCCTCGAAAACGGCGTTCATCACCGGATTCAGCGTCGTTCTCGTCCCGCTGTTTGTTGCGCTTTTCTGGAAAGGCCAGACGAACGCCTGGGTCATGACCGGCGCCCTCACCGCGCTCATCGGTCTTTATTATCTGACCGTTCCTTCGAGCGGCCTCTCCGGTTTTCAGTCCGGCAACTTGCTTGTCTTCGCCTGCGCCGTGATGTTTGCCTTCCAAATCATTTTCATTGCGCGCCACAGCCCATCCTTTCCGGTCTCGGCGCTCAGCTTTCTGCAAATCGCGACGACAGCCGTCTTGTCCACGGCCGCGCTTCCCTTGCTGGCCGCGATCCATCCGGCCTCGCTGCGTTTCCATCTCGACACGATGTCTATCCTGGCCATCATTGCCACGGCACTGCTCGCCACCGTTCTGGCATTTTCGATGCAGGTCTGGGCTCAGCGCCGCACCACCGCCACCAGCGCAGCGCTCATCTTTTCGCTCGAACCGCTCTTTGCCGCGATTACTTCATTTATCGTTCTGCACGAACGCCTCGGCTGGCGTGCTCTGGCAGGCGCCGCGCTCATCCTGCTCGGCATCGTTATCGTCGAAATGAAAGGACCCGCGCCCGCTGGCATCGACGCGGCCGCTGAATGGCCCGCCGCCGAGTTGCGCGAAAAAGATAAACTCGAAATCTGTAACTAAAATTTACCGAACGCCACGACTGTGGCCGCAGCTGAAGCAATAAAGGAGAAACGAATGTTTGACGCCATGCGAGCGCAATACGAATCCCAGCTCGCCGATATCCGCTCGGCGGGCCTTTACAAATCCGAACGCATTCTCGAAAGCCCGCAAAACGTCCGCGTTGACTTGCCTTCGCGCAAAAGCGTCCTGAATCTTTGCGCGAACAATTATCTCGGCCTCTCCGATCACCCTGAAATCGTCAAAGCCGCGCATGACGCGCTCGAACGCTGGGGATACGGCCTCTCCTCCGTCCGCTTCATCTGCGGCACTCAGCAGATTCACAAGCAACTCGAAAGGCGCCTCAGCGAATTTCTCGGCGCTGAAGACACGATTCTCTACAGCTCTTGCTTTGACGCCAACGGTGGCCTTTTCGAAACGCTGCTGGATGCCGAAGACGCCGTCATCTCAGACGAACTCAATCACGCCAGCATCATCGACGGTATCCGCCTCTCCAAAGCGCAGCGCCTTCGTTACCGCAATGGCGATATGGACGATCTCGAGGCCAAGCTGAAAGAAGCGTCCCAGGCTCGCCGCAAATTGATCGCCACCGATGGCGTCTTCTCGATGGACGGCTACATCGCCAGGCTGCCGCAAATCTGCGATTTGGCCGATCGCTACAACGCGATGGTGATGGTTGATGATTCGCACGCGGTCGGCTTCATGGGGCGAACGGGAAAAGGCACGCACGAACACCATCACGTCATGGGCCGCGTGGATATCCTTACCGGGACATTAGGAAAAGCTCTGGGCGGCGCGAGCGGCGGATACGTGAGTGCGCGAAAAGAAATCATCGATCTTCTGCGCCAGCGCTCCCGGCCTTACCTCTTCTCCAATAGCGTCGCGCCGATGATCGTCGGCGCATCGCTTAAAGTGCTCGATCTGATCACGCGCACTAGCGAACTGCGTGACCGTCTCTTTGCCAACACGCGATTTTTCCGCCAGAAACTCGCCGCGCTCGGCTTCAACGTCCTGCCCGGCGAGCATCCCATCGTTCCCGTGATGTTTGGTGACGCCGTGCTGGCGGCGAAAGCGGCGGAGCGGCTGCTGGAGAAAGGAATCTACGTGATTCCGTTTTCGTATCCTGTAGTGCCCAGGGACAAGGCGCGCATTCGCGTGCAAATCTCTGCGGCACACACGCGCGAAGACCTGGAATTTGCCGTCGAGCACTTCGCCTCCATCCGTGCCTGAGATGAAACTTCAGGGCTCAAAAGGGCGGGGCTTCAGCTCCCGGCATGTCCCCTCGTTTGTCTGCAAGCCGCCACGCTGCTCAAACCGTCTCCAGCGCCCTTTCGAAATCCGCCAGCAAGTCCCGCCAGTGCTCGATCCCCACCGAAATTCGCACCAGTCCGTCGCTGATCCCCGCAAAATGAAACTCTTCTTCCGAAAAGCCCGAATGCGTCGTCGTTTTCGGATGGCACGCCAGCGTTTCCACGCCCCCCAGCGACACCGCATTGCGCGCAATCCGCAGATTGCGAAGAAAATCGAAAGCCGCTTTTTTCCCGTTCTTTAACTCCAGCGAAAACATCGCGCCGGGATAGTCGCACTGCGCCGTGAATATCCGCTTCTGTTCCGCTTCTTCGAACAGCGTGGGATAGATCACGCGCGGAGCTTTCGCGTGGCGCGCCAGGCGTTCCGCGATCCGCTGTGCGTTTTTGCTTTGCCGGTTCATGCGCAACTGCACCGTGGGCAAACGGCTGTCGAGCATCCAGCATTCATCCGGCTGCAAAATATTCCCGAAGAGCGTCCGCTGCAAACGCATGCGATGCGTCAATTCAGCGTCTTTCGCCAGCAGAATTCCTGCGAGCATGTCGCTGTTGCCCGAAAGATATTTTGTCGCCGAATACACCACGAGATCGGCGCCGAGCAGCAGCGGATGCTGAAAGGCCGGCCCGAGTAGCGTGTTGTCGACCATCACTTTCGGCCGGCTCGCCATCGGCAGTTCGGCCGCCGCTTTGCACGCTTGCTGGATGTCCGTCATTACCAGCGTGGGATTCGCTGGCGTTTCGATCAGCACCATGCCCGTGTTCGCCGTCGTTCGAATTGCCTTCGTCAGAGCGGCCCCGTCGCCCGCCGGAATCGGCACGTTTTTCACGCCCCACGCCGAAAGATAATCGGCGACGAAGTGCTGCGTCCCTCCATACGCCGGCACGGTATAGACCACCGTCTGACCCGGCTGCAGAAAGGTAAGCGCCGCCGTCATGATTGCGGCCATACCTGAATTGAACGCGACCGCATCCTCCGCCCCGCGTTCCAGCGGCACCACTTGATCTTCAAGAATTTCCGCGTTCGGATGATTCAACCGCGAGTAAATCAGCTCCGTGCCTTCGTTCGGTTCCGCTTCCGCGCGGCCCGTGGCTACCGCGAAAGCCCGTTCCGCCGCCTCCGGGCTCGAAAACACATAAGTGGAGCTGCGAAAAACCGCCGGCCGCGCCGAACCGACCGAAAGCCGCGGATCGAATCCGTGCGTCAGAATGCGCGTCGTGCGCCGCAAGCCGCTCTTCCCGTTATTCGGATCAGCCATGTCACGCCTCCGTGCAACATTTCATTTTACCGCTCCCGAATGGCTGCGGTCTGAAGGGAAAAGGTTTGTGACGTTGTGTGCTACTATTCCGCGGGGAGCGTTCACATAAATGAATCGGTCACTTGCCGTTCTGTTCTTAGTGTTCCTTCTGGCGGGTTCGATGCGGTCTCAAGAATCGACATCGACGCCCCAGGTTCAGAATCCTGTCGTCAATGCCGACTATCCGCAAAACCGCATCGGGATACTCGTTCTGCAGGGGCAAGACTGGTTGTCAGTTGGGGGTGTTTCGCCCTCGAAAGTTCGCATTAAACACGGGCTGGCAGCATCGTTCTCGTACGGAGCTGTGCGTGGAGTTATTGAAGCTGACTACGATGGACTACACGCCGCAACCCAGGTAGCGCCGGGCAAGATGGTGATCTGCATCTGTCATTTGATCACACTTCCCGGCCAGCCTTGGATTGTCAGATTGCATCCGCAGAAGGGTGTGCGCGAACTGGACGGCGGCAAGCTTCCTATTATCGGCGGCAAAATAGCGAGCGCCGCAAACAGCGATTTGATCCCGGCCGACGTCTCGCATCCGGAAGACACGGTGTGGATCGTGCGAGCAACTCAGGACATCCCAGAAGGGGAATATGCTCTGATGCTCGGAACCGAGAACACCGTAATCTATCCCTTCACGGTCGCATCGAACGCGCCGGCTGCGCCTGCAAAATAACAAACACACTCAGCGGGGAATATAGCTATCGAGAAGGGGCAAAATCTGGTGGGCGAATGCAAGCGTACGGGTCTGCGCGGCTGCATCCGCCGTCCCAGCCGGAATTTCCGTAACAAGTCGTACGAGCGCGCCATCGGTGCGGTTCATCCGAATCGCATCCGTCACGAGGAAGATTTTGGCCCAGTATTCGCTCGGCGTCACGCGTCCGTGCGCCTGATACCAATAAAGAACCAGCGCGCGCGACAATCCTTTCGACACGATATACCGGTTTACCACAATCGATGAGCCATCGCCCTTTGCGATTGCAAGATGCGTCGCTTCATCCGGTGTCCAGCCGGCGCCCGGCAGGCAATTCTTGGGCGAGTGGATCGTGTCGCCGGTGCGCTGCGAAGGGAAATACGCGATGTAAAGATTCACTGGTGGTTCCGTGTCTCGCCGCTGGTAATCGCGTACCAGGAATTCGCCGGGGCCCAGCACCGCCAGCTCGTCAGGCGATAGGGAAAGCGCCGTGCCCGACCACGAACTCAGCTCCATGGGAAAGTCCGTGAGGCTTTTGTGCGGCGGCACGACTTCCGGCCGTTCGTGGGCCTGCAGCAGAGCCGCCGTCACGGCGATCAGCAGCAGCACCGGCACGAAGCGTTTCCACGAAATCGCCGGAGTCTTCACGCGGGCCTCGCATGGGGTTTGCGTCGTGACAGCATAAGCAGTTGATGCAGCGCCAGCAGCGTCGCGAACGAAATCACAAAAATCAGCGCTCCCGAAAATTCGTGGAAGAATCCCTGCGCCTTCTCCGGGCTCCAATATTGGCCAAGCAGTCCGCTACCCATAATGCGCACGCCGTTGGCAAACACCGCAATCGGTATCGCTGCCAGGATCAGCAGCGCGCGTCTCCAGATGCGCGGCTCGCAAAGATAGCCGTAAAAAGTGGCCAGCGTGATCAGTGAGACCAGCGAGCGAATCCCGCTGCACGCTTCCACCACGTCCAGGCTGATCGCGGGCAGTTGAATGATATTGCCCTCGCGCAAAACCGGCACGCCGAACAATCCGAGCATGGCCGTGGCAAGTTTCGAGACCTCGAACTGCAGGGGTAGCGCAATCTGATTGAAAATGATCGCAGGCAGAGGAACCATCAAAAACAAAACAGCCCACGGAAACAGCGCCACGCGGAAAAATTTCCAGCCACGAAAATAGACCGCAAGCCCCGCCAGCAGAAACAGCAGGGAAGTCCGCGAAAGGAAAAGCTCCGCGCCGAAATCGCCCAGTATCAGCACGCCCAGCGCGCCGATGATGACAAGAAGCCCGGCGTTGCTCGGTTCAACCGGCGCCGCCGCGAACCTATTGCGTTCCCGCCAGATCACCCAAGCCGAAAAAAGTGGTACCAGGATGCCATGCGAGTAGTTTGGGTCGTGAATCCAGTCGCCCGCCAGCTGGATCAGGATGTGGTAATAAACCGCCCCAATACACGCCGCAAGCAAAGCGATCTGGAATACCGTCCTGCGGTTGGATACGGGCCTGCTTACGACCAGCTCTGCAGCGGGAGTATTGACCTCGCTCATGAAATCCGAAACCTCGCGCTCGAGAGATCGGGTAGCGGAGGGCGAGGACGCTGAAAACCGATTACAGTGCAAAATACTCCTTCAACTTTTTTGGCTCCGCTGCGGCCGCAAGAGCCGACCACAACGCGACCTTTAGTCCACCCGTCAGCCCCGGGCTTTCGCGATCGTAGAGGTCGATAAGAGGGGTGTAAATCCGGTGTTCTACCCTTTCGCGAGTCAGCAAGACCTCACTGGCGGTCTTTTAGCAGGCGCGTCCTGTCCCCGGCACGCGGGACCTGGTCCCTTCCCACCACTCCTTCGTGTCACGTACTAGGCGTTCTATACTGCGTATTTCCCACAATAGAAATCGCCTCTGGGCGATGCTACCCTTAGTCGTTTTTTGAAGCTGAAATCCGCGCTGCGGCGGAAAAAAATTCCGCAAAAAAGGCGCGGAAACAAAACAGGAGAGGTGTGCCTGGCACAGAGCGTCTCACAAAACGACGAAATTCTAATCGATAGTATTTTCGATTAGAAATCGCCGCAAGTCTCGTATTTGCCTCACTTGCAAATTTCTAATCGATAGAAAAACAGCCCCTTCGGACTCGCTGAAAGCGCACAAAAGGCGAAGCCGGAAAAGTGAGGGAACACGGTAAAGAAGGCGGTCGAAGCCGCGATTAAGCCGGATCAATCGGCGTGAGCGTCGGTCGCCGCATCCACGGCCAATCCGGGATTCGTCGTTCGGCTTGAACTGGTGATGCGGCCCCAGGCCGTCGTTTTCCAGTTATCGGCGAGTTCGCGGGGCAAAATGAAGGGAGGCACTTCGAACGCGAGCCGCCGTGAAAGCGACTGGACCGATGGCTCGTACATGTCGCGTAGCTTTTGCATTTTGGCGTTCGATTCGTCCGTGTCGCGCAGGCGGTAATCGGTGCCGGCCAAAGCGGTGCGCAGGCGATCGAGTTCGGTAGATGGCAATCGATTCGAAGTGAGTTTTGGCGTTGCGTAGAACACCTGCGCGAGGTCGACCACGGTGTGGCGGCAAATCGCGAAGGTAAGCCGCGCCTGTCGCGCGACTGCGCCTTCGTAATTGGCCAGCAGAATCGTGCAGGTATCGAGAATGGCGACGAGCGCGCCGAGCCAGGATTCATTGTTATGCTGCGAGCGAAAATAGCAAACGACCGGATACGAAATGTGGCTCTCCATGATCTCCGCGGCCGCGCGCTCCCAGTCGTGAAGCAGTTGCTCGAGGTCGCGCACGCCTTCTGTGCCGGCGTGCCGGCGGAGCAGCTCCGCCGCAGAGGGAGGTGAGCCGGCGCGCGCATCGAGCAGCACGATGTTGACTTCGCGCCTCGAAAACGCCTGGTAAATCACGGGCAAGTAACTGAGCACCAGCGCAAGGAAGCCGAAGCCGAGGCCGCTCTCAATGACGGCGAGCGCCCGTTGAATGGACGTGCGCGGGACCACATCGCCCAAGCCCAGCGTGAACATCGTGGTGCCGCTCAGATAAAACGCGGTGCCCAGGTTGTGGAAGGCTCCGCTGCGGACCGAGGCGGCGTAGTAGAGCAGGCCGAACCCGCTGATGATCGCCGCCGCCCACACAACGAAAAGCATCAACAGCGAGAGCGGACCGTAAAAACTGAGAAAAGTTTCGCGGCGATTGCGCTTTTTCATGGTGCGAGCGATCGCACGCCACGTGAACCACGTGCTCCGGTAATAAAGGACGGTGAGGCGAAAGCGGCGCGCCACCCTGCGAGGCAGAACGACGGTCTCGAACGCCTCCCACAGCGTCACGGAGATGATGGCGATCCCGAAGATCGCCGGCGCGATCATGCCGCTTGCTCGAGGACCGCGTTCAGCGTGATCTCGGCTTTCAGCAAGCGAGAGACGGGGCAGTTGGCTTTTGCGCCGGCTGCAGCGGCCTGAAAGGCTTCGTTGGAAATGCCGGGAACGCGCGCGGCGAGATCGAGATGAACTTTGGATATGGTCCAGCCCGCGTCGAGCTTTTCGAGCGTGACTTTTGCCGTCGCCTTCAGCGATTGCGGAGTGAAGTTCATCGTTCCGAGTTGCGCCGAAAGAGCCATGGCGAAGCAGCCGGCGTGGGCGGCCGCGATCAGCTCCTCGGGATTCGTGCCTTTGCCGTTTTCAAAACGTGTGGTGAACGAATATTGCGTGTCTTGCAGGACGCCGCTCGCGGTCGAAATGACGCCTTTGCCTTCTTTAAGCGAGCCGCTCCAAACTGCCGTTGCAGCGCGTTCCATGGTGATTCTCCTTTCGTTGGAAAAGTAATGCCTATCGATGCTGAACGCAAGGCTTGGCGATTATGATGCCGCCCTGCCAAAAAAGCACAGAATCGCGGAGTTAAAAAATGTGCCAAGAAAATCCTAGGGAACGAGAACGACCTTGCCGGTGGCCGGCTTGCTCATGATCGCGGTGTGCGCGCGCGACGCATCGGCCAGCGGTATCTCCTCGGAAACGATTGGACGCAGCGTTTTGTTCTCCAGCCCGGCTGCAAGCGCGGAATGGATGCTGAAAAGATCGGGGCCCGAAACATTCCACAGCGACATACCCAGAATCGCCGCGTCGCGCATCATCACGTCGCGCGGATTGATTTCGATGTTCCCCCGACTGCCGACAACCACCACGCGGCCACCGTGGGCCAGGATGGTAAGGTCGCGAGCCAGATTTACATTGGCCAGCGTTTCGAGGATCACGTCATAACCGCGCCCGCCGGTGAGCGAGAGGGCTTTGTCAAAATGGTCGGGCGTTTTATGGTCGAGCGCCTCGTGCGCGCCTTCGGCTTTGATCAGCGTGCGGCCGCGATCGCTTCCGGCGGTTCCGATCACGCGCAGCCCTGCAGCGCGAGCCAACTGTGTCGCCGCGATACCGACTCCTCCGCTGGCGCCGTGGATCAGGACTGTTTCGCCGGGGCGCGCGGCTGCTCGCTGAAAGAGCGCGCGATACGCCGTGGCGTAGGGAACCCCAAGCGCCGCGCCCTGCGCGAACGAAACATGCTGCGGGAGCGGGAAGACGGACGATTCATCGCAGAGAGCCTGTTCGGCGTACGTGCCGCTCAGGCTGCCGGCCACGTAGACGCGCGCGCCTGGAACGAATCGCGTCGCGTTCTTGCCCGTCGCTTCGACTGTTCCGGCGCCATCGGTGCCGGGTGTGTAAGGAAGCGATGGCTTGCGCGCGTAAACACCGGCCCGAATATATGTTTCGACAGGGTTCACTCCGGCGGCGTGGATGCGAACCACCACCTCGCTCGGGCCGGGTTTCAGTTCGGGTACGTCTTCAATGCGCAGCACTTCGGGGCCGCCGAATTCCCGGACGCGAATGGCTTTCATGCGTTGCTCCTTGATCGTGAATTTGATTCAGCGCGGAGAGGAAAGTTGCGCAGGATTTTGACTTTGCGCCGGCGTGGCTGAGTGTCCGGGTTGAGCTTCATCCATCAGGTGGAGATCGTTATCGACGCGGTTGAGCAGGTGACCATAGGCGTTCTCGTAGGCGCCGAAGACAAAGAACGGAATCATGGCGGCCAGCACCCAGAATTTGGCGCGGGGCGCCACCTTGGCTTCCGGCTCCCAGCGGAAAAGGCGGCGAGAGATTTCAAACGCGACGAGGAGCGCGACCACCAGGCCAATGCTGTCTGTGAGCAGGTCGGGCCATGCAATCGTACCCATGGCGGAAGTCTCAAGGCCTGTGGCGAGATATGTAGCCGGCATAAACAGCGCCGCACGCCGGATCCACATGGGCAAAATCGTGAGGGGCACGGTTGCGCCGGATAGGAACAAAAAGACCATCCAGATCAGTTGATTGATGATCTGCGTTTCCTGGGTGGTGTTCGTGACGCTGGCGATGATGAGCCCGAAACAGGAGAACGCCGCCGAGCCGAATGTGATCAATAGAAAGATTGCCCAGGGATTGCCCCACGTTTCGAGGCCCAGCGCCCAGCGGCAGACGAGGACCTCGATCAGCAGAGTCGGCAAGGCCATTGCGTAATTCGAGAGAATGCTTGACGCGAGCATTGGTCCGGGCCCGACAGGGGCGAGCCGGAAACGGCGTAGGATCCCTTGTTCGCGAAAGGTGACCAGCTGCATGCTGAGCCCGAAAAAGCTGCCCATCACGGTGATCGTGAGGAGCGCGCCCAGGACGTAGTTGCCGATCGTGCCTCCGCGGCGGCCCAGAAACATTACCGCGCCGACCAGGAACAGCATCGGCATGAGCAAACTGAAGAAAAGGAACGTCCGGTTGCGCGCGGCGAGGCGCATGCGCACTTTCGTAAGCGTCCAGGTGGCGCTCATTCGCGGAGCCTCCTGCCGGTGAGTTCGATGAAGACGTCCTCGAGCGTGGGCGAAAACATTTCCAGGCTCTGTAGCTCGTTGCCCTCGGCTTCGAGCTGTTTCACGAGCGCAACGATGGTCTGCGGCGGGCGCGCCGAGTGCAGGACGTAAGCGCCGTCGAATTCGCGGCAATCGGAGACCGCGTCGAGATGAGCCATAGCTCCGTTCGCGAGCGGCCGCGCGAGGCGAACTTCGATGCGCGTGCTGCCGGCCGATCGGTGCTTCAGCTCGCGCGGCGTGCCGTGAGCGATCACGCGGCCGGAGTCGACAATGGCGACGCGATCGCAGAGCCGCTCGGCTTCCTCAATGTAGTGAGTCGTAATAAGCACCGTCTTTTTCGCCTTTTTCAGGCCTTCAATAATGTCGTAAATTTCGCGGCGAACTTGCGGGTCAAGGCCGGCAGTCGGCTCGTCGAGGAAAACAACCTGCGGATCGTTCACCAGAGCCATCGCCAACGCCAGCCGCTGTTTTTGCCCGCCCGAGAGATTTTTGTAAAAGGCTGTGCTTTTTTCCTGGAGCTGAAAGCGCCCGAGAAGCTCGCCGGTGTCGATGTGCTTGTCGTAAAGGTCGGCAAAGAGGTCGATCGCTTCCTTTACGCGGAGCTTGTCCGGCAGATTCGTGGACTGCAGGATCGCGCCGACGCGCTCTTTGTACTTGTTGCCAGCGTCTTGCGGGTCGAGGCCGCAGACGCGGACCGTGCCGCGGTCCGGAGTGCGAAGCCCTTCGAGGATTTCGACCGTGCTGGTCTTCCCGGCGCCATTTGGGCCGAGAAGGCCGAAAACTTCGCCTTCCTCGACGGAGAAGCTCACGCCGCGTACGGCTTCGACGGGACCATAACTTTTGTACAGGTCTTTTACTTCGATGACTGGTGCGGCCACTTAAGTGTGCAAACGTCCTTTATGAGTTCGGAACCAATAATTCTACCTCACATTGCGGGTCTCGCGGCGATTTGTGGACGGCCGCAACGCGATTGCCCAAAAAGGCTGAAACTCTATCGATTAGAAATTTGGAAAGCGATGATTTCAGGTTGGTTACGGCGATTTCTAATCGTTTCTTGTATCGATTAGGATTTGGCGGGGCGAGAGCCGGGGGCGAAAGTTGCAAGTAGGGGTTTACGCGTCGATTAGAAGCGAGACTTTTGTTGGAGCGGAAGGAGTTAGGTCGATTTCTAATCGGCAAGTGTCGATTAGAAATTTGGGGGCGACTTTCGCCTGGGTGGGGGGCCGGATATGGCTTCCGTTGGGCCTGATGGAACGTTGAGGTTGTCATAAAATGTCAAACATAGTTTACCACATGTGATGCTGCTTTGCAAGGAAATAATTGAGGATTTGCGGTGCTGGTACGCATAGGACCCGGCTTTCGGGGCGCAGTGCCCCTTGGTGGGGTGCGCATTCGGACGCTTAAAAATGGGCATATTTCGCCTTAAATGCGGGTTTTTGCGCGCTAAAACAGCTTATCTACGGGGGCTGGGCAGACAGGCGCGAAGCCGCGACCTGGAAGGCACGCGTGCCTGGCTGGTGCTTGCTGTTGGCCGGATTTTGCAATAAAGTGAGGCCATGAACTACTCCCGCATCATCACGCTGGAGCCAGGCAAGCGCGGTGGGAAGCCCTGTATCCGCGGCTTGCGTGTTACGGTCTACGACGTTTTGGAGTACCTTGCCAGCGGTATGAGCCACTCCGATATTCTTCGGGAGCTTCCTTTTCTAAACGAAGAGGACATCCTCGCCTGCTTGGCTTACGCTGCCGATCGTGAGCGCAAGCTGGAAATCTCCCACGCATGAAGCTGCCCAAGCAGTAGCGATTTTCGTTATTGCTCTAGATGGATGGGCCACTCGCGGCGCCCTCAGCCGTGCTCGATGACAGCCTCGGGTCGCCTGGAATCAGCGCTAGGATTCCCAGCAGACCAAACAGGGCCAGCGGGAACCCGCCCGCCGTTGCGAGTCGATGCCAGGCGATGCAGCCCCGGAGCGAAAACGCGGGTAGCAGTGCAGGAGACTCGCAATACTGTTCGGCGAACTTCTCGCTGGGCACAGAAATAAAAGCCTTCTCCAGGGCGCTCTCGGCATCGTTAAAGCATCCGCTCCAATCGATAAATCGGGCGACTCGCGACGTGAGGTCGTCGCTTGATGCTAGGCTCTACTGCGCTTTCGCCGCCAATGCGGCGCTTCGTGCTGCCTCAAAGTCTAGCAACGCCGCGTGATACGATTGCCAGTCTCTCCACACAGGCAGCGCAGCGGCCCAAAGGCCAACGAAAAGCGCAATTAGTGAAAACACCATTCCGAGTTTGCGTCGCAGACTTGCGATGAACCAAGTTGTCGCGATCCCCAATAGCAGGATGCCGAGTGCCTGCTTGATAGTGTCCCCGAGCAAGAGCGCGAGCGCGGTTGCGACGAGCGCCAGGCAGAAACCTGCCCCGTGTCTTTGATTGAATCCGCCGAAAAGGCTGCGCATGAGCTCGCACGACTGTACTCGCTGGCCGTACTCCCGACAAGCGAAATAGACACTGCAAAGCAGGTACGCTACCCGCGCCAGTAATGAGCCCTTACGAGCCGGCGGCAAACGGAGCGAGAGCGAAAGTTTCCAGACAGACTGTCGCCAACTGGACCTGCGGCACTCTGAGTGACGCACCTGGAGGCTAAAATTTGAAATCGGGACACCGCGCGGAAGGGAAGAAGTTGCAGGCCTCTCTCGATTGGCTGTCATCATGGCCAAAGGATGACAAATACCTCCCGCGATGATACCCGACACAAAATCGCAAAAAGGAGGGATTTTTCTCGCGCCTTAGCTCGGGTCTCTTAACTTCATGCGATAACTCACTTTGCGCTGAGTGAGGTCGGCTGACGCACGCAGCCCGCGATCGTTCTTCAGGAGCTCGGATACAACCCTTTTGCACTGCTCGTTTATGGAGATATCGGCTTCTGTGCAATCTATGGTCTTGAAGGGCAGGCCGGTTTTGAAATGGATCATCTGCTGCACGGGTTTCCAGTTCAGCGTTTCCGGGCGAAGGCCGAAATTACCTTTATGACTCCGCACGAAGCAATATGGGGGCATGGCGCGCCAAATCATTGCGGCAAGGTAGCCTTCGAGCCTCTTGAGATGTCGTCTCACACTCTCGACTGTCCCCTCTAGCCTGATTCGGCCGCGCCGGTCAAATTGCGATTTTCGAAGGGGGAGGCACAGGACTACTGCAATTCGCTCTTCCGGCCAGCCATCGATGATGCGTCGCCATGAGGCGACTCTGGCTCGGTACATCAAATCATCGTCGTCCCAAACGTCCGGTCGTCCGCGCTCCTTTACAAGTCCGCCCAGGCCCCGGCTTTTCGTTCTCTCTGCTATCCCCGCTTTGATTGCGGTCAATTCGCGCTTGTCAGCATTTAGGATGAACAAGAATGTCTCCGCGAGAAACGCATTGCGCCAGCTCGCATAGTTACCGAGAGTCCCGCACACTGTGCGAAACCAGCCGTGCTGTTCCCAATCGCGCGCAAAATCCTCGATGACATCCTCTTCCGATTGAGCTTCCAGCATTCGCGGAGGGCGTTCGCGATTCGCGGCTCTGCTCGAACGGCCAAGAGGCCGCCCGCGTTTTCTGCGGGTATGCGATAGCGAACGGCGCCTCTCCGAAACCGCCTCGCGAAGCGCGCTGAGTTCATCCCGTGTGTTACTGGCTCCAGCGATGAAGTTCTGGATTTCTTCAAGGAACACGTCGCGATGCGATTCCCGGTACGTCGAAAAGAGCCGCCTCGCATCGTCGTTAAGTTGGGGAAGCTTCGTCATCGTCGTGCGCAAACCCGCCCGCCGAGAACCGCGCGCAAAATACGCGGGCGTTATTGTGTTTTGCCCCTGGGTCCATCCGAGGCTCCGGTGGCTTTGCGCCGATTGAGCACGGCACCCGCCAGCGAGCAAAGCCTCAACGCACTGTGGCCCTTAGGTCCGTTGGTGGCTGGGGCGGATAGAAGATGAGCGGAATGCTTCTAGGCTGTCTGCCCTCAAGCGCGGAGAGCTTTCCTTCAAGAGCGCCGAAGTCATCCTTGAGCATATTCAGCTGGACCTGCTGTTGATTCATTTTGACGCTGAGTTCCACGCTTGGTGTCTTTGAGTATGTCACCGTGTTCTGCAGATACTGGTCCGCCAGAGCCACGATTTGGCCATACATGTCGATTTCTTTTGTTCTGAGGTCTGTCGTTTCAATTGCAAAGTCGAGACGTTCTTTCTGGTCGGCAAGCGCGGACTGTTTCCATTGCCAAATAAACCCTGGACCAAGAGCGATCCCAATAACGAAGGCGGTGACGCTCCAGATTGCGGCCGTGTGTACTCTGGTGTGAGGGTGAGACATGCGGGGATTGTACCCCCGAGCCGCTAGAATGCCCAAACACGCCACTCACCGAACGGCAAATGCGATTGTTCCTAGCACTTCTTGGTCGGCAGGTCCCGTTTCTTCCATTCCGGTATCCACGATTCCAGCGGCCGCATGGCGTTTTTCCAATCCACCGTGAACGACCCGGAATGCGCATAATCGCGGGGATCGACGCACAGTCCAGCTCGCACCGGGTTCGTCCAGATGTATCCCGCAACCGCATCAAAATTATCGTTCGCTCGCAAGATGCGATCGTAGAATTTTTTCTGCCAGAGGACCGGCCGGGTTGAATTTGCATTTGTAGCGGCCATGGTTGCCCGCGCATTTCGCGGGCGGTTTTCCATGGGCGGGTTCCGAATTTTCTGTCGTAGACGGTATTGATATTCCGAGCGGCCCTTGAAGGACCGGACGAATGTTAGGAGGTCGCTGCCTTCGTCCGAACCGGAAACAAGCGCATGAAGATGGTCCGGCATCACGCAGTAGGCGAACACTGCGAAGCCATGTGTATCCGATTCCGAGCGGAGCATGTCAATCAGCCAAGTTGCACGCGCAGGGTTTTCGAAAACGGGCCGTCGCGATTCACAGCAAATCGTAATGAAATGAGTCGAACGGCCGACATAATAGCCATGTTCGAGCCTAATGTTTTTGTGGAAAATTGGCTCGACCATCGCGGGGCGTATCGTAGCACCGGAAGGCCGCAGGGATGTCAGCGATTGGGGCAGGCCCCGAGCAAAGGCGGGGCGAGAAGGAACTGAGAGGACAAAATCAAAAGAAACTTCAAAAGCGAAACCGCCCATGGAGAAGCGCCCGCGAACGGCGCGGGCAACCATGGCCGCTACACGGGCCAAAACCGAACGGGCGTTCCGACTGGTCGGAACGCCCGTTGGTGATGTTGCGGCCCTCCTGAGGGGTACTTATCCCGTGAAGCGGGATTAGTACATGCCGCCGCCCATGCCGCCGGGCATACCGCCGCCGGCACCGGCTCCTGCACCCTTCTTGTCGTCTTCCTTGATGTCGGCGACGAGAGCTTCTGTCGTCAACATGAGGCCGGCGATGGAGGCTGCGTTCTGGAGCGCGAGGCGAGTGACTTTGGCGGGGTCGATAACGCCGGCGGTGACGAGGTTGCCGAATTCACCCGTATCCGCGTTGAAGCCGAAGTTATCGTCCTTCGATTCGCGGATGCGGCCGATGATGACGGCGCCTTCGTGACCGGCGTTGTGCGCGATCTGGCGGCAGGGCTCCTCGAGAGCACGCTTGACGATGTTCACGCCCGTGGCTTCGTCGCCTTCGAGCTTGAGCTTATCGAGCGCGTTGAGGCAGCGGAGCAGGGCAGTGCCGCCGCCGGGAACGATGCCTTCCTCGACGGCTGCGCGGGTGGCGTGCATCGCGTCTTCCACGCGCGCCTTCTTTTCCTTCAACTCGGTTTCGGTCGCCGCGCCGACTTTAATCACGGCGACGCCGCCGACCAGCTTGGCCAACCGCTCCTGGAGCTTCTCGCGGTCGTAGTCCGAGGTAGTGTCCTCGACCTGCGCACGGATCTGCTTCACGCGGCCTTCGATCTCAGAGGCTTTGCCGCCGCCTTCGACGATCGTGGTGTTGTCCTTATCGATGGTGATCTTCTTGGCCTTGCCCAGATCTTCCATCTTCACGTTCTCGAGCTTGATGCCGAGGTCTTCGGTGATGGCCTTGCCGCCGGTGAGGATCGCGATGTCTTCGAGCATCGCCTTGCGGCGGTCGCCGAAGCCAGGAGCCTTCACGGCCGCCACCTGCAGCGTGCCGCGGAGCTTGTTGACGACGAGCGTGGCGAGCGCCTCACCATCGATATCTTCGGCGATGATGACGAGCGGCTTGCCGGTCTTCGCGATCTGCTCGAGCAACGGGAGCAGGTCCTTCATCGAGCTGATTTTCTTTTCGTGGATCAGGATGCGGGCGTCCTCGAGTACGGCTTCCATGCGCTCGGGATCGGTGACGAAATAGGCGGAGAGATAGCCGCGGTCGAACTGCATGCCTTCCACGACTTCGAGGGTCGTCTCCATCGTCTTCGATTCTTCGACGGTGATGACGCCGTCCTTGCCGACCTTCTTCATCGCTTCGGCAATGATCGAGCCGATTTGTTTGTCGTTGTTCGCGGAGATCGTGCCGACCTGAGCGATCATCTCGCCCTTGACGTCGCGATGCAGTTTCTGGATTTCGCCAACGGCAACTTCGACGGCCTTCTCGATGCCGCGCTTGAGAGCGGTGGGGCTGGCGCCGGCGGCGACAGTCTTCACTCCTTCGCGGAAAATGGCCTGCGCGAGAACGGTTGCGGTGGTGGTGCCGTCGCCGGCCACATCGGACGTCTTGCTGGCGACTTCACGGACCATCTGCGCGCCCATGTTCTCGAGCGGGTCCTTCAATTCGATTTCCTTCGCTACGGTGACGCCGTCCTTGGTGATGATCGGCGCGCCGAACTTCTTTTCGATCACCGCGTTGCGGCCCTTGGGACCGAGCGTGATCTTCACGGCGTCCGCGAGAATGTTGACGCCGCGCAGGATCGACTGGCGCGAACTCTCACCAGTTACGATTTGCTTTGCCATCTGTGTATCTCCTCTTGGTTTCGAAAATCAGTGGTGCTGAATACTCTGCTTGTTTCCAACCTGTTGCCGTTAACCCCAGGCCAAAAGCTCGCATTGGGGCGCCATTCGGCACGGCCAAAGCCGTGCCTCGACGAAAAAAATCGTTACTTTTTGCCGCCGGCTGCCTTGGCTGCCGGGCCGATCTTGGCGAGGATCTCGTCTTCCTTGAGGATGAGATATTCCTCGTCGTCGATCTTGATGTCGTTGCCAGAGTACTTGCCGAACAGGATCCGATCGCCAGCTTTTACGTCGAGAGGGATAAGTTCGCCCTTTTCACGGCGCCCGCCGCCGACAGCGATGACTTCGCCCTCTTGCGGTTTCTCCTTAGCCGAGTCCGGGATGATGATGCCGCCCTTGACGACTTCCTTCTCCTCAAGCCGGCGGACCAGGACGCGGTCGTGTAGCGGTGTGATATTGACTGCCATTTTGCAAATCCTCCGATGGTACGGTGAAGTTTGCTAGAAGAGGAGAGAAAGGCCACCACCTAATTAGCACTCCTCGCCAGCGAGTGCCAATATAGCAGAGGCGAGGGCGAGCGTGTCAAGGGGAAATTTGTTAAAATCTGACAATAACGCGCTCACATTGCGGCGATTATGTAAGATGCTATTTTTCAATTACTTGCAGTGGTAGTGCGGGAGTTGTGCTGCGACTGGGAGCGGGCTAGAATTCGTGGCACTGCAATCGCGCCCTCACGGAAGAATCAGCGGAGGAGTGGAGCACGCCGGTGGAGACGCTTTTTTACCTGCGATTGATCGCGTTGACAACGGGAACAGTTGTTTATTTGTTCCTGATCGCGCTGATTTTGGGGAACCGGCGGCCGCGTCTATTCGAGCGGATCCTCTTCTTTCTGGTGCTGGCGCTCTTCTTTATATACGCGGGCGGCCTGCTGGAAATGAACGCGCGGATCGAATACGCGTTTGCGCCGGACGCGACCCGTTTGCTTTATTCGCTGCTGATTGCGAGCGGGCTGCTCTTTTTGCCGGCGCTGCTGGTACACGCGCATTTGCAATTCTACGAAATGGCCGCGCCGGGAACGGCGCCACGCTGGGCGAAAGTGCTGGTGCTTGCGCCGCTCTATGTGGCGCCGGCGCTTTCGTTCGTTGTGCTGCTTTTGGCGGCGCGCCCGCCGACGCGGACGGGCGTGCGGTTTGGACCACGGTTTGGGCCGCTCGACCAAATGGCGTCGAGGCTGGTGCGGTTCTTCCCGTGGACGCCGGAGGCGACGTTTCTCTTCGTCGGCATTTTGCTCAGCCTGGCAATCGATCTTGGCATCCTGAATTTGAAACCGAGGATTGCGGAGGCCGACAGGCGATTTTTCAAGTGGATGGCAGGAATCTCAGCCGCGCTGATGGCTCTGCTGATTGCGACGCAGGCCTACCGGCGTTTTGAGACGCAGCAGATCGAAGGGCTGATGGTAGCGCTGATCGTGGTGGGGTTGCTGCCGGGGGTGCTGTTCGGATACTACGCGCTGCGGCACAATTTTTTGGATTTCGGCGAGCAGCGGAATTTGGTTTATGCGCTTTCGGCGACGGTGCTTGCGCTGCTCTATCTGGCACTGGTGCATCGCGTGAGCGGATGGCTGCAGCCGGAGCTGCCTCCGGAAGCGACCGCGAGCATTTTGCTTTTCGTGCTCATATTTTTATTCGAGCCGATGGAACGGCTGATCGGGCCCGCGTTACAGGAGAAATTTCGCGAAAGGGTGGAACGATTGCAGCGGCTGACTGCGGAGTTGCAGGCGGAAGCGCGCCATGGGGATGTGGATGCGCTTGTTTCGTTTGCGGAGCGCAGAATCGCGGAGGAGTTCGGCTTGGCGGCAGTGCGGCTGACGATTTCGGGCGAGCCGCTGGAAAAGAGGCTTGCGTCACCCGGAGGCCTTGGGCATGTGTTTCAGACGCCGCTGGTGAAAGGCGGGCGGAAGAGCGGCGAGCGAGTCGGGACGCTTGAGGCTGCGTCGACGGGCGTTTATCTGACGGGTGAGACGACAGGAGCGCTGCAATTTGTGGCCGAGCAGATGCCGGCCTTGATCGACCTGGCGCGGCTGATCGAAGAGAAGCTGCGTCTTGAGCGTGAGCTTTCCGAGCGAGAACGGCTGGCGCTCTTGGGGCAGATGGCGGCGAGCGTCTCGCACAATCTGCGGAATCCCTTGAGTTCGATGAAGACGATTTTGCAGGTGCAGCTTGAAAATCCGGCAGTGCCGGAGAGCGTGCGGCAGGATTGCGCGCTGGTGGTGAGCGAGATCGATCGCATGAGCGCAAAACTGACGCAATTGCTGCAGTTTTCACGGCCTGCGAAGAATGGGCAGCAAGTAGAGGCGGTTCGAGTGGCGCGGGACGCGGCGGAACTTCTTCGGCGCGAGGCGGAACGGCGCGGAGTGCGGCTGGAATTTGACGGGCCGGGGGGCGAAGTATTCGTCCACGCCTCGGAGGAAGCATTGAACGAAGTGCTGGCGAACCTGCTGCTGAATGCCGTGGAGGCACAGCCGAACGGCGGATATGTGCACGTGGGAGTGGCGGCGCACAATGGCGATGCGGAGTTTGTGATCCAAGACGACGGACCCGGAATTTCGAGCGAAGCGCGCGAAAGGATGTTCGAGCCCTTTTACACGACGAAAGCGACGGGGACGGGACTGGGGCTTTCGATCGTGATGCGGCGCGCGGCGGAAATGGGCGCGCAGGTGGCGTGCGAGAGCCCGATAAATAATGGGAGAGGCGCGCGATTTCGCGTGCGAATTCCGGTGGCCGCCGCAGATTGAAATACTTCGCGCAGACGTTATTCCACCGTGCAACGCTCGCTCGTCGCA
Organism: Candidatus Aquilonibacter sp.; assembly: GCA_035507075.1. Taxonomy (GTDB): domain Bacteria; phylum Acidobacteriota; class Terriglobia; order Acidiferrales; family UBA7541; genus Palsa-295. The sequence goes on along the minus strand of DATJOL010000178.1, from coordinate 37,457 downwards.
ACAGTTTTCAGTCGATCGGGGCACGCAGAGCGCAGATTCGCGCTATTTGGGAACCGATACCGTGATGTTGCGAAACTGCAAGCCGCCCGTGTGATCTCCCTGAATATAGAAAGGGCCCGGTTCGCCTTCGTTGGCGTCGAGAGCGCCGCCGGTGATGCCTTCGATCTCGCGGTGGTTGATCACCAGAATGCCGTTGTGGAGCTCGGTGACTGTGCGACCGACGAGGGTCACGTCGAAAGTCTCCCACTGGCCAGGCGTGCGAGGAGGAGTAGGAACGGGCGCGATGCGGCCGTAAATCGAACCCATGCTGCGTTCGGGAGGATCGGCCTCGTAATCGATCTGCACTTCGTAGCGTCCGCGAAGATAAAAGCCGCTGTTGCCGCCATCGGGGCAATTCGCCTCGAAATGGACTTTGAAGTCCGTGAATTTGCGCGTCGACTTCAAGTTAGCGCCGTGGGCGGAGTTGATGAGAATACCGTCCTTTACAGACCAATTGTTATGAGAGACGTCGCCGATTGGCTCCCATCCGCTGAGGTCCTTGCCGTTGAAGAGAGGCTCGGGCGCGGTCCAGGCTTTTGGGGCGGGGCGGTCAAGCTTGGGCGCGGGCATGCCGGTTAGCGGAGTTTTCTGATCGCCGCGCTCCTGAAATCCGGTGAGCTTGCCGTCAGCGGCGTCAAGTTCCCACATGGTGGCGGGATGAGTTCCGTTTGCAGGCGCAACCGTGATCGAAATATGCGAGCCGTCGATCTTGAAATCGTGAACGAGGTAGACGTTGCCGCCAGTCGGCTGATACCAGACTTCATCCGGTCCGTGATTATTGTAAATGCCGAGCCATGCGGCGCTGTTGCCGCCGCTTGGCGTGGGAATATTGAAGTCCCAACGACCCTGGAATGGGTCAGGCGCGCCCTGGGCAAAGAGCGCCAAGCAGATTGCGCCGATTGCAGGGGCCATCACAATTGTTTTTGCGTGCTTCATGCGGTGTCTCTCCTCGCGGACGCGTCCACAGAACGCGCAGCCGGCGGCGAAATACGGGCGGGATCATATCATGGGGAACAGTCGATGACCGAGATTTGAATGCCCGTGGCAATTACAGCCGGCAATCTCGAGCGATGAAGCGTGTAAGCGGCCGCGTTTTTTAGGGTCTTGGAAACTGTGATATAAGGACGGGCAGCCAAGGGTGGCTTCAGTAGGCGAGGGGGATGAATGAGGCTTAGTTGGATCGACTGGACCATCATGCTGCTCTATTTCGGCTTTGTGCTCGGAATCGGAGCGGCGCTCAAGCGGTTCATGAAGACCAGCACGGATTACTTCCTCGCGGGGCGGGCGATCCCGGCGTGGATATGCGGGCTGGCGTTCCTCTCGGCAAACCTGGGCGCGCAGGAAGTGATCGGGATGGGCGCGTCCGGAGCGAAATACGGCATCGAGACGAGCCATTTTTACTGGATCGGTGCGATTCCCGCAATGGTGTTCGTGGGAATTTTCATGATCCCGTTTTATTACGGCTCGCGGGCGCGGTCGGTGCCGGAATATTTGCGGATGCGTTTTGACGAGAAGACGCGCGGACTGAATGCGATCAGCTTCGCGGTGATGACCGTTTTCTCATCGGGCATTTCGATGTACGCGATGGCGAAATTGATCCAGACGCTGCACTTTCTGGATGTGCCGTTTCAGAAGATGCATCTGCCGCCGTCAGCGATCTTTCATGCGAGCATCCTGATTTCCGCGCTGATCGTGCTCGGCTACATTCTTTTTGGGGGACTGACGAGCGCGATTTACAACGAAGTGTTGCAGTTTTTTCTGATCGTCGCCGGGTTTTTTCCGCTGGTGTATCTCGGGCTCAAGAACGTGGGCGGCTGGGACGGCCTCAAAGCGAAATTGCCGCCTATTTATACCCACTCGTGGCAGGGAATGGCGAGCCCGCGAACGAACTTGCTTGGCGTCGAATGGTTCGGCTTGGTGATGGGGTTGGGATTCGTGCTCTCGTTTGGATATTGGTGCACGGACTTTTTGGTGATCCAGCGCGCCATGGCGGCCAATTCGATGAATGCGGCGCGACGAACGCCGTTGATCGCGGCATTTCCGAAAATGATTTTCCCGTTTCTGGTAATTCTGCCGGGAATCATTGCGATCGGCCTGCCGACGCAGCGCTCGGCCGCCGTGATGGAGACCGGCGGCGTGGTCGTTCATGCGGAGCCCGCTGGACGGGGACTGATCCCGGTAAAAGTGGACGAGTTGACCGGGAAGCCGATGTACAACGAGGAAGGGCAGCCTGTGCTTGATTACGACCTGGCGATTCCCGAAATGCTCGCGCACTATTTTCCAGCCGGGTTGCTGGGACTGGGTCTGACGGCGCTGCTCGCGAGCTTTATGTCCGGCATGGCGGGAAACGTGACGGCGTTTAATACGGTGTGGACCTACGATATCTATCACGCGTACATAAATCGAGCCGCGAGCGACGAGCACTTATTATGGATGGGCCGCTTCGCGACGGTTTTCGGCATTGCGATTTCAATTGCTGCCGCCTATTTGGCCGCGCAGTTCAACAACATCATGGATTTTCTGCAGCTCGTCTTCGCTTTTGTGAACGCGCCGCTGTTTGCGACGTTCCTGCTGGGCATGTTCTGGAAACGCACAACGGGGCACGCCGCGTTTACGGGGTTGCTGCTGGGCACGGCCGCGGCTGCCGTTCATCACGGTCTGACGCTGCCACTTGGCGATGCACCGGGAATCAAGGGCGGATGGATCACCGTGCTGCACCAATACCCCAGCGACATGGCGCAAAACTTCTGGACGGCGATTTTCGCCTGGAGCGCGTGCTTCGTTATAACGGTCGCGATCAGCCTGTTCACGGCGCCGCGCAAGGAGAGCGACCTCAAAGGCCTGGTTTACTCGCTCACGGAACGCATTCGCGAGAAAGGCGCGTGGTACGAGAGGCCGGCGTTTTTGGGCGTGATCGTGATCGCGCTGCTGATTGCGTTGAACTTGCTGTTCAAATAAATCGCGGCAGCGTTTGGACGGCGATTTCGCCGGAAGGGGGAAATAGAATGGGTCTGGATATTCGAGTGCCGCTGGGCGCGATGTTTACTTTGTTAGGCCTGCTGCTCACCGGGTTCGGCCTTTTTGGCACGAAGGCAATCTACGAGCAGACCCTCGGCATCGACGTGAATCTCGATTGGGGACTCGTGCTTCTCGCGTTTGGCGTGATCATGTTGTACCTGGGGCTGCGCGGGCTATCCCGCGGCGAGCATTTGAGCGACGGCGGCAGCGAGGACCAGCCGAGAGTTGGACACTGAGCAGACCGAGTGGAAGATCAAGTTGTGTGGCGAAGTCCTGAAGAAATCGATCCAGAGGGAAGTGTCGACAAAGATCAACTACGGTTTCTCCGCCATCGTTTGAGGTCGCCCTTCCAAATGCCGCTCCCGTAGTATCGAAGAAGGCCTTTGCCGGATTCCGTGTCAACGAGCAACTCAAGAGATCTGTTCACCATCTCGCGTTTCGTCTTCAGGCCCGTAAGCTTGCGTGCCCTGCCGATCAGCTTGTCGTCAATCTCGAAGTTTGTTCTGCTCGTGAATCAAAGCGTACACCATTTCTCTTGCCTTTTGTGTATGAGTGACGTTTCGTGGTCTGGCGCTGGAGGGGCACGTTCCTGTTTTGTTTTTGGCCTCAATTGTGAGACAAAGCTGAGTGTGAGAAATTTTCGATTCGCCGTGGGGATTGCGGCTTTAACGCTTGCCGGGTGGCTTCTGTGCGGGTGCCGCAGCAATACTTCCGGCGCGACAGCGAGCGCTTCGACGACGGCAAACCCGCCAATGTCGCCCACGCAGATCGCCGCGGAAGCTGCTAAAGCGCCGCCGGCTTCGCAAACGGGCGGTTTCGACGGCGCTCGCGCGTACGAGCAGGTCGCCAAGCTCGTGAGCTTCGGCCCGCACCCGCCGGGCTCCGAGGCCATCCGTCAAGTGCAGGACTACATCCAGTCGCAGCTTGCCGGGTTCGGCTGCACGGTCGATGAGGACGCCTTCAACGCGCAGACGCCCATCGGCAATGTGGCCATGAAAAATATAGTCGCGAAAATTCCGGGAACGGGGCGGGGAATCATTCTGCTCCTCACGCACTACGATACGTTGCGGCTCGCGAATTTCGTTGGAGCGGAAGATAGCGGTTCGTCATCTGGCCTGATGCTCGAGATGGCGCGCGACCTCTGCGGCAAAAAGTCCGAAGAAAATTCCGTGTGGATCGCGTTCCTTGACGGCGAAGAAGCGCAACTCGTGCAAAATGGTGTGGCCCAGTGGAGCGATGAAGACAGCGTCTACGGAAGCCGTGAACTCGCTGCGCGCATGGCCCTTTCCGGCGACTTGAGACGCGTTCGCGCCGTGATTCTGGCGGACATGGTGGGTCAATACAATCTTCAGATCGAACGCGAGAGCAATTCCACGCCGCCACTAACCGATTTTGTCTGGAAAATCGCGGACCAGCTCGGCTACGGAAACATATTCATTCCGCCGGAGACGGCCATCGAAGACGATCACCTGCCGTTTTTGAAGCGGGGCGTCCCGGCTGTTGACATTATCGACCTGGAGGGCTACCAGTACTGGCACACGCCGCAGGACACGCTGGACAAAGTCAGCGCGAAGAGCCTGGCGATCGTGGGCGATGTGATTCTCACCTCGGTTGAAGATCTGCAAAAGCCAGGCGCGCCGAATTTCGCGCCGGACAAGCGTTAGGAGAGCCTTTCGATGGAAGAGCGTCTGCAAAAAATCATCTCGCGCGCTGGAATCGCCTCGCGCCGCCGCGCGGAAGAGATGATGGCTTCCGGGCTCGTCACCGTGAACGGGAAAACCGTCACGGAACTCGGCACCAAGGCGGATCTCTCGCGCGACCACATCAAAGTGGCGGGCAAGCTGATCCGGACCGAGCCTGAACGCGCCTACCTTGCGCTCAACAAGCCGCCCGAAGTGGTCGCGACGCTCAGCGATCCCGAAGGCCGGCGCTCGCTGCGCGATCTGCTCCATGGTGTGCGCGCGCGCGTTTTCCCTGCGGGCCGGATGGAATATCACGCCTCCGGCCTTATGCTGCTGACGAACGACGGCGACCTGACGAATAAAATCCTGCGCGCGCACGATTTGCGCCAGGTCTGGCAGGTGAAGTTGAAATCGCTACTGACTTTCGCGGACATCGAAAGCCTTGCGCGCATCACCGGCGCCCACATCGCGCGCCTGAAAGGCAAACACTCGCCGTGGTACGAAATAACGCTCACGGAGGCCCGCCGCGACGCGCTTCGCGACAAGCTTATGCAAATGGGGAATCCGTTTGAGAAAGCAAAACGCGTCGCTATCGCCAACATCGAACTGGGCGCCGTGGCGCCCGGTGCACATCGAGAGTTGACCACCATCGAAGTGAGCACACTCAACCGCGTCCTGGACGGCGACGCGATTCCGAAACGCTCTTCCAACTCGCGCGGGCCGCGACGCAAAACTCCGCAGCGTTCGAAAAAGATGCAGCGTTAGGAATTCGTGTGGGCGCTCGACGCGTCGAAAAGTGTTTCGGAACCGTCCGGCACTAACCCATTTATTTTCTGGCGGTCTGTGCCATTTTGAGACGGCAGGCGACTCCAGCGATGCCCTGGTTGCAGTTTCCCCTTTATTTCTGCACTTTTTACGGTATGATGCGCATCCCGGGGCAATCTCAGAGGCCCAGTCAAAATAACGAACTCCGCAGGAACGAACGCAGGCTAGCTGCGCGCCAAAAAGAGGGTTGGCGCCGCGCCGGGCGCATTGAAGGACTTATGCGCAATTTGAAGTGCAGGCGAAAGGAAAAGAATGAGCGCATTTCTTGAAGGTTCAGAGCCGAACGGATCTCCACGGCAAGGCGATTCGTCGGTGGATGCGGTTTCCGAGATTCTGCGGATCAGCCGGACGATCGCGGTCGTCGGCCTTTCCGGCAAACCGCAGCGGCCGAGCCACGGCGTTTCGCGTTACATGCAGTCTGCGGGCTACCGCATCATCCCTGTGAATCCTGCCGAAAAGGAAGTGCTGGGCGAAAAATCCTACGCGAGATTGGAAGATATTCCCGAGCGTGTCGACATCGTGGATATTTTCCGCCGCTCGGAAGCAGTGCCTGCGATTGTGGAATCGGCAATCGCAATCGGCGCGCGCGGCATTTGGATGCAGGAAGGCGTGATGCATCCCGAAGCGGCGGAAAAGGCTCGCCGTGCCGGCCTTTTCGTGATCATGAACACCTGCATTTTGAAGGAACATATCAAACGATTCCGGCTGCCGCAGTAAGCACAAAGGGCGCGGTGCAGCGAACGATCAGGCGGGCCGGTTAGCAGCGTCAGGCGAGGGCGCTGCAGCACATCGCGTTACCCCGCCGCGCCGGGAGCGCGAATGGTGTCTGGAGCAAGCAGCGCAGCGGACTCCTTGTCCAGATACAGCGTTGTCGCCGGATGCGTGCGTAGGATCGACGCAGGCGCCATGGGCGTGATTTCGCCCTCCAGGCACAGCTTCACGGCGTTTGCTTTGCGCGCGTCCGGCACAACCGCGATGATCTGCTGCGCTTTCAGTATCTGTCGAACCGACATCGAAATCGCGCGCGTGGGCACTTCCGCCACGCTCGCAAACCAGCCCTCTCCCACTTGCTGGCGGCGGCAAGCCTGGTCGAGAGCGACGATTAGGTAAGGTTCGTCGGTTTCGAAATTCGCGGGCGGATCATTGAACGCGAGATGCCCGTTTTCACCAATCCCCACAAACGCCACATCAATCGGGGCCGCGCTCAGCTCCTTTCCCACTCGCGCGATAACCTCCTCCGGATCGCGCTCTCCGTCGAGCAGGTGGTGCTTCGCGATATGCGTCTTTGAAATTAAATTGTCGAGCAGGTATTTGCGAAAGCTCGCCGGGTGAGTGACCGGCAGGCCGATGTATTCGTCCAGGTGAAACATCTCCACGCGCGGCCAATCGATCCCGTCTGCCTTCGTGAGTGTGCCGAGAAACGCGATCTGAGACATGCCTGTGGCGGCAATAATTCGCGCTGAGCCGCGCTTTTCGATAGCTTCGCGCAGCAGACCGGCGGCATGCGCGGCAGCGTTGCGGCTCAGAGCGCTCTTATCCTCGAATATCTTTATGACCATCGGAAATGTGCACCAGGAATCGCTACGGCTCGAGCGCGTAAACCTGCAGCGTCCCGCGCCCCACGTCGATCACGCCGAGCGAATTGCCGTCCGGCGCGACGTGGAAATCATGGTAGATCAAATCGTGCAGAATCGGGGAAAAGTTTCCGTCGTCCAGCCGCACCCAGACGAGATCGCTTGACTGATTCGCGGGCCCGCGTTTCAGCAGAATGCGCCGGTCATCGTGATCAAACTCGAATCGCCCCGGCCCGGTTTTTACGCGAATCGGTTTCGATGGATTCGCCAGATTTCTCACCTCGATGGTGTCGCCATCGTGAAAGAAGCCGACTGCGTCCCCCAAAGAAGAAACTGTGAGGGTATTTCCCTGAATGTTATCGATGGGCGTGATTTCGGCTACGGTTTCGTTCATTAGGCCGAGTTGGAAAAGAGTGAGCCTGCCGGTGATCCCGTAGCCGATGGCAAACGCGCGATTGCGCGGCGCGTCCCAACCGACCGCTTCGAATCGCTTTTCATCGAAAAGCATTGACGTTTTGCCGTCGTCCGGCGTGACGCGCGCAATTTGCCCGGCGCCGTTCAAATAGACGAACGTCTTGTCGTCGGCGAGCCAGGTTCCCGAAATCGCGCCCTGAATGAAGCGCGTTTTCGCTCCCTGGACTTTGATTTCGTGTCCATCCGAGTCGAGCAGCGCGACCGCGTTTCCGCCGCCGGCGGTCACGGCCGGCGTGTCGTTGTCGTCGTAGGTGTTGTCGATGTCATCGTCGTCCAGGTCGCCGCGCTTCTTGCCTTTCACCTTGGGCTCCCAGGGATATGTCTTCGTGATCATCGCGAGCGAAAGGCGCTGGCTGTCCGGCGACCAGCTGATCGACTGGATCACGTAAGTCGTCGGCGGCGGCACCGGCATGAACTTATCGGGGTCGATGAGCTGGCGGAACTTTTTCTTCGGCGAAACGACCCACAGTTCATCGCGCTCGATCGTGATCCTGTCGAAGTGCTTCATGTGGGGCACAGCGTAGGCGATGGTATCATCCGGCGCGATCGCGAAGGTGGTGCAGTAGTTATCGACGCTGAGGATCGGTTCATCCTGCCCGAAAGCGCGCGCCCCGAAGAGCAGCGCGGTCAATAGCGCGGCAACGGTAAGCGAGCGCGTGTTTCGGAAAAGCGCTCGAACCCGGCACGATGCGCGAATTTTGGCGCCAGCGTTCATGCTCTGCGGTCTTTCTTTTGGATCCGGCGTATTTCTTCCAGGCGCTGGCGGATGCGATTCTCGAACCCCTGATCGGTCGGGTGGTAATAGGTGCGGCCGGCCAGGCTCTCGGGCAAGCAGGTCATGTCCGTGACTTTTTCCTCGGCGTCGTGCGCGTATTGGTATCCCTTGCCGTAGCCGATATTCTTCATGAACCCGGTAACGGCATTTCTTAGATGCAGCGGGACCGGTTCGGCGATGGTTCGCTGCAAATCTTCCGCGACGGCGCCGTAGGCCGTATAAAGCGCGTTGGACTTTGGGGCCAGCGCCAGATAAACCGCGGCCTGCGCCAGGGCGAGATGTCCCTCCGGCGCGCCAAGAAAGTCGAAGGCGTCGCGGGCGGCGATGGTCACCGCCAAGGCGCCCGGCTCGGCCAGCCCGATATCTTCGCTGGCCATGCGCACCATGCGGCGCGCCAGATAGAGCGGGTCTTCGCCCGATTCGATCATGCGCGCGAGCCAGTAAAGCGCCGCGTCCGGGTCCGAATTGCGCACGGATTTGTGCAGCGCCGAAATTAAATTGAAATGTTCTTCGCCGGATTTGTCGTATGGCAGCAGTTTTTTCTGCAGCACGTCTTCCAGGCGCGCTTCGGAGAGAACCTTGCTGCCGTCCGTTTCGGCGGCCGTGCCGAGCACGAGCGCTTCCAGCGTATTCAGCGCCGCGCGTGCATCGCCATTTGCCAGAATTGCGATGCGCTGCAGCACTTTTTCGCCGGCTTCGATTTTCTCGTTGCCGAGCCCGCGAACGCGATCCGCCAGCGCGCGGCGCAAGAGGCCTTCGATCTGCTCCGGCGAAAGCGCGTGGAGCACGTAAACCTTCATGCGCGAAAGCAGCGGCGCGATCACTTCGAACGACGGATTTTCCGTGGTCGCGCCGATCAGCAGAATATTTCCCGCCTCGACGTGCGGCAGAAAAGCGTCCTGCTGCGAGCGGCTGAAGCGGTGAATCTCGTCGACGAAGACGATCGTTCGCCGGCCGTGGCCGCGAAGCCGTTCCGCCTGCGCCATCACCTCTTTAATTTCTTTTATGCCCGAAAGCACGGCGCTGAAGGGGATAAACTCCGAGCGCGTGCGCCTGGCGATGATGCGCGCCAGGGTCGTCTTGCCGCAGCCGGGAGGGCCCCAGAGCAGCAGGGAACCCAGCTCATCGTTTTCGATCTGCGTGCGCAGCGGCTTGCCCGGCGCAAGCAGATCTTCCTGGCCGAGAAACTCGTCGAGCGACTGCGGCCGCATCCGGTCCGCCAGCGGACGCCCGGCCAATGGCTCAGCTTCCGGTTCGATGGCGCGAAAGAGTCCCATGAGGGTTCCATCCTGCTCGTCCCGTCAGTGTAACAAGCACCAGACAAACTCGGTAGAGCCAAGCCGAACATTCATACGTTTCTAATCGCGGCGCTCGTTTCCCCCCTTCCTGACCGCGATTAGAAATTGTTTCGGTCTTTCTTTTCAGCGAGTTGCGCTGAATTTTAATTATTTTCATTTGCGATTAGAAATGCCGTGACTCGCGACTTGTAACTCGCGACCGGCGGCGCCAACTCGCGTCGTCAGCCGGCCGCAGCTTCGTGATTCCCGGGCGGCGATCTTAATCGCAACCAATGCTTTTCCAGTAAACTCATGGATTTTCGAGTACCCATTTACGCGACGATTAGAAATTCAAGTTGTGGTGCAGGCGCTGGACTTACGGGCATTTCTAATCGACCGGTGCCGATTAGAAATTTGGCCTCGGAAGCGGCGTCGCTCTGCCTGGGTATACTCCTCCTCTCGATTTGGCAGCCTTTTTTTGCGGATTTTTTTCCGCGGCTGCGCGGATTTCAGCTTCAAAAAACAGCCAAGGGTAGCATGGGGAATGGGCGATTTCTATTGTGGGAAATACGGAGTATAGGACTGCCAGGGGCGCAGAGAAGAGTGCACGCTAGCGCGGAGGGATTTCGCGGAGGAGGCCGGTGGCGACGTCGTAGACGAAGCCGCGGACGACGACGGTCTTCGGCACCCAGGCGTGCGTGCGGAGTTTCTGGATCTGGTCGCGGACGTTCTGATCGAGGTCCTGGAAGCAGTAGAAATGGGCGGGAGCGACGGCCGCGGTGCCGGCGCGATTCTGGATGAGGGCGCGCATCGCATCTTCGCCGGTTTTCGTGAGGCCGCAGTCCGTGTGATTGATGATCATGAATTCTTCGGTGCCGAGCAGGTAATGCGAGACGAGAAGGGAGCGCAGCGCGTCATCGGTGACGATACCGCCGGCATTGCGAATGATGTGAGCGTCGCCGGTCCTCAGCCCGAGAGTGCGGATCGAGAGCCGCGTATCCATGCACGTCAGGACGGCCAATTTGCGCTGCGGACGGGGCGTCAGTTCACGCAGTTCGTGGGTGTGGGCATAGATTTGATTTGCGGCGAGAACTTCGTCGATGACGCTCATGATTGGCGAACGAATATCTTAATCGAATTCGCGAGGGAATGCTTTGGCCGGTTGCAAGAAAGAGCCGGGAGCTTGAAAGGCAAAGCAATTCAAGAGCACCGCGCCGAAAAGGCGGCAGCTATGAAACGAAGGCCAAAGACGCCCACGAAACCCGAAACCACAGCGGGTGCTATGCACCGCCGGAGCGGAGCTTTGCGGCTTCGTAGAGGAGTATGGAAGCGGCAACGCCCGCGTTGAGCGATTCAACGGGTTCGTTCATGGGGATGGCGATGCGCGCGTCGGCCGTGTGTTCGACTTCCGCGGGAAGCCCCGCACCTTCGCTGCCGACGAAAATGGCGGCGGGGCCGCTGAGCGATTCGCGAAGCAAGGTCCAGTCGATTAATTTCGCGCTCTCATGAGCGCCGGCGGCGATGATTTTCGCGCCGGAAATCCGCAATTGCGCGAGCACGACGGGAACCGCGAGCCCGCGCAACACAGGCAGGCGCAATGCGGAACCGGCGGATGCTCGCAGGGCCTTGGGCGACCACGGATCGGCCGTGCCGCGCGTGGCGATGGCGCCGGTTGCGCCGAAGGCTTCGGCTGAGCGAATGATGGTGCCGACGTTGCCCGGATCCTGGATGGCTGTGAGCACCACAATGAGCGGGAAGGTCGTTACGTGGAAAGCGCGGTCGCGGCCGGCGCGCCCGTGAAAGGTGTCTTCAAGTCCCCAAAGGGGCTGGCGTATGAGGGCGGCAACGCCCTGCGGCGTCTCCGTGCCGGAGACGCCGGCGAAAAGCTTATCGGTGGTGCGAAAGATGCGGCTTCGCGGGATACCTTCTTCGCTGCGGCCGGCCACTTCGAGAACACAAATCAGATCGCGTTCGGCCGATTCGCTCACGAGCAAAGCGCGAACTTCGAGGCCGGAGGCGACGGAGTCTTCCACGAGCTTGCGTCCCTCGATGCCGATCGGGTCGTCTTCCCTGGGCCCGCTGCCATGCAATGCGGCGCGAAAGGACTTCAGCCATTTATTATCGCGGCTGGTGATGGTTTCGCCTGCCATGCCCGAATCTCCGCGCTCGCACGCGGGTCACGAGCCGGCGCAGCGCACGGCAAGCGTAGCAAAAACAACACCGAAGGGTAAACCGTGGCGCAGGATCAAAGTAGGCGGACTGCGCGCCGAGCAATTCGTTCCTGGAATTATGCTGGAAATTTCCGGAAAGCCCGAAATAGGCTATTCATGTACTTGTATCAAAATGACGCTTAGACTACAGTCCTACGGGGCGAGGTCGTTATTCCGGCGACCGAGAAGCCCAGTCGCTCGGAGCCGAAATTCACCGAAAAATCCCTCGAAGAAGAGCCATGAAATCCAAAGGTTCCGGCAAAGAAGCAAGTACCAGTACTCGTAAGACGGGTGCCAAGCGGGCTGGCTTCAACGATCTCATGGTGGCTGCGATCGGAGCTTCCGCGGGCGGCGTGGAAGCATTTACGGAACTGATGCGCGAGCTGCCCGAAGACACCGGAATGGCTTTCGTGCTGATCCAGCATCTCGATCCAAAACACCGGAGCATACTGAAGGATCTGCTTTCCAGAGAAACGAAGATGCCGGTGAAAGAAGTGACGGACGGCATGCGGGTGGCGCCGAATTCCGTTTACGTGATTCCGCCAAACACGACCATGTCTCTGCGAGACCACGTTCTGCACCTGAGCCCGCGCGAGCACCAACCGGGCGCGCACATGCCGATCGACCATTTCATGCGAGCGTTGGCGGAAGAGCAGGGGTCCCGCTCGGTGGGGGTGATTCTTTCCGGTTTCGGCTCGGATGGGACATTGGGATTAGCCGAAATCCAGGCGGAGGGAGGCGTCACGTTCGCGCAGGACGAGGCATCGGCGAAATTCGACGGAATGCCGAGAAGCGCCATCGCGGCCGGGTATGTGGATTACGTGCTTCCTCCGAAAGGAATTGCCCGCGAGCTTGCGCGAATTGCGAAACACCCGTACGCGACCGGCCTGCGGGCGCCGGAAAAGGTTGAAGTGATTTCGCAGAATGGCGCGAGCCTTGCCGCGATCTTTCAGCTACTGCGCCGAAGCACGGGGCTCGATTTCACGCATTACCGGCAGACAACGGTTCTGAGGCGGATCCAGCGCCGGATGATCGTACACAAGATCGACCGGATCGAGGAATACGTGAAGTACGTGCAGACGAATCCCTCGGAAATCAAGGCGCTCTACCAGGACATGCTGATCAATGTGACCAGTTTTTTCCGGAACCCGGCGGTGTTCGACGCGATGAAGACCGAAGTATTTCCTCGCCTGATCTCGAACCGGGGGGCGGAATCGCCGATCCGGGTTTGGACGCCGGGATGCGCCTCGGGCGAAGAGACGTATTCGGTGGCGATCGTCCTGCTGGAGTTTCTCGGCGAAAAGGCCGCTCGAACACCGATTCAGCTTTTCGGCACGGATGTGAGTGAGACGAGCATCGCGAAGGCGCGCGCGGGGGTGTATCCGGAAAATATTCAGGGCGACGTTTCGGCGGAGCGCCTGCGCCGCTTTTTTACAAGGGCCGAGGGGGGCTACCGCATCAGCAAGAGCACCCGCGACATGTGCATTTTTGCGCAGCACAACGCGCTGAACGACCCGCCTTTTTCACAAATGGACATCATCTGCTGCCGGAACCTTTTGATCTATTTGGAGCCGGTGCTGCAGAACAGGATGATCTCGCTCTTCCATTACTCGGCGAGGCCGAACGGCTACCTGGTTCTCGGCACGTCAGAGGGCATCGGCGCCGTGGGCAATCTTTTTTCAACGGTGGATCGAGCCAACAAGATTTTCTGCAAGAAAGGCTCTTCGACGAGGCCGATGGTGACATTTTCGCTCAACCCGCACGCCGAGCGAGTGGAATACGGCTCATTTCGGGTTCCCGTCAAACAGCCGGAAACCGCGTGGAACCACCTGGATGCGCAGAAAGAATTCGACAGGCGCCTGCTGGCGCAGCACACGCCGGCGGCGGTTTTCATCAATGAAGACCTGGAGATCATTCACACGCGCGGAAACGTGAGCCGGTATCTGAAGCTCGCGCCTGGCCGCGCGAGCCTGAACATCGCAAAGATGGCGCGCGAGGGGCTGCTTTACGACCTGCGCAATGCCATTCTGCGCGCGAAGAAGGAGAACAAGCCGGTCCGGAAGCAGAACGTGCAGATCAAAGTCGCGAATGGGAACGGGAATGGAAACGGAGAAGGCGCGCACGAAAGCGCAAAGGAAGAAATGCGGCTGGTGACGCTGGAGGTGATCCCACTGCGGACCGGCAGCCTGAACGAATCGTATTTCATGATTCTTTTTCAAGATGCTTCGGCTGAGCCGCCGCGCAAAGCGGCTTCGGTTCGGGGGAAACGCTTGCGAGACGGCCGTGCGGATGCGGCGAGAATCGCAAAACTCGAAGAAGAGCTGGCGGCCACGAAGGAATACCTGCAGTCGGTGATCGAGACGCAAGAGGCCACGAATGAGGAGTTGCAGTCCGCGAACGAAGAGATTCTTTCGAGCAATGAGGAGCTGCAGAGCACGAACGAAGAACTCGAAACGGCAAAGGAAGAGTTGCAATCGGCAAACGAAGAACTGACCACCGTGAACGAGGAACTGCGCAACCGTAACGTGGAAGTGACCCGCATTAATAACGATCTGATGAATCTTTTCGGCAGCATCGATCTTGCCGTGGTAATGGTCACCAGCGATCTGACGATTCGCCGGTTCACGCCGCGGGCTGAGAAGGTGATCGGGTTGATACCGGCCGATGTGGGGCGGCCAATTCAGAATATCAACCCGTCGGTGGAAATTGCGGATTTGCACCAAATGCTGGTCAACGTGATCTCGACCTGCCGGCCGCAGGAGAAACAGGTCACCGACCGCTGCGGAGTGGGCTACACCGTGCGCGTGGCTCCCTACCGGACAACGGAAGGCGACACGGACGGAGCGGTGATTACGCTGGTCGAAGTGCGGTCAAACTAAGAGTATCCTGACCGGGGCGCTACGGTAATTACCTTAGCACCGTAAGTCTTGTCACCATAGTAAGATCGCCGGGGCCGGACTCTCCTTAAGGTGTTTGTAATTGCCGAAGGGCACCAAACAATCGGCTGGCTTGAATTCGCGCCGCCGCGGGGGCGAAGACGCGGGGGCGAGTAGCGCGCGTCTATTCCCGGAGTTGCGGCCGCAGCCGTTTGGCCTCTTTCAGTCCCTCCTTGATAACCTGGAAATCGGGGTTGCCCATTCGACCCTGAATGGGAAGATCCTATATGCCAATCCGCACTTTGCCGAGATTCTCAACCAGGGGTTGAGGCGGGTGGTGGGTTCGGACATTCGGCGGTTCATCGCTGTGGGAAGCTGGCAGGAGCTCGCGGAAGCGCTCGCCAGGGGGGCGCGAGAGACGGCCGAGGGCGTGATGAACGTGGTGTCTGATGCTTGCCGGGAGCAGAAAGTGATCCGGCTTTCGTTTTCTCCGATTCCGGTGGGCGAGACGAAAACCATAGAGATCGTGGCGACGGAGATGACCGAACTCGTTCAGACTACCAAGGCGCTGGAGCGGAGCGAGGCGTCCCTGCGCTTGGTGTCCGCGCGAATGCTGCAAATTCAAGATGAGGAGCGGCGCCGGCTTTCGCGCGAGCTTCACGATACGACCGGACAAGAGCTATCGATCGTCATAATGGCGCTCGATAAGCTGGTGCGGGACTTGAACGGCAGTGTGGGAGAGCGGCGCAAGACGGCGTTGGACTGCGCCGAACGCCTGCGCAAAGTGGAGGCGCAGATCCGGACGATGTCATACGTGTTGCACCCGCCATTGCTGGACGAAATGGGCCTGGGCTCGGCGGTGCAATGGTATGTGGGCGGATTCTCGAAGCGCACCGGGATTCAGGTGGAATCGGAGATGCCGCCGAAGGTTCCGCGTTTCTCGATAGAGAAAGAGACCGCGCTGTTCCGTGTGATTCAGGAGGCGCTGACGAATGTCTACCGCCACTCCGGCAGCAAGCGCGCGGTGGTGCGGCTGACTGTGAAGCCGGATTCGATTCGCGCAATCGTTGGGGACGAAGGCAAGGGATTCAGCGGAGAGCAGCTGCCGGGATCGCCGAAGTCGGGAGTCGGCGTCCAGAGCATGGAGGGGCGGCTTGAAGTGGTGGGCGGAAGGCTCGAAATCCGGTCGGATGGCCACGGCACGCAAGTGACCGCCACAGTGCCGATCGGGCTGCGCGAATACATCCAGGACTCGGAGGCTGCACCCGAGAGGGGGAGCACCGCCGAAAGCGCCAGTCTGCGGAAACGAATCCTGATTGCCGACGATCATCAAGTGGCGCGAAAGGGAATCCGAACGCTCCTGGATGGCGAAGCGGACATGGAGGTGTGCGGCGAGGCGTCGGATGGCGTGGAGGCGCTGGAAAAGACGAAGCAACTCAAGCCGGACCTGGTGATACTCGATTTGAGCATGCCGAAGGTAGGCGGTCTGAACGCGGCGAATCGCATCAAGGGGTGCGGCTTGCCCGCGAAAATTCTGGTCTATACGGCCCATTCGTACCCGCAGCTGGAAACCACGGTTCGCACTTTGGGGTGCGAGGGGTATGTGGTCAAGTCGGATGCGACGCACAATCTGGTGCGTGCGGTGCGGATGATCCTGGGGGGTGGAACATTTTTCCGCGGGGAGCTGGCGAAGGGACGGAGCGCGTAACGCCCGAGTTTCTTGGTCGCGTTACGGGATGCGAAGGTTAAATAAACCACCTGTGCACATTTGATCGTGGCGAGTCTTTCGATCGTACACCGGAGACCTGAGCGCGCCTAAGTCAACTACCTGATTGTTAACGTGGGGAATCCAGGCGATCCTAGTATCCGGTCGAGGTGGCCCTCAAAAAGTAATAAAAGGAGGTATCCCAGTGAAAAATAGCACATGGGAGGTGGTAGTGGTGTCTTCGAGCCTCGAAAATCGGCAGGATGTGGCGGGGATGCTGGAGCGCCTTGGTCTTGACCCGATTTGCGTTTCCAGCGTGAACCAGTGCCGTGAGCTTCCCAATCGAGAGGATGTAGGACTGGTATTTTGCGACCGGCATGTGAAGGACGGCGATTACCGGGACGTTTTAACGGCGATGGGAGCGTCTGCCGCTTATAAGAGCGCAAAGGTTGTGGTGATGGCCGACCTTGCTTCACCGGTGGAGTATCAGCAAGCCAAGCTTCATGGAGTTTTTGACGTGATTTCGTCGCCGTGCCGCGCTACAGATATCGAATGGATGGTCATCCAGGCCAAGAGAAATCACCGCCAGGCAAAAGAGCTCGTACCCACCCGTAATTTGTCTCTGTTGTGGAGAGCGGCGGGCGCGTAGGGGCTTGTTCCTGTTACTCCGATTAATCCGAGATGCAATTCTAATTTTGAAAGTTGAGCAGGCAAGGGCGCTTGCGGACGCGCGTTCGCATACCGCGGCGCTGGTTTTCGCGGCGCGGCGAAGTGATAGACTGCCCGCATCAAAGGTAAGGTGCTTTTGGTGCGGAAAGTTGGCATTGTGCGCGCGAAGCGGGCGACGAGCCGGACCGTGGGGATTGTGGCCGGGGCGGCCCTGATGGCGTGTGTTGGGGCGCTTTGGGCTGGGAATCCGCGGCGTGGCGGGCAGGCGGAGAAAGCGTCGAGCGCAGTCGCGCCAGGAACGGCTGCGGCGGCTTATCATCCGACCTTTGCGCGCGACATTGCGCCGATCATCTATCAGCACTGCTCGGAGTGCCATCACTCGGAAGGGTCAGGGGCGATGGCGGCGATGGCGCCGTTCCCGTTGACCAGCTATGCGGACGCGAAGCAGTACGCCGGCGCGATTGCTGCGGCCACCGAAAGCCGGGCCATGCCGCCGTGGTTGCCCGAGCCCGGGTACGGCGATTTTGTCAACGATCCGCGCTTGAGCGAAAAGCAAATCCAGCTCATTCAAGAGTGGGTGCGCGACGGCGCGCCGGAAGGCCTGGCGGCTGAGGCGCCGCCTTCGCCGCATTTCGCGGAGGGTTGGCAACTGGGTAAGCCGGACATGGTGATCGAATCGTCGCACGCCGTCACCGTGCCCGCAACCGGGCCGGATGTCTTCTGGAATTTTATTTTCTCGCCGGACTTGAAGACCAAGCGCTACGTGCGTGCGATCGAAGTGCGGCCGGGCGGGGAAGTCGGGTCGATTCATCACGCGAATATCATTTTGGATCCGGCGGAATCCGCGCGCAGCCTGGAGAAATCGCCGGGTGAGGGATTTCCGGGGATGGATGTGCCGCTGCGGCAAAGCCCGTTTTACGTCCCGAGCCATTTCTTGTTCTGGAAGCCTGGGAATACGACGTGGGTCGAGCCGAATGGTCTTTCGTGGGAGCTCGATCCCGGCACCGATCTTGTGTTGAATGCGCATTTTATGACGATGGGGAAATCGCAGGTGGCGCGGCCGTCGATTGGGCTCTATTTCACGGACGAGCCTCCGAAGCTTCATCCCATGGTGATTGAACTGGAAAACGACGACGCGCTCGATATTCCCGCCGGCGATAGCGACTTTCTGGTGAGCGATGATTTTCGTTTGCCGCGCGATGTGGAAGTGCTCGCGGTCTATCCGCACGCCCATTATTTGGGGCACGTGCTGGAAGGTTACGCGACTCTGCCCAACGGCCGGCGCAAATGGCTGATTCGCATCCCGAATTGGGATTTCAGCTGGCAGGCTGTTTTTCACTACCGCAAGCCGATTTTTCTGCCGCGCGGCACGGTGATCTCAATGCGCTTCCATTACGATAATTCAACGGCCAATCCTCACAACCCGCACAAGCCCCCGATCCGTGTGCTGGGCGGCAATCAGTCCACGGATGAAATGGCGCACCTGTGGCTGCAGATTTTGCCGCTTGGCGAGGGCGACGGACGTTTGCAGATCGAAGAAGCTCTGCTCGAACACCGCGTACAGAAATTCAGCGACGATTTCGGCGCACGGCTCAATCTTGGCGCGCTGCTGCTGGCGCAATCAAATCCCGCGGATGCGGCCGGGGTATTGGAACAGGCCGTCGCGCTCGAGCCGAAGCAGGAAGACGCGCATCGCGTGCTGGCGGCAGCGCTGCAGAGTATCGGGCGCACGCAAGACGCGATCACTCAGTTTCGCGCGGCGCTGGCGCTGAAGCCTGGCGATAATGACGCGCGCTACGGCCTCGCGCGGCAGTTGCTGAGGGCAGGGGATGATGACGAGGCGCTGCGTGATTTCAACCAGGTCGCGACCGCCGAGCCACACAATGCCGCGATCCGCGATGAATTCGGCTATCTGCTAATGCGCCAGGGCAAAGCAGCGGACGCGCTGAAGGAATTTAACGCTGCGTTAGCGATCGAGCCCTCCCAAGTGTCGTATCAGCAGGATCGCCACGAAGCGCTGAAACAGCTCCACGCCCCCGAATAGACGGCGGGGCGCTTTGCCGCAGGGCGCTCGAAAGTGCCGCTAGAAGAATACCCGAGGAAAAAACGACTCTGCGGGTTGGTTTGACACGCTCTCGGGGGTCTTCTATGATTCAGAGGAATGCTCAGTCTCCCTCACTTAATCATCGTGTTTGTGGTCGCTTTGGTGGTGTTCGGCCCCGAAAAGCTGCCTGAACTTGCGCGCAATGTGGGCAAATTCATGGCGGAATTTCGCCGCATGACCGGCGAATTCAAGAGCACGTTCGAAGGCCACATGCGCGAACTCGAGCGGGAGGCCGACGAGCGGCGCCGAACGCCGCCGCCGGTGACGACCCCGCCGAATATTGCGCCGCCGCCCGCGGCAGCTGCCACACCAGCGCCCCCGGCTCAGGCCGCTGAGCAGGCTGCCGAGGGGGAAGAGAACTCGATTCGCGGCCCGGCGCCGCAGGCGGATGCGAATGCCGCGGCTGAGGCTTCGACGCCGGCGGTAACGCCCGCGCAGGGAATTGTGCCTTCGGCGGATCCCAGGGTGCCTGTTCAGCACGAACCCGCCACGGAAGCGTCAAACGGCTCGCATGGCTCGCACGAAGCTTCCGCGATTTCCGCAGAGGAGCCCGGCGAAACTCCCGAGCCCGTGACCGATGGCCAACATCACTCCAGCTAACACGACCAACACCCCCGATTCGGACGACTCCGAACAGGGGCGGATGTCGTTTTTCGAGCACCTGGCCGAATTGCGCAAGCGCATCATCAGCGCGCTGATGGGCATTGCGATCGGTTCGGCAATCGGTCTCACGTTTTCGCAGAAGTTCGTGATCCTGGTCGAGAAACCCCTGCTGCTTGCGCTCAAACGCAACGGCCTGCCTCCCTCCTTATACGTCCACGCTCCCACGGACGCAGTCAGCCTCTGGATCAATATCGGGGTTTATATGGGGGTCGGGATCGCCATGCCTTGGGTGCTCTATCAGGTGTGGCTCTTTGTCGCACCGGGACTTTACAAGCACGAGCGTCGCGCGCTGAGCAGCTTCATTTTTTTCGGCACCGTGCTTTTCGCGCTTGGAGTGGCCTTCGCGTACTTCATCATGCTGCCGCAGATGCTCGACTTTTTAGTCCACTTCACCACTGAGTTTTCGCTGCAGCCGCTGATTGAAGTGAACGAATATCTGAGCCTGATCCTTATCGTGACAGTCGGCATCGGCGTCATTTTCGAGATGCCGGTCATCGTTTACATCCTTTCGATGTTCGGTCTCGTTACGCCGAAATTCCTGCTGAAAAATTTCCGTTACGCGATGCTGATCATCACCGTAGCCGCTGCCATCATCACCCCCACGCCGGACGCCACCACCATGCTCGTCTTCATGATGCCGATGGTCGGCCTATATTTCGTCAGCGTGCTGGTTTCATATATGGTTGTCAGGAAAAGGCGCGCCAAAGAGGCCGCCCAAGCCGCTGTCTAAAATTTTCGGCGCAGGTTTAAGCACAGAGGCTCGGCCTTCAGTCTGCTTGCCGCAGGCGGCGCGGCATCTTCGTCGATCCCGCGAACTGCCGTCGCTGGACCCGCGTCCGAACATCGGCTTTATGGTGCGGCGAATATTTTTGGTGGACTTAGCTGTTCCTTAAATGTATAAGCGTGGAACCCCAGGGAGCAGCACATGAGCATCGAGAGTTGTGGGTTCCGTTCGGTCCTCTGTTGGTTCCTTTCTGTTTTGGTTGTGTCCACCTCGGTTTTTGTTGCGCCGGCGTACGCCAGACAAAGCGCCGGTACCAGTTCCGGCAAAACATCCCCGCCGGGGACCCCTGCCTCGCAAAATACGACGGCTGGCGCCACAAAGCCCGCAGACTATTCGGAAGAGCCTTACGTTATCGAGAAGACCTCGACGAGTCTCGTGTTTCAGTCTGACGGGACCTATACCACGGACATCACGGTCCGAGTGCGTGTGCAATCGCAGGCGGCGGTTCAGGAGTTCGGAGTTGTCAGCCTGCCTTACGCTTCTGCGACGTCGACCTTGCAACTTGTGTACGCGCGTGTGACGACCCCGGACGGGCAGGTGATAGCGACACCCCCGGACAACGTGCTGGATATGCCGGCAGAGATCACGCAGCAGGCTCCCTTCTACAGCGATCTCAAAGTGCTGCAGGCTGCGGTGAAAGGCTTGGCCGTAGGCGACACCCTGGAATATGCGTTTCATGGGGCGACGACGAAACCCGTCGATCCGGGACAATTCTGGTTCGACTTCGATTTTTTCAATGCGGGCGTGGCGCTCGATGAGGAGCTGCAGATCAGCGTGCCGCAGGGCAAATATGTGAACGTCAAGAGCCCGGATGTGAAGCCGACCACCGAACAAAAGGATGGACAAACAATTTATTCGTGGAAAACCTCGCACTTGCAGAGCGCCGGCGCCGCAAACAAGGATTCGGCTTCTGCGCCGAAGCATTCGGCCGTGCAGATCACGACGTTTCACGATTGGGGCGAAGTGGGCGCATGGTTTTATGCGCTTGCCGCGCCAGAGGCCGTGCCCACACCGGATGTCCGTGCGAAGGCTTTGGAACTGACCAACGGCGCGACGACGGATCAGCAGAAGATTCAGGCGCTGTATAACTTTGTCTCCACGAAATATCGGTACATCGGCATCGACTTCGGCATCGGGCGGTATCAGCCGCACGCGGCATCGGACGTGCTCTCGAACGACTATGGCGACTGCAAGGACAAAGACACGCTGTTAACGGCGCTCCTCGCGTCGGTGGGCATCAAGGCCTATCCGGCGCTGATCGGCACAACTGAAGAATTGGACCCGGACGTTCCGTCACCGGCCCAGTTCGACCATGTAATCACGGCGATTCCGCAAGGCCAGGGATATCTGTTTTTAGACACGACGCCGGAGGTCGCGCCCTACGGATACTTGATTGCCGGAATTCGTGACAAGAAGGCGCTTGTGATCCCGGGCAGCACGGGCGCGACGCTTGTGCAAACGCCGGCGGACCCGCCATTTCCGTCCTTTTTCAATTTCAGGGCGAACGGCAGCCTTACCGAGAGCGGCGAATACGACGGCAAAATGCAGGTGACGATACGTGGGGACGCGGAATTGATCTTCCGCCTCGCGCTGCGGCAAGTAGGCGAGTCGCAGTGGAACACTGCTCTACAGGCCATCTCCTCGAACCTGGGATTTGGAGGGACCGTAAGCGACGGAGCAATTTCCAATCTCGAGACGGCCGATAAACCCTTGGAGCTGAACTACTCCTATAAAAGGGATCGCGAGGGAGATTGGGACGACAAACAGATCACAGCGCCATTGCCGCCGGTCGATTTGGCCGGCGCCCCCGACGAGTCGGCTAAGAACCCGGAAGCCCTGAAGATCGGCTCGCCGTTTAATGAGGATTTTCAGGCGGCCATAAAACTGCCGTCGGATGCGAATCCGCAAGTGCCCGCGGCGGTTTCGCTGCACGAGTCTTTTGCCGATTATGACGCCACATATTCGGTATCGGCCGGCGTGCTTCACATTGAGAGAAAATTGGCGATGAAGGCGCGCGAAGTACCTGTGGCCCAATTTGACGGCTACCGCGAATTTGTTAAGTCCGTGCTGAACGACGAGAGCCGCTTCATTCCCATTTTCGACACTTCTGAGTCTTCCGCCGCCTCATCGAACCCCGACGCCGTGGCGGTATTCAACAAGGGATTGACTGCCCGGCAAGAGGGCGATGTGAACGGAGCCATCGCAGACTTTCAGCAGGCCGTGACGAAGGACCCGAATTACGCACAGGCGTGGGGAATGCTCGGCGTTACGCACATGCAGTCTGGCGATCGAAACCTCGCCGTAACCGAGATGAAGAAGGCGGCCGCTCTCGCGCCATCGAGCCCCGCGGCGAAGTTCCTTGCCAGGAGTCTCCTCGCGATGCGCTTGCCGGACGACTCGCTTGAAGTGTGGCGCATGATCGAAAAGAGTAGCCCCCAAGACGCTGATGCGCCGATAGGCATCGGTTCGATTCTGATGAGCAAGAAGCAGTATGCGGACGCGCTGCCGGAACTGCAGAAGGCGGCGAAGCTGAATCCCACGGACGGGAACATTCTGGTCGATGTTGCGCAGGCCTACATAAAGACGGGTGATAACGATCAAGGGAAGGCGACGATCCAGCAAGCCGTCAAGCTTAGCTACACGGACGTCGTCCTGAATAACGCGGCGTGGGCCCTTGTGGAAGCAAACCTTGATCTGGACGACGCGCTTCGCTATTCAACTGGCTCCGTCAAGCAGATCGAAACCCAAACCGCGAAGGTCTCGCTGACGGACGTGACGTTGAAGGATTTCCAGGCCATGACGTTCCTCTCCGCCGATTGGGACACCCTCGGCTGGATTCAATTCAAATTGGGACACAATGACGAGGCGTTGAGTTATTTGAATGCGGCGTGGAATCTGACCCAGGATCCGGTGGGCGCCTATCACCTCGGGCAGGTCTACGAAAAGTTAGGCAAAACGCATGAGGCGGTGATTTTCTACGAGCACGCCGTTTCCTCAACCGGCGGGAACGAGGACGCCCAACATCGGCTCGACCAGCTGCGGCCGAACGGCAAGTTTGAGGCGGGAGAGCACCCGGACTTTATGGCGCTGCAAACGGCGCGGACCGTGGAGCTTAAGCCTTTTTATCACGGCTCAGCGAATGCGCAATTCAATGTTCTGATCGGGCCAGGGCCGAAGGTACTCGACGCAAAGTTCCTCAGCGGCAGTGAGGCGCTGCAGGAAACCGGCGTGGAGGCGCTTAAGGAAGCCAAGTTCGACGCAGTGTTTCCGACGGGTTCATCCGCGGTTATCCTGCGCCAGGGCGTGCTTGATTGCGAGTCTGTCGTGGCGAAATGCACGTTTGTGATGCTTCCTCCCAACTCTGTTCACAACACAAATTAGCTGCGGCGGGCGGCCCGGGCATTACCGCGGCTGAACTGTGACGCCCACGCCAGTGGGTGGAGCAGGCGGAGCCGGCGACGTCGATCGGGGCGGTTGGCCCGGATTCGGGCTGTCCGCCGTGGGACGGCTGGCAGCGAAAGCGGCGTTATCGGCGGCGGCTTTGGTTTCGACGCCGGGCCTTTGCAGGAAGCCCATTTCGCGGAACCAGTCGATAAAGCGTAATTGCCACGTGCCGTAAGGCGAATCGTCGCGGTCAGTGAGGCCGCCGGTCATGTTCGTGCCGTTGTCCATCGGCTCGCCGGGATGGCGCCCGACGGCGTAAAGGTGCATCTCGATGTCGGGAACGTCCAGCGCCAGCATCGCCTGAAAATATTCCAGCGCCCACATGGCGTGAACCTGATCGCCCGAGGCGCCGCAGACGATGAACGCCGGAGGAACGTCGCGCGGAATGGGAGGCGGCGTGCGTCCCGGCGCAAATGGCGCCGGGCCGGGGTAAATGATGCCGACGAAATCGGGCCGCGCGCTGATGCCGGCGAGCGGATCGCTGGGATCGTCATTGGCTTTTTCGAATTCGGGATACTCGATAGCTGCGTCCGAGGTTAGTTCGGCGCCCGCGGAAAAGCCCATCATGCCGATCTTGTTGGGATCGATATCGAAATTTTTGGCGTAAGCGCGGACGAGGCGAATGGCCTGTTGCGCATCGTTCACGGCGTCCTTCTGGACATCGTAACCATCCTTGCGCAGGCGGTTGCGCAGGATGATCGTGTTGACGCCGTAGTTGTAAAAAAACGGGACGAAGTCAGCGCCTTCGCTGGCGACGTTGAGGAAATTGTGGCCGCCTCCGGGAACGAGAATGATCGCCGCGCCGGTGTTGATGCCGTGTTCGACCGTGTGAATTTCGATCGAGGGATTATTGACGTTCACGATTTGACTGATGCGCCCCGGAACGGCTTTGCTCATCGTATATTTTTCGGGCTCGCTGAGGCGCGCGTGGTTCAGATGCGGCGAATCGGGCGGATAGAGCGGGATCACGATGCCGCCCTGCAGGATGGGCGTCGGCTGGTAAACGCCGTTGGTCGCGGTGCCCGGCGCAGGCACGCTTTGCGGCGCGGGCACAGGCGGCACTTGCGCCGATTGCGCATGTGCCCTTGCGGTAAAGGTAATCGCGGCCGAGAAAAGCAGAGCCACACAGGCAAAGCCGCAGACGTTTCTCTTCGCGTTCTGATTCATGAAATGGTCTCCTGCCGTACGATGGCCTTTCGGTTCGGCCGCTTCCTGCGATTGGGCGTCGTCGCGCGAATATATATCGATGGACGCGCAGAAGAGAAGGGAAAGGCGCTGCCAAAGGTCACGTAGAAGACCCAACGTGCGAACTACGTTTCGAGGTCCTCCTCCGGCTCGGGCAGACGATCGCCTTCACGTGCGACCCAGACGTAAAGCGTAGGAAGCAGGAAGGCGCTCATCAGCAGATTCGTGATCAGGCCACCGACAATGACGATAGCGAATGGCCGTTGTGAATCCGAGCCAATGGCATGAGAGGTCGCTGCCGGCAGCAGACCCAGTGTCGCCACCAGCATGGTCATCATGATCGGGCGGAGGCGAAGCACCGCACCTTCGACGGCGGAATCTTCGATCGAATGGCCGCGCGCGCGAAGTTGGTTGATGTACTCCAGCATGATTACGCCGGTCTGTACCGATACGCCGAAGAGAGCCAAGAATCCGACTTCCGACGAAACACTAAAATTGGTGCGCGTGATCAGCAGCACGAGCAGGCCGCCAATGCTGGCCATCGCCACGGTGGCGAGGATCAGGAGAGCCCATTTAATAGACCCGTACATCGAATACAGAATAATGAAGATCAGTAACACCGTTAGTGGAACAATGACGGCCATGCGTTTTTCGGCCCGCACTTCGCTCTGGTATTCGCCCTCCCAACTGATTTGATAGCCGCGCGGCAATTTTACTTGCGCATCCACTTTTGCGATCGCTTCTCTCACTGCATCTCCCAGTGCCCGCCCGCGTACGCTGTACTTGATGGCCACATAGCGTTCGTTGTTCTCGCGGTAGATTTCCGAACCTTCATCAGCTTCGCGGATGTCGCAGAGCTGCGCGAGCGAGACGCGCTCCCCACTGGGAGCGAGCAGGCGAATATTACGAATGGCCTCTTCTGTACCTCGATATTGGGGCAGATAACGCAGCGTTAGGTTATAGACCTCCTCGCCCTTGAGCACCTGAGTCAGTGCGGTCCCCCCGATTGCGGTTTGCACGGCATCCCGGACATCGGCCACGTTGATGCCCCACCGGGCTGCCTTTTCCCGATCCACCTGAATATCCAGATCGGGTTGGCCTGTGACCTGAAGAACCCCCAAATCCGCAATACCCCTGACGTGACTCATGATGCTGGCCGTTTGATCGGCCAGGCTCTCCAGCGTGTGCAGGTCAGTCCCGTAAATTTTGGTGGCGAGTTCGCCCTTCACGCCGCTGACCGCCTCCTCCATATTGTCCTCGATGGGCTGCGAGAAACCCCAGATGACGGTCGGGAAGCGTTTCTGTAACTCGTAATTCATGGCCGCGATCACGTTGTCCTTGTTTCCGCGAAACGCCGGTCGCCACTGGCTCACCGGTTTTAAGCCAACAAAATACTCGGTATTGAAGAAGCCGGTGTGGTCGGTGCCATCATCGGGACGCCCGGTTTGGCTCGTGCACTCTGTGGTTTCGGGGAATGAGCAAAGGATCACCCGAGCCTGGTTCGCGAGGGCGATGCTTTCGGTGGATCCGACGCTCTGATTGAGCGAACCTCGCACCCACAGCGCGCCTTCGTCCAGATGCGGCAGAAACTCGGACCCTATCACACCTCCGAAAGCAAGATAGGTCGCCGCCAGCAAGCACGCCACGCCGACTCCGACTGTAAAATTGCGGTGACGAATCGTCCACTGAACGCCGCGCCCGTAATGTTCGCGCAGGGACTCCATTCCCGGGTTTCTCCATTCCCGGGCTCCCTTCCTGAAAACGAAACTGGAAAGAACTGGCGCGAGAATAATGGAAAAGAGCAACGCCCCCAGCAGCGCAAAGGCCACGGTCCACGCCATGGGATGAAAGATGCGACCTTCGACCGCCTGCAGCATAAAGATAGGCAAGTATGCGGTGATGATAATGCCGATTGCATAGAAGACCGGCCGCTGAACCTCATGCGCGGCCTGCGCGATCCGCGTTTGTATGGGACGGCCATTCTCTTCACGGTGCGACAGATGACGGACGATGTTTTCCACCATCACTACGGCACCGTCCACCACCATTCCGAAATCGAGTGCGCCGATCGAAAGAAGGTTGGCGGGGATGTGCTTCAGTTCCAGGCAGGTGGCGGCGAAGAGCAATGAGAAGGGAATCGTGAGAGCCACGATGAGGGCGCCGCGCACGTTGCCCAAAAGCAAAAGCAAGATAACCACTACCAGGATGATGCCTTCGGTCAGGTTGTGCAGCACCGTGTGCGTGGTGAAATGGAGCAGGTCGCTACGATCGATAAAAGGATGAACGGTGACGCCTTTTGGCAGAATCTGCGTGTTCAGCTCGTCCACCATCGTGTGGACTGCGTCAAGCACCGGTTGCGCATCCGCTCCCTTTTGCAGGCAAAGGATGCCCTCGACCACATCGTCGTTATCGACCAGCTTTCCGTCCTCGCGGTGATAGGTGTCGCCGAACTGACCGAGACGGATCATAGGCCCTTGCTCAACCACACCCATATCTTTGATCCGAACCGGCGTTCCAGCCTTCGTGGTCACGACAGTGTTGGCGATGTCCTGAATGTCGGTAACCAGCCCCACCTCGCGAACATTGATCTGCTGTTCGCCAGCCTGAATGAAGCTGCCCCCTCCGTTCACGTTGTTGCTCGCCAGCTGCTGCTCCACCTGCTGCAGGCTCAGCCCGTAATCGATCAGCCTGTCCGGATCGAGGCGAACCTGATACTCACGGGTTGGACCGCCGAAAGGATTCGTATCGACGACCCCGGGAACGGATTTCAGGTACTTTTGCACCACCCACGTATCGAGGGACTTCAAGTTCATCACGTCGTATTCGGGGTTCGTGCTGCGGAGGATATAAAAATAGATTTGGCCGACCGGGCTCCAGTCCGTTCCCATCTGCGGGACAACTCCAGGTGGTAGGCTAACCTGGGAAAGCCTCTCCAATACGCGTTCGCGGTTTTCGAAGTCGGTCGTATCGTCGCCGAAGACGAGCTCGACCGTCGACAGGCCGAAGATAGACCACGAGCGCACGTGCCCCACCCCGGGTACACCGTTCATGGTCGTCTCAATCGGAATGGTCACCTGCTGCTCTATCTGCTCAGCGGAGATGCCCGGCCACTGCGCGATGATGTCTACGTAATTGTTGGCCACATCGGGATACGCTTCAACCGGCAGCTGATGGAACGAGATAGCGCCCCAAACGAACAGCAAAATGCCGAACGCCAGCACCAGGAACCTATTTTGGAGGGCGAAGTCGACGATGCCCTGGATCATTGCGCCTCCAGCACCGATTCCAGCTGAAGGACGCTCCGAACCACCCGTTGGCCGGGCGTGACGCCGGAGAGGATTTCCTGATTGCCGCCGGGCAGCATGTCGCCCGCCTGCACGGCAACGCGCCGGAAGCGGTTCGCGCCTGCAGGCACGTAAACCCAGTCCTGATCGTGCAGGTGGAGGATGGCATCCGCCGGCACTGTGGCGTGGGCCTCCTTCGTCCTCCCGACCAACGTCGCCGTGACGAACATCCCAAGCCGCAGCGTGCCCGGATTCGCCACGTCGATGCGCACCTTAGCGGTGCGAATCGTTGGGTCCAGCACGGGCCCGATATCGCTCACGCGACCCGTGAGTACCTCGCCTGGATAAGCGTTCACGTTGATTCTTGCTTCCTGGCCGAGCTGCACGAGAGGCAGCTCGTTCTCGTAAACATCGCAGACAACCCACACGTGTGACAGATCGGCAATCGTGAAGGCAGTTGCTGAACCGGAGTACGTCACGCCGGCCGCAGCGGCGTTTGTAACGTTTTGCGCCACAATTACGCCGGAAATTGGTGCATAGACGTTTACGATGTCCGACGGATTGTTCCTGTCGATGCCCAGTGTATTGAGCTGACGGTTCGCTGCATCGAGATCCGCCTTCGCGTCGTTTTCGGCGTCTTGAGCCTGCTCCAGCATCCCCTGCGCGATGGCGCCGTGGGTGTAAAGATCCTTCGCTCGCGCATATGCCTGGTTGGCAAGCAACTCGTCGTTCGCGGCCTTCAAATATGCATCGAAGGCGCCGCTGGCGTCAGGGCTCTGGACCTTCATCATCAATTGGCCCTTAGACACGTTCTGATCCAGCGTGACGAGGATATCCACCACCCGGCCGCTGGCCAGGGAGATCACGGGAATTTCCCGGTTGACGTCGGGAAAGACAGAACCTGTGACGCTGAGTGTGTTTGGAGCGTTAATTTGTCCGGCGGCGGTGAGAGCGAAATCGTCGGGGTGGTCGACCGTTACGACATCGGCGTTTCCCACCTCCTCTACTTGCGCCGCGGGGGCGGCGCCCGCAGCGGGATCGAATTTGTTTCCGCAGGCCATCAGCGCTAGGCTGACGAGGAGAGCGCTGGCAAAGGCCAAGTTGCGCATTTTTGTCACTGGATCACCTCCCGGCGCACAGCCTTCTTCAGTTGATCTGCGGCGCGGGGAATCGATATCAGGTTGTATTTCGCGCAGTTCATCGGAATACCTCGTAAAAATGCACATCGAGTTATGGGTGTTTGCGAACGCACAAGACTCGGGCTAAAGGCCGCATGAGCCAAGCTGTCTCACGGGAGCACGCGCAGCGCGACCCCGGCCTTTGCTCGGCAGAAGCAACGTTTCAAGGGTTCGTTACAGAGGGATTGCAGCGGGCGGGGCGCGGCCGGCGATGCGAATCAGGAATGCCGCCGGGAGAAACTGCGCCTCGGCAAAGCGCGGGCGACTAGCCGCAGCGCGTAGAGCTTCCGTGCTGCATGCCAGGCAGAAATCGCCAACGGGCGATTCTTGCGGCAGACCGAGGCCGTAGCCGAGGCTGGTCACGCGATGATTCCACGTGGTCGCCGATTTCGTGAACGCTCGCGGAAACTTCGAGGGATCGACGCGAGAGAAATTACCGTGGCCGTCGTTCAGCAGGATCGCGACCGGCCGGTCCAGCCATGCTGTGGCGAATACAAGATCAACCGCATGATCGCCGTTTACGTCGAGAGCCTCGACCAGCAGGCCGCCGCGTGGTGCGGAGAGTTGTATATAGCGCTTACCCGATTCAGAAAGCCGCAGCCGCACCCAGTAATCGCCGCTGGAAGATGTGCCCGGCGCGGCTTGGACGCTCGCAACATCCGGCTGATGGTCGCCGTCGAAATCGGCGACGGCAAAGGGCAAACCACGGCCCGGCGCGATGATTGGCTGATTCGACAGGTTTGCCGCTCGCGCAGGAGCAGCGATGCAAGCGAGCGCCACAAGAAGCAGGCCGAGCACAAAGGTTTTCGGCGCGGCGTGATTCGCCGTGCGGGCGACAACACGAAGGCTTCGCGAACGCATGAGACGGTAGCCCACGAAAAACGGAGACCCGAAGCCGCAATTATCGCGCAGAGCGGCGAAAAACCAAAGCGCGCCGACCAGAGAAGTTTTGCAACGGCCGGAAACCAGGGCCCGCTAGACGATAGAGGAACTATTCGACCCGCCTGCTTCGCCGCCAATTTGCGCTACGATTCGTTCATGTCTGATTCCTCCAAGTCCCGACCGTGGCCTGTGCCCGCCAGACCGTGGATCATGCGGCAAAAATGGCACGACCTGCTCTTTATGCACTGGCCGGTCGCGTCATCGGACCTCCGCGACAAAATTCCTGCCGCGCTCGAGATTGACATTCACGAGGGCAGCGCCTGGGTCGGCGTCGTCCCATTTCGCATGACGGGCGTCCACCCGCGCTGGATGCCGCCCGTTCCCGGCACCTCTGCGTTCGCCGAATTAAACGTGCGGACTTACGTCACGGAGAATGGCAAGCCGGGCGTTTGGTTTTTCAGCCTTGATGCGGCAAGCGCACTGGCCGTGGCTGCGGCTCGGCGCTGGTTTCATTTGCCCTATTTCAGGGCGTAATTCGCGCTGAGCGCCACGGAGGCTGGCGCGATCGATTATCGCTGTCGAAGAACGCATCGCGGGGCGCCCGCGGCCGATCTTCGCGTTTCATATAAGCCGGCCGGCGAAGTGTTTCATGCGCGACCAGGATCGATCGAATATTTCCTCACGGAGCGTTACTGCTTGTACGCGAGCGACGGCCAGCGCATATTTCGCGGGGATATCGATCACGGACCGTGGCCGCTCCAATCAGCCGAAGCCCAAATCAGGGTCAACACCATGGCCGCAGCCAGCGCCATCGCGCTCCCGAATCAAAAGCCGCTACTGCATTTCGCGCGCTATCAGAACGTCAAAATCTGGGCCCTGCGAGGGCTCTCCTGAATATGCTTCTTGGGGGGCGGCCTGGAAGCTGTGGCTCTTAGCGTCATCGAAATAATTTCCTTGCGCGTCAGATTAAAAAAGTTGAGCGGCTCAGGGGCAGCGGGTCTAAGCTAGCGCCGTGCACTTTTGAGCCGCAAGCCGCGGCTCGCAATCCCGATAAGCGAGGGGGGTGTTATGGCAGATTCTAAATTGGATCGGCGGGGATTTCTAAAAGCGGGCGGAGTTTCCGCGTTGACTGCGCCAATTCTTGGCGCAACGGAATCTGTCGCTTCAGCGGCACAGAACGCTGCTCCGCAAGCAAAGCCGGGCGATAAGCAATTCCCGCAGCTGGCGATGATCGTTCCTTACTCGCCACAGAATCTCGCGTTCGCCGGAGCCGCCGGCTATCAAGGCGTGGTCGTACCCGTCGCCGACGATTTCAATCCCAATATCGGTGATGCCGCGATCGATAAAATCCTGCAAGAGGCGCGCGACGCGAATATCCGCATCATCAGCATCGAGGCGATGAACGGCTATAACCACAGCGATCCCGACCCAGCCAAGCGCCGCGACGCCCAACACCGATTTACCGCCGCCATCGAGTTTGCCCACCGGCTGGGATGCAAATTTGTCGGCACGTTCAGCGGCGGGATACCGGGCGCGAGCGCCGACGATCAGGCAAAGGCCTTCGCCGACGCGTTCAACGAGATTTACGCGCCCGTGCTCGAGAAGTTTGACATGACCATCGGCTGGGAGAATTACCCGACCACCTATAACTTCGCCACCGTCCCCGCCTACTACGATAAGGTCTTCGATCTGGTGCCTAACCCGCGCCTCGGCCTCGAATTCGATCCTTCGCATTTCGTGCGCCAATATATCGATCCGGTTCAGGTCGCCTGGAACTACAAGGACCGCATCCACGCCGTTCACCTGAAAGATACGGAAATCACGCAGCCCGTGCTGCAAGAGGTCGGCATTCACGGGCAGGGCTGGTGGCGCTATCGCATTCCCGGCCAAGGTCTGATCAACTGGCCCGCGTTTTTCACCTGCCTGCTGCAAGCCGGGTTCAGCGGCGGTATGGCTGTCGAACACGAAGACCAATTCTGGGATCAGCCGCACACGCCGCAAGTCCCCGAATTGTGCCAGGCGCGCAAAGACGGTTTCGCCGAAGCGTTGCGTTTCTTGCGTTTGTACATGCCGGGGCGGACTGCTTAGAAAAAGCAGCGGCCGAAATTCACAATGGGCAGTCCGCACTAAGCCTTATTTCATGCGGGTGCCGAAGCGGTTTCCACAATTTCCTCAATTTCCACATCGAAAATCGCCGCGCGTGCGATTGACTGTTTTTCTGTGCGGAGTTACAACCGTTTGCGTCAGGGGCATTCGAAGCGGCCGAGCCCCGGGCGGCGCGCCAAGCCCAAACTTGACGAGCTGCGCGGGACACGGAAGATTCGAAGCGCTTCGGCAAAGTTCGGAACGGTGCGGCGTCGCGGCGAGGCGCATGGCACGGTCCCGATTCGCAACGCGCAGCTGCCGGGCAGCAATGCCTGCGCAAGACCGCGCGAAGCGCTCACGGATCGGCCGAGCATCTGACGTCGCGGCCGAGCCTCCCGCCCAAACGGGAGACGCTCGGTAGCCGCAACCTTTCGTGACTGAGGATAAGGGGCGAGCAATCGCCCCTTTTCTTTTTTCCTGCGCTTATTCTTACCCGCGCGATCTAGCCGTGGTGGCTTCAAAAAGAGTTTCTGGACCCGTCTTTGTGACTATGCGAGCTAAGTCAGGCGCGCGTGGAGCTACACATGCGAAGCGCGTCGGTCTGGCCCGGGCGCTATCGAAGCTCGGCTACTGCTCGCGTTCTCAGGCGAGCGAACTGATTCGCACAGGCCGCGTTCGCCTGAACGGAGCCACGCGCCGCGATCCCGAAACGCCGGTGCGCATGGGCAAAGACCGGATCGAAGTCGACGGCAAGGCAATCGCGGGCGAGGCAAAGATCTACATCATGCTGAATAAGCCGCGCGGCCTCGTCACCACGGCGCAAGACGAGCAGGGCCGCGACACGATCTACTCATGCCTGAAAAAAGATCTGCCGTGGCTGGCCCCCGTGGGCCGGCTGGACAAAGCCAGCGAAGGCTTACTCCTCCTCACGAATGATTCGGAATGGGCCGCGCGCATCGCTGCGCCCGAGAGCCACGTGCCGAAGACGTATCACGTGCAAATCGCCGGCGTGAAAGACGCTGCATTCACCAACGGGCTGGCAAGCGGCGTCCACGTGCCCGAATTCGGCGTCATGCGAGCGGCCAGCGCGCAAATCCTTCGCCACGGCGAACGCAATTCGTGGATCGAGATCGTCTTGGACGAGGGCAAAAATCGCCAAATCCGGCGGATGCTCGAAGCGCTCGGCGTCGAAGTGCTTCGACTGGTACGCGTCGCAATCGGCTCGCTCGACTTGGGCGATCTTCCGAAAGGCGCGTATCGCGCGCTAAGTGCGAAAGAGAAATCTTCACTCGATGCGTAGCTCCGCATGGCAGCTTGAAATGCGTTTTCCACATTTGCAAAATTTCCACAGGACGAATCGTTGCGCGTGATATTGACTGCTTTCACGGGCGGAGTTACAACCGTTGGCGTCAGAGGCAATCGGACGAAACGAGTCCTGGGTAGCGCGACAAGTGAAAGCTTGACGAGCTACGCGGGACACGAAGCGAACGAAGGCTTCGGCAAAGTTCGGAACGGTAAGGCGTACGCGGCGGGTCGCAAGGAAAAGCCCGGATTTGCAGCGCGCAGCCGCCGAGGCAGCAATGCCCGGGCGAGATTGCGCGAAGCAAACCTCGGACGGATCCGGTGACTTACGTAGCGGCCAGCTTCATCTGCGAAAGCGGGAGAATGCCTCGGTAGCCGAAACCTTTCGTGACTGAAGATAAGGGGCGAGCAATCGCCCCTTTTCTTTTTGTGCAACCCTTTTTCCGCCCTCGCGGGATGTTGACTCACGCCTTGTGCACGCGCTCCGGAATCCGCAATCCCGAAGCATAGTAAATCTGCACGGCCACGATAAACGCGATGCTCCATCGCGTGTTCACCACGCACAGGCCCGCGCCGACCGCATAAAGGCTCTGCCCGAAAATGATCCGTCGGCACACAGCCGCCGTAACTTCCTCCGAAATATCGTCGCGCAGGATCTTGGCGCGCACCGCGTAACCCCACGTAAGGTAGAGCGCCAGCCCCAGGACGAAAACGTTCGCCCAGTACTCGATCAAGGCTGTCCGGTACTCGAGGAATTCCGAAAGCAGCCGCGTCGAAAAGGGCAGGATCGAAACAGCCGCGAGAAACGCGATGTGCAGCCATGTGAGGTTGCGGTCCGAGCGCGAAAGATGGTTCAGCTGCGTCTGTTGTCCCACCCAGAAAATTCCCAGCGTGAGAAAGCTCATCAGGTATGTAAGGAACTTCGGCGAGAGCGCGGCTAGCGCGTGGAGCAGCGCGCGTTCGGAATGAATTGCGCCAGCCGAAGGCGTGGGAATATCCAACACGAGCAGCGTCATCGCAAACGCGAAAATTCCGTCGCTCAGCGCGGCCAGGCGCTCGGCATTCTGTCCCGCCACGCGATTGTAAGTTACCGGCATCGGCCAGCGATTCTAACGGTTTAGGGCACTGCGCGAAAGCTTGTTACGCCTCTCGCATCCGCGAAAACGATTTGCTTGCGCCGATCGAAAATAGAGGCGTAAGCTGCCCCCGGCGATACCGGCAGTTTGAAATCGAGCGATTCCTTGGCCAAATCGACGCGCCGTCAATTTATCAGGTCCGCCTCCACACTGGCGGCCGCCGCGCTGGCCTTGCGCTCTTCGGCCGCTTCGCCTGGGGCCGTTCAGCAACGCGCGCACGCCGCCCTGCCTGTTTTCCCCTATTCGCAGGTTCAAATCGCCGATGGCGTTCTCCGCCGCCAGTTCGAGGAAAATCACCAGCGCTTCCTCGGTCTTGACGACGACGCCCTGCTCAAGCCCTTTCGCCAACGCGAAGGCATGCCCGCGCCCGGCCCGGACATGGGCGGATGGTACGACAACAGCGACGATTTCAATCTGCATGGGAATTCTCACGGATTCATTCCCGGCCATTCCTTTGGCCAATACGTCTCCGCGCTCGCAAGAATGTATGCCGCCACCGGCGACAAACCCACGCAAGCAAAGGTGCAAAGGCTTGTCCGCGCCTACGCCGAAACGGTGGAACCACCCGGCAAGTTCTACCGCGACTATCGCCTTCCGGCCTACACCTTCGACAAAATCTGCTGCGGCCTGATTGACGCCCACGAATTTGCCGCGGATCCGATCGCGCTCGATGTTCTCAAGAGAAGCACGGATGCCGTGCTGCCGCATCTGCCCGAAAAGGCTCTCAGTCGCGCCGAACAGGCGGCCCTTCCGCACAAAGACGCTTCTTACACGTGGGACGAGACGTACACGCTCTCCGAGAATCTATTGATCGCCTATAAACGTAGCGGCGACGCGCGATATCGCGAGCTCGCCGAGCGCTACATCTATCACGAGTTTTACGACCGCCTGGCGGCGAACGACAACGCATTCCCCGGCCTGCACGCCTATAGTCACGTGAACACCCTCAGCTCCGCCATCCAGGCGTATCTGGTCCTCGGCGATGAAAAATATCTGCGCGCCGCGGCCAACGGAATGCGCATGGTGACCGAACAGAGTTATGCCACCGGTGGTTGGGGACCGAACGAGGTGTTCGTCGAGCCGGGAAAAGGCTTGTTGGCAGCCAGCCTCGATAAGACCCATGCCAGTTTCGAGACGGCTTGCGGCGCTTACGGCCATTTCAAGATCGCTCGATATTTGCTTCGGGTCACGCGTGATTCCAGATACGGCGACAGCATGGAGCGCGTTCTTTACAACACGATCGCGGGCGCCAAACCGATTCTCGCCGACGGAAGCGCCTTCTATTATTCCGACTACAACAACGCGAACGCGAAAAAGGTCTACTACGGCGCAAAATGGCCGTGTTGTTCCGGCACATTCCCGCAGCTAAGCGCCGACTACGGAATCAGCTCGTATTTTCCCGCAGCGGATGGCGTCTACGTGAACCTTTACGTCCCATCGCGCCTCGCGTGGCAGCAGAACCGCGCGCACTGTGTAATCGAACAGCGGACAGCCTATCCCGCGAGCAACACGGCCGAACTGCGCCTCACGCTCGACCGCCCGGAAAATTTCACCATCTACCTGCGCGTGCCTGCCTGGGCCGATCGCGGCACGCGAGTGCTGGTGAATGGAAAGAGCGCGCCTGGCGAAATCGCGCCCGGAACTTTTTTCGCCATTCGCCGCCAATGGAAGAGCGGCGACCGCATCGAATTCGAAATGGGAATGCCTCTCAGGCTCGAACCGGTCGATGAGCAAACTCCAAACATGGTCGCGCTCATGCGCGGTCCCGTTGCTTATTTCGCTGTCGGAGATATTCCGCCGCATGTCACGCGCGCGCAGTTGCTCGCCGCTGGTCCTGTGGCGCAATCGTCGTCTGATTTGCGTGCCGTGAGCGATGGCGCGCCGTTGACGTTGCGCCCGTTCACTTCAATCGGCGACCAAACGTATCGCCTCTACTTGCCGGTCGCATCGTAAGCTGGATCAGCGATGGGCGAACGCATGCGTGCCGTGCGTCACCGCGGCCCCTGCCCGCAGCGCCGCCGCCACCGTCACCACTTCCGCAATCTCCGCGTCCGATCCGCCGGCCTCTCGCGCCCGCTTCGCATGAATCTCGATGCAATACGGGCATTGCGTCGTAAACGCGACGGCGAGCGCCATCAGCTCTTTGTATTTCACCGGAATCGCGCCATCGGCCATCGCCGCTTTGTCGAAAGCCCAGAAAGCCTTCATCGCCTCGGGCGCTGCCGCGTCCATCACCTTCAGGTTTGCCAGATTCTTCATGTCGTACATGTGTCTGCCTCCGTTCGG
>DATJOL010000177.1:0-25828 GCA_035507075.1 Candidatus Aquilonibacter sp. | reverse complement strand
TGATCCAAAGATACCTTTCGTGTTGTGCGATGCGCCAGCAACGGTGAACACAGGACCACAAGCAGTGTTCACCCGTAAACTTAGGCGTTCCGTTCACCTGTGCCGCGTCTGCAACGAATCGGAGCAAGGTGAGCGTCACGCGCACACTGTTCAGTGCACGTCGGCAGAGGGCCGCATGAGACCAGCCGTCCTGTACGCGAGAGTGTCGAGCAAGGATCAGGAGCGCGAAGGCTTTTCCATCCCCGCGCAACTGAAGTTTCTCCGCGAATATGCACAGAGCCACAAGTTCACCGCCCCGCGCGAGGTTCGTGGGCGCGCAGACGGCCAAGACGACGGGCCGAAAGCAGCTCGGCGAGATGGTGCGCTTTCTCAGTAACCACAAAACGTGCCGCGTTGTCTTGGTCGAGAAAACGGACAGGCTCTATCGAAACTTCCGCGATTGCGTGACCCTCGAAGACCTCGACGTTGAAATTCACCTGCCCAAAGAGGGGCAGATCATCAGCAAGGACTCGAAATCGCAGGCCAAGCTCGTTCATGGCATTCAGCTTGTCATCGCCCGGAACTACATCGAGAACTTACGCGATGAAGTGCGCAAGGGATGCGCGAAAAGGCCGCGCAAGGCATCTACCCTAGCCGGCCACCGCTCGGCTACCGGAACAACAAATTGCTGCGCACGATTGAGGTTGACTCTGAAAACGCGCCGATCGCGCGGCGAATGTTCGAGCTGTACGCGACAGGTTCATACTCGCTCGCTACCTTGCGCCTGTTTCTCAAGGCCGAGTACGGCAAGGTCATTTCGAAGTGGCACATCGAAAAGCTTTTGAGGAAATCAGTTCTACACGAATAAGGCGCATTCTCTGTACGTTACGCAGACTCCGCAGGAAAAGGCCAAATTGCTGAGAATGGTGCTATCGAACTGCGCGGTGGACGCGGTAAGTGTTTATCCCACCTACAGAAAGCCCTTCGACATGATCTTCGAGCGGGCAAAAAGAGGGGAATGGTGGGCCTGGGTTGACTTGAACAACCGACCTCACCCTTATCAGGGGTGCGCTCTAGCCACCTGAGCTACAGGCCCATTACTTGCAAACTTTCTCGAGCGGTGCCAACAGAAATGACATTGCTGCACCGGAAAAGCGGAAGCGAGGCACGACCACACCGCGCCAACAAATCACGGCTTGCGAGGGTGGATCGTTTCTCACAAACCACAAGGATTATATCGAGGCAGCGGCACAACGGCAATCAGCTTGTGCTGCGGGACCATCAGCGATGCTCGCGAGATAACGAACATCGGCAGCGTTCTTCCCCAAAAGAATGAAGCGTTGTGCCATTCGCGATGCTTTCGGGGGGAGAAGACGAGCCCCCGGAAGACCGGGGGCTCAGCCGGGCGAAATCTTTTTGCAGAGGCTGCGTTTAGGTTAGCTGCGGACGACCGTTGCCCCTAAATTTCCAGGCGAGGAACATTATTCCGGCGCCGAGAAGCAGGAGCATGCCCGAACCGGGTTCGGGGGTGGTCGTAAAATATACGCCGCCGCCACCATAGGGTGTGCCGGAATTGCCGATGGTGTACGAGGGGCCTATGTCGAAGAGGCCCTTTGTGATGTCGTCGATCAAAAAATACCAGCTTGAGCCATTGGTTCCGACGCTCCACGTAAAGATGTCCGTATCCTGGTCCAACTGATTCAGCGTGATGCTGAACGTCTGACCAAAGAAGCTGATGGGAATGTTTGGACTAGGGAAAATCACCGGGGGATCAACCGGAACGTCCACGCAAGAGCTGGTGCATGTGAAGCTGGCGTCGGTGTACGTATCCGCATGAGCGGCTGGAGCCAGCGCTACGCCTACTAGCAGGAGCAGGAAAACCGACAGGAGCTTTCGCATTCAATAGCCTTCCCAAAAGTTAGTGAGCAAACGGATAAACAGCTACCCAGTGGGGAGAGAGCACGTCTAGGTCCAAATCTAATTTTATTGAAAAGAAGTAACTTAGGGGCTTTCGACTCACGCGAATGCGCAGAGGCTTGCACACTATCGAACCGGCATTGCCCTGGATTATGCGCGGCCCGTCCTTGTGAATTGGCAGCCCAGGCTTAAGATCACTGCGGGGAGCCTGTCAAGCGGCGTTCGGTTGAAGCAGCTGAAGGCATTGCCGGGCTATCGACCAGTCTTCCTCGGCGTGGATTACGAAGACGCGCGCGGGCGAAGCGCGGTCGGAAATGTCCGCGTCTCCCTGGGGCGACGCGTTCTTGTGGGGGTCGAGCGCGAGGCCGAGAAATGCCAGGTGCGAGCACGCGGCGGCGCGCACTTCCGATGAGTTCTCGCCGATGCCTGCGGTGAAGACGAGCGCGTCGAGGCCAGCGAGGGCGGCTGCCATCGAGCCAATGCCCGTCTGCAGGCGGTGGACGAAAATGTCGAAGGCGAGTTTCGCGCGCGCGTTGCCCTGTTCCATGGCCGAGACGATTCTGCGCATGTCCGACGAAAGGCCGGAAATGCCGAGAAGACCGGACTGCTTGTTCAGCAGATCGTCAATCTGGCCGGCGCTCAGGTGCTGCTCGCGCATGAGATAGGTGAGGATCGCCGGATCGACAGAGCCGGAGCGGGTCCCCATCATCAGGCCTTCGAGCGGGGTAAAACCCATCGTTGTGTCGATGCTGCGTCCTTCGCGGACGGCGGCGAGCGAGCAGCCATTGCCGAGATGGCAGGTGACGAGCTTCAGCGCCGCCAAATCTCTGCCCATGAGCTGCGCAGCGCGTTCCGACACGTACCGATGGTTGATGCCGTGGAATCCGTAGCGGCGGATGCCCTGTTCGAACCATTCATAAGGGCCGGGGTAGACGGCCGCAGCCTGAGGCAAGCGGCTGTGGAAGCCCGTATCGAAGACGGCGATTTGAGCGACGCTAGAGCCGAAGATTTTTTCGATCAGCGCGATGCCTTCGAGGCCGGCCTTATTGTGGAGCGGCGCGAAAACGGCCATCTTTTCGATGGCCGACCTTACGCCGGGCGTGATCAGTGCGGGCTGTGTGTAGTCGGGCCCGCCGTTGACGATACGATGGCCGACGGCCGATATTTCGGATTTGTTTTGGACGACGCCCGTTTGGCCCATCGTGAGGAAGTCGAGCAGTTGCGCGGCAGCGTCGGCTGGGGCTGCTGCTGCGACGTCCTTCGCTTCGGTTGCGCCGTGGGAATTGCGGGCTTCGAGCGAGGCTCTGCCGTCACGCCAGTCGAGTTTGCCTTCCCAGAGCGGCTGAGGCGGATTGGCCGGCAGCGGAGGAGCAAGGTCGTAGAGGCTGGTTTTTTGGCTGCTCGAGCCGGAATTGAGGACGAGGATTTTCATGGGGCGCTCGCCTTGCAGCAAAGGGCGTGGCGCACGATCGCCGGATATGGAAACTGCGATGCTCTGCGAGCCAGGCGCACAGTTGGCGGCGCGGGGATCTTCATGCTTCACCTACTATAACCGCCTTCTATGCGAACTTCGGTCCAACAATCACGGCGCGAGATGAAACGAAGGTGTAACGTGGCTGGTTCTTCGCCTATGTTAGGATTATTCGTGAATCGGCTGCTTTGGAATCGCTGGGGGTGCGTGGCGGCGGCTTGATTTGCAGCCGGCCGGTTATTTACGCGCTGACGCGATCTGACGTTCAACAGAGAAGGAACCAGTTTTCAGCGCCGACCGTCGAGATTAGCCCTCGCACTCGTTTTGAAATAGTTCCCCGAAAGGAGCCCTTCCGTGAATCCCGTTTCCACAGAGCCGAAAGCCGGCGACTCCGGCAAAACGCAGCGCGATTTGGCTGAGGCTCGCCCGCTGAGCGCCGAAGAAGAGCGCAAGATCAATGCCTACTGG
Source organism: Candidatus Aquilonibacter sp. (assembly GCA_035507075.1). Taxonomy (GTDB): domain Bacteria; phylum Acidobacteriota; class Terriglobia; order Acidiferrales; family UBA7541; genus Palsa-295. Next base: position 21,993 of record DATJOL010000177.1, on the reverse strand, counting down.
CGCGCCGCAAACTATCTTTCGGTGGGCCAAATCTATCTCTACGACAATCCCTTGCTGCACGAGCCGCTTTCGCTGAAACATATCAAGCCGCGCCTCTTGGGACATTGGGGCACCACGCCGGGACTGAATTTCGTTTACGTCCACATGAATCGGCTGATCAGGAAAAACGACCTGAACGCGATTTACATCACGGGCCCTGGACATGGCGCGCCCGGCATCAATGCCAACACCTACCTTGAAGGGACCTACAGCGAGATTTATCCGCACATTCCTCAAAGCCAGGAAGGAATGAAGAAATTCTTCAAGCAATTTTCTTTCCCCGGTGGAATTCCAAGTCACACGGCGGCTGAAACGCCGGGGTCGATCAACGAAGGCGGCGAGCTGGGTTATTCGCTGGCGCATGCGAACGGTGCGGCGTTCGATAATCCCGATCTGTTCGTCTGCTGCGTCGTCGGCGATGGTGAAGCGGAAACCGGCGCGCTGGCCACCAGCTGGCACGCAAACAAGTTTTTAAATCCGGCGCGCGATGGCGTGGTGCTGCCGATCCTGCATTTGAACGGCTACAAGATCGCCAATCCGACCGTGCTCGGGCGAATGAGCGACGAGGGGCTGACGGAACTTTTCCGCGGCTTTGGTTACAACCCGTATTTCGTCGAAGGGCACGATCCAGCGCCGATGCATCAGTTGATGGCTGCCACTCTCGACGCCGTGCTCGATGAGATTCGTCAAATTCAAAGCGACGCGCGGCAACGCGGCCAGACGGATATGCCGCGCTGGCCGATGATCGTGATGCGCACCCTGAAGGGCTGGACCGGACCGAAAGAGGTCGATGGAAAACCGGTTGAAGGTACATGGCGCGCGCATCAAGTTCCGCTTTCGGAGCTCGCGACCAAGCCCGAGCACGTGAAAATGCTCGAGCAGTGGATGAAAAGCTACCGGCCCGAAGAACTTTTCGACGAGAACGGAAAGTTTATCGCTGAACTGGCGGAACTTGCTCCGAAAGGCGAGCGCCGAATGGGCTCGAACCCGCACGCAAACGGCGGGTTGCTGATGAAAGCGCTGACGCTGCCCGATTTTCGCAATTACGCCGTCGAAGTTCGCAAGCCCGGCGGCGCGACGGCGGAAGCGACGAGAGTGCTCGGCAAGTTTTTGCGCGACGTGATGAAGCTGAACAAAGAGAAACACAATTTCCGCGTATTTGGCCCGGACGAAACGGCTTCCAACCGCCTCGACGCACTTTTCGAAGTCACGGACAAAGAATTCATGGAGCCGCTTCTTGCCACAGACGAGCATCTTGGGCGCGACGGCCGCGTGCTGGAAATCCTGAGCGAACACATGTGCCAGGGTTGGCTGGAGGGGTATCTGCTCACTGGCCGGCACGGATTTTTTTCCTGCTACGAGGCGTTCATTCACATCGTGGACTCGATGTTCAACCAGCACGCGAAATGGTTGAAGGTCACCAAGTGCATTCCTTGGCGCCGGCCCATCGCTTCGCTGAATTATTTGCTCACTTCGCATGTATGGCGCCAGGACCACAACGGGTTCAGCCATCAGGACCCCGGTTTTATCGATCACGTGGTGAACAAGAAAGCGGACGTGGTGCGCGTCTATTTGCCGCCGGATGCGAACACGCTCCTCTCGGTGGCCGATCATTGCTTGCGGAGCCGCTCTTACGTGAACGTGATCGTGGCGGGCAAACAGCCTTCCCCGCAATGGCTGGATATCGAAACGGCAGTGCGCCATTGCACGGTCGGGCTCGGCATCTGGGAATGGGCAAGCACGGATAACGGCGTGGAACCGGACGCCGTGATGGCCGCGGCCGGCGACGTGCCAACTCATGAGGCGTTGGCCGCGGTGGATCTGCTGCGCCAGCATTTTCCGGACATCCGCGTCCGTTTTGTGAATGTGGTTGACTTGATGACACTGCAGCCTTCCACGGAGCATCCGCACGGCCTTTCCGATGCTGAGTTCGATTCGATATTCACAACGGACCGGCCCATCATCTTCAACTACCACGGCTACCCGTGGCTCATTCACCGGCTCACCTACCGGCGCACGAATCACGACAACTTGCACGTCCGGGGTTACAAAGAGGAAGGAACGACAACCACGCCTTTCGATATGGCCGTGCGCAACGACATAGACCGCTTCCATCTCGCCGGTGATTTGGTCGACCGCGTGCCGCGGCTGGCTCGCATCGGTGGCCATTTCAAGCAATTCCTGCGCGACAAGCTGATCGAGCATAAGGAATATGTGGACCGGTATGGCGACGACATGCCGGAGATCAAGAATTGGACTTGGCCGTACTGAGACGCTGCAGCTGAGACAAACGGGAACCTTCCGGCCGGTACGACGTAATTCCAGTCATGCGGTTCGGGCCCAAAGCATGGCAACCTCGGCGGCACGGGATGAATCCTTTCCTTAACCCATGAAGCGCTTGAGGCAAAGGTGTTTGAGCGGCCGTTCTCTCGCAGAGCCCGGCGGATTGTGCGTGGCCATAGCGGCTCTCTGCGTGGCCGCGAGCTTCGGTTATGCGGCCTGGGGCCAGTCAAACGCGCCTTCGCAGCCGTCGAATTCGCAACAGTCTGCTTCCGTGTCTTCACCCACCGTCCCGCAGTCGAATGCCAAAGTCTCAGTCGAGACGAAAATTGTGACGCTTTATGCCACCGTGCGGGATAAACACGGGAAGATTGTGCCGAGTCTGAAGAAGGCCGACTTCACCATCAACGAAGACGGAAAGCCGCAGACAATCAGCTATTTCGCCCAGGAAACCGATTTGCCGTTGACGCTGGGGCTGCTGGTGGATACGAGTATGAGCCAGGCGAAGGTGCTCGATAGCGAGCGCGACGCCAGCTATACGTTCCTGGATCATATGATGCGGGAGGATAAGGACAAGGCGTTCGTCATTCACTTCGATCGGGAAGTCGAGCTGTTGCAGGATATAACAGGATCAAAGCCAAAGCTGCAGGCCGGATTGCAGCTGCTCGCAATCGAGCAGCAGGATAGCAGCGACGATGACAATCAGGGCGAAGGACGCGGGCGCGGTTATCGCGGTGGCGGGACACACCTTTACGACGCCGTCTACTTGGCGGCACATGACGTGATGACCACGCAGAAGGGGCGCAAGGCGATTTTCGTACTGACGGATGGCGTCGACCACGGCAGCAAAGAAACGCTGGAAGAGGCGATCGAAGCCGCGCAGCGCGCCGATACAGCCGTTTACGCCATCTATTTTTCAGGCGGCGAGCCTGACATGGGGCCGCGATTCGGCCATGGCGGCGGAATGGGCCGCGGCGGTTATCCGGGTGGCGGTTATCCGGGTGGCGGCTGGCCCGGTGGCGGAGGCGGCGGTGGCGGCCGGCGCTATCCGGAAGAGCAGCGCGTGGACGGGAAGAAGATACTCGAGAGAATGGCCACCGAAACCGGCGGACAAATGTTTGAGATTTCAAAGAAGCTTCCCATTGACCAGGCCTATGCCGAGGCCGAGGAAGAGCTGCGGAATCAATACAGCCTTGGATATACGCCGAGTCCACCGGACACGGACGCCGGATACCACCGGATTCAGGTGAGCGTGGACGAGAAGGACGATTCGGTGCAGGCTCGCAACGGCTACTATTCGGATTAGGACCGCGAAACCGGATTTTTCAGCGGCGCTCCGAGGTTTGGCCTTGCTCTCGGCATTGGCGACCTTCACGAGGTCGCACCCCATCAAAGCATCCTCGATCTGCTTAACGACTTGGCGGCGCTTGATTCGTGCCCAGCATCGCTTGCGCGTCAGGGCGCGGCGTCTCCGCAGCCAATTAGATTTGCTTGCAATCTCTCTTTGCGGCCTCCCACCGGACGCTAAGTTCGGCTCCCGATTTGGCCCTCCGAATAGTGCTTCGCGCGAGGCTGCCGCAACGCGTCAACAAGCCGGAATCGAAGGTTCATCACTGCGGAAAGGTCCACAAATAGTGATTCACGCCCAGCCCGCTCGGGCGGCGAACTCATTGTTTTGGATTCTAGGCAGGGTGTATGCTCCGCGAGAGGCTGGCTCAATCGAAAAGGAAACCAAAGGCGGAGGCGTGCACCATGCCCGTTAAGGGTGAAGCATGAAAGGCGCATTGTTGTCCGCGTTGCTTGTCTCGTCTCTATTCTTTTTTGCTGCGGCTAACTCGGCTGGCACCGCAGGCTTAACCAGGAGTGCCAAGCAGTCCTCGACGCCAACGCAAGGTGAATCTAAGGAGGCCTCGGGCGCCACGGCGAGTGAAGAGGACATTGCGTCCGCGAAGAAAGCCGCCAATGCCGCGATTGCCATCTTCCAAGATACGCTCCGGGACACGGCTTTCGTCGGTCCGCGCGCTCCCGGAACCGACCCGCGCAGCGGGCCTCACTGGGGTATGTTTGACCTTCTCGAAAATCTGAATCGTGCCGCGCGCGCCGTTTCCGAAGATAATGGCAGCGATCCGGCGTCTATGAGGGAAGAGGAAGACGCATTCTCCGATGCACTCCAAAGGGCTATTGGAAATGCAAACGCCATCGCGAGTCGAATCAACGAAAGGCAAGAGATTAGGCAAAAGTCCCATGCTCTGGCAACAAGGTTGAGAAGTATCGGGTATTCGCATGTGGCGGAAGGTCCGGCTCAATCGGAAGGCCCGCATCCGCCACCATTGCAGACGCAAGGCCCGGCGGGGCCAATCGGTCCAATCGGACCTGCTGGACCAACCGGACCTCCTGGCCCGGAGGGTCCACAGGGTGTTCCGGGGCCGACCAGAGAATCGGTTGTCGCGTTTTCGGGCATTCCTGATTTCGGCAATCAGAGAACAAATTCCACGCAGTCCAGCGTCTGGGCCGTTCCTAACGGGGGCGCCGAAGGCATCGTGCCTTGCGATGCCGATGGAAAAGGGAACGAATGTTCTGTGCTCTCGCCGGGCGATACTCCGGGATCGGTCGTGAGCGCGACAACAATTCCAAGCTTCTCGTTGTCGAATGGAACAATTTCGCTTGAGACTCTCGTCAACACGGTCGATTTTTCCAACGTGGCGGCGGGTGACGTTGCAGCGGTGGGCTTGGCGAACGGAACCGACCAGAACAACGCCATTGAGATCGTGGGCTTCGCAAACGACGGTGGTGGCAGCCTAACGTGCCGGACGGTTTCGGGTGGTTCAATCACGCAGACGAACGTCCCGCTAAGCGCATCGCCAAATACGAGTTTGTATCAGTATGAAATCATTGCCACAACAAGCAGCGTCCAGTTCTACGTCAACGGAGCACTGGTAGCGACGCACACAACGAATATCCCGACCACTCCCCTGAACGCACTGTTTCTAGTCTCAACGTCGCAAGCTTCGGCGGATGGCCAATATCCTAGCCTCTACGTGTCTACGACTACTTTTCGGCAGAGACCGGAATAAGAAATACCATCCTGCCCAAGTTTTCCCTGAGAATCACGAGAGCAAGGGGCGAGGAGGTCCGGTCTTCACGCGGCATACGCCAACCCCGCTTGCCATTGACTTTGGCGAAATGCGATCCATAGACTTATGGATTCGGCCCAGCGCAATGACAAATTCAGGGAAGGCGATCACGGTTGGAATTACGGGAGCAAGCGGCGCGGTGTACGCGCGCGCCGTGTTGCGGATGCTCGAGGCCGACGAGCGCGTGGAGCGCGTGTTTCTGGTCGCGAGCGATGCCGGGCTGAGGCTCATCGCGAGCGAGTTGGACATCGTGGCGGCCGACGGAAAGAAACTGGCGGAGCTTTTGACCGGGGGCGCCGCGCGGAAAATCGCATGCCTGCCGAACAAAGACATCGGCGCGAGTATCGCGTCGGGCAGCGCTATCGTGGACGCGATGGCGATCGTGCCGTGTTCGGCGGGCGCGCTCGCGGCGATTGCGACAGGCATCGCGAACGATTTGCTGACGCGCGCTGCCGACGTCTGCCTGAAGGAACGGCGGCCGCTGGTGCTTTGCTTGCGCGAGACGCCGCTCAATCGGATTCATCTCGAGAACATGCTGCGTGTGCACGACGCAGGAGCAACGGTGATGCCCGCGATGCCGGCGTTTTATTACGGCCCGAAGACGATCGACGATCTCATCGAACAATACGCCTTTCGAGTGATGGCGCAGCTCGGCTTGCCGCAGGAAAAGCAATATCGATGGAGCGGAAAGGCTTAGCCGCCGGATCGCCATGACGCGCTCTCGCATACTCACGATTTTCGAGATGATCAAGATCGAGCACTCGGTGTTTGCGCTGCCGTTTGCATTGGTCGGCGCGCTGCTTGCCGCGCGCGATGCGGGCCGTTGGCCCACGTGGCTTCAGATTTTCTGGATCGTCGTCGCAATGGTGGGCGCGCGTTCCGCGGCCATGACGATCAACCGCATCGCGGACTTGCAATATGACCGGCGCAATCCGCGCACGGCTCAGCGCGCGCTGCCGGCGGGCCAGCTTTCCGTCACGTTCGCTTGGGCCTTTACGATCGCGGCCTCGGCACTGCTGGTGGTCGCGGCCTGGCAGTTGAACCGGCTGGCACTGGAGCTTTCACCGGTCGCACTTGGCGTACTCTTCTTTTACTCGTACACGAAGCGATTCACGGCGCTTTCGCATTTGGTCCTCGGATTTTGCCTGGGCATGTCTCCGGCGGCGGCGTGGATCGCGATTCGCGGGTCGCTCGATTGGCGGATGCTGATACTTTGCGCCGCAGTCACGCTGTGGGTGGGCGGGTTCGACGTGCTTTACGCGTGCCAGGACATCGATTTCGACCGTTCCGCCGGCCTTTACTCGATCCCGAAAGCGCTCGGGGTGCGTGGCGCCCTAATCACGGCTCGCCTGATGCATCTCGCAATGGTGGCATTGCTCGCGTGGCTGGCTGTAAGTTTTCACCTGCCGTGGCCGGCATGGGCCGGGATCGCGGTGGTGGCTGCGCTGCTCGGCTACGAGCATTCGCTGGTGAAGGCGAACGATCTGAGCAAAATTAACGCGGCGTTTTTCACGGTAAACGGTTATATTAGTTTGTTGTTCCTTCTTTTTTGGGGAGCGGCGGCCGTAGTAATGCGGCCGTAGCTTCCTGAACCCAGGTGAAGGATGTCGCTGCATAGCGAATTGCAGATTAACGATGCCCGGCTTGAGCCGGTCGCGGCAAGGGTGCTCGCCGGCGACCGGCTTCCCGCCGAGGACGGACTCGCCCTTTTTGAATCGCACGACATGCTGGCGCTGGGCTGGCTGGCAAATCACGTGCGCGAAAAGCGCCACGGAAACGTCTGCTATTTCAACGTCAACCGGCACATAAATCCCACGAACGTGTGCGTGGCGCATTGCAAGCTGTGTGCGTTTGGGCGTTCGCCTGACGCTCCGGGCGCCTATACCTTTGCTCTCGAGGAGATTTTTCAGCGCGCCGCTCAGGGCGTGGCCGAGGGCGCCACGGAATTTCACATCGTCGGAGGGCTGCATCCGGATCTGCCGTTTGAGTACTACCTCGACCTGATTCGCGGGCTGAAAAAGCGGTTCCCGCACGTGCATCTGAAGGCGTTCACGGCGGTCGAAGTGCATTACTATTCACGGCTGGCGAAAATCTCGCTGCGCGACGTGCTGGTGAAGATGAAGGAAGCGGGCGTCGATTCGCTGCCCGGCGGAGGGGCTGAGATTTTTCATCCGCGCGTGCGGCGGATTATTTGCGACCACAAAGTGAGCGGCACGATGTGGCTGCAGATCGCAAGAACAGCGCACGAGTTGGGGATGCGCTCCAATGCAACGATGCTTTACGGCCACGTGGAAACGAACGAGGAACGCGTGGACCATTTACTCCGCTTGCGCGAATTGCAGGATCGCACGCACGGTTTCCAGACGTTCATTCCGCTCGCGTTCCATCCGGCCAACACGCCGCTTTCGCATTTGCCCGGCCCGACCGGGCTGGACGATCTGAAGACGATCGCCGTCTCGCGGCTGCTGCTCGATAATTTCGACCATATTAAAGCGTACTGGATCATGCTGACGCCGCGTATCGCGCAGGTAGCATTGCGATTCGGCGCGGACGATCTGGATGGCACGGTGGTGGAAGAAAAGATCTACCACGATGCCGGCGCCACTACGCCGGAGCATTTGACGCGGTCCGAATTGGAGCGGCTGATTCGAGCCGCAGGCCGCGTTCCCGTGGAGCGCGACACGCTTTACAACCGCGTCGACCGCTCCGGGCCGATTCCGGTATCCAAACCGATGCCGCGGCCGACGGATGGCTTCGTGCCTGAAACTTCCCTCACGTTGAACGTCTAGCGCGGCGTAATCCGCCTCTTCACAAAACCCTCTCATTCAAACGAAAGACACCCCTCCTAGTTGCACTCGATATTCGCCTCGAATATGCGATGATGCTCGCGGCTTGAGGAACGTGATCGCGAAAGACCCATCGGCGCCCGGACATCAGTAAGCTTGCGACTACGCGCCTCTCGCGATAAGCAGCAAAATGCCGCTAAGCGGAGGCTTCGGGCAGATGTCCACAAGCACGTATAACCGCTTGCTTCTCGTCGTCGCGGGACTGGGCGGACTGCTCTACGGCATTGACGTGGGCATCATCGCCGGGGCGCTTCCCTACCTGAACGACACGTCCGGACTCAACGCGGCGCAGCTTTCCTTCATCGTCGCGGCAGTTTTGCTGGGAAGCGTGATCTCCACTCTATTCGCAGGCGTCTTGTCCGATTGGATGGGGCGGAGGCAGCTGATGCGATGGAGCGGGTTCCTCTTCATCGCCAGCATTCCCGTGATTGCGCTGGCGCATGGCTATGCCCCCTTGGTCTTTGGCCGGTTGCTGCAAGGCCTGAGCGCGGGCTTCATCGGCGTGGTGGTGCCTCTCTACCTTGCGGAGTGCCTGGGCGCATCGGAACGTGGCAAAGGCACGGGAATGTTTCAGTGGCTGCTCACGCTCGGCATCGTGGTGGCCGCGGTCGTCGGCCTGTATTTTAGCCATCGCGTGAGCCAGATAGCCGATCTGCATGACGCGGCCCGGCTTTTCGCATTCAAAGACGAAGCGTGGCGCCGAATATTCTGGGTTTCGATGCCGCCCGGGCTTCTCTTTTTCGCCGGCACTTTTTTTGTGGCGGAGTCGCCGCGCTGGCTCTTCCGCCGCGGTAATGCCGAGGGAGCGCTCAGTGCCTTGCTGCGCTCGCGCAACAAAACGCAGGCCGAAATCGAACTGCGCGAAATGAAGGAAGCTGCGGAGCTGGAATCGGCGAAATCCGGCGCGAAGGCCGTGAAGGAATCCTTGCTGCAACGCAAATACCTGGTGCCATTTGCCCTTGCGTGCCTGATTCTCGCATGCAATCAGACTACGGGCGTCAATTCGATCATCGCCTACAATGCGACGGTTCTGATCCAGGCTGGGCTGAACGATAGCCAGGCTCATCTGGCGTACGTTGTCTTCACCGTCGTAAATTTCCTGGTGACGATTGCCGGCATGATGCTGGTGGATCGCAAGGGCCGGAAATTTCTGCTCTCGGTGGGTTCGGCGGGAATTATCGTCGCGCTGGTTTGCGTCGGCGCGCGGTTCCTCAAGACCGAGAAGCTCCGTCTCGATTACCGTTCGGTGGTGCAATCGATGGTTTCGAGCGATCAAACGCTGCGCCTGCAATTTGACGAAGACACCGCCCGCAAAATTTTGAACTCCGATGCAAGGGCCGGCTCCGGGATCAAAAGCGGCCCAACCTCTCTCACGATCATTTACTCTTATGGGGATTTCCGCGCGGCCACGCCCGCCATTCGCTCAGACGATCTTGCCGCCAAACCGGTCACGATCGCGCGCGCCGATTGCGTGCCGGAAAATCGAGTTGTGGCCTTCTTCTCGGACCCGTTCGCAAATCTGCAAACGGCTCGCACCGCGCCGCTGACAATCGACAATGCTCTGATCACGCCCGTGCCGGACGCGCGCAGCGGATGGATCACGGCGGCATTTCTCTTCGCGTTTATGGCATCTTTCGCGATAGGGCCCGGTGTGTGCGTGTGGCTGGCGCTTTCCGAACTGATGCCGACGCGCATTCGTTCCAATGGGATGAGCGTCGCTCTGCTGATCAATCAGGCCGTTTCGACTTTCATCGCCGCCATATTCCTGCCCACCGTGGGCAAATACGGCTACGCGACGGTGTTTTTCGCGTTCGCGGGCTGCACCGTGATTTATTTCTTCACTGCCGCGTTTCTCCTGCCGGAAACGAAGGGGAAAACGCTCGAGGAAATCGAAAAATATTTCGAGAGGTGAGGATCACTCGGGAATCCGTTTCGCCAAATCCTGGTGATCGAGCTGAAAGACGATCTGGAACGAATCGCCGGCCGAAGAAAGAATATACGTCGCGAAATTCTCGCTCTCCACGGCCTGCGCGCCGGCGCGTTCGAAACGCATGCGCCACTTCACCTTCGCGCAGGTATATCGAGCGTCGAGAGCTGAAGCCTCGACCGCTTCGACCTTCGAAGAGACTAGACCGGACGATTTGAAGAATTCCTTCCGCTTCGGCAGCACCTTCACAAAATCTTCCTTCCTCACACTTTGCGCGCCCTGAGGTCCGGCAAACATGAATACGTCAGCGTAGAGGCTCGCGATCTTCGTCACGTCGAATTCCGCGTTTGCCTTCTCGTATTCAGCGAAAAACTCTCTCACTTGCTCGTTCAGGTCGGGCATATCGCTTGTCGCGCTCCCCTGTGAGTTGGAACTCAAGCCCTGTTGCGATCTACAGCTTGCGGTCTTTAAAAATTCGGGAGAGGTTCTGATGGACGCTTTCAACGGCTTTGAAGAATTCGCCGATGCCTACCGTTTCGCGCCCTATCTCCTGCGTGGAGGAAGCGGCGCTGATGCGCTCGCAGAGTTGCGTGGCACGCCGGATGTTCTCGGCGGTCAGCAGCGGAATCACCGTTTGCGGATCCTGTTGCTTCGATTGGCGCTCTTGCCATTCCTGAACGGCCCAGGCGGTCTTGCGCACATTGTCCACCGCGTCGCGAAACTCCGCAAGCACGCGCGGACCGACCGAGCTGGAGCGCATGTCGTATTCGATCCTCACCAGCTCCGCGCAGGCTTTCTTCAGCTGGAAGCTGACGCCCCAGAACGTTTCGCTCGGAACGAGAAGCTCCACGGCAACGCCCAGCAGGTGGCCGTCTCCATTGCGACGCGGGCCAACCACCCGAGCGTGCGACGATTCCTGCGATATCAGATTTTTCAGTTCGATTTGAGCGCCGACGGGAGGGTACGTTTTCAGCTCCAGCAGTCCGCCCTGCGCGTTTACTTCGGTGGCGCGGCCGCTCTCGCGGACGAGTTTGCCGCTTTGCTCCTGCCACGTGGCTTCCACAGGCGAGAGGAAAGGAAAGCGCCTGCTACGCCGTCCGTCGATCGAGTTTGTTCGCTTCACGGTTCAGAGCCGGAAAAACCGTTCGCCTGGTTGAATGACAACAGTATAGGCGGCTTTTCGCAAAGCTCAATGTCGGCTATCCGACATGTTCACTAAATGTGACGTGGGATGGAGCCCTCTTCAGGCGGGATTCGATCTGCCGGCCCGGGCGTCTTGCGCGCCAGCGGATTCAGCGCCTCGTTCAAAGGGCCAAAAGCCCATAAACAAGGCCCACACGAAGAAAATCGGAATGCCTGCCGCCAGGCTGATCGCCCCCCAGAACATGTTGGAGTGCGTCATCGCGCGGCCGAAAGCGACAAACGTGGTTTCGCCCGACGTGTAAAACACATAGATCCATCCTGCGATCGCCAGCAGTGCGGGAATCGGGTATAGCCACATGCGAAACGGCCGGTCTTTTGCCGGAAATCGCTTATGCATCAGAAAGACGCCGAATCCCTGCGCGATGAACTGCACCAGAATCCGCGATGTGAGCAGGATCGTGATCTCCGCAGCCAAGGGAATGAAGCTCACGGCAATCGTCACAAGTCCCACCACCAGCAGCGAAAGGTCCGGAAATTTCCCGCGCTGGTGAACATGCCGGAAGATCTGGAAAAAGCAGCCGTCGCCCGCAGCGGCATACGGAATGCGCGAATATCCCAGCATCAGAGCGAAAGTGGATGCGAAACTCGTCCACAGAATCAGCGCCGTCACCACCATCGCCGTGTGGGCGCCCCAAACGCGCTCCACAAGCTCAGACGCTACGTAGGGACTCGCCTTGGCCTCTTCAATCGTCAACGTTCCGGTGATCGCCAGATGAATTAAAAAATACAGCCCCGCGACCACGATCACGGACAAAATGATCGACATCGGAATCGTGCGCTGCGGATTTTTCACCTCTTCGCCGACGTAGCACACCACATAATAGCCGAGAAAATCGTAAATCACGTACGACATGGCCGCGCCCAGGGCGACCATTCCCGCGCGGTCCAGATGAAACGGCTGCCCCGAATGAAAGGCCAGTTGCGCGCTGAAATGCCGCGCACCGGCCAGAATCACCGTCCCTGCCGTGATGATCATTCCCACCCACAACACAACGGTGATTTTCCCCACGGCCTGGATGCGGCGATAGCAGAGCACCAGCGCCGTCAGCGCTACGCCCGCCGCGATCAAACCGTGAGTGACGTTGCCAAGGTGCGGCTTGAAATATTTGAAATAGTCCGCGAACCCGATGCTCCCTGACGCAATTTCCAGCGGTCCGCTCAAAATGAACTGCCAGATGAAAAGGAAAGCAAGCAGCCGCCCCCAGCGCCGCGGCCCAAACGTCTCGCGCAAAAAAAGATAGCTGCCTCCCGAACCAGGCAGCGCCGCGCCCAACTCGCACCAGATCATGCCGTCGCAAATGGCAAGCAGCGCGCCGGCGAGCCAACCGAGCAGCGCCTGCGGCCCGGGCAGGTCCGCAAGTATGAACGGTATGGTGAGGAAGACTCCGATCCCCACCATATTGGACATATTGAAGGCCGAAGCCTGCAGCAGGGAGAGGCTCTTCGTCAGCGCCGGCTGCACCTGCTCCGGCACGCGCGTCGGCGTGTACTCCGTGTTTTCCATGGAGCGCCATCATAACTGCTCAGCGCGTTGAATCGGCAAAGATTCTCGAAATTGCGATTTCGTTGAGTGAAAATGCGACTGAACCGAAGATGAACCGTTCTGCGGACTGGCTGACGCTTCATCAAAGGTCAACCTGTCCTGGAGTACCATTGACTTCGCTTTTGATTCGCCTGTATAGTGAAGGCGAACATCGCGCAAAACCCCGGGGGTAGCTATGGCGTTGACGAAACGGCAAAAGGAAGTCCTGAATTACCTGGTGGCCTTCATCAATAAGAACGGCTATTCGCCCAGCTTCGAAGAGGTCGCGCACGCGCTGAAGCTCACGTCGCTCGCGACCGTGCACAAGCATCTTTCGACGCTTGAGAAAAAGGGGTTCATCCGCCGCGGCTACAATCAGAGCCGCTCGATCGAGGTCACCCAGCTTCCGAAGCCCGTGCGCGAAGAAATTCTCGATCGCCACGTAGTCGAACTCCCGCTTGCCGGCCGCATCGCTGCCGGACGTCCGCTGGAAGCTATCGAAGATAACGAAACAATCTCTCTCTCCGATTTCACGCGCGGCCCCAATACCTTTGTCCTTCAGGTGAAGGGCGAATCCATGCGTGACGATCACATTCTCGATGGCGACTTCATCGTCGTTGAGCAGACGCAAGTGGCGAACACGGGCGAAATCGTCGTGGCGCTCGTCGGCGACGACGATGCCACCGTAAAGCGCTTCTATCGCGAGGCCGGAGGCCGAATCCGCCTCCAGCCGGCTAATTCCGCGATGGCCCCAATCGTCGTGCCGGCAAACGACGTAAAGATCCAGGGCCGCGTCGTCGGCGTCTTGAGAAAATACTAGGACCCAGTCCGTTCAGGGCTGCCAGATTGCGCCCCCAGGGTCGTGCAACCCTCCCTTTCGCCCTATCATCTGTTAATCGCCCAGACACAAGTGTTCCATTTTGGATTTGGCGTCCGTTTCATTGCGGAATTACATTGGGTGTCCCAGTCGCCGGATTCACACACTGGTTCGTTCCAAAGCAACAGGGCCCAAGGAGGGTAACGGTACATGTGGGGAGAAAAGAAACCTGATACTCCCGCTAGGACGCCGCTCCCGCAGCAGCCTAGACCAACCGCAACAACACCAGCATCCGCACCATCTTTTCCCGGGGAGGCAAGAACAATGGCACCACTCGATTCAACGTATAACACGCCGAGCTCGACGAACAGCGGCACGGCGCGGCTCGGATCAAGTTTGCATGTAAAGGGTGAAATCACCGGCAACGAAGACCTGGCGATCGACGGCAGCGTCGAGGGCCTGGTTCACCTCGAAGACCGGAGACTCACCATCGGCGCAAGCGCACGCCTCACCGCGGACATCATCGCCCGCGAAGTCGTGGTTTACGGCAACGTGAAGGGCAATCTTCGCGCGCGCGACCGGATCGAAATCAAGAAGGACGGCTCGGTTGTGGGCGACCTGACTACCGCACGCATCATGATCGAAGACGGTGCGTACTTCAAAGGCTCGATCGAAATTGATAAGGCCGGTGAAGCGGACGACGACAAGTCCAGCCTGCGTTCACGCAGCACGGCTGGCGCTTCGGTCTAGTTCATCTTGCATCGGACCGCCTCCGGCATGGCTTTCCCCGGCTCGAGGCAGGTTCGCTGCACGCCATAAAAAGCGCGCTCGAGCCATCCGCCAGGATGGCTCAGCGCGCCTTTTTGTTTGCCTCTATCCCTCCGCAGCGCGTCTGCCAGACGGGCCCTCTAGACTTCGGAGCGCTTCTTTTCTTGTTGGGGAAAGGTCTGATCGCTGCTTGGAAGCTTCGGCTTCGGCAATGCCTTGGCCTCGTAGATCGCGGCCCGCAAGGCTCCCATCGTATCCGGCAGCACCGGCGGTTTTCCCGGCGCCTGCTTCAGCCGCAGCGCGGACGTCAAATCCCCAAAGGTGCTGCGTCGCCAATCGCTGATATTCGGCTCGCGCACGCCGGTGAACTGCTCGAGGAACCGCAGCACGGACGTGTGATCGAAAGGCTCGCTCGAAACCCAACCGCCCGTCGTCCACGGCGAAATCAGGATGCAGGGCACGCGGAAGCCTCCGCCGATCGGCAATCCGTCGATGTACTCGTGTGCTGTTCCCTCAGGCGCGGTCGGCGGCGCCACGTGGTCGAATATTCCGTCATTCTCGTCGTAATTCAAAATGAAGAGCGTCTTCGCCCAAACGTCCGGATTCGCGGCAATCGCGTCGATTTTGCTCGCAACAAATGCAGCGCCGTCCGCCGGCATGTAATCCGGATGCTCCGACTGATAATCCGTGCAGATGATCCACGAAACAGCCGGCAGCTTGTCATTCATCGCGTCATATTCGAACTGCCCCTCCGCGCCATACGCCACACCCTTCAGGAAAAGCGGCGAGCGCCGCGGCGCATTTTGAAACACCGCGAAGTTTTCCAGCATATTGCAGCCGTAGTTGTTCTCCATCTGATAGACCTTCCACGGCACGCCCGCTTCTTCCAGCCGCTCCGGATAAGTCTTCCAGGTGTAGCCTTGGTCCGGCACCACGTTGCTGATGATCGGTCCATTGCCAAGCCCGTCGGGATCGATCGTCCCCGTCATGTAATACATGCGGTTCGGCCACGTGGGCCCCATCACGGAACAATGGTATGCGTCGCACAGCGTGAAGCTCTCAGCCAGTGCAAACTGAAACGGAATATCCTCCCGCGTGTAATACCCCATGCAGTAGGGACCGTTCCGCCCGTCGGCTTTTCGGTGCGCTTGCAGCCACTGGTCCATTTTCCCGCCGTTCCAAGCCTCGTGCTGCACGGCCCACGCATGGCTCGTCGAAGGAATTTTCTGCGCGCTCGTGGCGCGCGTATCGAGATGGAAGGGCAGCATGTACCCGTCGGGATTCTCCGCGTCCGGCTGATAAAACACGGACTTTCCGTCCGCAAGCTTCAGCGCCTTCGCATCATCGAACCCGCGCACGCCTGCCAGCGTGCCGAAGTAATGATCGAACGAACGATTTTCCTGCATCAGCATCACCACGTGCTTGATGTCCGCCAGCGAACTATCTGCCGGCGCCGATTGCGCCAGCATGCGGCGCACGTTGGGCGGCATCAGCGACCCGGCCGCAGCCACCGCAGCCAGTTGCCCCGCGCCTTTCAACAGCCGCCGGCGTGTAAGCTTCGCGCCGAGTAGTCCCCAGTCAGTCGAATCGTGCTTCATGGTTACACCTCCGCTGAAAAATGATCGCTCCGATGAGAAATGCCACCATACCTCATTGCGGATAACAGCGGTCGCAGTTTTTTGTTACGGTTTTGTGACACAAGATTCGTGCTATTCGTCCATCCCTGAGTTCCACGCATCCGGCGCGGCTTCTTCGAATCGCGTGTGGCGGCTCAGGAAAACGAAATTCAGCGTGCCGGTGGGGCCGTTGCGCTGTTTCGCAATGATCAGCTCGGATTTAGCGCGCTCTTCATCGGGAAGATCGGTCTTATAAAAATTCGGGCGATTGATGAAGATCACCACGTCCGCATCCTGCTCGATTGCACCCGATTCGCGCAAGTCCGCGAGCTGCGGCTTGCGCTCTTCGCGTTCCGGCGCGCGTGTAAGCTGGCTGAGCACAACGATCGGAATCTTCAGCTCCTTCGCCAGCCCTTTCAGCGCCCGCGACATGCCAGAGACCTCTTCTTGCCGGTTCGTCGCACGCTTCGTGCTGGTCGGCGTCACAAGCTGCAGGTAATCCACAATCATCAGCGAAAGGCCGCGGTCGCGCTTTAGCCGTCGCGCTTTCGCGCCCATCTCCAACACTGTCGAAGAAGCCGAATCGTCGATCCAGATCGGCGCCTCGCCCAACTCAGCCAGCGAAGCGGTGATCTTGCTCCAATCATCGCGGTTCATATGGCCTGTGCGGAATTTGTGCGCGTCCACACGCGATTGCGAGGCCAACAAGCGCAAGAGCAGGGACTCTTTCGACATTTCCAGGCTGAAAATCGCCACCGGTTCTCGATTGCGCAACGCAATGTTTTCCGCGATGTTCAGCGCAAACGCCGTCTTTCCCATCGAAGGCCGCGCCGCCAGAATGATCAGCTCCGAAGGCTGCAGCCCCGCCGTTTCATTGTCCAGCAGACTGTAGCCGGTCGGCAGTCCCGTGATGCGCCGCCCTTCGCTGAAAATCTTTTCCAGGCGTTCGAAGCCGTCGCGAACCAGTTCTTTCACACCGATCAGCCCCGCGCGGACGCGGTCTTCGGCGAGCTGAAAAATCGCTGACTCGGCGCGGTCGAGAATAATGTCCGCATCGTCTCCCGCCGCCAGCGCCTGCTCCTGAATCGCGGACGCCTGATACGCCAGGTTGCGCAGCACCGCCTTTTCTTTCACGATGCGCGCGTAATGCTCCACGTTCGTCACGCGCGGCATGCCGTCCGCCAGCTGCGAGACGTAAGCCACACCGCCCGCCGCTTCCAGATTTCCGGTGCGCGTCAGCTCTTCGCAAACCGTCACCAGGTCTATGGCTTGCTGGCTTTCACCCAACTCGATCATGCGGTCGAATATGTGCCGGTGCTGCGGAAGGAAAAAATCGTCGGTGCGAAGCTTTTCCACGGCTGTATTCAGCGCGTGATTGTCGAGCAGGATTGCCCCGAGGATGCTGCGTTCCGCGTCCAGGTTATGCGGCAGCGGCCGTTCGAGCGTGGTATTACTCGCCATGTGCAGTTCGCTTTATATTCGCCTAAGAGTTAAGCTCACGCAAGAGGGATGTAACGGCCCCGTCCGCACGAAAAACTTCGCTTCGCGAGTGCTGGGTCGCTCAACGCGGCGGAAATTTTTCTTTGTAAAGTCGTGAAGCGTGCAGCATTGTGCGCACGTCGCGCGCGCGCGTCAATGAGACAAGGCGCTGTGGATTACTGCGAGTGATGTTGAAAACTTTGCGGCCCCAAATACAAAAAGAGCGCCAATGTTTCAATCGGCGCTCTTCTCCGGCGGAATCCTGATTTTCAAGCAACGCCTAAGGCACGCTCGCTACGCACATCCTGGCTTCGTGTCTTACTCTTCCTTTTTCACCGCCAGCTTCACCGTGGTGCTCACTTCGCGATGCAGCTTCAGCGGCACATCGAATTCGCCGATGGTCTTGATCGGCTCGGCAAGCTGGATTTTTTTCTTATCGATCGTAAAGCCTTTTGCGGCAAGCGCTTCCGAAATATCCGCGCTCGTCACCGAACCGAAAAGCTGATCGTTCTCGCCGGACTTCCGGGTCACTTCGAGCGACACGCCCGCGAGCAGCTCCGCCAGCTTCTGCGCGTCGCCCTTTTCCACCGCTTCTTTCTTGGCAAACGCGGCGCGCATTTTCTCCAGCCGCTTCATGTTACCCGCGGTCGCTTCCAGCGCCAGCTTGCGCGGCAGAAGAAAATTCCGCGCGTATCCTTCGGCCACGGTCACCACCTCGCCGCGATTTCCCAGCTTTTCCACGTCCTCTTGCAGAATAATTTGCATGTGATGATCCTCGAACTCGTTTGAACAAACGGCGGCACGCAGAATCCCTGCGGCAGCGAAAAATCGATCAGAGCTCTGCGGCGAAAGGCAGCAAAGCGATGTTCTGCGCGCGCTTGATGGCCACCGTCAGCCAGCGCTGGTGCCGCGCGCATGTTCCGGTCATGCGCCGCGGCAATATCCGGCCGCGGTCCTGAATGAACGGCGAAAGAACTTCGGCCTTCTTATAATCGATCAGGTCGATCTTCTCGACGCAGAAGCGGCAAACCTTCTTCTTGCGCACGAAATTGCGCTTCCCGCGCTTTGGTCCCCCCGGCGGCCTGGCCCCCTGCGGACGCGGTCCTCCTGGTCGTCCTCCAAAGCCTCCCGGATGGCTCGGAGCTCCGGCGGGTGGCCCGGAAGGCGCGTGCGCGGCGTGTTCGCCTGCGGGTGCAGGCGCTTGCTGCTGTGGTTCGTTCGGTTCTGCCATAATCTCTCTCCTCTTCCTAAGCTGTTGCGGCGGCTTGGTCGGCCCCAGGCGCTCCCGTGGCGGGAACGGTCTTGCGCGGACGCCTTGCGGCGCGGCGCTCGCGATGCCGCTTGAATTTCTCTTGCCGCTTCAATTCCTCGTCCAGGCGAACGGTAAGGTATTTGATCACCGCGTCATTCACCTTGAGCCGCCGCTCCAGCTCCTTCACCGCTTCGCCGTGCGTCGACTTCACGATCATGTAGACGTAATATCCTTCGCGCAACCGCGCCACGCGATACGCCATCCGCTTGCGTCCCCACTTTTCCGTCTTCTCGATCTTGCCGCCCTTTTCGGTTGCGGCGTGTTCGAGAGTCGAAATCAGTTTGTCGGTCTCGCTTTCCGGCGTGTCTGGCCGGACAATAAAAATCAGGTCGTACTGACGCTCTTCCATGTGTCCTCGGTTTCTTGCCTTTCTACGGCACCTGCAAGTCGCTCGTGCTCAACCGCACACCGGCGGCAACCTTCATTACGAACTCTCGTCCGCCTCCGTGGCCCGGCGATTGAACTTCGTCATCGCCTTGTCCACGCCTTCCGTCAGAATCGTCTCCACCGCAACCACCGCTTCTCCCACCATCTCCTGAGCCATGCGGCGCTCTTCGCGATTCATCGAGCAAAGCACATAATCACGGCGGTCGCCCCACATCTGCTTCGGCTGTACGCCTAGCCTCACGCGAATGAACTCATCGGTGCCGATCGAGGAAATAATCGACTTCAGCCCGTTGTGCGTGCTGTTTCGCCCGCGTTCGCGAATCCGAATCATCCCCCACGGCAAATCCACCTCGTCGATCAGGATGATCAAATCCGCCGGCGTGCATTCATATTTCTCGAGCAGCATTCGCACGGCCGGGCCGCTCAGGTTCATCATTGTCTGCGGCTTCGCGAGCACCACTTCCTCGCCCGCCAGCGTCCCGCGGCCCACGGAAGACTTCGCCTCCGGCCGCGTCACCCGGATGTTCCCCCGCTCAGCCAGCCCGTCGATGGCGAGGAAGCCCAGATTGTGCGGCGTCCACTCGTATTCCGGGCCAGGGTTGCCGAGGCCGACGATAATTCGCATCAACCAGTCTCACGCGAGCGCCACTGTCTGCCACAAGCCGCCGCGAACTTACTTCTTCTTCTCGGCCTTCTCCGCCTTCGGTGCAGGCGCTTCGCCCTCGCCTTCGCCCTCTTCTTCCTTCTTGCCCTTCTTGATGACTTCGGGCTCCGCCGGAGCAGTTTCCGCCGCCACCGCAGCCTCCGCTGTCGGCTCTTCTTCCTTCTTCAGCGTCACCACGTGCGCCAGCACGCGCTGCGGGTCCGTCACCAGCTTCACCTTCTCCGGATCGAGCGGAAGATCGGCCGCGCGAAGCTGCTTGCCGATCAGCAGCTCGCTCACGTCCACTTTGAACTCTTCGGGAATGTCGCCGGGCAAGCACTCGACTTCCACTTCGCGCGTCACCATTTCGAAGATGCCGCCCTGCATCTTCACGCCCTGCGGCTCGCCGAACGTATGCACGGGCACCCGAACGCGCATCCGCACATCCATCGCGATTCGCAGCAGGTCCACGTGCAGCAATGCGCCCTTCAGCGGATCGACCTGCCAGTCCTTCAGCATGGCCTTTTCTTCGCTGCCGCCCGCTACGGTCACCGTGAAAATCGTATTGTGCCCGGTCTCCGAACGCAGAATGCGCGCAATCTGCTTCGCGTTCACGGTCAACGCCACGGCCTCTTTACGCGCGCCGTAGAGTGTAGCCGGCACCATGCCCGTCATGCGAGTGCGTCGCGCCGCGTTTTTCCCGCGTGTCTCGCGAATTTGCCCTTCTACTGTAAATGTCTCCATAACTTGGTCCTCGTTATCTCAAAAATTCTTCAAATGAAGAGTTCGCTGATCGAAGTCTCTTCGTGAATCGACTGAATCCCTCGCGCCAGCAGCGGCGCCACGCTGAGCGTCTTGATCTTCGGCAGTTGCCGCGCCGTTTCTTTCAGTGGAACCGAATCCGTCACCACAACCTCTTCGATCTCCGATTCGGCTATGCGCTTCACCGCCGGCCCGGAAAGCACCGGGTGCGTCGCCGCCGCGTACACTTTCGCCGCGCCGTTCTTGAGCAGCGCCTCCGCCGTTTTCACCAGCGTACCGGCGGTATCGATAATGTCGTCGATCACGATCGCCGTCCGCCCGGAGACATCTCCGATCAGGTGCATCACTTCGCTCACGTTCACGTCGATGCGGCGCTTATCCACGATCGCCAGCGGCGAATCGATTCGCTTCGCAAAAAGCCTGGCGCGCTCCACGCCGCCTGCATCCGGCGAAACCACGGTGATCGGGCCCAGCTTCTTATTCTTGAAATACTCCACCAGCACCGGCGACGCATACAGATGGTCCACCGGAATATTGAAGTAACCCTGAATCTGCGGTGCATGCAGATCGAGCGAAAGCACGCGGCTCGCACCTGACGTTTCCAATAAATCCGCCACCAGCTTTGCCGAAATCGGCACCCGCGGCCGGTCTTTGCGATCCTGCCTCGCATACGGGTAATACGGAATCACCGCCGTAATGCGCCACGCCGACGCCCGCTTGAACGCGTCGATCATCAGCAGCAGCTGCATCAGATGATCGTTCACCGGATTCGAGCACGGCTGCAGCACAAAAACGTCCGCGCCGCGCACATTCTCCAGAATCTGATAGCGCGTCTCGCCGTCCGCAAACTGCGTGTGTTCCGCGCGGCCGCGCTGCACACCCAGATGCGCGCAGATGGCGTCCGTGAGCGCGGTATTCGCCGAGCCGCAAAACACCTTGAACTTGTCTTCGGCCAAATTGCCCTCTGGTGTCGTAAGGGCACGGCTTCAGGCCGTGCCATACACGCGAACTCGGTACGGCCGTAATCGCTGAGAGGCGCCACCCGGCGCTCACCCCGCACGCCAGCCCAATGCGCGCCCGTACCTTTCCCTGCTTAGGGTTTCAGCAACGAACGTGCTGTCTTCCGGAAAATTGCGAGCGGCTCGGCGCGCCTGCGCTGGGTTTCGGAAGACTCCGAACACCGCCGACCCGCTACCCGCCAGCGCGGCTGCTGCGGCTCCTCCCTGAAGCAATCCGTCCCGGATTTCCCGGAGTCGCG
>DATJOL010000176.1:0-41195 GCA_035507075.1 Candidatus Aquilonibacter sp. | reverse complement strand
CCCGCAGTCCCTGGGCTAAGCCTCCCCGCCGCCGCAACAAATGCACTTCCACCCGCGGCAGAGCTTACCCAGCCCGAGGGGCAACACGAACCCCAACTCCAGGAATCCTCGCTGCCCAGGGGGGCCGAACCCCAATTCTCTCAAGTCTCATCGAGCATCCTGTCGGCTCAGCCCGTCACTCGATGTCAGACTGAATTCGCTGTATCTCATTGAAAACAAAGGTCGGGTGTTCATCCAGCCCGTCACAAACATCGGTCTCCCGCAGGCAAGCGCCACATTCCCCATCGAAAAAAGGCGCCGCCCTTTTCGGGGCTACTCGACCGGCGGGCTATCGGCCGTGGGAACGCCGCTCTGCTCGTACCGGATCACTCCCGTCTGGTCCATATAGAAGCTGCGGTCGCCTGTGCTCCCATGCCTCGAAGGCTCCGCGGTCACCACGAAGCCAGTCGCACCCGCCGCGCTGCAGCCGGGTGGTATTTTGGTCGAAGCGTTGTCTGCATTATCTCCGCCAGCCGGCTGATAGATGAAAACATAGCCGTTGCGGAAGCCCGAGGCGAGCACGCCGTCGATCAGCCCGGCATGATCGCAATCCTGAGCGCCCGTACCCGAAAGATTCGCAAGGCTCAGCGGATAGCCATTATGGTACGTTGCCGAATACGCCTCCGCCGCGCTGTCAATCTGGCGCAAAGAGGCGATGGCGGAGGATTCGTTGGCGGCGATGCGGGCGCGCAGTATGCGCGGGATTGCGAGCAGGCCGATGAACAGCAAGATAGGCAAAAGAACGAGGCCCATGTAGCCGAAAATCAGGCCGGCAATAGCCACGCCTCGGCCTGTTAGCCGGCCGGCGGACTTTTTGATGTCAGAGAGGGAAAGGTGGCCGAGGATGACTGCAGCAACCGCGGCCGGGAAGAAAAAGAAGAGGAAGCCGCAAAGCAGGCTGGCGACGGCTTTTCCGCTGGTCGATGGGGGCTCGACGAAAGGCGCTGGTGCTGACGCGGCGGCCGGCTGAGCCGGAGCAGTTGCCGGAACGGCGGGCGCTGGCGGCTGCTCGGCGGGCTGGAAAGGGTTGCCGCAGCGGGCGCAGAATTTGGCGCCATCCTGATTAGGTGAGCCACAACGGCCACAAAACACTGGTCCCTCCACGAAGCTGAATATTCGTTGTTATCGCTTCAGTCCCGGAATGTCAAATCATTCAGCCGAGTGCCGTTGCGAAACGCCCGCGGTCGCGCCACAATACGCGTTCGCAGCCAAATCCAAATAAACGGCGAACGAGAAGGGCGAATGGCAGCTAGCGACGTCGCAATCGTAATATTGGCAGCCGGAAAAGGAACGCGTATGCGTTCCGAGCAGGCAAAAGTGCTGCACCGGGCCGGCGGCCTGTCTCTGCTCGAACACGTGATTCGCGCCTGCCGGAAATTGAAACCGGCGCAAGTGATCGCGGTGATCGGACATCAGGCCGAGGCCGTGGGAGCGCTCGCGGAGCGGCTCGGCGTGCAAACCGTGCTGCAGCAGCCGCAGCGCGGGACCGGCCACGCGATGCAGATCGCCCGGCGCGCCATCCGAAAGAGCGCAAAGCTGGCGATCGTGGTGACTGGCGACGCTCCTTTGCTCCGGACCCAGACCCTTGCCAATCTGCTGGATACTCACCGTCGCGGCGAAGCGGCCGCGACTATTTTGAGCGCGGAACTGGACGATCCGCGCGAGTATGGCCGCATCCTTCGCGACTCCGAAGGGCGGGTTCGTGCCGTAGTCGAGGAAAAAAGCGCGACGCCCGAGCAAAAAGCGATTCGCGAGGTGAACTCGAGTTTCTATTGCTTCACCCTGGCCAAGCTTTGGCCATGCCTCAACTCTCTGCGCCCCGATAATGCCCATAAAGAGCTTTATCTGACGGATGCCATTGGGCTTCTCACTCGGAAAAACGAGAGGGTTCTCGCGGAAATCGCGCCCGATCCGCAAGAAATCTTCGGCTGCAATACCCGGTCGCAACTGGCCGAAATTGACCGGATCTTCCGCGCGCGAAAGGCCGAAGAGGTGATGGATTCCGGAGCGACGATCTACCTGCCCGAGACGGTGGTGATCGACCAGGATGTGAAAGCCGGGACGGACACGATAATCGAGCCCGGGGTGCAACTGCTTGGAAGTACGAAGATTGGCGCGCGATGCAAGATTGGGACGGGATCGATCCTGACCGATGTTCGGGTTGAAGACGGAGTCACGGTGGGGGCATATAGCATTCTCGAATCGAGCCATGTGGCGCAGGGAGCGGTCGTGGGACCCCTTGCCCGGCTCCGCCCGGGGGCCGACATTCGCTCCGGCGCACATATCGGGAACTTCGTCGAAGTGAAAAACTCGGTCGTTCGCGAAGGCGTTAAGGCCAATCATCTCACGTACTTAGGCGACGCTCTGGTCGGCCGCGATTCGAATATCGGCGCCGGCACAATTACGTGCAATTACGACGGCGTGTCCAAGCACAAGACGGTGATCGGCGAAGGAGTCTTTATCGGGAGCGATTCGGCGCTCGTGGCGCCGGTGAAAATCGGAAAAGGCGCGTATGTCGCTGCGGGGTCAATAATTACCGAGGACGTCCCAGCGGACTCGCTGGGGATTGCGCGGGGCCGGCAAGTGAACAAAATAGGATGGGCGAAAGCGAAGCGCGCCGAAGTGGCCCGCGCGAAGAGAAAATCGAAACGCGGGAAAAGCTGAGGAATTCGCACACGACCGTCCGGCTCGAGGGTGGGAAAAGCGTGCCTTTATCTGCACGAACCGCAGCAGGGTCCCTGACGCATTTTGGCACTTAAAGTGGCCTTAATTGCGCTGTTTTGTCGCGTTTTGCACGCTAAATTCGACGATCTGGCAGCTTAGCTCTCGCGGGGAACTGGCTGGCCCATACCTGAGGTAGCGGCATGACTGACATCACCTGGCAATTCGAAATCGCGCCCATGACGACCGAGGATTGGCCTGCCGTGCGGGCGATCTACCGGGAGGGGATTGCGACCGGGAACGCCACCTTTGAAACTTCGGCTCCCGAGTGGGAGGCTTGGAACAAAGGTCATTTGCAATCATGCCGATTCGTTGCGCGTGCGGGGCGAGACGGCGTGGCCGGCTGGGCGGCTTTGAGTCCGGTCTCGGGTCGATGCGTTTACGCCGGGGTGGCAGAAGTGAGTGTTTATGTGAGCGAAAAGGCACGCGGAAAAGGACTGGGTACGGCGCTGCTGATCGCGCTGGTCAACGCCTCCGAGCAGAACGGAATTTGGACGTTGCAGGCTGGAATTTTTCCCGAGAATGCGGCGAGCGTGAAATTGCATGAGGGGGCAGGGTTTCGAATTGTGGGGCGAAGGGAGAAGTTGGGCGCGATGAATGGGCGCTGGCGAGACGTCTTGCTGCTGGAGCGGAGAAGCGGAGTTGTGGGCGTTTGAGAGTGGGCGCTGATCAGTCGTTTGGTTTTGCGGCGTGAGCAGCCGCCGCGGCGCTGCGTTTAAATCTCAAAACCATTTCGTATCGCGACGCGGCGATTCAGGCGACCGTGTTACGCAAAGTTCCGATGGGATCGATGGTAATTTCGATCCGGTCGCCGCGATGCAAAGTGAGGTCGTTGGGCGGGACGATTCCTGTGCCGGTCATCAGCAAAGCTCCGTACGGGAAACTCGTCTCGCGATAGAGATAGGAGACAAGTTCAGGCAACCCGCGCTTGATTTTCCTGATCTCCGTCGAATCGCTAAAGAGAAGCGAGCCGGCGCGGTGAATGGAAATTCGAATCTCGGTCTCGGGGGGGAGCGGTTTTTCGGCGAAATAGACGCAAGGGCCTATCGCGCAACTGCCGTCGTAAACCTTTGCCTGCGGCAAATAGAGCGGATTTTCGCCCTCGATATCGCGCGAGCTCATATCGTTGCCAATCGTATAGCCCACAATCGCGCCGCTCTTGTTGATCACCACCGTGAGCTCCGGCTCGGGCACATTCCAGTGCGCGTCTGCGCGAATTCTTACCTGGTCATTGGGTCCGACGACGCGGTAATGAGGCGCCTTGAAAAAGAGCTCCGGCCGCTCGGCTTCGTAAACCTTGGCGTAGAAATCGCCGCCGCCGGAATCCTTCGACTCGTCCATGCGCGCATCGCGGCTGCGAAAATAGGTGACGCCGGCCGCCCACACTTCCTGATTGCCAATCGGAGCGAGCAGATCGGATACCGCAGGCGCGGCGCAAGAAGCGAAAGCCTCGACCTGTTTGGAAATGTTGTCCGCGTTGACGAGATCGTCCCATGCGACGCGCGGTGAATGCGAAAATGCACCGGCTTTTTCGACAACGATACCACTTCGGGTTCGATAAGCTTTCACAAGGCCTCGCTCGAACAAAAGGACGTCACAGTTCGGAAAGCGTGCGGCAGGCAATCATACACGGTCTGAAGGCCGCTTGTGTTGTCAGTGAGCCAGCGCTCGGAGTTCTATGCCTGCGTTTCGAAGCGTCTCCGCGACAGCGGCCGCAATTTCCGGCGCGTCAGGCGTATCGCCATGGATGCAGATGGTTTGCGCGGCGATCTGAATTTTGGCGCCGTCGCGTGCGGTGACGCGTCCCGTCTCCGCAATTTTCAACGCCCGCTGCGCCGCCTGCGCCGGCTCACGAATCAATGCGTCTTCAAATTCACGGCTGCGCAGCGATCCATCCGCTTCATAGCGCCTATCGGCGAACGCCTCAGCGGCAGCCGGAAAGCCCGCTTGGCGAAACGCGTCAAGCATCAGCGATCCGGCCAACCCAACGAGCGTGACATTGCGGCTCCAGCGCCCCACTCCGTCAGCTATGGCGCACGCGATGGCGCGATCGTTCGCGGCCTTATTGTAAAGCGCGCCGTGAGGTTTCACGTGGACAACGTGCACTCCGCACTCTTCAGCGATTTGAGCGAGCGTGTGAACTTGCTCGAAAACGGAACTCGCAATAGCTTCCGGCGTCATGGCCATTTCCAGGCGGCCAAAGTTCGCGCGGTCCGGATAGCCAGGGTGCGCGCCCACGGACAATCCGTGCCGAGCGGCTTGCTCGATGGTCGCCTTCATCATTGCCCGGTCGCCCGCGTGCGCTCCGCAGGCGATATTGACCGAGGTCAAAGACCGCATCAGCGATTCCTGAGTGCCATTGAAAACAGCTTCGCGAATTTCTCCCATATCCGAGTTCAGGTCGATATATTTCATTCGAGTATTGCCTCGGCGGACGCGAGCATTTCTTCCTGCTCCTGCAAGAGTTCTCGTGCTTCTTCGAAGGAAACTTGCTCGAATCGGATTTCGTCGCGTGGACGCAACTGTCCGACATGGTGCAAGTCCGCCGAGATCACGTTCGCGATCTTGGGGTAGCCGCCTGTGGTCTGCTGATCCACAAATAAGATGATGGGCGAGCCGCCGGCGGGCACTTGAATCGCGCCAAGCGAAACACCTTCCGTAATCATCGGCTTTGCTGTATGCGCCTGCCGGATGATCGAACCCTGAAGACGGAGGCCCATCCGATTCGATTGCTCCGTCACCACAAAGCTGCCGGAATAAAATGAGCTGAGCTCCCGCGCCGAAAACCAATCCGCCTGCGGACCTGGCGTCACGCGAAGAGTTTTTCGCGCGGCGCAGACGCGATCGAGCAGCTTGGGAGCGATGATTCGTTTTTTGAAGGGCGCGGTCGAAGGTCCGACTTCGAGAACATCTCCCGCGCGCAGTTGGCGGCCCTCGAAGCCGCCGAGCCCGCTTAGAGCGTGCGTCGACGCGCTGCCCAGCAGAAGCGGCACGGCGATACCGCCGCGAACGCACAAGTAGCATCGCGCTCCTGAACGCGTCGGTCCTAATCGAAGCGATTGTCCCGCGCGCACTTCAAATGAAGTTGCGAGTTCGACGGGAGCGCCGTCCAACCGTGGAGCGAAATCCGAGCCGGTGAGAGCGGCGACTCCTTCGCTCGCAAAGCGAAATGCGCCGCCGAGCAGAGTCATCTCAAGCGCGGCCGCGCCCTCGGGATTTCCAACGAGCCGATTCCCGAGACGCAGCGAAAGGCGATCGGCCGCGCCTGACGGCGAGACGCCAATCGCACCGTAACCCTGGCGTCCCAAATCCTGAACGGTGGTCGAAAGCCCTGGCGCCTCAACAAGGATCGACATCATTTGCTTTGGATTTTCGCAAATTCGCTGCTGGAAATCGGCGCGAAGCGAACCCGATCGCCGACGTTGAGCATACTCATGCTGTCGCGCCACGGCTGAAATAATGTAAGCGGCGTGCGCCCGATCAGTTGCCATCCGCCGGGTGTTGCGAACGGGTAGATACCCGTTTGGCTGTCGGCGATGCCGATGCTGCCGGGCGGAACTTTTGCGCGCGGCGAAGCGCGCCTCGGAGTCGCGAGTTCGGCAGGCACTTCGCCCAGGTAGGCAAAGCCGGGCACGAAACCAAGGAAATACACCGTATAAACAGCCGAGGAATGCAGTTCAATGACCCGCGACGGCGTCAGGCTGCGAAGCTGCGCCACCTCAGCCAAATCAGGCGCGAATTCGCCATCGTAACAGGCAGGAATCTCAATCGTACGCGGCTCGGCCAATTGCAAAGCGCCACTGCGCCGCAGATAATCGCGCAACACCAATTCCAAATCCGCGTGCGTGATCCGCAGCGCGTCAAAATCGAAAAGTATCGAACAATAAGCCGGGTGGAGATTGGTCACTGCCCGAATCGGCGCTGTTCCGAGCAGGTGCAGCAACTTCCGCACCTGCCGGTGAACACCGCTGTTCAGCGAATCGCCGAAGCGGAGGAGCAACGAATTGTCGCTCGTGGTTTGGAAACGGACAGGCTCACTCATGCGATCAGTGATTCGCACGAGTATATAGTAACGGGCGGCCGCGCTCCAAAGTTGCCGCTCGGGCGATCTCGCTACGAACAGCCTCTGCGGCTTAGCGTCCTCCGCGCGCGCCAAACGTGTACGCAACCGATATCGCCACCCTCAAGCGGCTCTGCGCGGTCGCATTCAAGTGCGTGCGGAGCAATCCCAGTTCGCCGCGAGCCACCCAGTGGGGGGCCAAAGGGTAATCGACGCCGCCGCCCAGCATCCATGAGAAGGCGCTATCCGAGCCGACTGCCGCAGGATAAGTCCCTTCCTGCACGAGTTGATGGAGATGCGAAACGCCGAAACGCGCGTCAGCGAAGGGGATGACACGGTTTCGCCGGTCGATTCTGTAGGGCGCGAAGAAGACACGCGGCCCGACTAAAAAGTCCTGTATATGGCTCTTCGATGCGATTCCGGTTCCAAGCGAGGCGAACGCAAAATTACCGACTTGCGACGTGTTCCATGCATCATCATAGTTTGCGGCGATGGAAAGTCGCGGCGCGAAATACCACGCAGCGCCCGTGTTGAAACCGTCCATTCCGAAGTCGCCCGTCACATGAGCCCAGCCGCCACTGAGTTCCAATCCCTGAGCGTTCGACACGGAGGGAAGAGCGAAAAATCCCGCGGCAACAGCGAACAACAGCATGAACGAAAATTTTGCAAATCCGGACACACGTATCCTGCGAATCATCAAGACCCCCTTTGAATGTGCGGCAGACCTGAGGGCTGCAGGCAATATCTCTCGGGATTTTTTAACCGCCGGGGCTCAGAGTCCCATCCGGCGGAAACGCGCGGAATACCGTCATCCCTGCAACTGCGCACCAAATGCTCTGTACGCCGCAGTGGTGTGTCGCGCGCTCACCAAAGCGCAAATCGCGTGGCAAGAGGGGATAAGCAGCGGCGGGATGCGAGCGGATGGGATCGCACGCGACTAAATATTCAGACGCTTGCGCACTTCAGACGCAATCTCCTCGGGCGAGCGGCTCACATCGACTATCATCGCGTCGGCCGGTTCCTCCAGCGCAGCGAATTGGCTCACCACCAAGTCCTGCTTGGCGTAATGCCCCTGACGCGCGGCAACGCGCTTCGAAATTTCGCCAAACGTCCCCTTCAGATAAACCCATTTCACTTCGGGGCCAACGGTAAGCTCGTCGCGATATGTCTTCTTCAGCGCGGAACATGCCAGGATTCCGTTCTTTCCGTCAGCGACCCACCGCGCAATTTTCTTTCTCAGTGCTGCGAGCCACGGCTTGCGATCTTCATCCGTCAGGCCGATTCCCTTGCTCATCTTCACCACGTTTTCGGGTGAATGAAAATTGTCTGCGTCCGCGAATTCCCATCCGAGTTCGCGCGACAATATTTCGCCGACCGTTGTTTTTCCCGCGCCAGTCGTGCCCATCAAGATCAAAACCATTGCTCTTCAAATCTTCGCCTCGCGCAGAAAGCGCGCGGCTTCTTCCGGCGGCGTGGGATTGATATAAAAACCGGTGCCCCACTCGAAGCCGGCGACTTTGGTAAGCTTCGGCATCATTTCGATATGCCAGTGATAAAAGTCGTTGATCTCTTCTCCGATCGGCGACGTGTGGATCACGAAGTTGTAGGCGGGAGAAACCAGGGCAGCGTCTAAACGCTTGAGGAGATTACCCAAAAGGTCGGCCAGCGCTCGATACGATGGCGTCGGCATGTGCTCGAACGCCGAGCTGTGCTGCCGCGGCAAGATCCACGTTTCAAAAGGGAAGCGCGGCGCATAAGGCTCAAGCGCAATGAACAGCTCATTGGTGAAAACGACGCGCGTCTTTTCCTCCATTTCCTGCCGGATCATGTCGCAAAAAATACAGCGCTCTTTCTCGTCGTAATAATGCCGCGAGTTATCGACCTCTTCGAGCACGCGCTTCGGCACGATCGGCAGCGCAATCAGTTGCGAATGGGTGTGCTCGAGAGTTGCGCCCGCTGCTTCGCCGTGATTCTTGAAAAGCAGGACGTACCGGAAGCGCCGGTCATTCTTCAAATCGAGCACGCGGTCGCGATACGCCCAAAGCACCTCTTCGAGCGCTTTAGTGGACATCGTCGCCAGCGTCGCGTTGTGGTCCGGCGTCTCGATAATCACTTCGTGCGCGCCGATTCCGTTCATCCGGTCGAAAAGTCCCTCGCCCTCGCGGTCGAGATTTCCTTCGATCCCGAGAGCGGGAAATTTATTCGGCACTACGCGCACGGTCCAGCCCGGCGTGTCCTTGCCTCCGCCGTTGCGGCCATAGGCGAGCACCTCTGACGGCGTCTTGCCTTCATTCCCAGGACAAAACGGACAGAGCGGGACGCCCTTGATATGCACGCTCTCGCGCAAAAAATCCGTAGGGCGGCGGCTGCGGTCGGTGGAAATAATCACCCATCGGCCGGTGATGGGGTCTTTGCGAAGCTCAGGCAAAAATTCCTCCTCGAATTCCCTGCGCGCCGAAAAATCGCTTCGTTCGCCTGGGTGCGAACAGCAGCGCGGAGATGCTCTGAAGCGGCGTTTGGAGCGGACATTCTACTATCGAACCGCTCGTTAAAAGCGCAATATTGCGCCTGCAAGCGAGGTTCCACACCGGCGGGAAATTCGGCTAACTCGTATACGCGCCCTTGTGCAATCGAATCTGGGGGCGCGAACCTGCGCGCGTTTCTATCGCCAGCACATCGAACCGGTACGGTTCCTTTTCGATTCGCCGCGCGCGCAGAAACTGTTGCGCCATGCGGCTCACGTTGCGCCGCTTTCCCGCATTGACAGCTTCTTCGGCTGTCGCCACTTGCCGGGCCCCGGTATTCGCCACTGTCCGCGTCTTGACCTCGACGAAGGCGAGCACGCCGCCGTCGTATCCGGCCATATCGATTTCGCCCTTGAGTCCCGGCACAGTGTAATTCCGCGCGACCATCAAATACCCTTTGCTGCGCAAGTACCAATAGGCATATGTCTCGCCGCGGATGCCGGTGACGCGCGACCGCTGCTTCATCGTGAGGCTCGGGTCATCGGGCGCCGCCAAACCTTTCCGCGCCGCGAAATTCATTGCGGCAAATACCATTCGCGCGAGCATGATTATCCCCCGTACGAGACCTCAGCGAGTGCGCGCAACTTCCTCGATGCAAGCTTCCACAGTCCTCACTGCAAACTCCGCCTGCTCTTCATCGATCAACAGCGGAGGCGCAAGCCGCAGCGTGCTTTCGCCCGCGCCCAGAATTAAAACGCCTTTGTGAAACGCCGCATCCAAAATACGCTTGCGCAAATCGGGCGCGGGCTCCTTCGTTTTTTGGTCGCGAACGATCTCCACTCCAATCATCAGCCCTCTGCCGCGCACATCGCCCACAATCTTATGCCGCTCGGTCCAGCCCGCCGTCTTTTCCAATATGGTTTTGCCCATGCACGCAGCGTTTGCCATGTAGCCGCGCTCGATCAATCCGAAGGTGGCGAGCGCCGCGGCAATCGCGACCGGATTCCCGCCGAACGTTGATGCGTGCGCGCCCGGCTTCCAGTCCATCACGCCGGACTTTGCAATCACCGCGCTGAGCGGCATTCCAGACGCGATCCCCTTCGCGACGCAAATCAGGTCCGGTTCGATTGCCGAATGCTCGGCAGCCCACCACTTTCCGGTTCGCCCCATCCCCGATTGCACTTCGTCTGCAATCAATAGAATTCCGTGCTTGCGGCAAATGCGCTCGAGCCCTTGCAGAAACTCAGCGGGCGCCGGCAAATATCCGCCTTCGCCCTGGATGGGTTCGACGAAAATTCCGGCAACATCCTCCGGATCCACTAATCGCGGGAAAAGTTCGGTCTCGATAAACGCGAGAGCGTCGCCGGCCGCATGCTCCGGCCGAACACCATGCGCGCCGCGATACGTATTCGGATAGGGCGCGTGAAACACACCGCCCAGCAGCGCGCCGAAATGGTTCCGCTGCACCGCTTTGCTTGCGGTTAGGGACAGCGCGCCGATCGTGCGCCCGTGAAAACAGCCGTGAAATGCAATGAACTTGTCGCGGCCGGTGTGATAGCGCGCCAACTTCATCGCCGCTTCGATCGCTTCCGTGCCAGAATTTCCGAAATAAACGCGCTTGCCGGGACCGCCCGGCGCAATCGTCGCCAGCTTTTCCGCGAAGTCCACCATGCCGGTGTAATAGAAGTCCGTGCACGACATGTGAATCAGCTCGCTCGCCTGCTTCTGAATCGCGGCTACGACTTCCGGATGGCAGTGACCGGTCGAAACGACCGCGATCCCCGCCGCGAAGTCCAGAAACGTATTCCCGTCCACATCCTCGACCATCGCGCCCCGGCCGCGTTTCGCCACCAACGGATAGTCACGCGTGTATGACGACGAAATCACGCGATGATCCCGCTCGACCAGAGCCTTAGCATTCGGCCCGGGCAATTCCGTTAGGAGTTGCGGCAGTTTTTTTTCGGCGGTGGGCATCACACTCCTTTAGACTTGCCGGAGAGCGAATCGTGGCGTCCGTCTTGCGTCTCCAAAAGCGGCGCGCCACGGGAAATAACCGGTGCTTTGACTCTGAGAGTGTAACGCGAATCGCGACGAATTCGCTCATATCGTCGCGGACTATAGGGGGGAAACTGCCTACGGGAAAATGTGTGGTGAATTTCTCGACGGCGAATCGAGCCGCAGGCAACGTTCTATTTGTATTTCCAGCGAACGCTGCCGTCTTTCGCGTCTTCCAAAATAATCCCCGCGTCCGTCAGCTGCTTCCGGATCACATCCGCTCGCTGAAAATCTCTCGCCGATTTGGCCTTCTTTCGTTCTTCGATCAACCGCTCCACTTCTTCGGCGGGCATGCGCACATCGGCCTGCACAAAGCCCATCTTGCTTAGCTTATCCGCATCGTCGTCGACAAGCACCGCGAGCACCGCATCGAATTTTTCCATCGCCGCAATCGCTCGCGTCGCGTCCTGCTGCTTGAAACTGCCGCGATCCATCGCCGAATTCGCGTCGCGCACCAGGTCGAACACAGCCGCCAGCGCCACCGCCGTGTTCAAGTCGTCGGCCAGGCCGGCATCGAAATCCGTTTCCGCGCGCTTGATCCGCGCCATGTTCTGGTCGTGCGAGCCTCCCGGGAAATTCGTTGCCTTCAGCCGCACGAGGAAATTTCGCAGCCGTTCGACGGAATTTTGCGCCTGCCGCAATCCGTCTTCCGTGAAATTCAGCTGGCGGCGGTACGGAACTGAAAGCAACAGAAAACGGACGGTCGAGGGTTTTTCGCCTTTCGCGAAAAGATCGCGCAGCGTATAAAAATTCCCCAGCGACTTCGACATCTTCTGCCCTTCGATCAGAAGATGCTCGCTGTGCAGCCAGACCGTCGAAAAAAGATGGCCCGTTGCCCCCTCGCTCTGCGCTATCTCGTTCTCATGATGCGGAAACGCCAAATCCACTCCACCCGCATGAATATCCAGCGTGTCGCCCAGATACTTCATCGCCATCGCCGAACATTCGATGTGCCAGCCCGGCCGGCCGGGACCAATTCGCGTCTCCCAGAAGTGCTCACCAGGTTTCGGCGCCTTCCACAATGCGAAATCGCGCGCGTCGTCTTTTTCGTAGCGGTCCACGTCCACGCGAGCGCCCGATTGCATCCCGCTCACGTCGATCCGCGAAAGCTTCCCGTATTTCGGGAATTTCGAAATCCGGTAGTAGATCGACCCGTCGCTTTTGTAGGTGAAGCCTTTGCTTTGCAGCTTTTCGATCAGGGTCACCATATCCTCGATATGTTCGGTGGCGCGCGCCAGAATCTCGGGCTGCTCCAGATTGATTGCAGCCATGTCGTCGAGGAACGCCTGAATATACTTCTCCGTGTAATCCCGAATGCTCACACCCGCGCCGGCCGCATTCGCGATGATCCGGTCGTCCACATCCGTCACGTTCATCACATGCAGCAGCCGCAAACCTTGCGACCGCAGGAACCGCCGCAGCACGTCTTGAAACATGAACGTGCGGAAATTCCCGATGTGTGCGTATGCATAGACCGTCGGCCCACACGTATAAATCCTCACCTCGCCCGGATGAAGCGGCATCAGCGTCTCGAGCTGATTTGTCAGCGTATTGTGCAGCCTGATCGGAACCATCGTCGGAGCTTCTGAACCCAATCCCATCTTTCGCAGCCTCTTCGCACAAAGGCCCATCATTTTAGCCGAGGGCGCCGCTCGCCGCAAACGTCACTCGCCCGGCCGTGTCGGGCCCTTACGCCCAGGCATTGTGACATCGCCCTTCCTTACGAGGCGCTACGCGCGGAAAATAAATAGTGGAGGAAGATTCGTCAGGAGGTAGCGCACATGCATTTCTTTCTAGCACACTGGGAACCCTGGGCGTGGTCCGCCGGGATCCTCATCGGCGCCGTCTTGCTTGCTCTCGCAGTTCGTTTGTTGCTTTTCGCACTTCTCGCGCGGCTCACTAAGCGGCAGCCCACTCTTTTGAAGGATTCTCTGATCCTGCATAGCCAGCGGGTCTCCCGCTGGATTTTTCCGCTTCTCGCTCTCACGGTCGCGCTCCCCGCCGCGCCGCTTCCGGCTATAGTGAAAATGGCGCTTCTCCACGTCACCGGCATCGCCTTTATCGCTTCGATCGCCTGGCTGGTAATGCTGGTCGTCGATGTTTGCGTGGACGTCTTCGCCGCGCGTTATCGCACGGACGTCGCCGATAATCTCCTCGCCCGCAAGGTCCAGACCCAACTCCGCGCTTTGCGCCGCATCATCGCTATCGTCATCGTCGTTCTCGCCGTCGGGCTCTCGCTGATGACGTTTCCCTCGATCCATCAGATCGGCACCAGCCTTCTGGCCTCGGCAGGCATCGCCGGATTGATCGTCGGCATGGCCATGAAGCCGACCCTTTCCAGCCTCATCGCCGGCATCCAGGTCGCGCTCACACAGCCGATTCGTCTCGATGACGTGGTGGTGGTTCAGGGTGACTGGGGCTGGATCGAGGAAATTCAGACAACTTACGTGGTGGTGCGCATCTGGGATTTACGGCGCCTCGTGCTGCCGCTCTCCTATTTCATCGAGCAGCCCTTCGAAAACTGGACTCGCACGAGCGCAAATCTGCTGGCCAATGTCTTGCTTTGGGTGGACTACACCACGCCCGTCGAAGAATTGCGCGGCGAACTCACGCGCATCCTGAAATCCACGAAAGATTGGCGGGGGACCGTGAACGTCCTGCAGGTGACCGACGCCAACGATCGCGCCATGCAGATTCGCGCCTTGATGGACGCCTCCGATTCCAGCGTCGCCTGGAACCTTCGCTGCTACGTCCGTGAACAGCTCATTCAATATCTGCAGCAGCGCCACCCGCAATGCCTACCGAGGCTCCGCGGCGAATTCCAAACCACCCCGCTCGACCGCGCACTCGAACAAAAAACGCCCTTTGGCCGTTCGGCCCTGCCCGAACCGCATTCGGCGTGACGGGCAGCACGCGCCAACGGGTATAAGCTTCACGCCACGGCGGCTCCGAACCGTCCCGGCGCCCACTTACGGATTCAGCGCTTTGCGTCCCTTTATTTCCGCCAGCAACCGCTCGACTTCCTCATTCTTCTCGAGCAAGGCGAACTGCTCTTCCACATTGTCGCCGGCCAGCTCTTGCTCCGCTTCCACCACGGCTTCCGAACGAAGCACCTTCTCGTTCATCCGGTCGAACGCAGCCGCCTTTGACCCCGCTCCGATCGCCAGTTCCGCTTGGTTCGCCCGGCCAGCCACCTGCGACCGCCGATGCCGCGCGATCAGCAAATCCTTCTTGGCCTTCGCCTGGACGAGCTTTTGCTCGAGCTTCTGAAGCGCACTCTTCAGCCCGTCGACTTGCGTCTCCTGATCCTCCACTTGCTCCGCATAACTTTGCGCCATCTGGCGGAAGCTTCTGTATCGTTCGAGGGCGGCTCGCGCTAGATCGTCCTGCTCAATCACCACCGATTTCTCGGCCTTGCGCATCCACTCATCCATTGATTCTTGATACTCGTCGCGCTTCTTTTGCAGCATGTGCAGGTCCGCGATCGAAATCGCCACTTGCGTCTTTACCTGCAAGTACTGGTTCTCCATGTCCAGGATCACCTGCTTGATCACTTTCTCCGGGTTTTCCGCCCGCTCAACCAGGTCGTTCAGATTCGCTCGTATCAACGTGCTGACGCGTTCTAAAAGTGCCATTGTCGCCTCCAAAAATTCAGCTCGGGCCGTTCCGAATGTTTGCGGCGACCCGGGGTTTCAGCCTATTTCTATATCGGCCGCGCGCCGCCCGGCCCGCTTGCCGGACCAATCTCCGGCCGCGCCGCTTTATCGCCGATCAGCTTCACTTTCGAGAGCAACTCGGACATTTGCATCCCGGAAAGCGCTTCAAACAGCGCCGGAATCTGCGCCGCGATTTTGGTCACGTCGCCGGTCAGTTTGTAGGCTCCCGCCCCGTCGCCATTGCCGGTCGAAACGATCGTGACCTTGTCGATGTTCTGCAAGGGCAACGCAATCGCCTTCACGATTTCCGGCATATTGGAAAACAGGCGGTCGACGACCGCGGCCTGGTTGTACTCCTGATACGCTTCGGCTTTCACATTCATTGCTTTCGCTTCGGCCTCGCCCTTCTTGAGCACAATCTCGGCCTCCGCCTCACCTTGCGCCCTGATCGCAGACGCCAATCCATCGGCCTCCGCGATTCTCTTGGCTTTTTCCGCGTTCGCCAGCATCTCGATGCGCTGCCGCTCGATCTCCGTCTGCTTCAGCACGGTCGAGATCAGTTCCTTTTCGTGACGGATAATCTCCGCTTCCTGCACCTTGATCTGATTCTCGCGTTCGACTTGCTGCACGCGCACTGCCTCAGCCACCACCTGCTGCTGCATCTTGTTTGTCTCGAGTTCGTAAGCTTTGTCCGCCTGCGCTTGCGCCTTCTTCGTATCCTCCAGGAAGGCGGCCTTCTTCACTTCCAGATCGCGCTGCGCCTCAGCCTGCTTCGCCAATGAGAACGTCTCCGCAATCACGCGCTCCTGGTCCGCCTGCGCCTTGGCAATCGCTGACTCGCGCGTCGCTTCCGCCCGCTTGATCGCTGTATCGCGCTCCGCTTCCGCCGCAGCCACGTCCGCATCGCGGCGGATTCGCGCCACGTCCGGACGGCCCATATTCGTGATGTACTCGTTCTTATCGCGCACCTCTTTAATCGTGAACGAGATCACTTCGAGCCCCATCTTATTCATGTCGTCGGCACATGTTGACCGCATCCGGTCACCCACCATTTCGGGCTCTTTCACGATCTGTTCCACCGTCAATTGCCCGATGATCCCGCGCAAATGGCCCTCCATCACCAGCCGGATCAGTCCTTCGCGCAGCGCCGGTGTTTTCGTCAAAAATTGCTCCGCCGCCGTTCGTATCGACTCCGGGTCGGACTTCACCTTGATCTGAGCGACGGCTTCCACCGTCACCGCAACGCCCTGCCTGGTGTAAAGGTCTTGCTGCGGCGCCACATCAAACGACATCAGCTCCAGCGACAACTCCCGGCAGTTCTCCACCATCGGGAAAATGATCGTTCCGCCGCCTTTCACGATCCGCGTCCCGCGAAATCCATATACGATCAGCGCTTCGTGCGGGCCCGCCTTGCGAAACATCGAAGCGAACATTGCCATGAGGAATACAAGAACCACCACCATGAGTCCCGCGATCACCCAAACATCCATCCCTATCTGAGGCACGTTAGCTCTCCTTATCGATCGTCTGTAACTTGGCCCAGTCTTCCCACGGCGCCACGTATGCAATCCCTTTGTCCACGCGCGCGATTACAACCTCTCTTCCTTTCTCCAGTGCCTTCCCGTCTTCGCGCCGGGCGCCAGCGCAACACCTCACTCCGCCCTGCGAGAAGACGATCTCCCCGGTGCCGCCCTCGCGAATCGTGCTGTTCACCTTTGCAATCGTTCCCACAAGCTCGTAATCGGAATCCTGCAAGACCGTTTCATGCGGCATCAGCAGCTTCACCAAAAACCACCACACGATTCCTTCCCCGATGCATCCCGCGCACAGCGCAATCGTCAGCACCAGCAAAAACCACCCGCGGTAATACTGCGTCAGCAGAAAGCCCGTCCCGCCAAACCACGCCAGAAACGCAAAAATCGCAGGTGGCGTGAACCATGACATCGCCTTGCCCGCCGCGCCTTTCGCCGCATGCACGCCGCCTCGCGCCCCTGCGGCGTGAGCGCCCGCACGCGCCATATGCCACTTTACAGGCACATGCAAATGCAACGCCCCAAACGCAAACGAAAGTACCGTCAGCGAAAGACCCACCGCGAAGCAGACCAGGTAAAAATCAGCCCACGTCATGGACACCTCCTCACCGCGTTACCGTTTCCCGAGATCCGCCCTTCAACGTGTCGTACAGATGGTCGATCAAGCCCGGAACCGCCACGATTTCTCCCAGCAGCATCAGCGCCTTCCGCGCATCTGGGAAATCTCCGATCATCTGCAAGGCCTTTGCTAACTGCGCATCGTCGTGACACCTGTCCGCTCCCGCGTAAAGCCACGAGTCGATGCCGGCATCTTTCACCCGCAGATGTGACGCGAGCTCGGCCTGGTATCCTTCCGCGTCATCCACCAAGAATCCCGGCTGCACCTTGAAAAACCGCGCCAGCAGTTGCCGCGTGCCGTGCGTCATGTGCGGCCTTGCTCCGCTTTCGATCTGCGAGAGGTAGGACTGGCTGATCGCTTTCCGCAACTCGCGCTTCATCTGCCCGATTACTTCGGCCTGCGTCAACGGCCTGCCGAGCCCGCGCAAGGTCCCCTCGACCGCCCTGAGGTGCCGGATTTTTTCACCCACAGTCATATCACTTTTTGCGATATAAATATCGCTAATTGCAATATCGAAGTCAAGCAAAAATAAAAGCCCCCTTTTCAAGGGCTTGCACTCCGCTTGCGCTATTCTTTCGCCACTGCTTGCACGCGCCAAACCGCTGAACTCGCCTATCCCATCCGCTTCCAGCTTTCGGCGGTGTACGCCGACTCCGTGTTCTCCTGCTTCACGGATCCCCTTCTCGCGCCGTCGTCCCATATCAACTCCAGCCGTTCCCCGTGCGGCGTCGACATCACAAACGGCAATGACCCATCGCCAAAAATCTGCACCGTAAGCTCGCGTCTTTCCACCTCGCTCGTCGATCCAGTCACGCGCGCCAGCGGCATCACTGACCCGGCCTTGACGTACACCGGAATCTTCTCCGCGCTCGCCGGCAGGCTGAAGCTCACGCTCTGCACGATCTCGCCCGTCCAGAAATTGTGCCACACGCCCGCAGGCAAAGTGACCTTTCGCGACGCCTCGCCTGCGAACATCGGCGCCACCAGCATGCGGTCTCCAATCATGTACTCGTCATCGACCTGCGCAAGCGACGCATCCTCCGGCCAGTCCATCACCGGCGCGCGAAACGGCGGCGTCCCATCCATCGCGTATTTCGCAAACGCCGCCCGCAAATATGGCACCATCTGCATCCGCCAGCCGATAATTTCCCGGCAGCGGCCCTCGAGTCTCTGCCAATCCGGCGCCAGATCATTCGCGTTGTTTTTCGTACGATCGATCTGTTTCCACGGCGGATTGGCGATGTACCACGCATTGATCATCGCCAGCGGCGAAAAGGCTACGCTCTGCAATCGACGGATTAAATCTTCTTCGCTCGCCGCATCGCGCACTTCGGGGCACCAGAGCAGCCCCGTAAACCCCGAATTCACCAGCGCGCGAATGAACTGCCGGTGGTCGTATAAATCACTGTAGAGCACAAACGGATACGGAGCCGCCAGCGCCCCGCTCGAACGCACCAGTCCATACGTCTCGATCCCGCGCTGCTGGTATTGCTCGAGAATGGTTCGCTGGTAACGCAGGCCGAAAACGCTGTGCATCTGCTCGCCGTCGATCCCCGAAGGGAACCGGCTGAACTCCGGAAACGACCATCCGCCCGTAAAATCGGAGTTGTCGCATTCATCCAGCTTGAATCCCGCCACGCCCGCATCCACAAAAGTCTCTCCGTGATAGTCGCCAAATATTTTTCTCGCCTCTTCGCCCGTAAAATCAGGCACAAGCCCGCCCCACACGGCCATATTCCCCGAATGCGCCGTAAGCGGCGCAAAAAGCGGCGAATCCGGATGCGTAAACGCGTGTTCCCAAAGATTCAGTTTGAAATTGCTGGCTCCCAACTGCTTCACAAAAGCATCGGGATCGGGGAACTTCTTCGCGTCCCACACGAACGTGCAGGAATACGAATGGCTTTGCCAGCCCGGCTCCAATCCAAACACGTCGCAAGGAATCTCTCGCTCGCGAAATTCCTTTGCCAATGCCAGCGCATCCGCTTGCGAAAAGTCCTTGTCAGCGCGATACCAGAAACCTAATCCCCACTCCGGCGGGAGCACGCCTCCGCCCGAAAACAACACATACCGCCGCACTGCCGAAATCATATCCGGGCCGGCAAACAAATAAACGTCGACGCCCGCCGCGCGCGGAATCTCCACGATCATCTGCGCGGGCTGATCCGTCGCACTTGACGTCGCCGACGGCGGCGCTTCGTGAGCATCGCCGGAGTAAAACGCGGCGTACCGGCTCGTATCAACGAGAACGCCATATCCCGCAGTTGTCACATAAAAGGGCACCGGCGCGTGCGTATCGCCCGAATCCACGCTCGGATCGGCATTCACTCGCGTCGTCTTCTTTTTCCCGCGCTGCGCAAACGAAAGCAGTTGCAGCCCGAATCCATAAACGCCCTCATGCCCGGCGAGCGGCAAACGCAACAGCACTCCTCGCGCGCTAATCTCGCCCGAGATCGCGCCAATCGGCGGATCAGCGGCCAGCATCGACCCCAATGCATCCATTTTCGGCGCCACCAATCGCGCCTTCACCGGCGTGTATTCTTCCGGCGTCCCAATCGTCGCCCGCCAGATCCCAGGTCCCGCCTCCTGCCATGCAATCTCGCCCGCTGCGGCCACCGCCGCAGTCTGTGCCTCGAGCCTGCGCGCACTGCCTGGCAGCGCCGCGCCAATCAGCGATGCCACCACTCCCTTTCCCAAGTCCCGCCGTCCGATCTTTCCCATCCGCGCCACCTCTCGCTGGCTCTATATCGCACCGCTTCCCACCAATCGACGCCCCACCTGCGCGCCTCGCCCTTTTCGAATCCGATCATCCCCGCGTGATTTTGCTTCGGGAGGGCCCGCCTGTGTTGGCGTGCGCTCTTGAATTTGATTTTGAATTTCGTTTTTGAATTTGGTCCTGTAGCGGCCGAGTCGCCTTGTAGTCGATTCGCCCTTAGGATTTACCGCTTGCGCGGTTGCGCGCTACTCTGTGATCGCGAACTTGCCGTTGGCGGCGCCGATTGAGCCGCGCTGGCACTCGCTTCCGCAGGCATTTGCTTGAGTATTTGCCCGAGTTTCTGCATTTCCTGCCCATACCCGGTCCAATCTCCGTTTCGCAATCGCTCTTGCGCATCATCAAACTGCTGGTTGGCTTGCCCGATCAGACTCTTCAAAGCCGAAGATGCTTCCGCCGTCGCTGGCGCTGTCAAAGGTATAGAAGATGGCGATGTTACCGCCGCTTCTTCCTGTTCGCCCGCCTGCCCGCCGAAAATGGCATTGAGCGCGTCGCTTAAAGACGCTTCCATCACCACATGGTCGGCATAGGCAACGATCACGCGCTTGAGCTCCGGTATGGAAGAGCCGCCCTCAGCCACCAGATACAACGGTTCCACGTAAAGCACCGCGTTTTGCACCGGCACAACGAGCAACGTGCCCCGAGTTACACGCGACCCGCCCTGGTCCCAGAGCGTCAGTTGTTGCGAAATCGCCGGGCTCTGATTCACGCGCGACTGAATCTGCTCCGGTCCATAGATCAGCTTGTCCTTCGGAAACGTAAAGACGAGGACCTTGCCGTAATCCGCTCCGTCGCAACGTGCGGCCATCCAGGCGATCATATTGTTCTTCCGCGCGGGAGTGAACGGAACCATCAAAATGAACTCTTCCGTTTTACCTACCTCAGGCAGTTTCATTACCGCATAGTAAGGATCCATGGGCGTGGACGCGCCGTTGACAGTGCGCGTGGCGACGCGCCATAGATCTTCCTTGCTGTAAAAGACGCTCGGATCCGTCATGTGATACGTCGCGTATTTGGCCGCTTGAATCGCAAATAAATCCTCGGGGTACCGAATGTGTGAGCGCAGATCCTCAGGCATTTCCGAAAGCGGGCGGAAAACGCCCGGGAAAATGCGTTCGTAGGTTTGAATCAGGGGGTCGGAAGCATCGCAGACGTAAAACCTC
The DNA here is from genome assembly GCA_035507075.1 of Candidatus Aquilonibacter sp. Classification (GTDB taxonomy): domain Bacteria; phylum Acidobacteriota; class Terriglobia; order Acidiferrales; family UBA7541; genus Palsa-295. The sequence continues at coordinate 20,115 of DATJOL010000176.1, read as the reverse complement.
ACGTCGCCGCTGTACGCATTGATTGTGATCTTCACGGAATTGCGGATGTAATTCCCCATTCCTTCCGTCGGCTCGGAATATGGATACTGGCCGGACGTCGTGTACGCGTCCACCATCCATTGCAGCGATCCATCATCAGCCACCACGAGATACGGGTGGCTATCGAACGACAAAAATGGTGCAAGCTTTGCGACTCGTGCCGAAATCTGCCGGTAGATCATGATCCGGCTGTTCGGCTGGATGTAGCCGGAAAGCACAACATTCGCGTCGCCGAAGTTCAACGCAAAAAGTAACCGCCTCCAAAAGCTGCCGACTGGAACGCCGCCCGCGCCCTGATAAACGGTGTAAACATTATCGTCGCCCGACGGGTAATCGAACTCCTTCGCTCCCGTTTTCACAAGACAGTAATCGTTCGAGAGTTGCCCATAATAGATTTGCGGGCGCGTCACATTCAGCGGAATCGACGATTCCGGTGGAATATTCTTGATGAAAAGCGTGGGCAAGCCATCCGGCGTGGACTCGTTCACAGGGCCCATGACCAAGCCGTATCCGTGCGTGTAAATCAGGTGCTGGTTCAACCAGTTTGGGTCCGGCAGGCTGGACGCGGAAAGCTCGCGCGCCGAGAGCGAGACCTGCCGCAACTGCGAATCGATCGTGTAGCGATCGTAGTAGACGCTCGCGAAATCATAGTAAGTGCGAATCTCCTGCAGCTGCTGGAACGTCGTGAGCTGTGGGTCGTGATCCCACAAGCGCAGATTCCGCATCGTGGCAGCGTTCTGCTCGATCGATTGCGGAGTTAGATCCTGAATGTCCGGGAAATTCCGCTGGTCGAATTTGTCGAGCCCGTATGCTGTGCGGGTGAACGCGATATTTCGCGAAATGTACGGGAGTTCCTTCTCCAGTTCGCTGGGCGCCACGATGTAGCTCTGCGCCACTGCCGGAGCAACCCACGCACCGAGAATTGCAACTGCGACTAGTCCCCCGGTGGCGTATTCCGCAGGTCGCGCGCTGCCGTTCGATGTTCCCGCGAAGCAGGCGGCTGCAACCACGATACAGAGCGCCAAAAGAATCCAAAGTACCGGCCAAGCGACGTGGATGTCGGTATATCCTGCTCCGAACACAAGGCCTGTCGGCGAGTACACCAGGTCATACATCCCCAGCCGGGCGCGCCAAGCGAAAAGCAAAAACAGCAGCCCGCACAAAACCAGCAGGTGCCGGCTGGCATTCCGTCCTACGCCGATTCCGCGCGGTGAAGCCCAAATGCCGCCTTCGATGAGGTAAGCCAGCGCCGCAGTCACCAAGCTCAGTATGACGATCACCAGAATCAGGTGATACGCGAAGAAGATAAATGGGAGCCGAAACAGGTAGAAACTCAGGCTGATGCCCAGCACCGGATCCTTTTGCGCCATCGGAACACCGTGCATGGCAAAAAGAAAATCGTTCCAGTGTGTTGCCGCCCACTGCCCGACGACCCAGGCCACGAATAGAATCCCTAGCCAAAGCGATACGCGAAAAAGTGAAGGAAGCCTGTCGCTGCCGGGAATATCAATGGCGTCCGTCACCGTCAGGTAGTGCGAGCGATGCGAAACAATTCGCGTGATATGGAGGTTGAGTCCGGTGAGCAGAAGAAATACGCCGCCACCGAAAATCCCCAATCCCAATTCCGTTCCCAGAATTGTGCCGAACATTTCGCGGTAGCCGACTTGCGAAAACCACAGCCAATCGACAATTGCCCCGATACCCGAGGAAAAAAACAGAAGGGCAGTTAAAACAACAAGGACTAAAACTCCAATCCACACCGCCAGCCGACTTCGACGCACAAAAATACTCCCGCGCCATCTGAACACACCCAGCTCCCGCTGTCAAAAGCGCGAGCGCAAATAAGTGCCGACCGAAGCGCCACTCACAATCTTCTTGCCTCCGCACCCTCTCCGCAATAATGTCGGGTCCTGTCAGGCAAGGAGCATCCATGGCCGATCTTGATCGCCGCAGCTTTGTAAAAAGTGTTGCCGGCACTCTCGCCCTACCGGCGCTGTCATCCTCCGCGCAGGAACACCAGCAGCCTTCGCCTCTAAATGCGAACCCCCGGCGAGAGTCCTCGCGCCCGCCGAATGTGATTGTGATGATCTGCGACGATCTCGGTTATGGCGACCTCGGCTGCTACGGCTCTCACCTCAACACGCCGAATCTCAATCGCATGGCGGGCGAAGGCGTTCGTTTTCTACGCTTCAATACCGCGCATCCGGTCTGTTCGGTGTCGCGCGCGGCCTGGCTCACGGGTCGTTACGCGACTCGCAGCCACGTGGAAGACGCATACATGCCCGGCGCACAAGGCGGCATGGACCTGAGCGAGAAGACTCTCGCCGACATTCTGAAGCCGCGCGGGTACAAATCAATGTGCATCGGCAAATGGCACCTCGGCGAGCAGTCGCAATACCTGCCGCCAAACCGCGGCTTCGACGCATTTTTCGGCGTTCCTTACAGCGACGATATGAACCCGCTCCCGCTGATCCGCGATCTCACCGCCATCGAGCCGGACACGGACCGCGCGCTTCTGACGCCGCGTTATACGGAGGAAGCCGTCAAATTCATCGAGTCGTCCGCAGCGCACCCGTTTTTTCTCTGGGTCGCCTATTCCTATCCACACGATCCCGCTCGCGCCTCTGGGATGTTCGCAGGTAAATCAGCGCACGGCCCCTACGGCGACGCAGTCGAAGAAATCGATTGGAGCGCCGGCGAAATCCTAGCAGCCGTTTCGCGCAATCATCTGGATGAAGATACGATCGTGATCTTCACCAGTGATCATGGGCCGTGGTATCAGGGCAGCCCAGGCTTGCTTCGCGGACGCAAACACACCACTTACGAAGGCGGCACGCGCCTTCCGTTTATTGCACGCTGGAGCGGCACAATTCCCGCTGGAAAGGTCGTTAACACTTGGGGCTCAAATCTCGATCTTGTGCCGACCATCGCGTCGATTTGCGGCGCGCCGTTATCGGCAAATCCGGTGGACGGCATCGATATCACAAATCTTCTCGCCGGCCGCGGCAATCCGCCGGAACGCGGCACGATTCTTTATTTTATGGATGGAGCGGTCGAATGCGCGAGAAAGGGGAGCTGGAAGCTGCGTGTCTCCTTGCATCCTGCGGAGACCGACGGCTTCGAAGGAGGAACCAACCGGACAGGCCCGGTGCCATATTTCTTCGCCAATCCCGAGCTCTACAACCTCGACAATGACCCGACCGAAAGCTACAACGTCGCCCACGCCAATCCGGCAGTCGTGAAAGAAATCCTTGGTGACATCGAAGCGCTTATGCCTACATTCCCGGACGAGGTCGTAAAAGCCTATACAGCCCAACGCGCTAACCTGGATAGCCAGCTTACCCCGTCAGGAGCAGCTCCGAGGCCGGCGAATTTCACGCCCGATCCGCGCATTTTCGACCCGCCGCGCGGCGATTACGGATCGCTCAAAGGTTCTTGAGGAAGAAATTCGTCATCTCGTGGTAAAGCTCGATGCGCGCGGGCAGATCGCTGATGCCGTGCCCGCGGCCCGGAAAGATTACGAGATCGCTCGCATATTCGCCGTGCAGAATCAGTTTGTCGAGCACTTCCGCCGTGTTCGCGAAATGCACATTGTCGTCGCCGGTGGAATGCGCCAGAAGCAATTTTCCCTCTAGGCCGCCGGCCTGGTTTACGGGCGAGGAGTCGTCATAACCTTCTTCGTTGTCCTGCGGTCGCCCCATATACCGCTCGGTGTAAATCGTGTCATAGAGATGCCAATCACTAACCGGCGCAATCGAAGCTCCGGCTTTGAAGACTTCTGCCGCGTTGAACATCGCTTCGAGCGTCATGTAGCCGCCGTAACTCCAGCCATAGATTCCGATTCTCGACACGTCCACATAAGGCAGGCTTCTCAGATAATTCACGCCGGCAAGCTGGTCCTGCAGCTCTATTTTCCCAAGGTGATGATAAATCGGCGTCTCGAACTTGTGCCCGCGTCCATACGATCCGCGGTTGTCGAGGCTGAAAATGATGTAGCCCTTCTCGGCCATCATTTCGCGCCACAAAAAATCGTCGCCGTCCCACGCATTTCGCACGTTTTGCACATCCGGCCCGCCATAGACGTAGACGATCACGGGATATTTCTTCGCCGGATCGAAATCGCTGGGCTTGATCATGGAAGCGCACAGCTCTGTGCCGTCGTCGGCCCGCACCGTCAGGAACTCGACTGGCGATAAATGGTAGTCGGCCAATTCCCGCGTGTTATCCTCGTTCAACACGCCGACTTCCCGCCCGTCCATCCGCATCAGCCTTTGCTCGTGAGGAGTCATCACGGTCGAAAAAGTATCGACGAAAGCGGTAGCGTCGGGCGAAATGAGCACGTCATGTGTTCCCGCAGCGGTCGTCACGCGCGAAACGGCCTTGTCCACAAGTGAAACGCGATATAGCTGCCGCTCAACTGGATTGTCTTTGTTCGAAACGAAGTAAACGTAGCCGGCCTTTTCATCCAGGCTGAACTGATTGCCCACGCTCGGGCCGAATTCGCCTCCAGCCGTTACCCCCCAATTCCCTCGGGTCAGTTGCTCGATCATCTTTCCATCGATGCCGTAGATGTAGATGTGCCAGTATCCGGTTCGTTCGCTCATCCACAAAAAGCGCTTCCCATCCGCAAAAAAGCGGATCGGCAAATCGCTCACGTTTACCCAGTAAGGGTCCTGTTCAGTGATGATCACGTGCGATTTTCCGGCCGTGGCGTCGCCCAGCAAGAGATCGAGCTTCTTCTGATCGCGATCCATTCGTTCAAAAAGCAGCGATTCGCTGTCCGGAACCCAACTCACCCGCGGAATATAGATGTCGGTGTTCGCGCCGACATCGATCCATTGGACGTCGCCTCCTTTGATCGATACCACCCCAACACGTACGATCGGGTTTGCTCCGCCGGCTGGCGGATAATCCGTCGTCTCAACTTTCCCGTTCAGATCCACGATCGGATACTTCGTCACCGGCTTCTCATCGAACTGCAAAAACGCGATCTTCTGCGAGTCCGGTGACCACCAGTAGGCCGTCTCCAAATCCAGCTCCTCCGGGTAAACCCAATCCAACTCGCCGTTCAAGAGCTCGTCATTTCCACCGCTCGTCAGCTTCTTTACCGCATCCGTCGCGACGTTCACGACCCAGATGTCGTGATCCCGCAGATAGCTGACCCACCTTCCATCAGCGGAGAATTTCGGATCGCTCACGTCTTCGCTGGCGTTCACGAGCATCCTCGAAGTCATCGAACGCAAATCCACTAAAACCAATCTTCCGTTGCTCCGAAAAAGCAGCGCATTTCCATCAGGCGACCATAGATAATCTTCCGCGGCGACTCTTCCCAACCCGGTTGACTGAACGGCGGCTTTCTCCGCCGGCTGCAGAAAGCGGGCCAGCTGGCCGGCGTTTATGAGCACTCGTTTCTTGCCGGTGTCAGCGTCCATCGTCCATAATTCGCTCCGGGCCGGATCGTTCGCGTCTTGCTGCATGAACGAAACGCGTCTACCATCTGGCGCCCATTCCACTCCCTCCGCCGTGGTGCCTTCCAGACCCGCGTTGTAAATCCTTTGCACGGTGAGTTGTTCCGCGCTGGAGGGGGCAGTCTGTGCAGTCGACGCGAAACTCGCGACCACTGGGAGGCATAAAACAGCGGAAAGGATCCGCACACAATTCCTCTGGCGAAGCCGAATGCTTCCAATACGGCTCAATACCGACCAGGCAATATCTGCGTCTAAGCCATTAGAGCACTTGGCATGCATCTCAACCGTCCCAGGAGGCAGGGGCTCGCTGTCAATGTCCGCGCCCTCGCGCCGTACCCGCTGTTTTGCGATCGAAATCTCAACTCTCGTCCGCTCTTCATCCCGAGCAGCCTGCAAAAAATCTTTCCCCTTCCGGGAAACTCCAAGTACAATCCGCGGCTGCACCTTGTAGGATCTGGGCTGACGGTGGTCAGGATACATTCATTTTTCCCGTCAGCGAAGCATCCAATCGGGCTCTCGCGTGTTCCAATGAGAACCGCGAAAGAACGAGTGCTTCTGTGCGAGCCTAGCCGAATTCGTGTGGCCGTTCTAGTACCTGAAGGAATTGGCCACGGATGTGCACTGGAAAGAATGAATCGCGCCCCAGCCGGTTAGGGATGAAATCGAATGCCGGAAAGAATTCTCATCGTCGATGACCAGGCAGCCGCAAGGCTAGCGCTCACCACTCTTCTCCGCCGTGAAGGTTTCGATGTGCACGAGACGAGCAACGGCGATGAAGCCCTCGCACAGTGCTCTTCTTTCCGTCCTGACTTGATCCTTCTCGACATCGTGATGCCGGGCATCAGCGGTTTCGAAGTCTGCCGCAGGATCAAGGCCACTCCCGAAACGCGACTCACGCCTGTCGTCCTCATCACCGGCCTTTCGGAAACCGAAGATCGCATCAAGGGAATCAATGCGGGCGCCGACGATTTTCTCAGCAAGCCGATCGACATCAACGAGCTTCTCGCCCGCACGCGCTCGCTGCTTCGGCTGAAGCAATACACGGACGAGCTTGAAAACGCTGAGGCGGTCCTTTTCACGTTGGCGCAAAGCATCGAAGCGCGCGACCCCTACACACACGGCCACTGCGAGCGCCTCTCCGAAATGTCCGCGCGCCTGGGCGAACGGCTCAGATTGCCAGAGGAACAGATCAAGGCGCTTCGCCGGGCAGGGATCGTCCACGACATCGGCAAAGTCGTCGTCCCGGATTCGATCCTGCTTAAGGCCGAGCCCTTATCCCGCGAGGATACCGAGATCATGCGCAAGCACCCCGTAGTCGGGGAAAATATCTGCAGGCCCATGCGTTCCTTCCGCCTCGTGCTTCCGATCATCCGCCACCATCACGAGCATCGCGATGGTTCAGGCTACCCCGATGGCCTGCGCGGCGATCAAATTCCGGTCACGGCTGCGATCCTCCAGCTCGTTGACGTCTATGATGCCTTAACCACCGACCGACCTTACCGGCGCGCCTCTACTCCCAAGGAAGCGCTGGAAATCATGGAGACCGAATCCGCTCGCGGCTGGTGGGACAACGATCTACTCAAGGCTTTCCGCGAGATGATCCTCAACGGCAGGAAAAGCGCCGCAAACGGCCACGGCTAAAAAAATGCTGGCTCGAACCGGGATCCGGTTCGAGCCAGGGGCGTTGTGCGGCAGGGGAACTACTGGGGAGCTTAATTGCTTGACGAAAGGACCGACCCGGTGAACGGATCCAGGATCAGCACTTCGTTGCGGTTCTTCTTGAAGTTGAACATGTTCTCGATCGAGCCAGCGAATTCGTCGAAGGAACCGTTGCCGATTCTCGGCAGACCCCAGTTGTCCTCGATGAACCGCACCACCGAGCTTTGATCGATCACCGTGTGATCCACGAAATTCTCTTTCGCATACGGTGAAATCACCACGAACGGAATGCGCGGGCCATAACCGCAGCGGGCCTGGATTCCTTCGAGCGAATCCGCGCCGGTTCCGCACATTCCCGTACCGCTCAGCGCGTCGGCGGGGTTCATCGACTGGTTCACAATCGGGCCCATCTGGTGATCGAACCAGCCGTCCGAGTCGTCCCAGGTGATGATCACGGCCGTGCTGTCCCAGGTCGGCAGTGACTCGAGCAGGTTGATGGTCTGCGTGATGAAGACCTGTTCGTCGAGCGGCGAAGAATTGCCCGGATGACCGTCTTCTGCTCTCGGAGCCTTTAGATAGCTCACCGCAGGCAGATCGCCCGCCAAAGCCGCCTTCGTGAACCAGCTGAGGTCGTACTGATGGTTCGCCGGTCCGTCGTGCCCGACTTCGGCGACACTGGCTGGCGGCGTGTGATGTGGGTTTGCCGTGGATGCGTAGTAATCGAAGGGATTGTGGTGCGAGCTGTAGGCGGTCTCCGGTGTCCCATCCAGCCGATTCGTGGTTGTAGCGCAAACTGCTTTGCCGCTCACCACGGAACTCGGCGTAAATCCGCCCTGGAACCAACCCCAGCTAATCTTCTGCGCACTGAGCAGGGTACCGATATTCTCGTTCTTTGCGAGCATGCCGAATTTCCCGGTGCCACCGCAATCGTCGTAGTAGGCATCGTCGTCGCCGATCACCACATCGCCGGTGGCCGTGTGGACAACGGACCCGTCAGCGATTGCCTGGGCGTCCGTGGCCGGATCCGCTCCACCGGTCATGCCGGATGCAACGTTAATCGCGCCCGGCGTCGAAGGCCCAAAGTTTGTTCCATAGTGGTTGTCGTCCATCGCGAAGTACTGCGCGTAGTTCCACAGAGCGGTGACGGTGTTGCCGTCGTAATAGCCCATCACGATTCCCGGGCCGAGGGACTGCACGCCCGGATATGACGAGTTGCAGCCGCCCTGCGAAGTGAATTCGGGGAACTTGTCCATCAACCCGCTATCAAACGCCTGCTGTTCCGGCGTGTAGTCGTGATTCATGTCGCAGGTATAGTTCTGGCTCGGATCCAGGCGCACCGGCTTGAAACCGACGGTTTGGTTCAGCTCCATCTGGCCGTCCGTGAGGCCGTTGACCGTGGGCGTGTTCGCTTTTGCCTTAAATTTCGTCTCGCCTTTGGGATTCATGGCGTTCGGATATGTCGCGAAATAGTGGTCAAACGAGACGTTCTCCTGAAAGATAACGACAACGTGTTTGATTGGGGTTGTGGTCTCGTAGGCCGCGGCAGGATTGACGTTGCCCTTGTCGTTGGGGGCGCCGAGCAGCCCGGTCGGACTGAATACCGCGAGATTGGCCGCCATGAATATGGCCGCCATCCAGCGAAGATTCTTGCGAATCATGAACTCTCCTTGTCGAAGTCGGTTTGATGCCGTAGCTCCCGCGGGGACAGGGCCGCGACATTGCGGCCTTCGTGAGCGACTGGGATCAAACTGTGCAGAACGTGGATACGCGGCCCGTGTTATCCGCTGATGACAGACACGTTAAAAACCGTTCTTGGAGGCTGGAGAGGGAGAAGCGCCGCAGAGGACGCGGTGGCTGCCGGCCTGCAACACGGAAGAAACGTGTTTTGGTTCGGCGGGCGTGGCGTGAGACTCGTCCTGCTGTTCTTGCTTGGGCTCGACGCGGATCACGCCCATCATCCCCCCGTCTTCATGCTCGAGCAGATGGCAGTGGTAAATGAAAGTGCCCACGGTGTTTGGATCGCGAAAGTCCATCCGGATCCTCACGCTTGGATAGACAAGGCTCTTGCCGTCCCAAAAGGGGACATTGATGGTATCGCGCAGAAAGGGTTCATCCACCGGTATCCCAAACCAATCGAGCAGGACAAAATGAATCTGGTGAATGTGAAATGCATGCAGTTCCTGCGTGCGGTTCTGGATGATCCAATCCTCGACGTCGCCCTGGTGGACGATGATATTCGGTGTGGTCCAGTTCGGATCGAACGGCTTCGGCGTTTGGCCATCAACGGTGATCATAAAAACCGTTGGGCTGTTCGGATTATTCGGATCCGAGGGCCGCTCAGAAAAGTAAAGCAGCCGCGTTCGCACCGGTTTCACATCTCCCACCCAAGGGTATGGCGATTTCCGCAGCGGTGTAAGGTCTGTCGGCATACGCTGCGGCTCCCGCGCATCCGGCGAAGCGACGATGTTCGCCAGGCTTCTAACCGGATCATTTTCCCCCATGGGCCCAGTATTGACGCTGCGCGTCAGAAAGACTGCATTGGCTCCTCGCGGCGGGCCGGTCAAAATGAATTCGGCCCGTCCGCCCGGCGGCAATCCAATATGGTTCTCCCAAACCACTCCAGAGCCGCCCAAGCCGTTTTGGTTGAGGGGCACGCCATCCATCGCGACAATCTCAAACTGCTGCGGCAACCCTTTGTAAATCGCCTGCAAATTCAGATAGGTGATCGCGGACGCGTTCAGCACTCGCCACAATTCACGAGCGCCCGGCTTCATGCGAATGACGGCAGGCTTGTAGTCAGGAAACGAAACGGGAACGAAATTCAGCGTCAGGTCTTTGGCTGGCTTCCCGTTCCCGGCGCCGGTGTTCATCACTTCGCCGTCGGCGTCCAAGAGCGCAGGCGGCGGCTTCGGGCCGTTATCGAGCGGCTCGGCATTCGGGTTCACCAGATATTGATCGCGAACCACCAGCACGCGCTCGGGAAGGCCCGCCGCATCGTGTTCCGCACGCTGCAACCCTTCGATAATCAGCGCGCCAGACGCGCCGCCTTGCACCTGTATGTTCGCGTAGCCGTGGATGTGAGGGTGGTACCAATAAAGCCCCGGCGGCTCATCCACCGGAATCTGAAATTTGTATTCGAGCGTTCCCGACGGATCGGTCGCCGTTTCCAGCACGTCGTCTTCATGGCATCTGGCGGGAACGGTTAGCCCGTGGAAATGCAGATTCGTCGATGTCGGGCTCATCTTCAGGCCGCCTCCGCAAGGCGCCTTCGCCATCGACATCGAGAGCGCCATCGTCGGCATCGTTTGCGGCTGTTTCGCCGCGATCGCTGCTGAAAGTTCGTCCTTGAGCGACAGCTCCAGCCAATCGCCCGGCTTCAGCCGCAGAGTGGGCGCTTCAGTGCCGTCTTTGTATACGTAGCAGTAGCCGACCTCGCCATCGGGTTCGATGAAATTGCGAAACGTCAACTCAAGTTTCAAAACGCCGTTCTGGCTCCTCAGATCCTCCGGCGACTGCACTTCACTCCCCGGAGCCGGTCTTTCGCAAATCGACCTTGCGTCGCGGGGCGCTGCGGATGCTGCCAGCGGCACCAGGAAACCCAGGAAAAGCAAAACGGCAAGTTGCGAGATGCGGAAGGACCTCGAAGGGTTTTGGTTTCGTGTTAACGCTGAGTGATCTCTCGCCATTCTTCAACCTGACGCCGTAAGTCCGCCTACGATCCTACCCCACGTTGGCATGTCCCGGGCCTGCCCCGAAATGAGGATCATTCCCGCGGGCTTGGCTGCGACGCAGAGTAAACCGCACGCGTCTTTCTCAAAAAGTGGGAGTCATCGAGCAATCGCAGTGGAAAGGACTGCCGGGTGCACCCGCGGGAAGATCTACGATGCCCCCCGGATGTTACCGCGATGTGAATGTGCCGTGAAAAGCCCTACGGCGCCAATCGAGTTCGCCGGGAAAGCGCCGTGTACGTGATAAAATAAGCGTGCGTTTATAAGTCCTGAATATCTCAGCGAGAGATCGGCCGGGGCTGCAGAACCATGCTTGCAGCTCTTTTTTTGTTTTCAGCCGGAGAGGCAAATGACAGACTTACGAAACATCGCAATCATCGCGCACGTTGACCACGGAAAAACCACGCTCGTCGACGCCATGCTCAAGCAGAGCGGGATTTTCCGCGCGAACCAGGAAGTGGTGACGCGCGTGATGGATTCCAACGAGCTCGAACGTGAGCGCGGCATCACCATCCTGGCCAAGAATACGGCTCTCACCTATCGCGGCACCAAGATCAACATCGTCGATACGCCCGGCCACAGCGATTTCGGCGGCGAAGTCGAGCGCGCGCTGCGCATGGTCGATGGCGTCGTCATTCTCGTCGACGCCAGCGAAGGCCCCTTGCCGCAAACGCGCTACGTGCTTCAGAAGGCGCTTGCCGCGAAACTGCCGCCTGTCGTCGTCCTGAATAAGATCGACCGCAGTGATGCCCGGCCTGCCGCTGTGCTGGACGAAATCTACGATCTCTTTATCGATCTTGACGCCTCGGAAGATCAACTCGATTTCCCTGTCGTCTACACCAACGCAAAAACGGGCGTGGCGCACAGCAAAATCGGCGACGATTCAACAAACCTCGAACCGCTCTTCGAAGCCATCGTTGCCACGATTCCGCCGCCCGCGGGCGACCCAGCGAAAACGCTGCAAATCCAGGTGACGAATCTCGATTACAGCGACTTCCTCGGCCGCATCGCCATTGCTCGCGTCTTTCAGGGGACGCTCAGGCGCGGCACAGAAGTCGGCATCGCCAAGCGCGATGGAACCATCCAGCCCGCGAAAATCACCAAGCTTTTCACCTTTCGCGGCCTCGAACGCGACGAGGCCGAAGAAGTCGCAGCCGGCGAAATCGTTGCAATTGCCGGCGTTGAGGGCATTCAAATCGGCGAGAGCATCACCGATCTTGCGAATCCCGCGCCGCTCGAGCCGCTCATGATCGATGAACCCACGCTCGCCATGGTCTTCACCATCAATACGTCACCCTTCGCCGGGCGCGAGGGCGAATACGTCACATCCCGCGACTTGCGAAGCCGCCTCGAAAAAGAGTTGCTTACCAACGTCTCCCTGCGCGTCGACGAAACCGGCTCGACAGATGCTTTTCGCGTCCTCGGACGTGGCGAATTGCAGCTTGCCATTCTGATTGAGACGATGCGCCGCGAAGGCTACGAGTTGATGGTGGGCAAGCCGGAGATCGTCGTCCGGACTGAGAATGAAAAGAAGTTAGAGCCGCTCGAGTCACTCGTGGTGGATTGTCCGGAGAATTACATTGGGATCGTGATGGAGGCTCTAGGGAGCCGTCGCGCAAAGATGGAGAAGATGGTCAACCATCATTCGGGGCGCGTGCGTATGGAATTCAGCATCCCGTCGCGAGGATTAATCGGGTTGCGCGGCCAACTGCTCACGGATACGCGCGGCACCGCCCTCCTCCATTCAACGCTCGAAGGCTGGACCGAATACGCGGGCGAAATGGCAATGCGTCCCACGGGCGCGCTCGTGGCCGACCGGCCCGGCGTTTCAGTGCCTTACGCGATCTGGGGCATTCAGGAGCGCGGCGAAATGTTCGTCGGCCCGGCCATCGAGGTCTACGAGGGGATGATTGTGGGAGAGAATTCGCGCGAAGAAGACATGAACGTCAACATCACGAAAGAAAAAAAGCTCACGAACATGCGGTCATCAACAGCCGATGAGGCGATTCGGCTCATTCCACCTCGTGAGTTGACTCTGGAAAAAGCGATCGAGTTCATTGCCGATGACGAATACGTGGAAGTGACGCCGAAATCGATCCGCCTTCGCAAGAAAGTGCTGGACGCAAAAAAGCGTCCGCGCAGATGGCAGGAAATACGGGCGAGCATCGAAACTGCCGGCTAGATCGTTCGAATTCTTCCGTCCACCCGAGCGCGGTCTGGGAGGCTGGACCAAAGCCAGCCTCCGCGATTCGCTCGGTTTTATTGGAATGAAAGTTTACGACGTCACCAGCCGTTTGATCGGCGAGATGCGATACACGCCGGTAAGGATCGCCCCCGCCGCGATTCCGGTGAGGATTCCTCTCCACTTCATGTCAAGCGGCGCAAAGATAGCCACCGCAGCTGCGGCAGATCCAACCCCAAACCGGACCCTCTGCTCGATATCTCCCATTTCGTTGTAACTCTTAGCCATCGCAGGTTTTCTCCTCTTTAAGATTAAAGTTCATGAGCTTGCACAAAAGCTGGTGCTTACTGAAGCCACGTGCGCGGTAGCAACAATAAATGTCTAGGCCGGGCGTGTCTCGGGCGGGCAATCGAGAACAAAACCATGTTGTCGGAATCGCTGCAGGCGAACAATACAGCAGTTGTCGTAGTCTTCTGAATTTTCGCCGCAACATTGTCATTTCTGCGCACCGCGCTCTTTTGTTTTGACGCGCAGAAAAACAAATTCGCCGCCGTCCCGCGCGCCGCTGCACATTGTCTTTTTGCTAAGGGGGTGCGGGCCCCGTGCGTGTTGGAAAGGGGGTGACGGAGCCCGCACATTTAGGGTTCAGCGGATCAATTTTTACTACTAGCCTCACAAAGTGCACACCGTGTGCCAAACTCGCCACACCGCAAAACGCTGATAATGCGAGCCATTTGCGGACGTGCACATGTAAACCACGCGTAAATTTTTCAAACCACAGATAAAAAAGGAGATACGGGCAAGTACTGAGGGGGGATGCAGGTCTTTTCCGACATGATTTTTTCATTTTCATTCTCGCCTACTATTGTATTCCAATAGGTATTGTGGCAGGATGGCTTTTCTATCGAGGAGGAGCAATGGGTGGCGGAAAAACGGACGTCTGGCAGGGAACTCTTGCATTGATGGTGCTCAAAACGCTCGAAACCATTGGGCCGCTCCATGGCTACGGCATCGCTCGGCGCATCGAGCAGACCAGCGGCGATCTGCTCTCCGTGAATTACGGCACGTTGTATCCGGCCCTGCTCAAACTCGAGCAGGAGGGATTCATCAAGTCCGAATGGGGCATCTCGGATAATAATCGCCGCGCGAAATATTACAAGCTGACCCGCGCCGGCCGCAAACAACTCGAAAAGGAAGCCCGCGACTGGGAACAGACCACCTCCATAATCGCCCGCTTCCTCACGCCAAGCGCGCAAGGCTGATTGGCGCTGCCCGCGCGGCGAGCATGATTTTCGCCTTGACGGGGGTCGAATCGCTAGGCTACTTTGTGTAGCGTTACAATGTGTAGCATATAGCAGTCCCGGAATCTTTCGGTGAGGTGCACTGCATGCGGAACTTTCGCGAATCTTGCCTCGTATCTGCTGGCGTGGCGGGATTATGCGCCGGGTGACCCGGTTTGAAGCGGGTTAGGAACATTTTGCCGATTGCGGAGTCTAAGGGCTCGTCGAGGTCTGCCCTCCTCCCAAGGTCGGGGACTTGCTCCGCGCGAGAATGTCTCGACGCGACTCGCCCTCCGAAGTCGCTTTGACGCGAGGCTCGTGTCTTACGCGCTTGGCTTTTAGATCGGACTCCGACATAACGACATCCGATCATTGGCGCGCCGGAGCCTCGGGTAATTGACGCACAGAAACCGTGCGTATCGCAGGGCAACAGCAATCTGGCGCCGCACATCACAGCGGCAAACGGGCTCGCGTTTAGAGGTGGCCGATCATGGATATCGCACGTCCCGATGAGAAGCGCAAAAAGCGAATCCGGCGCACAATCTACATCTCCGTCGCTCTTGTCATTGTCGTTGCGATTGGACTCGGGCTCTCGCGTCTCTCGCCCGCGGCGCCCTCCGTGGACCGTGCGACCATCTTTACCGACACCGTGCGGCGCGGCCAGATGCTTCGCGACGTCCGCGGTTTGGGAGTGCTGGTGCCTGAAACGATCTGGACTGTCCCTGCCGCCACCGACGGCCGCGTCGAAAAGCGCTATTTGCTCCCCGGCACACCGGTGAAGGCAGACACCGTCATCCTCGACCTCAGCAATCCGCAGCTCGAGCAGCAAGAGCTCGATGCGGAATACCAGCTCAAAGGCGCCCAAGCCACCCTCGAACAAACTAAAGCCACGCTGCAAAACCAATTGATGGATAAGCGCACCCAGGCGGCCACTACCGAATCGCAATATCGCACGGCTGAGATGACGATGGAATCGGACGAACAGTTGGGCAAGCTCGGCCTCAAACCCACGCTCGACGTGAAAACCGCCGAAGTTCAAGCGGAGGAATTGCAAAAGGAAAATGCTCTCGCTCAAGAAGAGGTGCAGACCTTCCAGGATTCCATCGCTCCGCAGCTCGCCGTTGCCCAGGCCACGGTCGACCAAAAGCAAGCTCTCTATAATCTCTACAAAACGCAGCTTGACCGCCTGCACGTGCGCCCCGGAATCGACGGCGTGCTGCAGGAGCTCGATGTCGACGTCGGCCAGCAGGTCACCGCGGGCACCGTGCTCCTGAAAGTGGCGCAACCGACGCAGCTGAAAGCGCAGCTGCAAATCGCCGAAACGCAAGCGAAGGACATTCAGATCGGCCAGAAGGCGTCCATCGACACGCACAATGGCATCATTCCCGGCCACGTGATCCGCATCGATCCCGCCGTCGTCAACGGCACTCGCACCGTCGACGTAAAACTCGATGGCCCGCTGCCTCCCGGCGCCGTGCCGCAGTTAAGCGTGGAAGGCACCATCGAAATCGAGCGCCTCGCTAATGTCCTTTATGTCGGCAGGCCTGTTCACGGCGACGAAGACAGCAAAGTCGGCCTCTTCAAGCTCACCGACGACGGCAAGGAAGCGGTGCGCGTCCAGGTCCAATTAGGCCGTGCATCCGTCAACGACGTGGAAATCCTCAGTGGCTTGAAGGAAGGCGATCAAGTGATCCTCTCGGATATGTCCGCCGACGATAACTATGATCGCGTCGAACTGAAATAGCAGTCCCTCTCGCAAGAGAGAATTCGTTCTGGAGGGAGCAGCAATGAGCAGCACGCCGCAGGCGTTGATCCGTCTTGAAAGCTTGACCAAAGTCTTTTACACCGACGAGGTGGAAACGCACGCTCTCAGTGGCGTCCACCTCGAGATCAAGAGTGGCGAGTTCCTCTCTATCGCCGGCCCTTCGGGCTGCGGCAAATCGACGCTCCTCTCCATTCTCG
Source organism: Candidatus Aquilonibacter sp. (assembly GCA_035507075.1). Classification (GTDB taxonomy): domain Bacteria; phylum Acidobacteriota; class Terriglobia; order Acidiferrales; family UBA7541; genus Palsa-295. The sequence continues at coordinate 3,797 of DATJOL010000176.1, read as the reverse complement.
GCCTGCTCGACTCCCCCACGGAAGGCAACTACTGGATTCACACCGAGCCCGTCGAAAAACTCTCGCTCAGCGACCGCACTCGCATCCGCAACCGCGAAATCGGCTTCATCTTTCAGGCGTTCAACCTCATCGGCGACCTCACCGTCTTCGAAAACGTCGAGCTCCCGCTCACCTATCGCAGCATGGGCTCTAAGGAACGCAAAGAGCGCGTCCAGAACGTGCTCGAGCGCGTCGGCATGGCGCATCGCTCCAGGCACTATCCCTCTCAGCTTTCCGGCGGCCAGCAGCAACGCGTCGCTGTGGCGCGCGCCCTCGTCGGCCAGCCTTCGATTCTTCTCGCCGATGAGCCCACTGGCAATCTCGATTCGAAAAACAGCGAAGCCGTGATCGACCTCTTGCGCCAGCTCCACTCCGAGGGCGCCACCATCTGCATGGTAACTCACGACCCGCGTTACGCAGCCATCGCCGACCGCACCGTGCATCTCTTTGACGGCAAAATCGTCGAAGAAACCACTGCTGCGGAGGCTACTGCAGCCAGCAACTGAACCTCTGCGCACCGGCGCAGCGCGAATTGGCAGCTTCAGCACTTCCCCGAAAGCGAGCGAGCCATGGGCACTTTGGCGTCGATCTGGCAGGATTTGCGTTATGCGGCGCGCAGCCTTCGCAAAGACCGCGGCTCCGTAATTCTGGCGCTTTTGGCGCTCTCGCTGGGCATCGGCGCGACCACTGTTATTTTCAGCGTTGTCTATAGCGTCCTGATCGATCCCTTCCCTTACAAAGATTCCAGCCGCCTCGTCCACATCTATATCCACAGCTCAACGCAAAGCGGCCCTTACGGCCGCAACGGCTACACGGTTAAGGAGTTTTTTGACTTCAAGGCCCGCAATCACGTCTTCAGTGATTTGATGGCCGGCGACAACGTCGATGTCGTCTATAAGCTCGGCAACACTACGTATCGCGTCGATGGCGGACTGCTCGATCCCGGCATGTTTTCCGGCCTCGGCGTGAAGCCTATGCTCGGCCGCGAAATCACAGAATCCGATGGCGATCCCGGCGCGCCTCCGGTGTTCGCGATGAGCGACCGCATGTGGCACGAAAGATTCAATCGCGATCCGAAAGTGCTCGGCACCACTCTCACCCTGAACGGCGTGCCCCGCACTCTCGTCGCAATCATGCCGCCCCGCTTTCTCCTCCTTGGTGCGGATATTTGGATCCCGATGAAAATCACGCCCGGCCTCACCGCCACTGCCGTTGGCGGGCCCGCGGGCCAGCCTCTCTACGTCTGGACCGTCGCGCGCCTCAAGCCGGGGGTCACGTTGAAGCAAGCGGCCGCGGATATGGAAGTGATCGCCCACAACGAAGCGAAAACGTATCCCGACCTTTATCCTAAGCAGTTCAGGGTGCTCGTCGGCACCATCGCAGACCTCTACACGCGCGGCCTGCGCACGATGATCTACATCCTGCTCGGCGCCGCCCTGATGCTTTTGCTGATCGCCTGCAGCAACGTCGCCAATTTACTCCTGGCGCGCGCCACCGCTCGCGAGCGTGAACTCGCCATCCGCGCCACCATCGGCGCGTCGCGCGGCCGTCTGATTCGCCAGTTGCTCGCGGAAAGCTTCGTGCTCGCGGCTGCGGGCGCGACGATCGGCTGCGGTTTGGCTTACGCCGGTTTGCAGTGGGTGAAGGCGACCATTCCGCCTGACACGATTCCTTCCGAGGTCGAAATCAAATTCAGCGCCGCTGCGCTGCTTGCCACCATGGCTGTCACGCTGATCACCACGCTCTTATGCGGACTCGCTCCCGCTCTTCGCGCCGCGCGCGGCGATCTTCATGGCCGCCTCATGGGCACAGGCAAGGGCGTAGGTGCGAACACATCGCACGGCAGGCTGCGCACAATTCTCGTGGCGTCGCAGGTCGGGCTCGCCATCGTATTGCTCGTCGGTGCCGGCCTGATGATGCGCACTTTCTTCGCCCTCAGCCATGTCGACGTTGGCTTCAACCCGCAAAATATCCTCGTCGCGCGCATCATATTTCCCACTGGCCAATACAAGACTTCCGCAGCCAAGCAGGCATTTTTCCGTCAGGTTTTGCCGCGCCTCGCCACTCTGCCCGGGGTCACTAACCTCAGCGAATCGATGACGCTGCCCGTCGAAGGCGGCGCCACCACCGAGGTCACCGTTCCCGGCACCACTCACTCCAACGCTTGGACCACCTCCGCCGAGCTCATCAGCGAAGACTATTTCAAGACAGTCGGCCTGCCGCTGATCCGCGGCCGTTTGCTGACCGCAGCCGAAATCGATTCGGCGCGCCCCGTCATCGTCGTGAACAAAACTCTCGTCCACCAATTCTTCGGCGATTCCGATCCCCTCCGCCGCACGATCAAGTTCAATGTCCTCGACCAGATCCCGGACGCGCCCCACAACACCTATTTCCAGATCGTCGGTGTTGTCGGCGATGTCCGCAACAGCGGCCTCGAAAATGCTATCGCGCCGGAAGCCTACATGCCGCACACGATCACTAGCCTCGCCGACGACACGATTCTTCTCCGCACCTCCGTGAAGCCCGAATCCGTCGCGCCCAACGTCCGCGAGGTCGTCTCCGGTATCGATGCCAATGTGGGGCTCGGCAGCATGCAATCGCTCGAATCGATCCTCCACCGCGATTACATGGCCGCGCCCGAATTCGGCCTGATGCTCCTTGCCGTCTTCGCCGGCATCGGCCTGATCCTTTCCGCCATCGGCGTCTTCAGCGTGATGGCTTACACCGTCTCGCTGCAGACCCACGACATCGGCATTCGCATGGCTCTCGGGGCTCAGCCCTCCGGCGTGATGCGCATGGTCCTGCTTAAAGGCTTGCAACCCATTCTCGTTGGCGTCATCGTAGGTCTCGCCGCAAGCTACGCGCTCACGCGCCTGATGAGCAGCCAGATTTACGGCGTCACGGCAACCGACCCGTGGACGTTTGGCAGCGTGGTTGTCGTTCTAGCGGCAGTCGGCTTGCTGGCCTGCCTCTTGCCCGCGCGCCGTGCCACTCAGGTCGACCCGCTGATCGCGCTGCGCTATGAGTGAGGCGAGCGTGAAATGAATGGATTAAGTTCGCTGTGGCAGGATCTCCGCTACGCAGTACGCAGCTTCCACAAAGATCGCGGCTCGGTCGGGCTGGCGCTTTTGGCCCTCGCGCTGGCGATCGGCGCAAGTACCATCATGTTCAGCGTCGTTTACAGCGTCCTGCTCGAACCATTCCCTTACCGAAACGCCGGTCGGCTCCTTTACATCTATAACCGCAATATAAACAATCCGGGTCAGTACGGGCGGAACGTCTACACAGCGAAGGAGCTTTTGGATTTCCGGCGCGAGAGTCACTCCTTCAGCGCGATCCTCGGTGGCACTACCACCATGGATATGACGTATGCCATCGGGAAGACGACCTACGAGACTCTCGGGTGCGCGGAGGAACCCGCGACATTTGCGGCGCTGGGCTTCAAGCCCCAATTGGGAAGGGAGATTACGGACTCGGACGCCGCGCCGGGCGCTCCGCCCGTCTTCCTGATGAGTGATCGCCTCTGGCACGAACAGTTCAATCGCGATCCAAAGATTCTCGGCACGACGATGACGATCAACGGCGTGCCCCGGACGCTTGTCGGCATTTTGCTGCCCCGTTTCCTGCTGTTTCGCGGCGATATTTTCTTTCCGATGCGGGTCACACCGGATCTCACCGCGGCGTTCGTCGGCGGCCCAGCGAGCCAGCCGCTCTACGTCTGGACGGTTCCTGTGCTCAAACCCGGCGTTACGCTGAAG
>DATJOL010000175.1:0-12505 GCA_035507075.1 Candidatus Aquilonibacter sp. | reverse complement strand
TCGACGGCTGCCGCCTCTCCCGCGCCACCATCAAAGTGTTCAAGCACAAGGACGCTGCCGACTGCGAGCGCGTGCTGGAGGAAACCAAGGACTGGAACGGGCACAAGCTGCTGATCACCGACGGCGTGTTCTCTATGGATGGTGACATCGCCAATTTGCCGGCGCTGTGCGACCTGGCAGAAAAATACAATTGCATCATGATGGTGGACGACGCGCACGCGTCGGGCGTGCTTGGCAACCGCGGGCGCGGGACCATCGACCATTTCAATTGCCACGGCCGCGTGGACATTCAAGTGGGAACGCTCAGCAAGGCCATCGGCTCGATCGGCGGATACGTCTGCGGCTCGCGCGATTTGATCGACTATCTGTACCAGCGCGCGCGGCCGTTCCTGTTTTCGACTTCGCATCCGCCTTCGGTGACCGCGACCTGCCGGGCGGCATTCGAGCTGCTCGATTCCGAGGCTGGCGAAAAGCTCGTCAAGAAGTTGTGGGCCAACACGAAATTCTTCAAGCGTGAGCTCAAGAAACTCGGCTTCGACACAGGCAAAAGCGAGACGCCGATTACGCCCATCATGGTGGGCGACGCGGCAAAAGCTTTTGAATTTTCGCGAACGCTGTTTGCAGAAGGCGTCTTTGCCGGAGCCATCGGCTATCCAACCGTGCCGGAAGGAAAAGCGAGGCTGCGAACCATCGTGACGGCGGCGCACAAGCGCGCCGATCTCGAACGCGCCGCCGATATTATCGGGCGAGTGGGAAAAACGCTCGGCGTGGTCTAGCGAACGCGCCGGAAATCCCGCACCGATTCAGGCGGCGGGAGCCCACTGCACGCGCAGATGCTTGTGAATGGCGAGCACCAGCGCGCCCACTCCCCAAACTGCCGCGACGAAGCTGATCAGAATTCCAAGGAACGGCAGCATCGTACCTGCCTGAATCAGCGCCAATCCCAGGGCCAGGCGCGCAATGGCCGGTCCCGCACCGTGAGACGCGCCCAGAATTTTCTCTCCCAACCATGCGCCCACAAATACCCTCCCGGAATATGCCGCGACAACATAGAGAAGCAGCGAAGCGATCCCGATGCCCAGCCCGACGACCGTCAGGCAAACGAGGATCGCAATCACGGGCACGGCGCAAAGAAACAGCACGCCGAATCCGAACGACGGGGCGTATTTTTTCAGCGCCGATTCGGCGTCGAAAAAGAAACCGGGAGCGAGCAGCAGAATCACCAGGCCAAACAGGAAACGCGCGCCCCAGAACAGAACTTCATGCCAGTAGTATTCCGGCGCCGCATAGTTCGGCCGGTAGCTTCTCTTTACAATGTTTACTTGGATCGGATAGGCCAGTTTTGCGGAAGAGGAAACGACGGGTTGGTTACGCCCGTTGAATTTCACATGTCCTTTGATTTCAGCTCCCGGTCCGATGGAAAGGTTGGCGCCGCGAATGAGCAGATCGTGGCCCATCGAACCGCCGATGTCGATCGTGTCGCCGAAGAGCAGGCCGTCGCCAGCCACGGGACCGTTCAAATCTAGATTGGCCCCTCCCAGCGTGATCGTTCCGCCTACCGATGATTTTTCGTTGAGCTCGATGTCGCGGCACCAGCCCATCACGTTGCGCGCAACCGCGGATTGCAAAGAAAAGGATTGGGCAAAAACGCGGACGTTGCCGTCGACAGGCCCATTCACGGTCAACTCTTCAGCAAAGCCCAAAATGTCGCCCTTCACGTGGCCGTTCACCACCACGTCACGCGACCACACAATCAAATCGCCATCCACATCGCCGTCGATCCGGGTGCGCTCAGCGGCCACAATCAAATCCGTTGGCACCTCCTGGCCCGCCTCCAGCGTGAAGTTCGGGTCGCCGTGCTTCACTTCTGCAGCGCCTGCCGCCTGCGGAATCGCCAGAGACAGAAGCAGGACACTCATCACGACCGCGACGGTCGAAAGCCGGCTCCAATGCTTTCTCAGCAGCCACACGAACAGCATGCCCAGAGTCGCGGTTGCCAGAAACTCCATCAGGCTTTGCATCGCGTTCCATCCTTTCCAGAAAGCTCCGGTGAAGAAGAGCATGGTGAGAAGATTTCCCTGCGTGAAGCCTGCCTGCGCCGCCTGCGCTCTCCAGGGCTCGATGAAACTGGTCCAGAGCGTGTAGGAGCCGCCGAAGGCGAGGCCAATGGCCGAAATCCAACCCCAGGGAGCCCCTCCCCGCTCGGGCGCATGGACCAGCCGCGCGGGAACCAACTCGTCTGGCTCCGCGAGCGAGTTGCGAATCCACACATCTTCATTCTTCAGCGCCCGCACAAGCTCCCGGCATTGATGGCACGTCGCGGTGTGCGATCGCACCTCTTCTGCGCGGTCCGGTGGAAGCTGTCCTTCCAGCAGAAGCAGCGCGGTCATTTCATCGAAGTGACTGTCGAGTGGCGTCATGTGTGGCTCCCTGCAGCGTTACCCAGGAGATGAGCGCCGGCTTCTCCGAGCGTGTCGCGCAATTGGTGGCGGGCCCGCAGCAGCAGGACCCCCACAAACGCGCGGCGAACGCCCAGAGTATCGGCGATTTCGTCGTAACTCATGTCGGCATAATAGCGAAGCACCAGGGCCATGCGGGCACGGTCTGGCAATTTCGCCAGGCCCGCGCGGACTTCCTTGCTCGAATGCTCGGCCTGCAGGCGTTCGAGCTGGCTCGGATCGGGATGTTCGAGCGGCAGCGTCTCTATGTCTCCGGTTTCGAGATCCTGCCGAATGCGCCGCCGGCGCAGAATGTCCCAGCAATGATTGCTCGCCACTTTATACAGCCAGGCCGCAAACGGCCGCGAGGAATCATACGTCCCGAGTTTTTGGCGAACCTTCATAAATACTTCCGTCGTTGCGTCCTCCGCATCCTCTCGTGTAGGCAGCGCCCGCCGGCAAAACCGGAATATCGCCGGCCCAAACTGGCGGTAAAGCTCCCCCCAGGCGTCTGCGTCGCCCGCCCGGACCTGGGCCAGCATTTCCGCCATTTCCATGGGACTCATCTCGCCGGCAGCTTTCCGTCGTTCCATAGGTGGATACGCAGGGACCTGGAAAAATATTTCACTTCCTTAATTTGGGGCCTTCTTGCAGGGTACTGCTTTACGCCTCACATCCCTTCGTCTGCCGCAATCCCAAGGCAGGCAAAGCTTAACAGAGGAGGGAAAGTTGGGAAACGAATCGGGCGGAAAAACAAGGCCCGGCCCCACATCGGAGCCGGGCTGCGATTGCTGCCATTCCAAAAGGCTTCGGCTGCCTCAGAACATGAACTTGACGGCAAACTGAATGCCGCGAGGCGCACCGCCGCCTAGGAACGGATTGCCAATGCCTACGTCGCCGGTGGCCGTCAGCGGAAGGTATCCCGTGCTGTGGCCGTAGGTCGCGCTCGACGGCGAAGTGTTGATGCCGTTGAATGCAGCGTCCGCAATGAAGGCCGGCAAAAGCGGGCTGGCAAAGTTCGGATGGTTAAGGAGGTTGAAAATCTCGCAGCGGAATTGTGCCGTCAGATGCTCGGTAATCGGAGTGTCCTTGAAAACGGCAAAGTCCGCTTCCTTAAAGCTCGGACCGCGCAAAGAGCCTCTGCCCTCATTTCCGAAATGCCGCGTACCGGGAACGCAGATTTGCTCGTTGCCGGGCGCGGGATTGTTGCCCGTCGCTTCGGTGTACACCGGGCTCGGAGTGCACGGAACCATGAACGAAGTGAGGTCAAGAAACTGCGCCGGGTTGCCGCGGTTGTAGGTAATCGGGCCGGCAACATCGGGCCGGCCGTCGCCTTCCCCGCTGCCGTCAAAATCGCCCTCGAAATCGTAGTTGAGGGCAAACGGCTGCCCCGCTTGCAGAATGACGGCGCCGTCGATTCCCCACCCGTCTCTCAGCTTGCTCAGCTTTCCTCCGCGGTTCGGCAGCCGGTACATGTAATTCCAGGAGAAGCGGTTGCGCACGTCGAAATTCGAGTTTCCCTTCTCCGCGTTGGGATTTGTGCTGTCGTTCGGCTGTGCCGCGTTGGGGACGAAATCCTCCAGATCGCTCGCATTGTCGATTGAATGTGACCAGACGTAGTTGATTTGCGAGCTGAAGCCGCGATAGTCGTTTATGCGAATGCTGCTTTGCAGCGAATTATAATTCGACTTGGCCGAAGCCTGCTCCTGGAAGATGTAAAACAACGGGTACTGCGGAAAATTCCTCGGCGATCCATAAGCTGGGATGCAACCATTTCCTCCTGCCGGCAGGCATGGGTTTCCCAACACGGTATCCACATTGTTCGCCGCAAATTGCAGATCGGAGGCGTCGATGGTTGCCTGGTTCGGCTGGTTCAAATCCACGAAGCGGAACAGCCGGTGTCCCTGCGACCCGACGTATCCAATCTGGAAAACCACCTTCTTCGAAATCTGCTGCTGCAGGTTCAGGTTGTAGTTCTCCATGTAAGGCGTGCGAATGTTGGGATCCACGCCAAACGCGTCACCCGTGGGACCAAAGCCGCCGAACACCGGCGAATTGGCAACGATGGAGCCAAGCGCCGTTCCGCTTTGCATCGCCGCCGGCCCGGTCGGGTTGTACGCGGGTCCGGGATCATAAAGGCTGGGCCACGGCAAGTGGTCGAGAAAGATATCCTGTGAAAAAGCATCGAAGAACATTCCCCACCCGGCGCGGAGGACCGTCCGACCTCTGCCTCGCACGTCCCAAGCGGCGCTCAGCCGTGGCGCAAAATTGCGATAGTCGGGCTGGTAGAGCTTTCCAACGCCTCCGGTTCCCACCTGCACCAGCCCCTGGGTCGGATAGAAATTGCTCAGCAGATCGTTCTTCTCGTGAAAGACGCCGTAATAATCCCAGCGCAAGCCGGCGTTGACCGTGATCGTGCTCGTCAACTTGTAGGCGTCCTGCACGTAGAGTCCGTGGTTGTTCTGATAGGTATGGCGAACGCCGTTGCCCGATGTGATCGAGCCGTCCTCCACGGTTCCCGCAAGAAAATCTCCGATGCCGTCGAAGTCCAGTATTCCGCGCGAATTGATCCCCAGGTTCTGTGTGATCGAGGTTCTGCGGAACTCGTAGCCGAACTTGAGGTCGTTTTTGCCGATCTTCCAGGAAATGTTGTCGATGAAGTGCCAGTTTGCGTCCACGCGGTTGCGGGGAGTGGAATTGTTCGCCCCAATCTGCGCAAACGAGCCAACGTCAATTACCGGAATCCCACCGGACGACGAGCCCGTATCGAGACCGATGGAGGCAGGGTCGAACGCCCGGTCTTGAGGAAAGAAGCCCTCCGCAAAGCGGTTCCAGCCGAGGCGCGCTTCGTTCACGCGCGTCGGCGACATCGTCCACACGTCGGAAATCGAAACGAGCTGCACGCGGGTCGGCGTGTAGGTATTGAATCCCGGCAGCGTGGCGCCGCCGGTCAGCGACAGCGGGAAGAGCTGCGTGCTGTTGCCAAAATAATACCGGCCGGAGAGCAAGTTGTTCTGGTTAAAGCTGTGATCGATCTTACCGATCAGGCTGTCGATGTCGTTGCTGAACGGCGTATTGGTTGAAAGGTTCGGCGCCGAGCAGCCGGTATCCGTCGTCGTCACTCCGGCGATGTTGGGAGTCGGCCATGGGTCCCTGGCAATCAGAGCGGTGATCACCGAGTTCGTCGAACCCTGCAGCTGGGCGGGATTGGGCACGCACGCCAGTGCGTTTTGCGATCCTGACTCTCTCTGGCCCTCATAATCGAAGAAGAAAAATGTCTTGTCTTTGATAATCGGGCCGCCCAGTGACGCGCCGAACTGGTTGTTGTGAAACGGGGACTTCGGCGTGCCCACATCGTTGAAGTAATTTCGCGCGTTCAGCGACGTATTGCGGAAATATTCGAGCGCGGAGCCGTGGAACTGGTTCGTGCCGCTCTTGGTCACGATGTTGACCACAGCCCCTGCGTTCCGTCCGTATTCCGCTTCGTAATTGGAGAGCACGTGCAGCTCAGAAATCGCCTCGAGCGGCAGGATTGTCGCCGGGTCGCCGAACACGCCCGCTTCGTTGATGGCCGGGTCGTTGCGGAAGCCGTCGTTCATATCCGTGCCGTCCAGCAGGAAATTATTCGACCGGCCGCGCGCGCCGTTCATCGAGAACACACCGTAAGATCCCGGCGAATCGGTGATTTCGTCTGGTGAACCGGCTACGCCTGGCGTGAGGAAAATTAATTTCTGGTAATCGCGTCCGTTCGCGGGAATGCTGGTCACCTGCTGCTGTTGCATCACGCCGCCCAGCGTGTCCGACGCTGTTTCCACCTGCGGTTGCGTTTCCGCCGACACCACCACCTTCTGCTCGACGTTTCCGGTTTTCATTTGCGCGTTCACGGTTCTCTGCACCGCAACGTCCACGCGAACTCCATCCGTCACCGAAACCTGAAATCCCTTTCGCTCCACCGTGACCCGGTAATTACCTATCGGCAACTCCGGCATCACGTAGCTGCCGTCCACGCCTGTCTCCGTCGTGCGCACCAGCCCTGTGTCCACGTTCTGGATCTCTACGGTAGCGCCGACGATCGCCGCGCCCGTCGTATCCGTCACGGTCCCAAGAATCGTTCCGCGGAACGTTTGCGCTGCCGCTGGACGCGCCACCAGGAACACAATTACAGCCAGCGCCAAAAGCCAGGCGATGCGGACACCATACCGACGGCAAATTTCCATATTGATCCCCCTATAGACTTGTAACCCGCCGAAGCCGCTTCCCACCCATTCAAAACAAAGATGCAAACGATTGACGGGAAAGGCCTCGCCCCGGCTGCCACCCCTGGCAGAAAGAAGCCAACAGTATACATAAATTTGACGCGCAGTTTACGGTTCCAAAGAGTCGCCCCGCGCGCCGCTCCCCAGGGCTTTTTCCCGCGCTCTGGTATACTCGCCCGGTCAAACATGACGCCGGGCCGGAACGCTCGCCCTTCACTCCATGGCTTCCAAGGAACCAAAGCGGCTCTTCTTGATCGACGCGATGGGATACATCTTCCGCGCGTTTTACGCGCCCATGCCCCAGCGGCTTCGCAGCCCCTCGGGCGTTCCCACGAATGTTCCCTATCTCTTCGCCAATATGATTCGCAAGCTGGTGAAGGATTGGAGCCCGGACTATCTCGCCGTGGTCTTCGACACAGCCGAGCCAACGTTTCGCGACAAACTGTTCGCCGACTATAAAGCCCAGCGCCCACCCATGCCGGAGGATCTCGCAGTCCAGTTACCGTTTGTCCGTCGCTACTGCGAAGCGATGCGCCTGCCGATTCTCGAGCGGCCGGGATTTGAAGCCGACGACGTCATCGCAACACTGGCGCGCCAGGGAGAAAAAAAGGCCCTCGAAGTTTTCATCGTCACCAGCGATAAGGACCTGATGCAGTTGGTGGGCGGAAAAGTGAAGATTCTGAATCCCTCCAAAGGCGATCTGGTGATCGACGAGAAAAAAGTCGAAGAGCTGATGGGCGTTCCTCCGAAGAAAGTCCCGGACGTCATGGCTCTAATGGGCGACTCGATCGACAACATCCCCGGTGCGCGCGACCCCAACGAAAAACCGGCTCCGGGCGAGCGGCGGAAGGCGGGAATTGGCGAAGTCGGCGCGCGGCAATTGATTCAGGAATTCGGCAGCGCGGAAGCGGCGCTGAAAAATGCCTCCAAAGTGAAGCGCGCGAGCTATCGCGACGCGCTCGAAAACTACGCCGAATTCGTGAAGCTGAGCAAGCAACTCGCCACCATTCCCACCGACGTGCCCGTGCCGCTCGAACTCGGCAAATTGCAGATAGAAGAGCCCGACGCAAACTCCTTGCGCGAGTTATATGGCGAGCTGGGATTCACCTCGCTGCTCAAGGAAATCGCGCCGCTGACCGACGATCGCAAGTCCGATTACGAGCCTGCAAAATCGCCGGCCGATTTCGCGAAATTCCTGCATTCGATTCCTGCCGCGCATGAAACGGCCGTTTGGCTCGCTCTCGATGCTGTCGAGCCCGAAGAGGAAGGCTACGGAACAAGAGTTCTAAGTATTGAAGCCTCGGCGAAAGAGGGCGTTGCAAAGACCGCCGCGAATGACCTGGAAGACAAGACTCTCGCAGCGATGAAAGACTGGCTCGCTGATCCGAATCGCTCCAAAGCCGTCCACGATCCCAAACTCTTCCAGTTGCTTGCCGGCGAGACTCGCGGCATCCGCGACGCCACGATCCTCTATTCCTATCTGCTTCGACCGACGACCGCGAATCACGCATTTGCTGAGGTTGTGTTGCGCCACTTGAACCGCACCCTTTCCGGCGCTGCCGGCGAGCGCGCTGATTTTGTGCGGCGGCTCGCGCCCGTACTGCGCGAAGAAGTCGAAAAACAGGGCTTGTTCGAGCTCTACGAGAGAATCGATCTGCCCCTCGCAGGCGTGCTCGCGCGCATGGAGGAAGCGGGCGTTCTGGTGGACCGTGACGAGCTCGAAAGACTTTCCGCAAAGCTCCAATCGGAAATCAGCGCCCTCGAAGGCGGCATCTACGAGCTCGCGGGCCAGGAATTCAACATAAAGTCTCCCGCCCAGCTCGCCGAAATTCTCTTCGACAAGCTCAACCTGCAAATGCCGCGCCGCGTGCGCGCCAAGGCACGCTCTACCGCCGCCGAAGTTCTCGAAGAGCTCGCACTGGTCCACGATCTCCCGAAGAAAATTCTCGAATATCGCGAGCTTGCCAAGCTGAAATCCACGTATGCCGACGTCCTGCCGCGCCTGATTCATCCCGCCACGGGACGCCTGCACACGCGCTTCAGCCAGACGACAGCGGCAACCGGACGTCTCAGTTCCGCCAACCCCAATTTGCAGAATATTCCCGTGCGCACTGAACTCGGTCGCGAAATTCGCGCGGCTTTCGTTGCTTCGCCCGGCTCGAAGCTTCTTTCCGCTGACTACTCACAAATCGAGCTTCGGATTCTCGCGCATCTCTCCGAGGATCCAGTGCTGGTCGAAGCGTTCCGCCGCGGTGAGGATATTCACTCCCGCACCGCGCAGGAAGTGTTCGGCGTCGCCCCCTTCGCGCAGACGCCCGAGCATCGCCGCGTCGCCAAAGTCATCAATTTCGGCGTTATTTACGGCCTTTCCGCGTTTGGCCTCGCCCAGCAGCTCGGCATCGAGCAGCGCGAAGGCGCGAAATTCATCGCCGCCTATTTCGAGCGCTACAGCGGCGTGAAGAAATACCTGGATGAGCAAATCGCTGAAACGCGAAAAACGAAAATCACGCGGACTCTTTTTGGCCGCATTCGTCCCATCCCCGAGATCGATTCGCCGCAGCCCAACCTTCGCAGCTTTGCCGAGCGCACGGCAATGAACACTCCCATGCAGGGTGCCGCAGCTGATCTGATCAAACTCGCCATGATTGAGCTCGATCGCCGCCTGCCCGCCGAAGGCTACCGGTCCCGCATGATCCTGCAGGTCCACGACGAACTCCTCTTCGAAGCGCCCGAAAAGGAAATTCCTGCGTTGCGCAAGATTGTGAAGGAAGTGATGGAGGGTGTTCACGAGCTGCGCGTCCCGCTACTCGTCGAGACCAAGACGGGCCACAACTGGCGCGACATGAAATGAATTTGTAAATTTGAAAATCAACTTCGAATGAGAAATGGCGGACGTTACCTTGCTCCTCCATTTTCTCCTCCCTCCACTTTCGATTCCCGCTCCCTAGCTCTTGTGATAGCTTCTTTCTGCAGGCGAAATCCGAGGTGAACCAATGGCTCCCAATCATCCCGAAGGATTTCTGAGACTCGTCAAAGACGCAAAATCGCGCATCAAGGAAGAAGACGTTCATGCCACGAAGAAGCGCATGGATGCCGGCGAGAAATTCATACTCATCGATACGCGCGAGGACTCCGAATGGGCGCGCGGACACCTCCCCGGCGCCATCCATCTTTGCAAGGGGATCATCGAGCGCGACATCGAAAACACGGTCGCAGAGAAGGAAGCGACGCTCATTCTCTATTGCGGCGGAGGCTTCCGGTCCGCGCTCGCTGCCGATAATCTGCGCAAGATGGGCTACGGGAACGTAATCTCAATGGATGGCGGCTGGCGCGGCTGGACCGAAGCCGGCTTCCCCGTCGTGAAGGATTGAAGAGGCCCGTCTCAGGTCCCTCGAAAAATAAACAGCAGAGGAAAAATGGCTGGGGCGGGAGGACTCGAACCTCCACCATCCTCATTAACAGTGAGGTGTCCTACCGATTGGACCACGCCCCAATTCGCAAGCGGGCTAAATTGTTCTCACCATTCTAAACGAACTCACCGCCTCTCCCAACATCGCGCGCTGAAGTTTCTTGAATTTTGAGAGACGCACGCAACCGCTGCTTACTTCCTCAGCGCGGTTTCCGGTTTCTTGCCGTCACTCATAGACGTGACTCGACTGATCGTCTCTTCCGATGAAGTACAACTCTGCCGGTGCTGGCACTATCCCGCTCAGCCTGCAACACCAGAGAATCGCCTTTCAGAAGATCACGTCGAGTGACTGATTGGTTTGAAAGAGCTACAAAAAAGGCGGGGGAATTGCGACGGGATAAAAAGCCGGGGGAAGGAAGCCGGCCCAGCCCTCAATCCCCGAAGGGATCCTCGGCTTTCCTCCCCCTGACGCGTTTATGGAATGCACGTCAGAAACCAAATGCAAGTTATTGAAAACACACACCCTTGTCAGACTCGTGCGAGTAAAAAGTCCAAGCCCCCAGAAAAATTTTCGGTGTGAAAAGGACTTCCACCCGCGCAGGAGCGCAAATTGCCGAGTCCTCCACGCCTCGAAAAATCCAGCATTCTCATTTTGAGGCAAGCACATTCGCAATCGGCGGTGCGGCCTTGGGAACGGCCGCAGGATAATCCTTTCCGAGCAGCGCGGCCACGGTCGCGGCGATCTGCGCTTGCGTCACCGGCGGAATGTTCGCGCGCTCGCCCAGCGGATGCGTGTCCGGCCCCATCGCGGCAATCCAGATGTTCTCCGATCCCTTCTCTTCGACGCCGTGCTCTTTCCATTCCACTAGTCCGCTACCGCGCCCGTGGTCGGTCGTAATCAGAAACGTGGTCGTTCCGTGATACTCGGGCATCGCTTGCATCGTTTCCCAGAGCTGCTGCACGAATTTGTCGAACAGATGCGCGCTTTCAAGCACCAGATCGTATCGCCCCTGGTGCGCCCAGTTGTCCGTTTCACCGTATCCGACAAACAGCACGCGCGGATGCACTCTCTGCACAAAATCAAGCAGCGGGACTTGTAAAAACGAGTCGTACGCGTCCTCGTCGTCGAAGCGCGTGGTCGTCTCGTAGAGCGTGTCCAGCAGTTTGTCGCGCGCCGTCGGCGGGTCGGAATGTGGGGGCAGGCTCCAGCCACATTGCAGGATCAGATGGCTGCGTTTCTCGTTGAAAATGTCGGCAAACGTGCTCCACGTAGCGTATGCGGCCACCTGCCCGTGAAATTCGGGCTGATCGTTCAACCATTCGAACACGGTGCGGTTCGGATTCGGCCCGAATTCGTTGCTATTGATCCGCGGATCGGGAAAGCCCGTGAGCATTTCGTTGTAGCCGGGATAGGAAAACGCCAGCCCATTCGTCACGTGCGCCACACTTCCCTTGTTTTGATTGCCGAAGATCTCTCCCTGTTTGGCCACCGTGCCCCAGAGAAACGGGAACAGCGCCTCGCGCCTCTCCTCCGGAGTGTCGCGCCAATACTTCTTCCCCAACGTCGTGGCATCCTCCCAGATGCCGCCATGGTCGTAATCCATCAGGCTGTGGTCCGCGCCGGTAAACACTTCTTGCCAGCGCAGCCCGTCCGTCACAATCAGCACCACGTTCTTTGTTTTTCCAGGCGCGATTTGCGCCTGTGCCGTGGGGGCAATCGCCCACAAGAATGCCGCAGCAAGAAACGCGCAAAGACATTTAGAAAGCTTATTCACGATGATTCCCTCGTACCGCTTTGATGGTCACGTCCTGCACGCCGCTAAAAGCTGTACCGCAGAGAAAACTGCATCACGCGCGGCTTCGTCAGCGTCTGCGTGAAATCGCCGAGCGTCGGCTGGTACAGTAGGTATTGATTCAGTGACCCGACGTCGAACCGCACCGCGTTCGTCACGTTGAAAACATCCCACGAAAAACGGAGAGACTGCGATTCTGTCAGGCTCCACAGCTTCGCGAGGCTCATGTCCGTGCCGAAATAGCCAGGTCCGCGGAGATTGTTTCGCTGTCCTGCCTCGCCCGGATACGCATAACGAAAGTCCGACGCGGCAGCAGGTCCAGCTTGAAACACGTTCGGCGTTCCATCCGCCTGGATGAATGCGCCTGTCTTTGGCGCTGGGCCGATCAGCACCGCGCGGCCGTCCTGCTCGTAGTCGGTGGCGAAAGCATAGGTTGAAATACTGAACGGATATCCGCTCGTCCAGCGCGTCAGGCCCGAAAATTCCCATCCGCCCAGGATCGCGTTCACGCCGCGGTTCCAGTTCGAGCCCCAACGCTTTCCCTGGCCGAATGGAAAATCAAAAATCCAGTTCGCGTTGATCTGGTGCGTCGTATCGAAATCCGAGGGT
>DATJOL010000174.1:0-10093 GCA_035507075.1 Candidatus Aquilonibacter sp. | reverse complement strand
AGGATACGCCGAACCGATTTCCATTTTGATTTGCTCGGCGGTGCGCTCGCCGACCAGGAGGTTGTATTTGCGCTTGAGATAATGCATCACGGCTTCGTCCATTTCGTTCCCGGCCACGCGCACCGAGCGCGAATAGACGATGCCGCTCATGGAAATGACGGCGATGTCGGTGGTGCCGCCGCCGATGTCGACCACCATGTTGCCGGACGGCTCTTCGATGGGCAGGCCGGCGCCGATGGCCGCGGCCATCGCCTGCTCGACGAGGTAGACTTCGCTGGCTCGCGCGCGATACGCGGAATCTTGCACCGCGCGTTTTTCCACCGGCGTGATTTCGCTCGGCACGCCGATTACGATGCGCGGATGCACCAGAACGCGCCGGTTGTGCGCCTTCTGGATGAAATAGGTGAGCATGCGCTCGGTGACTTTGAAATCCGCAATCACGCCGTCTTTCATCGGCTTAATGGCGACGACGTTTCCCGGCGTGCGTCCGAGCATGTCTTTCGCTTCGCGCCCCACGGCGACCACTTCGCCGTTATTTTTATTGATGGCGACGATCGAGGGCTCGTTCACGACGATCCCTTTGCCGCGCGCGAACACCAGCGTGTTCGCGGTCCCCAGGTCGATGGCGAGGTCGGACGAAAACAGACTGAAGACCGACCGCATGTTGTAGCCGTTCTTGGTCACGTGTTGCTTCCCCCAGATTCTGCTCGAGCCCAATCGGTGAGGATCGGTCCAGCCAAAAGAAAATTTCGCTTACGGTATGACGACTTCCTTGCGAACGATCGCCGTGCCCCCACGGCGGTTCTGGCCCGTGATCACGATCTCGTGGCTCCCGCGCGTCATCGGCTGCGTGAAGTAGCGGAAGCGCCCGTCGGACTGGATGTCCGCCACTTGCTCGCCGTTGATGATCAGCGCTGCGCCGGGTTCGGTTCGCCCCGTCACTTCCACCACGCTGCCCTCGATCTGCGTGTCGTCCACTTCGAGGAGCATTTCCTGCTCCTTGCCCTGCGCCACCAGCGTGAACTTGAAGGCGTCGCTGGGTTCGCTCTCCGCGTTCTTGGCGTCGATGGCCCGCACGCGCCAGAAATACTCGCCCGGATCGAGGCCCGTGACGTCCACGCTCTCCGTCGCCGTTTTGCGTTCGGCCATCAGGTGATTGAACATGGCCGTCGCGCTCACCTGAAAATCGTACGAAGTCGCGGTTGCCACTGGCTTCCAGGAAAAATGCACCGGATCGTGCTTCGGGTCGGCGACGATAATCGGCGCCAAATTAAGCGGCTGATCCAGGTCCGGCGGCGCCAGAACCTGCGTCTTCGTGATGGGAGCCGACGGGGTAACCGTCGCTCGCTCCCACTGGCCGATATCCAAATGTTCGTTGCCGCGCGTCAATTCCGCGCTGCCGGAATCCACGGTAATTTCGTCTTGCTTGGTCGCGGGATCGGTGCGAACCGCCGCGCGGCTATTCGCGTTCAAAGAAGCCACGGCGTTTTGGAACGAAACCTCGGCCTTCGAACCCGGAATTTCCCAGGATCCCGTGTTCAAATTCACTTCGCCGGAGTTGATGTGGACAGCGACGCTGGAAGCCTTGTCTTGAGAGACGAAGTTCTCCTCGACGTAAATCAGCGTGTCGCCCTTCACAGTATACGTGGTGCCGTCGGCGAAAGCGATGCGCGCCACGCCGTCTGGACCCGTTTGCACCAGATCGCCTTTGTCCAAAGTGATCTGATAATCGGCGGTGGACCAGGTGACGGAATTTGCTTTCTTGACTTGGACTTTTCCGTCAAGGTTCACGAAGCGCGCCTGCCGCGCCGTGATCTTTGCGACGCCGTTGTCCGCGGGCGTGATCGCGTCGGTGACCTTCTTGATCAGCGACGCGGAAGTCTCCGGAAAAATCAGATACGTCGACGCGAGAAAAATCGCGGCAAGGACGATCACATACAGCGCGACCGTGCGGTATTTCACCGTGTGCCAATAGACCTCCACACGGGAGATTTTCGGCTTCGCCACCGCGCTGGATTTTGCGTCGCTCATATGAAAAAAGTGGTCAATTTTGAAATCTAGCACACAGGTATAGGCCTTTCAACTTGGCCTCGAACAAGTTGCGAAACCGCTAACATCTTATTATCAACAGGTTTCTGGGCACTTCGGGGGCCTTCTGGAACACGTGGATGACCAGATGGAGAAGCCAAAATGGTTCAGTAAAAACTCATAGTGAGGCCGCCGAGACGGTTGACCTCTCCGCCCGGAATTAGGGACACTAGGCGTGCCGGTTTGCACCCTCGCGGCTCCGCGAGGCCTTCGCTTGGCGCCGCCGATTTGCAGCCGCGAGTGTCGGGCCGCCGCGAAAGGGAGAGATAGCGATGCCAGAAGCCACCGGAGAACTCATCCCGCCCAGCCGCATTATGCTGACGCCCGGACCTTCCTGCATGGACCCACGCGTCTACAAGGCGCTGTCCGCGCCGCTCGTAGGGCATCTCGATCCTTGGTTTATGGAAATGATGGGTGAAGTGCAGGAGCTGCTCCGCCGCGTGTTTCAGACGAACAACCGGCTGACGTATCCGGTCTCCGCGTCGGGCTCCGGCGGGATTGAAGCCTCCGTGCTGAATCTTATCGAAGAGGGCGACGAGTGCATCGTCTGCTCGAACGGAATGTTTTCCGAGCGAATGGCCGTGATCGCCGAGCGGGCGACGCCAAACGTGATTCGCGTGACCGCGCCGAACGGGCATCCGGTCGATCCCGAAGATGTGCGAAAAGCGGGCCGGGGGAAAAAGATCAAATTTGTGGGGCTCGCGCATGGCGAGACCTCCACGGCGGTGGTCCAAAGGCTGGAAGATTTTCACAAGGTAGCAGACGAGCTGGGCGCGCTGTTGGTGGTGGATGCGGTGGCGACACTGGCTGGATATCCGCTGAATGTGGAGCGGCAGAAAATCGACATCTGCTTCAGCGGAACGCAAAAAGCGATCAGCGCACCGCCTGGGATGGCGCCAATCACCGTGAACGCGCGCGCGGAAGATGTGGTTCGAGCGAGGAAAAAGCCGGTACAAAGCTGGTATTTCGATTTCCTGCCGATCATGCACTATTGGGGGAAGGAACGGACGTATCATCACACGCCACCGATTCCCCTGATTTATGGACTGCGCGAAGCGCTGCGGCTGATATTGGAGGAAACGCTCGAATCGCGGTGGGAACGGCACGCGCACAATCAAGCGGCGCTTGTGTCTGGAATTGAGGCGATGGGACTGGAGCTGTTCGTAACAAATCCAAAGGATCGGTTGGTGACGGTGACGGGCGTGAAAATCCCGGCTGGAATTGAGGACCGCCGAGTTCGCCAGCAATTGCTGGACGAATTCAACATCGAAATTGCGGGGGGCATCGGCCCGACAAAAGGGCAGATCTGGCGGATCGGATTGATGGGATACTCGAGCCAGAAGACGAACGTGCTGGTGTTCCTTGCGGCACTGGAGAAAACGCTGCTGGACCAGGGACACGGCGTTCCGGCGGGAGCAGGAGTGGGAGCCGCGATTCGAACCTATCAGCAGTTTACGCAGCCCGCAGAAGCGGGCGCGAGAAAGTAGTGAGACAAATGGCCCAGGCGACGGATACGACGATTCCGAATGCGGGAGCGATGAGTGAATTCGTGGCTCCCTTCGATGTGGCGTCGAAAGTGACGGATTTTGTGTACCATTGCCGGTTTTCGCACGTGTGGAACGGCATCGCGACGCGGCACAGCGACACGATCGACTGCAAATTTCTGGTCGACGGCAAGGGAGTGGTGCTCGGCCTGGCGCATCCGGCGTTCGTGGCGTTTCGCGAGCGCGCCAAGCGCGATTTGACGGACCGCGAGGCGGGCTACATCGCCGCGCAATATCTGCGCGAGCGGCTGGAACAGGAAGACGAACACTCGCTGTACGATGTGTCGGCCGCGGACGTGCTTCGCATCATCGAAAAGCTTAAGATTCGCTGAGAGATCTCTTACGGTCTGAACCAGCTCGCGAAGCGGCCGAATTGTCGCCGGGAAAATCATTTTGCGGTTTAGACGCTGCTCCTCAGAAAGTCGAATCTTGTGACATGTATCACTGACCTTCCAACGGCCCCTCGCCTACGATAATGATCGTTTGTTCCCACCAACTTTCAGGGGAGAGTTGGGCCTGCCTGCGCGTTTGCGGAAAGCGGGGCCAAATGCTCGATCCCGATAAGAAAAAGAGACGCGAGGAGCGGCGGCGGTTTGTAGAAACATTTCTGGGAATGGGGGTGGCGGCCTCGGTCGCGTCGTTCCTCTATCCCGTCCTGCGTTACATCATCCCTCCCAAGCAGGTCGAACTCGGCGCCAGTCTGGTGTTGGCCGCCCACATCGGCGATTTGAAGCCGAATTCCGGAAAGATTTTCCGATTCGGAAGCCGTCCTGCGATTTTGATTCTCACGTCGGACGGAAAATACCACGCGCTTTCAGCCGTCTGCACGCACCTGGGATGCACCGTCCAGTATCTCCCCGACCAGCATGAGGTCTGGTGTCCCTGCCACAACGGAAAATATACAGTGGACGGAGCGAATATCAGTGGCCCTCCGCCGCGCCCGCTGCAAGAGTTCGACGTAATTCTAAAGGGCAACGACATCTACGCGCAGAGGCCGCAAAACAGCTGAATGAGAGCGCGAGAGAACATCCAGAATTGGCTCGACGAACGTTTTGGATGGGACGAACTTATGGCGTTTGTGCGCCATAAGACTGTTCCGACCCATCGCTTCTCCTATTTTTATTTTCTGGGCGGCATGACGCTGTTTTTGTTCGGCATCCAGGTGGCGACCGGAATTCTGCTGCTTCTGTACTACAGGCCCACGCCGGATGGGGCCTTCGAGAGCGTGCAATACATCATGGCCAAGGTGCCGTTCGGATGGCTGATCCGCTCGATTCACTCATGGGGCGCCAACGTCATGATCCTGACGGCTATCGCGCACATGTTCAGCGTTTTTTTTCTGAAATCGTACCGAATGCCGCGCGAGCTGACCTGGCTGAGCGGGATGATTTTATTGTTTCTCGTGCTCGGGTTCGGATTCAGCGGATACCTCCTGCCTTGGAACATGCTGTCTTTGTTCGCCACGAAGGTGGGAACCGACATGGCGGCGCAAGTGCCGGTGATCGGCCATTGGATTCTAGTTTTCTTGCGTGGCGGAGATGACGTGACCGGAGCGACGCTGACCCGCTTCTTCGGGATACACGTGGCCATATTGCCGGGCCTGGCGACCCTGTTTATCGGTCTGCATCTGCTGTTGGTGCAGCGCTTCGGCATGAGCCTTCCTCCGAACGTGGAGGCCGACTGGAAGGCGCATCCAGATAAGGTGCGCGAACTTCGTTTTTTCCCCAACTTTTTGCTGCGAGAACTGATGGCGTGGTACATCGCGCTGGCCGTGCTTGGCTGCTTAGCGGCGTTTAAACCCTGGGAACTGGGAACGAAGGCGGATCTTTTCGCATCCGCGCCTGCGGGGATCCGTCCGGAATGGTATTTCATGTTTATGTTCCAGACGCTGCGATTTTTGCCGGCAAAAATCGGCCCCCTTCCGGGCGATGTGATCGGCGTGATGGGATTTGGCGCGGCTGCCGCCGTTTGGGCATTGCTGCCATTCTTCGACAACGACAAAAGCGGGCGCGGGAAGCGTTGGATCGCGGGCCTGGGCATTTTTGCGCTGGCATACTTCGTCGGGATGACGGCGTATGCCTATCTGGCGAGATGATGACGGCGAATTTTTGTATGAACGAGAAAGGAATGCGGTTCAGCCTCCGATCAAGGGTTGCTTCCGGCGCGGGGCCGACGCTGGGAAATCACGGAGAGGCGCGACAAGCGAAAATCAAATTCGCGCTCTTCCTTTGCGGGGTCCTGTTTTTGCTTTTCGCATCGCCGCTGCGCGCGCAGACGAAAAATAGCTGTTTGGATTGCCACTCGAAGCTCGAAGGGGCGATGCGCGTCACCTCCGAGTCCATCCAGAGCGACGTCCACGCGCAAAAGGGAATCACCTGCACGAGCTGCCACGGCGGCGACGCATCGAGCGACGACAAATCGAAATCGATGAGTCCAGCGGCGGGATACCTAGGGCAATTCGATAGGAAACAGATTCCGGAGCTGTGCGCGAAATGCCATTCCGACGCGGCGTACATGCGCGGGTTCAACCCTTCGCTTCGCACCGATCAACTGAGCGAATATCACGCCAGCGTGCACGGGCAAATGCTGGCGAAAGGCGACGACAAAGTGGCCGTCTGCATCGATTGCCACGGCGTGCACGATATTCTTCCGCCCGACGACCCACGCTCGACCGTCTATCCTGTAAATGTGGCGCCGACCTGCGGGAAATGCCACGCCAACGCGGAGTACATGAAGGCTTACAATATTCCGACCGATCAACTGGCGCTGTACAACGCGAGCGTGCATCACACCGAGTTGGTCGAGAAAGGCGATTTGAGCGCCCCGACGTGCACGACTTGCCATGGGAGCCATGGGGCGGCCCCGCCGGGAGTCAAATCGGTAGCCAACGTCTGCTCGACCTGCCACGTGATCCAGGGTCAGATGTACGCTGCGGGACCCCACAAGATTGCCTTTGAAAGAATGGGGCTAGGGAGCTGCGTGACCTGCCACACCAACCATCAGATCGTGCATCCAACCGATGCGTTCATCGGCACGGGCGCCGGAGCAGTCTGCCTGAATTGCCACATCGAGGGCGACACCGGCTATGGGCCGGCGAATCAGATGAATAAAGAGCTAACGGGCCTCGCCGCAGCTATCGCGCGGTCGAATGACATTCTGACGCGAGCCGAAGAGGCGGGTGTGGAAGTCGGCGACGCACAACTTGAGTTGACCGAAGCCCGCGACGACCTGACCAAGGCGCGCGTGGAAATCCATACGGTCACGCTTTCGCAGATTGAACCGGACATCCAGGCGGGGATGCAAGTGACGCAAAAGACGTGGAAAGCGGGGCAAGCGGCGCTGGCCGAGGGGGCCTACCGGAGAAAAGGACTTCTGTTTTCGTCGGCAGCGGTCTTGCTGGTGCTGATAGGTCTTTGGCTGAAAATTCGAGATTTGGAAACGATCGATGACTCACCGAATACCAAGGAGGAAGGGCAATGAAGGGCGCAATTACAATTATGGTTCTGGCGCTTATGGCCGCTCCCGTGACTCTTGCAGGCGGCGGGGACGCGACGCTCGGAAAAGACGTTTTCATGAAGCATTGCGCGATCTGCCATGGCCCCAACGGGGGCGGCAATGGGCCGATGGCCAAAGCTTACAAGTTGACTCCGGCTGTGCTGTCTTCCAAACAGGTGCAAGCTCTCAGCGATTCTGAAATTCACAATATCATTCTCAAGGGGAAGGGAAAGATGGAACCCGTGAAGGGAGTCAGCGCCGAGGACATCGTCAATGTGATCGCCTACGTGCGGACGCTTGCAAAGAAATAATAACCGTTCGCCACTTTTTGATCGCGGCCACCCCACGCCGCGAGCGGCGGGCGAACGCCAGATTATTTTGCTGACTCTTTCTTCGGAAGCGACCGGACGTAGTTGACGAGATTCCAGATGTCATTCGTCTTCAGGCGATCGCCTTCGGCCGGCATGTCGCCTCTTCCGTTTTTGATCACGTAGAAAATTTCACCGTCGGTGATGTCCTTGAGCGACGCCGGATCGCGAAAATCAGCGAGAGTGAGTTTCATGTCGCTGGCGAGATCGCCCTTGCCGTCGCCGTTGGAACCGTGGCACATCGCGCATTCTGTTCCATACTCCTTCTTTCCCTCAGCGATGGAATCTGCGGAAGGCTTCACGGGATTCGCCTGCTTCTTGGCTTCATCGGGAATTTTGGGCAAGGGAGCGGGCGGATTTTGCGCCGGCTTGGTCGTGTCTTGAGCGAGCGCACCGAAGGCACTCAGAGCGACGAGCAGAACTACTGAAAGGATCCTGGACATTTGCACCCCCTCGCGTCGTGGCGAGAAGAGCCCACTTGGCGCGGATTCTACTCCGCGAAGACGGAGAACAAAAGAACGATTATCGCCTTGGGAGTAGGGCTCAGGCGTCGGCGAGCGATTCGCCGAAATTGGCCGGGGCGGGCTGGAGTTCGCTCTTTTCGAGAAGCGCGCCGCAGTCGAGGCATTCGACGTACTGCGCGTCGTCGTCTTTGGCGATCAGGCGCGTGCGCGCATGAGGACATGCGGATTCAGGATTTGAGGGAGCGGCCATATTCACGGGTGATTATAGCATTTGCGCTCGTGAGCCGAGGCGACAAGGCCAGTGGCAGCGATTCGGCGGATTTTTGTGAGTTTGCGCTTGCGCCGCTGCGCAGTATCCGGCAGTTGACAAACTCAGGGATTGCCACTATGTGTCTCCTTGCCCCATGAGAAAGCGAGAGGCACGGTGACGGAGACGAGCGCCCAGAAGCGCGTGGGGACAGTGTTGTTCTATGCGATCGTCGCGATCCTCGCGTATCTGTCTTATCTGATTTTCCTGCCATTCCTGGACGCGATTGTGTGGGCGGCGGTGATCGTCGTGGTCTCCTATCCCGTGAACGGCTGGCTGGCCAAGCGGCGCGGCCGGACGATGGCGGCGATTATCACGACGCTGGGAGTGATGGTGATCCTGATTCTGCCGGCGCTGCTGATCATGAGCGCGTTTGTGCAACAGGGCCTGGAGGCCGGCCGGTCGATTCAAGCCGGAATCGCGGACGGAAAATTCAATTGGGTGAATCATATTTGGTCTGATTTGCAGGCAAGATTTCCGAATGCGGTTCCCACCGATCTTGCCACGGCGCTCGACAAGTACGCGGAGCAGGTGGCGGGATTCCTGGCGGGAAAGCTGGGCACGATCCTGAAGAACAGCGCGTCGTTTGTGTTTCACTTGTGCGTGACGCTGCTGGTAATGTTCTACCTCTACCGCGACGGGGACAAAGTCCTGGCGCGGCTTCGGGAAGTGCTGCCGTTTGAAGATGCGCATCGCGAGCGAATGATTCGCGACGCGAGGGATCTGATTGTCGCGAGCGTCACGTCGAGCCTGGTGGCGGCGGCGATCCACGGAGTGTTTGGCGGTGTGGCATTTGCGGTGACGGGATTATCATCGCCGATTTTCTGGGGCGTGATGATCGCATTCTGCTCGTTCATTCCTGTCGTGGGGACAGCGCTGATCTGGGTGCCGGCGACGGTGGCCCTGTTCCTGGAAGGGCATCACGCGGGAGCCATTCTGCTGGTGGTGATTTGCGGCGGCGTGGTGAACGTGCTGGACAACCTGGTGCGGCCGTGGCTGATCAGCGGGCGCGCGGAGATGAGCGGGCTGCTGGTGTTCATCAGCGTGTTGGGGGGAATCGCGGTGTTCGGGCTGCTGGGAGTGGTGCTGGGGCCGACCATCGTGGCGCTGGCGGCGAGCATGCTGGATCTGTATGCGCCGGTCCACGGTGCCGGACCTCTAACGCCCGCGGAAAGCGGGGGGAAGGCGGACGCCGCGCTTGAGTAGCAAGCGTTTCGATCAAAAGATGCCAAAGAAATCCAATCCGAATCATGCGGGACTCACGCCGGACAAGCTGCGGTGGACGTGCGATCCGAATACTCTGCCGTTCGAGACGACCGCGGAAGTTGAGCCGATGTCGGGAGACCTGGGACAAGAACGAGCGCTGCGCGCGCTGCGGATGGGCGTGGAGATGCGCGCGCCGGGGTTCAATTTGTTCGTGTGCGGGCTTTCGGGGACGAGCCGCGGCGGGATGATCGTGAGGATGATCGAGGAGATGAAGCTCGAGACCGAGCCGGCGCCCGACCGCTGCTACGTGAACAATTTCAAGTATCCGGACCGTCCGCTGCTGCTGACTCTGCCACGCGGGCAGGCAAACGCGTTCAAGAAAGAGATGGAATCAGGCATCGATTTTTTGCGGCGGCGGATTCCGCAAGTGTTCGAGGGCGAGCCGTTTCAAAGGCAGAAGACGCGGATCGTCGAACGTTTTACGGTGCGCGAAAAGGAGTTGATGGACGATTTCACGCGGCGCATCGCGCGCGAGCAATTTGCGCTGGGACGCATGCAGGTGGGCGCGGTGGCGCTGCCGGAAATCTTTCCTGTGCTCGAAGGGCAGATGGTGCCGATCGA
>DATJOL010000173.1:0-8701 GCA_035507075.1 Candidatus Aquilonibacter sp. | reverse complement strand
TGAACGCCTCCCAACTTGTGGATGTCCCTGTCAGCCCGTGATTGAATCCAGCATCAAGGACGAGCGTTTTCCGCGCCGAATAGCTGACGGCCCAAAGATTCCCGACAGCATTGCTCTTTAGGAACGGCTGCGTGAAGTGCCAAATCTCCCCGGATAGCGTGAAGCGGCGCAAGAACGGATGCGAAACGGTCAATGATTGGCCAAACTGGCCGCGACGCACTGGCGCCTGGCCCAGTTCCGTGAAAAAGGCGTTCGCGTCATAGTGAAATCCCTTTACATCCGCGCTGGCAAGAATCAGAACGGAGTTGGTCGGGCTTCCGAAATCAAACTCTGGAGCGCCGCCATCATACACACGATGGAAATAGCTCACCGCGAGCGTGGGCTTCGAGCCTTCCCCGTGGTGAAGCACGAATTGCGCCCCCACGAAAATATCCGCCACGCGGTTCGCGGTTGTTCCTTCCGCCGTGAAATGCGCAATGGGTTCAGCCAAAACCAGAAATTCCAAACGCGGTGTGACCGCAACTTTGACGGCTTCGGTCAGGCTGTACCGCGACGAAAACTCCGGCGACTCAAACGCGGGGAGAAAACCCGTTTCAAATTGCAGGTATCCCACCGGGGTGATTGTTGCAGGAGTTGAAACGGTGGGTCGCCCGGGATTGGCTTCGGGTTCTTCATCAACTGCTGACTGTGCTGCCGCGGGCTGAAGCGTGAGGGCCAGATGAAGCAGCGCAACACCTAAAACGAACCTCAATGATTCCCCCTCGGCGTCGCTAACAAGAGGTTATAGATGCAAGACAACAGCGGCGAAGTTGGTCGCAATTACTCTATCACTAGCGAATCGGCTCGTGCCCGGTAAACGCCGTTATCGGAAGTTTGCGATCTCGGCAGGGAAAATGTGGGGTTCCGCGAACTCAAGTTATCCGGCTCGGTTGACATCCCGTGTTTACGCGTAAGGCTCCTCTGCGGTCCACGGCCTCCTCTTAGCAGGAAAGTGCGAGAGACGCGTGGAGCTCGCCTCCTCTCGCGAGGGGGTCAAGCGGCGGGCGCGGGCGCCTGCTTTGCCGGCAACTGGGCGCCGCACGCCGGGCAGTGCGCCCAGGAGGACTCGACGGCTTTGCCGCAATTTGGGCAGGCGGGTTGCAGCGGGACGCCGCAGTGCGGGCAAAACGTGTATCCCGTCTTGAGCAACTGCGCGCAATTGGGGCAGGGCTTGGGAAGCGGATCGCGCAGAATGAAATACAAAATAATCCCGATGGCGTTGGGAATGAAAGTCGCCAGCAAAGTCCACATCACGTAGCGCATCTGGCGGCGCTTGGCGTCGCCGTAGACGTAGCCGATCAGCAGGACGGGGATAAAAATGACCAGCGGGATCCCGTAGCAAAAGGCGAATTTGCCGATCCACGGCCACTTGCTCATCTGGGGGTCCGTCGGTATGGCAAAAAGGAAAATTGTCGTGGCAACGCCGAGATAGATGATCGTCGCGATCACCTTCGCCGTTCGGGGAATCACCTTCAATTCATTCGTTAGACGGCTCATGCGAACCTCCTTGCGTGGCGCTGCCGCATCGAAAGCATGGCGGCCGCCACTCCTCCCGCCAGCCAAGTGAGCGTGGTGAAAATCGCAAAGCCATACCAGGCGCGCTCGAAATGCATGTCGAGCATGGCCAGTAGCCCGCCGGAAAACAGCCGAACCAGCGGCCAACTGAGCAGCGTCAAAACCCAGGAAAACACGAGCAGGAAAATCAAGACCGTGCGATTCCAGCGGTGCTCGGCGGCTTCGTCCAAAGCCGCTTCGGCGAGGCGCCGCGTGCGCTCGACCAAGCGAGCCGAAGGCTGCGGCGTAGGAATGCGGCGAAGCCCGCCGGCCAGCGCGCGCCAGCCCTCCCATTCGGCGGAGCAGGCGGGGCAGGCGCTCAGATGCTGCTCAAGCCTCCGCTCTTCCGCGGACTCGAGAGCGCCCGCAGCCGCGAGCGACATGAGGCTGCGAAATTCGTCATGCACGCCGCGCGGATTCATGACCACCCTCCGGCGCCGCCGCGCGATTCGAGAGACGCCCGCAACTGCTCGAGCGACCTCCGGAGGCGCGATTTCACGGTTGAAAGCGGCGCGCCCAGCACTTGCGCGATCTCCTCGATTTTCATCTCTTCCTCGAACCGCAGCGAAACAACTTCACGATAAATCACCGGCAGCTCCTGAAGTGCGGCGGCGAGCCGGCCGGACTTCTCGATTTCCAGGATGCGGTCCAGCGGCAAAATTTCTTGGGAGACGAGGCGGTCGGCGCCGGTTTCCCCGCCCGAATCGTCTGCGACCGGCTCATCGAGGCTGCGCGGGCGAATGCGCCGCAGATGATCGAGCGCCAAATGCCGCGCCACCGTGAAAAGCCAGGCGTCGAAATTGCGCCGCGTGTCGAAGCTCTCGATTTTCTCGGCCACCCGCAGCCACGTCTGCTGGAACAAATCCTCGGCTTCCGCGGGATCGCGCACGAGGCGCAGGAGGTAGCGGTAGAGGCGGTTTTGGTAGCGCGCGATCAATTGCGAAAGCGCGTCCAGGTTTCCCCGCCGGAGCTGCGCGACCTCGCCCTCTAGCCCCACGAAATCCTCCCAAGCGGAAGCAGTGGCGCCTATCATATCCGTTATACGAACGAGGCCCCGAAAAAGACGCAGGGGAACTAGCGGGCGCGTAAGGGCTTAGGGAGAGTTGTGCCCCGAATTTCAGCGGTGCGCGATGACCAGGCGATCGAGGCCGATCTCCGGCGGCGCGAGCTCCACGCGCGTGAAGCCGGCGTCTTTCGAAATCTTTTCCAGCTCGGCGAAAGTGTACGCGTCGCCCGAGGGCGTGGTGGCCATGGATTTCTCCTGTCGGTCAGCGGCACCGCAGTGTAAGTCTATTGCGATTCCCCGGCACGTTATATTTCTTGGGTTGAAAGCGGGTGGGAAGCCTCATGGGAATGGCTGTCGGACCGGGATGAGGAGTGGTACAAGATGTAACAAGGCTAAACGAACGATGACTTCAAAAGTCCACACGGACCAATTGCGCGCGCCGCGAGAAGTGACGGTGGGGCTCGCCTTAGCCACGCTTTGCGGGTGCATGTGGTTTTTGAGCTGCACGCCTTTCGATTTTTCCGCGCTCTCCTGGGTCGCCATGGTGCCGGCGCTTTTCGCGGTGGAGCGCGCATCCACGCGGCTGCGCGCGGCATTGTTTTGCTGGTGGGCCGGGGCGGTGATGGTGGGCGGGGGATTTTACTGGCTGATCGAATTGCTGCGGCGCTTTGCCGGCCTGCCCTGGCCGGCGGCATTTCTGGTGTACGCGCTGTTCAGCGCGTATCAGGGAAGCGTGTTCCTATTGTTCGGCTGGCTGGTGGGCGCGATTCGCCGCTGGCGAGCCCTGCCCATGGCGCTTTTGGCGCCGCTGGCAATGGCGACGTGCGAACTTGCCGTTCCTTTGTTGTTTCCGTCGCACCTCGCCATCATGCAGGCGTGGCACCCCACGGTGATTCAAATTGCGGATTTGGCTGGGCCCATCGGCGTAACCGCGCTGTTGCTGATGGTCAACGGAGCGATCTACGATCTGCTCACGCGGCGGCAAAAGGCGCTGGCCCCGGCATTTGCCGCCGTGCTTGTCCTTGCGGCATCGCTCGCTTACGGGCATTTCCGGATACGCCATTTCGACGCGGCATCGCAAATGGCGGCGCAGCTCGAAGTCGGAGTGGTTCAGCCGAATGTGCCCTACAACGAAAAAGGTTTGGAGCATCCCGAGTGGGCCAGCCAACAGCTCGCTGTCCTGCAGGAAAAATCAAGGGAACTCCAAAACGCTGGGGCGCAACTCATCGTTTGGCCAGAAAGCAGCTACCCCTACGAATTGCCGCGCGATTTCTCGAGGGACTTTTCGGAGTCGGACCCCCGGCAGGTGAAGCGCGGCTTCACGGCACCTCTCGTCGTGGGAGCTCTCACTTCTTCTGAGCAAGATCAGGAGCTCTTTAACTCCGCGTTGTTGATCGATCGCGACGGACACTTGGCCGGGCGGTACGACAAGATGCGCCTGCTGGCGTTCGGGGAATACATTCCGCCGGCCGCCGATTTTCCCTGGATCCGCGACCTGATTCCTCCGGGATTCGGCGACTTCACCCCCGGCGGCGAAGTTACGACACTTCCTCTCACGACGTCCGATGGACGAGTTTGGAAAGTGGGAGCGGTGATTTGTTACGAGGATATTCTGCCCAAACTCTTGCGGCGCATTGGCGCGCAGCATCCCAATCTCCTGGTCAATTTGACGAACGATACATGGTTCGGCGAGAAGGCCGAGCCGTGGCAGCACCTGGCTCTGGCCGTGTTCGCGAGCGTCGAGCAGCGCGTCAGCATGGTGCGCGCCGTCAATTCCGGAGTCTCCGCGTTTATCGATCCGAACGGGAGGGTAATCGAGAAGACCTACGCGGTCGATCCTCACTTTCATCCGCACGCCGCCACGGCGAGCCTCGCGACCGTGCCGCTCCTG
This sequence comes from Candidatus Aquilonibacter sp., assembly GCA_035507075.1. Taxonomy (GTDB): domain Bacteria; phylum Acidobacteriota; class Terriglobia; order Acidiferrales; family UBA7541; genus Palsa-295. The sequence goes on along the minus strand of DATJOL010000173.1, from coordinate 4,211 downwards.
GAAGCCGGCCACACGGTGTTCGCCAAGGTTGGAAACCTCTTCGCGTATATCTGCGCTTTCTGCACCCTATTCCTGCTGCTCGTGAGCGAATACGGGCGCGGCGCTGCTCGTCCGCCGTCATAATTAGATTTCGGCTGAAGGTTCTGGCTTCCGGCGCCTTTCCACCGTTGAATTTCTCAGTCAGAGTTGATTTATTCAACGCTGGTCCCGCCTGGCCCGTGCCACTGCCTGCAAGCCGGTGCCGTTTCCTCCAAATTCCAAGGCGAATGGGATACGCCTCATGGCACTGTACATTGGTCCCGGATTTGCTTATAAGGATGTAACCGCCCTGGGGGGCAATCCGACGGTAGGAGAAAAAACCATGGCAGCAAAGAAGAAAGCCAGCAAGAAGCTCAAGAAGGGCAAGAAAATGCAGCCGACGAAGACGCTTTTCGCGCCAGTTGACGGCTATAAGTAAGAGATCCTTTCTGGATGCTTGCCGCTGCCCTCAGGGGCCCTCGCCTGATGCGCTCACACTGCGAGGGCCCCGGCGCTGCGGTTGGCTAATTCTGCCGGATTTTTTACGGGCACATTCGCTTGCTTGTCGATGTCGATTCCGCCCTTCTGCAGCATTTCCCGAGCAACTCTAGCCATGACGTGCCTGCTTCCAAACCTCGTATCGGGGCGAGTATAGCCCGGTAGCGCGATGCCAAATTCTCCGCCGGTTCAGCGGCCGGCATCTGTCCGGCAACGCGGCTTCGAGGATGAGATATGGCCTCTTTCGGCTGGACATTTCGGCTGGACATTTCGTCTGGACATTGTTGTCCGGTTTGCCTATAACGGAGCGTACGTCCACGTGGGAAATTCGGCAGAAGGAGAAAGGCCACGGCGTCGAAGATTGCTGCTGAGAGCCTCGAGAAAACCAGGAAGTTCCAGCACACGAAACCCCTCGCATTGGCCCACATACCTGGTGGCGGAGACGGCCCGGGTCAGGTAAATTGACAATTGAAGGAACTTCGCTCGGTCCGGCTGCGTATCCATACCCGGACGCGCGAATGCTGCTTGCTCCACAATTTGCGATTCGCTGATTTGGTTTTAGCGGGAGAGCGCTGAATATGCATTGCGATGCACCGAAATTGAAACGCTATCATCCTCGACTCCACCGGAAGCTGCACGCCGCAAGAGCGTCCGCCGCGCTTTGCGCCGTGCTCTTGGCCGCGAGCGCTTTTGCGGGCATCTCTTCATCGCCCGCGCGCGCGCAGCAATCTGCTCCTGCGGCGCCGGTAGTGGTCCAGCCGGGCGCACCGGGCCAGCCGAGCAAGACGCTGCCGTCCTCGACGCGAGCCACGCTGCTCCCGCCGTCGCAAGCGGACGTGGAGTTCATGCAAGGCATGATCATGCACCATCAGCAGGCCGTGGTGATGACGGCGCTGATTCCTTCGCACACGGAGAACAAGGATATTCGGCTGCTGGGCGCGCGAATCAGCCGCTCGCAGTCGGACGAGATCCGGATGATGCAGCGGTGGCTGGCGGTTCGCGGGGAACCCACTTCCATGTCGATGCCGGACATGCCGGACATGGACAAGTCGGGAAAGCCGATGGCTCTGATGCCCGGCATGCTGACGCCGGCGCAGATGGAGGCGCTGCGGAACGCCAAGGGCGCGGAATTCGATCACCTGTTTTTGACGGGCATGATTCAGCACCACGGCGGCGCGCTGATCATGGTCAAGGCCTTGTACGATACGCCGAGCGCGGGACAGGACGCCCAGCTGTTCGACTTCACGACGGATGTGGACACCTCGCAGCGCGCGGAGATCAGGATCATGCAGTCCCTGCTGCAAAAGGAATCGCTAAAGGAGAAACAATGAATCGATTGTACCGGGTTGGTTTGCGTCTTGCGGGCGTAGCCGCGGCCGCGATTGTGCTGTGCTTCACGGGAAGCGCGCTCCAGGCGCAGACGCCGGATTTCACCGGACCCACGCACCAAGCCATTGCGCCGGCGCCCGCGAAAGCGCCGCAGATGGAAGAAAATCCGTTTGCGCCGGTCCCGGCCCCGCCGCTGCCTCCGGGAATGACAGGGTCGGATGTGAACGATCCGCGCTACAACCTGACGCCGGGCCTCTATGACGCGGGCGAAGCAGAGGAGGGCATGAAGCATCTGCTGCTGCTGAAGAAGCCGGAGGCGTTTCAACTCGGGACCGATCAGCCGGACGACCCCAGGGTGGCAAAGACGGTTCGCCAGCTCGGCATTGGTGACGCGTCGAAGATGCCGAAAGATTTGCAGATGGAGATCGCGCAGCTTGCCTTTGCGAACTCCGACCTCGCGTTCGAGGGCGACCACCTGTTTCAGGGAAATTTTTATGGCGTGAGCATCTACGACATTTCCGATCCGGCGAAGACCGCCTTGTTGACCACGATGGTTTGCCCGGGCGGGCAGGGCGATGTGTCCGTTTATAAAAACCTGCTGTTCATGTCCGTCGAGATGACGAACGGGCGGCTGGACTGCGGCACGCAGGGTTTTCCGCCGGAGCCTCCGGCGCCCGCGGGGCAAGAAAATCGTCGGCGTCTCCCGGTGGCGCAAAAGGACCGCTTCCGCGGCGTGAGGATTTTCGATATCTCGGACATCCACAATCCCAAGCAAGTGGCCGCCGTGCAGACCTGCCGCGGATCGCATACGCACACGCTAGTGGTGGACCCGAACGACAAGGACAACGTGTATATCTACGTTTCGGGCGTGTCGTTCGTGCGCCAACCGGAAGAATTGGCCGGATGTTCGACCGGCGAGCCGGATAAGAACCCGAATACGGCGCTGTTTCGCATCGACGTGATTCAGGTTCCGCTGGCGGCGCCGCAGGATGCGAAAGTGGTGTCGAGCCCTCGCGTGTTCATGGACGCGCGGACCGGCGCCATCAACGGCCTGACCAACGGCGGCAGCCACGGCAAGGATGCGACGAAGCCTCTTGAGAAGCCCGAAGATACCAACCAGTGCCACGACATCACGGTGTACTCGTCGATCGGTTTGGCCGCGGGCGCATGCTCGGGCAACGGGATTCTGCTGGACATCAAGGACCCGGTGCATCCGAAACGCGTCGATGCGGTGAACGATCCGAATTATTCCTACTGGCACTCGGCTACGTTTTCGAACGACGGCACGAAAGTGGTCTTCACCGACGAGTGGGGCGGGGGATTGGGCGCGCGCTGCCGCCCGAACGACCCGAGCGATTGGGGCGCGGATGCGATCTTCCATTTGAGCGACGACAAGTTGACGTTCGCGCATTATTACAAGCTGCCCGCGGCGCAGGGCGACACGGAAAATTGCGTCGCGCACAACGGCTCGCTGGTTCCGGTTCCCGGGCGCGACATCGAGGTGCAGGCGTGGTATCAGGGCGGCGTTTCCGTGATGGACTTCACCGACGCGGCTCATCCGCAGGAGATTGCCTACTTCGACCGCGGGCCGATCGACGCGAAGATGCTGGTGCTGGGCGGCGATTGGTCGGCCTATTGGTACAACGGCTACATCTACGGCTCGGAAATCGCGCGCGGATTGGATGTTTTCGAGCTCACGCCGTCGAAATATCTGACGCAGAACGAAATCGACGCGGCCAAGTCGGTCCATGTGGATCTGGAAAATGTGCAGGACCAGCAGAAGATTGTGTGGCCTTCGACGCTGGTCGTAGCGAAGGCGTACCTGGATCAGTTGACGCGCTCGCAAGCGTTGCCCGCGGAGCGAATCGCGGCCCTCGAGAAAGCCATCGACAATGCCGAGGCTTCGCACATGAACAAGGGCAAAGTTGCGAAACTGAAACGCCTCGCGCCGTCATTGGAAACGAGCGCCGCCGCGGCGAAGGATCCTGCTGACGCCAAGCGTTTGCAGGCTCTCGCGGATATCCTCAAGAACCCATCCGCGTGAAGCATTAACCCGGAAAAAATAAGCTCCCCGGGATTTATACGCGCCGCCCAGCCTCCCGCGTCGAAGGCACCGGTCCGTTTGCGTCCTGGTCACTCCCGCTAAACGCGATATGGGCAGAGTCACATTTTGCCCGGACCAAGTTTCCGGTTTGCGTGTAACTCAGGAAGAAATCGTATACAGGTCTGAACTGTTTCGCGGCCTAGCCTTTCGTGTCTGAAGCATTAGGCTGCCACAATTCGATCGGATTTCCCTCAGGGTCATGCACGCGGGCAAACCGGCCGGTGGGATCGGGTGGGTAAATCTTGATCTCGATTCCTGCGGC
>DATJOL010000172.1:0-31670 GCA_035507075.1 Candidatus Aquilonibacter sp. | reverse complement strand
CGGCCGAGGAACCAGCGCCGCTGCCCACTCTGTCACGAGCGGTGAAGGATTTCCTGCTGGATATCCGGGCTGCGCAAAACATGCTCGTGCTGAAGACTCCCCCTGGTGGTGCGCAGCCCTTGGCCGCTGCCGTAGACGCGGAACACTGGAAGGAAGTCGCGGGAACTCTGGCGGGAGACGATACGGTGTTGATCATCGCGTCGTCGCACGGGGCAGCGAAGACGATCCAGCGCCGGGTGGAGGGAATGCTCCGATGAGCGGCCCGCAACGGGTCGCCGTAGTTGGGGCAACGGGCTACGCCGGATTCGAACTAGCGAAGCTCCTATTGCGGCACCCTCAAGTCGAGAAACCGACGTTTTTCCTGCGCGAAAGCCATGCGGAGGTGCGCTGCCTTTCGGAGCTGTTTCCGCAGTTGCGCGGCTGGGGAGAGGCTCCCTGCAAGCCGCTTTCGCTTGAGGGCGTGGCGTGCGGCGGCGCGCACGTCGTGTTCCTCTCGACGCCACATGAGGCTTCTCTCGAATTGGTTCCGGCCCTGTTGAGAGAGAACCCTAAGCTAAAGATCGTTGATTTGAGCGGAGCGTTCCGGTTCCAGAAGCCCGAGACGTTCGCACACTGGTATAAGCTCCCGGCCCCGGACGCGGGAATTCTCGGCGAGGCGGTTTACGGGTTACCGGAGCTCTATGCCGACGCGGTCGCTAAAGCTCGGGTCGTGGCGAATCCCGGATGCTATCCGACGTCGGTGATCCTGGGGCTGAAGCCCTTGCTGGAGGCGGACTGGGTTCATCGAGCGCGTGGCATTGTCTGCGATTGCAAGTCGGGTGTGACCGGCGCCGGCAAGGAGCCGAAACGCGAGACGCACTTCGTTGAGGTGAACGAAAACTTCCGGGCGTATGGGCTCTTTACGCACAGGCACACGCCGGAAGTTTCCGAGCATCTTGGGCTGGCGGCGCGCGATTTCCTCTTTTCGACGCACCTTTTGCCGGTGGATCGCGGCATTCTTTCGACGCTCTACGTGTGGCTGAACAGCAACCGGAAGGCGGCGGAGGTGGAAGCGCTTTACCGGGAGTTCTACGCCGGCAAGCCGTTTGTTCGCGTGCTGCCGGCGGGCCAACTACCGGAGCTGCAGCATGTGGCATATACGAATTTCTGCGATGTGGGATTTGCGGTGGACGCGTCCGGCGAGCGGCTGGCGATCGTTTCGTGCCTGGACAACCTCGGCAAGGGCGCGGCAGGGCAAGCAGTGCAGAATTTCAATTGGATGTGCGGGTATCCGGAAACGGCGGGACTCCTATGAGAATGGTGATCAAAATCGCAGGCGCGCTGCTCGATGACAACGAAAACGTACAGAATCTTGCCAGGCAAATCGCGGAACTTGCGCGCGCCGGCCATGAACTGCTCGTAATCCACGGCGGCGGCAAGATTTTTACTGCGACGCTTGCGCGCATGGGCATTGAAAGCCGGTTCGTCAACGGCCTGCGCGTGACGGATCGCGAAACGCGCGACGTGGCCATCATGGTGTTTGCAGGACTCTTGAACAAGCGCGTGGCGGGCGCGATTTCTCTTGCGGGACAACCAGCTGTGGGGATCAGCGCGGCCGATGCGACCTGCTTTCTTGCGGAGCCAATGCAGGTGGAGGAATGCGAGGGCGGACTCGGCTTCGTCGGTTACTTGACGGAAGTAAACGTCGACTTTTTGCATTCGCTGTGGCGCGCGGGAGTGGTTCCCGTTGCGAGCTGCATGGGCTTGGGAGCGGACGGCGAGCTTTACAACATCAACGCCGACCACATGGCGGCCGCGGCTGCGGAGTTTGTCGGTGCGGAGCGGCTGATTTTCCTGACGGATGTGGCAGGCGTGATGGACGGTGATAAGGTACTGAGTTCTTTGAAGGGACCCGAGATTGAGGACCTGATTCGGCGGCACGTCGTCTCCGGCGGAATGATTCTGAAACTGGAAGCGGCAAAGCGCGCGCTTGCAGGAGGCGTGGCCGAGGTGCGGATAGTGGGCGGCACTCAGCCTCGCGCCTTGCTGGCCGCGGCAAACGGCGCAAGGTCCCATCACGGCACGCGAGTGCTTCCGGTGGTGCGCGTGGCAAAAGCGGCGCATCGCGCAGCGGATTAATTCCATGGCAAAGAAAACGAAGTCAACTCACGCTCACTCGGCTTTGCCCGCCAGAATTAGCGCGCAAGCGTCAAGCCATCTGATGAACACGTACCGTCGCCCGCCGATGGTCTTCACGCACGGCCGCGGGTGCCGGCTTTACGACTCGCATGGCAAGGAATATCTCGATTTTCTCGGCGGCATTGCGGTCAATGCGCTGGGATATTCGCATCCCAAGCTCGTTCGCGTGATCCGCAGGGAAGCGGCGCGCGCGATTCACATCTCAAATCTCTTTCACAACGCTTATCAGTCGCCGCTTGCCGCGAAGCTTGCTGAATGGACCGGCTCGGACCGCGTCTATTTCACGAATAGCGGCGCGGAAGCCGTCGAAGGGGCCTTGAAACTGGCGCGTGCCTATTCGCATGCTAAGGCGGGCGGACCGACCGAGAAAACTCGATTCCTCGCTTTGGAAAATTCGTTTCACGGGCGGACGTTTGGCGCGCTTTCGATCACGCACACGTTGAAATACCGGGCGCCTTTCGAGCCGCTGGTGCCCGGCGTCGACTTCGTTCGTTTCAATGACGTCACCGACCTCGAAGCCAAGTTCAACGAACACGTTTGCGCAATCGTGATCGAACCGATTCAGGGCGAGGCCGGGGTCTTTCCGGTGAGCGAGCTTTTCTGGAACCGCGCACGCGCCCTCGCTACGCAGTTTGACGCCGCATTGATCGCGGACGAAATTCAATGCGGGCTGGGGCGTACCGGCCGCAAATTCGCGTATCAGAAATTTGCTGCACCGCCGGACATCGTGACGATGGCGAAACCGCTTGCAGGGGGGTTGCCGCTGGGTGCCGTCGCGGCAAACGAGCAATTCGCGTCGGCATTCTCTCCGGGAATGCACGGCTCGACTTTTGCGGGCGGCCCGTTGGTGTGTGCAGTCGCGCTCGAATTGCTTTCGGTGCTCGAAGACGAAAGGCTCATCGAAAACGCCCATGAGCGCGGCGCGGAAATAAGCGAAGGCATAAAGCTGATGATCACCCGGTTCGATTTCATTCGTGAAGTGCGGGGCGAGGGCCTGATCATCGGTGTGGACCTTGCGGTCGAGGGCGCTCCATTCATCGAAGCGGCGTTCCGTGAAGGTTTGCTGATCAACTGCACGCACGAGCATATCTTGCGCCTCTTGCCGCCGTATATTGTGAAGAAAAAGGACGTGGCGGAATTCCTGAAGAAATTTGAGCGCGTTTTGGCGCGTGGCGCGACGAATGCGCGTAAGAATGCGCAAACGGCGGTTAACTCGTCGGCTCAAGCGAGTGGGCCGATGACCATGGCGGCCTCGAGATGAGTAAAACGGCTGCTGTCTCGCTTTCGCTGAAAGGTGATCTGCTCACGGGCGTCGAATGGAGCGCCAGTCAAGTGCAGGATTTTCTGCGATTGGCCGCAGATGTAAAAGCGCATCCGGATCGCTATCGCGGCACCCTCGACGGCAAATCGCTGGTGCTGATTTTCGAAAAGCCGTCGTTACGGACGCGTGTGACGTTTGAGGCCGCCATCGCGCAACTCGGCGGCTACAGCACTTTTCTCGATCACACGGCTTCGCGGCTGGGGCAGCGCGAGCCGGTTCGCGACATTGCGCGCAACCTGGAGCGCTGGGTGCAGGGGATCGTGGCGCGCGTGTTTGCGCAGAAAACGCTCGACGACCTGGCCAAAAACGCGACGATTCCCGTGATCAATGCGCTTTCGGACAAGTATCATCCGTGCCAGGCTCTGGCGGATTTCTTCACGCTCGAAGAACGGTTCGGCAGATTGCGCGGGCTAAAGTTCACGTACGTGGGCGATGGCAACAATATGTGCCACTCCCTGCTGATGGCCGGGGCGCAGACCGGTGCCCACATGCGGGTGGCAACGCCGGAGGGCTACGAGCCGGATGGAGCGATTGTTTCGCACGCGAAGCGCATCGCGGAGATTACCGGAGGATCGGTGGAAATTTTAATCTCGCCGCAAGACGCCGTTCGCGGAGCGCAGGCAGTCTATACGGACGTGTGGGCGAGCATGGGTCAGGAAGCTGAAGCGGCCACGCGCGAGGCTGCATTTGCTTCTTATCAGGTGAACGACGCTTTGTTTTCGCTGGCAGCGCCGGATGCGGTTTTCTTGCATTGCCTTCCGGCGCATCGCGGGCTCGAAGTGACCGACGCGGTGATGGATTCGCAGCGGTCGGTGGTTTACGATCAGGCGGAAAATCGGCTGCACGTGCAGAAAGCGATTCTGCACAGTCTGCTTAACTCGTAACTCAAGGAGAAAGAATTGCCGAAAAAAGTAGTTGTCGCGTACTCGGGAGGGCTCGATACCTCCATCATCATTCCGTGGTTGAAGGAGAACTACAACAACTGCGACGTGATCGCGATGATTGGCGATCTGGGCCAGCAGGAGGATCTCGAAGCTGCGCGAAAGAAGGCGCTGGCAACGGGCGCAAGCGCCGCTTACGTGGAAGATCTGCGCGAAGAGTTCATCACCGATTACATTTGGCCCACGCTGCGAGCTGGCGCCGTCTACGAGCATCGCTATCTGCTCGGCACCTCATTCGCACGGCCGATTCTTGCCAAGCGCCAAGTGGAAATCGCAAAGAAAGTGGGCGCGGATGCCCTGGCCCATGGCTGCACGGGAAAAGGGAATGATCAAGTACGCTTTGAGCTCGCGGCCAAGGCGCTCGGGCCGGAGCTGAAGATCATTGCTCCGTGGCGCGAGTGGAAGATCAATTCGCGCGAAGAAGCAATCGCATACGCTGAATCGCACAATATTCCCATCGAGCAGACGACCAAAAATATATACAGCCGTGACCGCAACATCTGGCACCTTAGCCACGAAGGTGGCGTGCTGGAAGATCCTGCCAATGCGCCCGACGAGGCGATGTGGCAGTGGATCACGTCGCCGGCGAAGGCCCCGGACAAGCCCGCGGAAGTCGAAATCGGCTTTGAAGCCGGCACGCCGGTTTCGATTAGCGGAAAGAAGCTCTCCCCGATGGCCTTGCTCAATCAGCTGAATGAAATTGCGGCAGCGAACGGCGTGGGTCGTATCGACATCGTGGAAAACCGGCTCGTGGGCATGAAATCGCGCGGCGCGTATGAAACACCGGGCGGAACTTTGCTGATTCAGGCACATCGCGAACTGGAATCGCTTTGCCTGGATCGCGAAACGATGCATTACCAGCAGATGCTCGCGCTGCGTTACGCGGAGATGGTGTATTACGGAATGTGGTTTACGCCGCTGCGCGAATCGCTCGATGCATTTTTCACGCAATCCCAAAAGCGTGTGACGGGCTCGGTGAAACTTTCGCTCTTTAAAGGCAACGTCAGCGCGTCGTCGCGTGTCTCGCCGTACTCGCTCTATCGACCGGGCCTCGCGAGCTTCTCGATGACCGGCTATAACCCTAAAGACGCGGAAGGATTCATCAACCTTTTCGCGTTGCCCATCACTGTGCCGCTCGATGCGCAAGTGAAAGAGGCCAAGGCTACATGAGCGGAGCCAAGATGTGGGGCGGCCGGTTCGAACGCGGGCCGGACGCCTCCTTCTATGAATTCGAGCGCTCGTGGCAATTCGATCGCAGGTTTCTCCCGCAAGAATTGGCTTTAGACCGCGCGTGGTCGCGGGCGCTTGCCAATGGAGGGATCCTGACGGAGGATGAGTCGCAGAAAATCGTGGCGGCGCTCGATGAAATCGAGGCGCGTTCGCGCACCGATCATGCGTGGCTCGATGCATCGACCGCGGAGGACGTCCACCATTTTGCCGAAACGGCCCTGATCGAAAAACTGGGACCCCTCGGCGCGAAGCTGCACACCGGGCGCAGCCGCAACGAAATGGTTGCGACTGAGTTTCGCATGTACGTGAAGGAGTCCGCACGCGGGCTTCGGCGGGCGGTCGCCGGGATGGCTCGAGCGGTCGCGGCGCAGGCACGGTCCAACATTGGCGTGCCGATGCCGGGAACAACGCACATGCAACATGCTCAGCCGCTGTTGCTTTCGCATTGGCTGCTTGCGCATGGCGAGGCGTTTTTGCGTGATGCGGACCGGCTTTCGGCTGCGGCGACGCGCGCAGATGTTTGCCCGCTCGGATCTGGCGCGCTTTCCGGGTGCGCGTTTCCGCTCGACCGCAAGGCGCTGGCGAAGGATTTGGGCTTTTCGGCGATCACGGCAAACAGCCTTGACGCCGTGAGCGATCGCGATTTCGCGCTCGAGTATCTTTTTGCACTTTCGACATTGGCGATGCACCTTTCGCGGCTGGCCGAAGATATGGTGCTTTTCGCTTCGCCCGAATTCGCGTTTATCGAACTGCCGGACGAATATTCGACCGGCAGCAGCCTGATGCCGCAAAAGAAAAATCCGGATGCGTGGGAATTGATCCGTGGAAAGACGGGACGCGTTTACGGCTCGCTTTTTGCGCTGCTCACCACGTGCAAAGGCCTGCCCACGAGCTATCAGCGAGATCTGCAAGAAGATAAGCTGCCGCTTTTCGACGCGCACGATCAGACGCTGGCGATGACGCAAATCGCCGCGGCGACTCTCGCCGCGACGAAATTCCGCGAAGCGCGGCTACGCGATGCGGCGAGCGATCCAGCGCTCGTTGCAACAGAAGTTGCGGATTATCTCGTGGCGTGCGGTGTCCCGTTTCGCGAGGCGCATGAAGTAGTGGGTAAGGTGTTGCGAGCAGGGGAACGCGAAGGAAAGACGATACGCGAGATGCCGTTGGAAAGGTTGAAGGAATTTTCGCCCGCGTTTGGACGCGACCTTTCGACCGTTCTTACGGTTGACGCTGCGCTCGCGCGCAGATCATCGGCGGGTGGCACGGCGCCCGGAGCTGTTCGGTCGGCGCTGGGCGATTTCGAGGCCCGTGTTTCGAAGCTGGAGGCGAATTCCTAACTGAAGGTGAGACGCAAATCACGCGAGAAATGCGAACAGCTTACTCCACACTATGAACGCCTATCTCTCTGATGCCCAAGTTCCACGCGGCTTTTCCTTTTCCGCCGTTCACGCCGGGTTGAAGCGGGCGAAGCTCGATCTGGGGCTGGTGCTCAGCGAAACGCCGGCTTCGGCTGCCGCTCTTTTCACGACGAATCAGGTTGTGGCCGCGCCGGTGATCGTTTCGCGTGAGCACCTGCGCCAATCAAAGGGCCGAATGCGCGCCGTCATCGTCAATTCGGCAAACGCGAATTGTTGCACCGAGAAAGACGGCCGGCCAGCAGCACGCGAAACCGCTTCCAGTCTTGCGAAACAGATCGGTGAGATCGACCCATCCGAGGTCGTGGTTTGTTCGACAGGCGTCATAGGCGGCGAATTCCGCGTCGATAAGATTCTGGCGGCCATTCCAGCCTTGGTGAAATCTCGCGCGTCGGACGCCGTCACGTTTACGCAATTCGCGCGCGCGATCATGACCACAGACACGCGTCCGAAATGGGCAGCGGCAAAGTGCAGCATCGGCGGCAAGCAAGTCCGCGTGCTTGGTTGCGCGAAAGGTTCCGGGATGATCCATCCCAACATGGCCACGATGCTCTCATTTGTCGTGACGGACGCGGAAATTTCTCCCGCGCTGCTCGACCGAGCTCTGCGCGCAGTCGCCGCATCTACATACAATTCGATCACTGTCGATGGCGACAGCTCAACGAACGACACCGTGGCGATTTTGGCCAATGGCCAATCCGGGGCGCCTGCGATCAGAAACGGGGGCGCCGGATTTAAGACGTTCTGCGCTGCGCTCGAGAAGGTTTGCGCTTCGCTCGCTTACGCGATCGTTGAAGACGGCGAAGGAGCGCAACGCGTGATCGATGTTGAAGTGCGTGGCGCAACGTCAGACGAAGCCGCGAAGCAAATCGGGCAAACGATTGCCACATCGCCGCTGGTAAAGACTGCGTTCGCGGGCGCAGATCCAAACTGGGGCAGAATCCTTGCGGCGGCCGGACGCTCCGGCGTGAAATTCGATTACGGACGCGTGGATATATGGCTCGCAGGAATGCTCGTATGCAAGCGCGGCCGGGAGCACAAGTTCAGCGAACGGGCCGCCAGCCGCAAGATGCAAAGCAAGCATGTTCCCGTCGTGATTGATTTGGGCACGGGCAAAGGCAAAGCGCGCATTTTGACCTGCGACATGACGCAGGAATACGTGCATATCAACGCCAGCTACCGAACATGACGCATGGCGCTGCCGCGCCTCTTGTGCGCCGGCCTTTTTCGAATATTACGCTGTCGTAAACTCTCCTGTGCCGCGCTACGTCAACAGTTGACTGACAGGGCCGGTTGGCGCAAGATGCTCACGAGTTGCTGGAGCGCTCGCTCCAGCCCGGAGTAGCCGGCGCCTAGCTGGCTGCCCTTGGCCGGAGACCTGCCTCTTGCACCTCTGCAGCAGCGTCTTCCGCATGGAGGGCGCAAGGAGCACCACCGTGAAGAAACTGTACGTGGGGAACCTTCCATTCAAGGCGACAGAAGAGCAACTGCAAGCGCTATTTGCGGAAATCGGCGTACAGCCGGATTCACTGACGCTCCTTCGCGATCGTTTTACCGGCCAGCCGCGAGGCTTCGGTTTCGCAGAAATACGAGACGACGGAGAAGCAGAAAAGGTGATCGCCGCGCTCAACGGCAAGGAGTTCATGGGTCGCGCCCTGGTGGTTAACGAAGCGCGTCCGCAAGCACAGGGCGGCGGCGGAGGCCGCGGCGGCTATGGCGGAGGAGGCGGTGGACGTGGCGGCCACGGTGGAGGCGGTGGCGGCGGGCGAGGTGGACGGGGCGGCTACGGCGGCGGACGGGACCGAGATCGGGACCGTTAATTTCTTTAATCGAACGAGCATGGAAGGCAGTAGTGCCAAACGGATAGGGAGTGTGTCTGCGCTGTTTCTCAGGTCAGTCTGTGCTTTCGGTGCTTTCTTCTTCCTCAGTTCGTGGTCGCTTTCGGCGCAACAAACACCTTTAGATTCCAAAGCGGCCGTTATCATTGCGAATGTGAAAAATACCGGCGGTAGCAAGGTCCTTGTCTGCGATTTTTCCGGCCCGAAAGGGCTCACCGCGCTCGGGATCGAACTGGCGGACGAATTCACCAGAAACATCAGCCGCGAAGGCGGAGGTGCAGTCCAACCCATAGACCGGTCGAAGATCCTTCCGCTTCTGCACCAAGTGGGCCTAGAAAGAGAGAACGCGGACAGCGATCTCCAGGGAGAAATCGCGGCGGCACAGCTCTCAGCGGACGATTTTGTTACAGGCAAACTTTCCGTCGAAGGCGACGAGGTCATGATCGAATTGGATTTGTACAATGTCGGTTCCGATCGACGGATCGTGAGCGTGGAAGCCCCAGTAATCATGTATGCCGGAGCTGAGAAGCTGCTCAACACACAAATCCACGACTCACCGCAAGGCCCATATCCGTTCGGAGGGACCGGCGGATATTCAGTGCCACAATGCACGCAGTGCCCGAATGCGGAGTTTACTGACCTTGCCGTGAAGAAAAAAGTTCAAGGCACGGTCGTCCTCATGGCCACTATTGGTGCGGAAGGGAGAGTCGAAAGTCTCTACGTGCTGAAAGGGTTGCCGTACGGGATGAACGAGGCTTCCCTAGCGAAAGTGCGGAGTTGGCAGTTCAAGCCTGCCACCGATCCGAACGGAACGCCTGCAGCCGTGCGGCAGACGATCGACGTCGTCTTTCATTTATATTTATATTGAGACAATCGTCAGGCGTTCTTCTTCAGTTCGGCGAGCACTAATTTTGCGACTTCTTTGAGCGTGTCAAAGACTCCCTGACCTGTGACGGCGACGGCTTCCAGCGAAGGCTCATCTTTCACAGCAAGCTGCTTTTTCAATTCGTCCACAGGCAGAATGTTTGGCAAGTCACGCTTATTAAGCTGAAGAACGTAGGGAATCGTGCTGAAATCCAGGTTGTGATCCTTCAGATGTTCGCGAAGATTGTCCAGAGTTTCGAGATTCGCGTCCATGCGTTCTTCCTGCGAATCCGCGACAAATACCACGCCGTCGGCGCCCTTCAGGATCAGCCGCCGGCTGGCTTCATAGAACACCTGTCCGGGCACCGTATATAGATGAAAACGCGTGCGAAAGCCGCGAACTGTCCCTAAGTCCAGCGGAAGAAAATCGAAGAAAAGCGTGCGGTCCGTCTCAGTCGCCAACGAGACCATCTTTCCCTTTTGATTCGTACCAGTATGCTCGTAGATCCACTGCAGGTTCGCGGTCTTGCCGCCAAGACCGGGCCCATAGTAGACAAGCTTGCAGTTAATCTCTCGCGCTGGAAAGTTGATAAACGGCACAATTTCCTCAAATTAGGAGCAGCTTCGCTTTTATAGCATAGGTAATAGTACAGGCCAACGCGGCGTCCCCACGGCTGATACGCAACCGATAATGACCTTGGACGTCAGTGAGCGGCGGGCTCCGCCGCCGGGTGCATCCCGTGCTGGGGCACTTCGTGGACTCCCCGGGTTGGCGGGTCCTGGTGAAAACGAAAGAGTTGGTTGAGGGGCCCTGGGCCTTTGCCGACGGGGTAGGACTTCTCTATCGCCTTTGTTACGTATGCCTTAGCCAGGATAACCGCCTGAGGCAGCTGCAGCCCGGTGGCAAGTTGGGCGGCAATGGCAGACGAGAACGTGCACCCCGAGCCGTGCGTATTAGCGCTCCGCACATGATCTCCACCGAAGCTTTCCACCACGCCGTTTTCGCAGAGCACGTCGATCGGCTTCTCCATGTGCCCGCCGGTCACGACCACGGAGCGAGCGCCCATTTCGGCCAGCTTCAGCGCGGCCTCCTTCATGGAAGCGAGGTCCTTCACGTCGATTCCCGTGAGGAAGCCGGCTTCGGGCATATTGGGTGTGATCACGGAAACGCGCTTCAAGAGTTCGTCGCGCACAAACTTGAGCCCTGGAGCATCGAGTAATTCCGCGTTGCCGGCGGTGGGACGGGTCACGGGGTCGAGCACCACATGAGTAAATTTCCGCGCATCCAGAAATTCGGCAACGACGGAAGCATTTGCGCGGTTAGCCAGCATCCCGATCTTCACGGCCGCAATGGGGACATCATCGGCCAGCACGTCAAGCTGCTCGCGAAGCGTGGCCGCGGGAGTAGCGTGGACGGACTTCACACCTTCGCTCGATTGCACTGTGAGCGCGGCAATAGCGGCCACACCATAACAATTGTGCGCTGCGAACGTCTTCAAATCGGCGGCGATACCGGCTCCACAGGAGGGGTCGAACCCGGCGATGGTGAGCAAAATCGGTGGAGAGTTCGGTTGATGATTGGCGTTGGTCAATTTAGCATTCGCGTCAGAGAAAAATGCCGGCCCCGCTCCACCAAAAGCGGGCCGGCAATCCAAAATGTACGCGCGTTGCGCCGCCGCGCGCAAGAAAATTTTTTCCTGCAGTTGCAGAAGCGCGACGAATCGATGCAATTGCTTGGGCCGAGGGCTCAGGTTCGCGGAAAACTCATGCAGATCCGGAAAAGATCGGGATGCTCGAAAATTCCGGCGTTGAGAAGCGCATAAAGCGTGGATGCGGCATCGCGAAGTTCCTCGACGCGCCCTTCCGGAGCCCCAGTCGCCACCTTTCGCAAGTCATCCGCGAACTGCTTCTCCAGAACTTTTGGATGCACTGTGGGACGCTCGTCTTCCAGATAATCGACGATCTTCTCAAAAGCGCCGCGGTCGAGCCAGATTCCGCGGCAAACCGGGCACCAATCAATGACGACCTTCGAATTCCCGAATACCACGGAAACCATTTTCACCGGATGGTCTTTCGGGCACTCGAGATCCGAAGCGATCGCGCCAGTCTTTTCCAGATTTTCGACTTCATCGTTCAGCCAGCGCAACGAGCCGCCGTCGACCTTGTTTTTCAACTCGCGCAGCTCATCCTGAATCAGCCAAATCCCCTTGCATTTCGGGCAGCCCTCAAACTCCATCGAAAAAATCGCGTATCGGTTCAAAAGCGAATGGCCGTGCGGGCACGGATCGGTGGCCGACCCTTTTAGCTCAGATCCAGGCAACGGCAACACGTGAATCGGGACGTCAGTCTCGCTGCTCGGCTCCTGCACGCGCTGAAACCAATACGGTACATGGACGTTGTTGACGAAATCCGAAAAGCCATGACCGCGAATGGGCATGATCCGTGCCATTTCCTCGTCGATCAGGTTCAACTGGCCGGAATCGAGCCAAAATCCGCCGCAATTGGGGCAGCGGTGGAGAAAAAGTTCGTCCGATTCGAGGAATTTCACTTTGTCCATGATCGAATCGTCGCAGCGCGGGCATTTCTTCGGCTGCTCTTCCGCCAGCGGGTCTTTGGCCGCTTCGCAATATTCGATGCTGCCCTCCACCTGAAACGCCATTTTGTCCAACTCACCTGAATCGAGCCAGAGGCTGCCGCAGCGGTCGCAGATGTTATAGGAAATCGAGTTTTTTTTCGTGACGACCTTCACGTTGGTCGTTTCTGCGTCGCAATTAGGACAGTTCATTCTGTTTTTCTCCCGACTCAAGTGAGACACACCACCATAAGGGTGGTACGTGAAGCGGTCAAGCGAGTGAAAAAGCCGGAGCGGTCGTGTAGAGCGGGCGGCGTGGGGCGCCAATCGGAACACGGGCGCCCCATCGAAAACTAACGGCGGCCGCGGTGTATATCGTGACGCTCGACGCGCGGGCCCGGCCCGTGATGCCAGCCGTGTTCATATGGATGCGCGTAATAGCCGCGATTCACCCACGTGCGACCCCACGGCACATCGTCAAAGAACCATGCGTGCGCGCCCCAACCGAAATAGGGATGCGCCCAACCCCACGGTGCAAACGCGCCACCCACCACAACCGCCGGACCGAAGCGAATCGCGATACCAATTCCCGGCCGCGCAGGACCGAAGACGACGTAGGGGTCGTACGTAGGGACGTAGATGTAAGCCGGGTTGACCGGTAGAATCTCCACGTCGCCGTTTGAATCCTCAACGGAGTCGTACGGATTCGTGCGGAGATAGCCATATTTGTAGGCCAGGTTGCGCTGGCGCTGGACGGCATCCATCACATCCGCTCGCTGCGAGAGAACCGCATTGCCCAACTGCTCGGTCCAGTTCGAGTCCTGCGCCATCATGTTGAGCACCGAAGGAAACGGCAACAGGGCGATCACGCTGGGATCCCATTGAACATTGTCCTGCCGTATGGCGTCAGCGAGAGCATCGCCGTGAAGGTTGCTGTGCTCGTTGGCCCAATCGGCCGCGTCAGGAATTTCATTCCAATAAGTTGAGGCGGAAAGAACCTGGGCGAGCAGCGGATCGGGATACAGCGCAACTCTGGCGACCAGGTTATCGAGCTGCTTTGGATCGAGAGGAGGAGCCGGGGCCTGCGTCGGCGTCTGGGCAGGAGGCGGCGTGGCGGTCGGCGCCGGGGGCGGAGGCGGCGGATTGTATTGTTCCTGAGCCGCCACGGAAAAGGGCAGCAGCACTAAGACAACAAACGAAAGAGCAAGTGAAACGAAGTTCTTATGATTTCCGGCGGGTGTGTACGATCGCATGGAATTCACCTCCGAGTTGAGTTGTAGCCTCAAACCAAAATCAGTTCACTCACGATTTTAGACGCACGAAGGACCCGGGTTGGATTCGCATCAAGCAATCCGGACTAGAGCAGGCTGGCTCTCTCGCCGTCGAGCTAATCGCAACTCGCACGGCTTGCTTTTGCAGCCGCGATTAGACCGATGCTCGCACTGATAACAAACGGGTTACAAGCGTTTCTATTTTTTCCGAACTGCGATTAGAAACGATGACTCGTGAGTTTCGAGCCGCGCAGCACGCTCGAGTTCGCGGCAAATCTACGAAATGCAGCGAGCTTCAGGCGGCGTTGAGTTTTTTGCCGTTCCACACCTGGGCCCAGGATTTGCGGAAATTGGGCCGGATATATTTTGTGGCATCGTCGTTGTTACTGAAGCGCATTTTGTCCGGATCCCATTCGAGCTTGCCGTCAAACCGCGTGGCGATGGTCGCGAGCAGAATCCATTCGGCAAACGGGCCGGCGATGCTGAAATTCGAGCACGCCGGCTGGCCCCCTTTGCAGGCGCGAATCCAATCGCGCCAGTGGCCCGGCGAACGCGGGATGATTTCATTGGGCAGTTTGAAATCATTGTTGCGTTCTTCCGGCAAGAGGCGGACGCGCGCGGCATAGGTATCCGTCGTGAGGTAGCCTTTGTCACCGACGAACAGTGCGCCGTTGTCGCCCGTATCCGGCTTGACGACGAGGGGAGCTGGAGTTTCGTCGCTTCCGTTGTAGCTGGCCGAGGCGCGGGCAGCGTCGTTGACGGCGCCAGTGCCGTCCCCGACAGTCGAACCGAAGGAGCCGGGGCCTCCAATGAGCGGCTCGGTCTTGGGAACATCCTGCGGCCAGTAGGCAGGGCCGGTTTCGCCGTCATACCAATAAATGGTGACAGGGGGCATGTTGCCGCGCGCGGGAAATTCGAAGCGAGTGACGGTGGTTTTCGGGAACGTGAGCGAATTGCGGCCGTCTTGCTTGACGAGCTCGACACTGGTGGGCGAGCCGAGCATCAAGGCCATATTCGGCGCGCCGAGAATGTGGCAGGCCATGTCGCCAATCGAGCCGCACCCGAAATCGAGGAAGCCGCGCCAGTTGAACGGCTGATAGAAGCCGAATTCCGTGTGGTATTCCTGGTGATAGGCCGGGCCGCCGGAGGTATATGGACGGTCTTCGGCGACGCCGAGCCAAGTATCCCAATCGAGAGTCGCGGGAACGGGATCGGGCGGAGGTACTTCGTCCATGCCTTGGGGCCAGATGGGGCGATTGGTCCAGGCGTGAACTTCGGTGACGTTGCCAATGGCGCCGGACCAGATGATTTCGGCGGCGATGCGAGTCCCGTCATTTGAATAGCCCTGGTTGCCCATCTGCGTGGCGACGCCGTAACGCGCGGCAGCTTCGGTGAGCATGCGTGCTTCCCAGGGAGTGTGCGTCAGCGGCTTTTCGCAGTAAACATGCTTGCCGCGCTCCATGGCCCACATCGCGGCGGTGGCGTGCATGTGGTCGGGAATGGCGATGGTGACCGCGTCGATATTTTTCTCTTCTTTGTCGAAGAGCTGGCGGAAGTCGGTGTACTTGGGTGCGCTGGAGTATTTGTTGAAGATCTCGGCGGCGCGCACGGAATCGGGATCGGCAAAGGCAACGAGATTCTCGGCGGAGACGCCGTTGATGTCCGCACTCGCGCGGCCGCCAGCGCCGATGCAGGCAATGTTGAGCTTCTCATTCGGCGAGCGGTAACCGAGCAGCTTCAGAGAAGGAACGCTGCCCCATCCGCCCGCAGGCATCATGCCCGCCAAAACAGTGCCGAAGAAAAAGTGCCGCCGGGTGATGCCGTTCTTAGCCATGTTCCCCCCCTGAGTTTCAGAAATCGTTTACATTTCATTAGGAGCGATGCAAACCCGCTGCCCTGCGTGCGTAATGGCGGGATCATACCACTAAGCACAAGGCCAGCGCGAGAAGGCGGAGTTACAGGTCTGTTAAAAAGTGCGAGTCGACGTCAGCGCGACCGGGCGATCCGCTTCGAGAGGAGAGATTTGGCGCGTTCGAGAACTTTGCGGCGCGACGGGCTCAGGTTGTGCCCCGCCCGATTGATGAAATAATTGAGCATGCGCATCCCGGAACCGGGGCCTTTCGGCGAGACGCGTCTGGAAGCCAGGCTGCGCGCGATTGTAGCGGCGTCCTTGGTGAATAGGCCCTTCGGCGGATGCGTTGAATCCGTCTTCACGCCGGCGACCCATTTCTTTTTGCTGGGGGATCTCTTTTTTGCGGGCATGTCTTTTTTCTTTTGATCCCGAACTTGCGGCTCCTTTGCGAGCCATACTACTGAACCAGTGTAGACCGCGCCGTCATGGAATTCGATCCGCGTAATACTGTATGACTTACGGGGCCGAGGCCGCTGAGGCGAATGAATGGGCGGGGAAGGCCTTTACGCTTTCAGCATCGCTGCGGAGACCGGGCAGCAGCGGAGGAATTGTGCGACGTACACTGGGGTTTCCATGGCTACCACAGTTGATACGATTGCGCCGCTTTCTGCCGGCACGCCTTCCGGGCTTGGGTCGCCAAGCGGCGAACGCGGAAAAGGGCCGTGGATTTACAGCGCTTGGCTTGATTTGCTGGTCGGTTGCGGCGCTTGGTCGGCGCCGCTGCTGCTGATTGCCGCGCTGGTCACGCCGAACCACGGGCATGCATGGGCGGTGGCGTTCTACGCGCTGGCGATCGTCTTCAATTACCCCCACTTTATGGCCACTGAGTATCGCGCCTACCGCACGCGAGAGGATTTCGAAAAATACAAATTTTTCACGCTGCATCTGACGTTGCTGCTCGTGCTGACGGGCGTGCTGGCCCATACGTTTCCGCGGCTGGTGCCGTGGATCTTCACGCTGTACATCTGCTGGAGCCCGTGGCATTACACCGGCCAAAACTATGGGCTGCTGCTGATGTTCGTGCGCCGCGGTGGCGCGACGATGGAGAGGATCGAGAGGCGCTGGCTGCGCGCGGCGTTTGTCGCTTCGTTCGTGATGCTGCTGGCAAGTTTTGAGACGGGCGGCTCGAACGATCCGCTGATTTTGTCCCTGGGATTGCCCTCGCGATTCACTGTGCCGGCGCGTGCGGTGCTGGGCTTCGCGTTTGTTGTGTGCGCGTATGGCGCGTTTCGGGGGCTCGTGAAGCGGAGCGGCTGGCGGGCAATGGTCGCCCCCCTGACGCTGCTTGCGACGCAATTCCTCTGGTTCGTGCTACCGACGCTGATTGAGCTGGGCGGTAAATACCAGATTCCGCAGACCCGCTACAGCAGCGGCATTTTGGCCGTGCTGCATTCGGCGCAATATTTGTGGATCACCAGTTATTACCAGCAGCGCGATGCGCGCGCGGCGGGGCAATCGAACTGGAAGATGAGCGGTTACTGGCTGGCCTTGATCGCGGGCGGAATCGCGCTGTTTATTCCGGGACCGTGGCTCGTCAGCTACGTCTTCCGCTTCGACTTCACCACGAGCTTTTTGATTTTCACGGCACTCGTGAATATCCACCATTTCATGCTGGATGGCGCGATCTGGAAACTGCGCGATAAGCGCGTGGCTTCCAGGCTGATCGAACCGAGCGCGAAGCCTGACGGGGCGCCTGCAAGGCTGATGGGTATGTCGCCAACTCCGGCCCCTTCGTTCGCCCGGCGTGTGCTGGGCAGCACCACCTTTCGCGTGGCAGCGGTGGCAATGATCTTTCTAATCGGTGGTATGGACCAGGTTCGATTCGCGCTCGGCACCGATTCCACGAATTTGCGGGACCTTTCGCGCGCCGAGCGGCTGAATCCTTACGACAGCGCGGTCGACGCCAGAATCGCGAGCCTTCAGCTTGCAGATCGGAAGCCGACGGATGCGATCGAGTCGCTTTCGCAGGCCGTCGCCGTGAATCCCTATGACGAGGCTGATCAGCAGCAACTCGCTCGGGCGCTGATACAGGCCGGACGATATCAAGATGCTTACGCTCATTACCAGAAGATGCTCGCGCTTTTCCCGCATGATGCCGATGCACTGCTCGACGATGGCGTGCTGGCCGCGGAGCTTGGCCACACGGATGAAGCAAAGGACGCGTGGGAGCGCGCGCTTACCGCCGATCCCAGCGAAATCTACGCCCACATGTATTTGGCTTCGCTATTCGACCAGCGACACGATTACAAAACAGCGGTGCAGCATTGGTACGCGTTTTTGCAACTGGCCGCGAATCGGCAGGGAGTAGACCCAATCGCGCCGGACGAAGAAATTCCCGCACTGGTGCAGCTCTCGGATGATGAGGAACGTCTAAACGAAACGGATGCGGCGATGACGGGGTATCGGTCAGCCGCGGCGTTGGCGGAACGAGTAGGCAGTTTCAAAGTCCAAAGCCTCACGCTGGTGCATCTGGCAGCCGCACAGGAAAAGGCCGGGGATGCAAAG
Source organism: Candidatus Aquilonibacter sp. (assembly GCA_035507075.1). Classification (GTDB taxonomy): domain Bacteria; phylum Acidobacteriota; class Terriglobia; order Acidiferrales; family UBA7541; genus Palsa-295. Next base: position 13,623 of record DATJOL010000172.1, on the reverse strand, counting down.
GGCGCGGCCGATTCGTATCAAAAAGCTCTGGCAGCCGACGCCAAGAGCAACGACGCGGCGAGCGCGGCTTCCGATTGGTTCGACTACGGTCAATTTCTGGAGCGGCACGGCAAGCCCGACGATCTGGCGTACGCGTGCGTTCTCGAATCGGCTGATTTGCTCAAGCGGACCGGCAATCCGGCGCTCGACGCGGTCGTTACCGAGCGCAACACCCTCGAAACGAGGCTCGGCCCGGTAGGCGCGGCCCGGGCGCAAAAGGACGAAGCCAGCCTAACCGCGACGGCTGCGCATCTCGCGCCGAGTTCATTTTAGTCACGCGACTCTGTGAATCGCAAAGCGGCCGGACGACATCGAATGAACAGTTTCGAAGTAGCCGATATGCTCCCTCATGTAGTGTTCCGACTGAAAAGGCCGCACTTAGCGATTACGCAGCGCAACGCTTGGGGAGCGGTGCGGCGATTGGAGAACCGAAATGGCTAAGGCAACGTTTGCCGCGGGCTGTTTTTGGGGCGTTGAGGACGTGTTCGCCCAGGTAAAGGGTGTGACGTCGACAACGGTAGGCTATACGGGCGGTACGAAAGTCGATCCAACATATAAAGAGGTATGCACCGGCGCAACGGCACACGCGGAGGCGGTCGAGGTTGAATACAATCCGGCGCAGGTTTCTTATCGCGAACTGCTGGCGGTTTTCTTCCAGAGCCACGACCCGACGACGCTCAACCGGCAAGGGCCTGACTTCGGAACGCAGTATCGCTCGGCGATTTTCTTTCACGATGCCGAGCAGGAAGCGGCAGCGCGCGACGCGAAGGCCTCCCTGGAGAAGGCCGGTATTTTTAAGCGCTTGATCGTGACCCAGATTGTGCCCGCCGGACCGTTCTACCGGGCGGAGGAGTATCACCAGAAGTACTTCGCCAAGAATGGAATAAGGTCCTGCCACATTCCGTTCGCGGGGCAGGCCTGAAGAGGCAATTGGGTGGAGGCTGTGCAATTCTGCGCTTAAGTTGTTGTAAAATAGCCACATGCGCCGCTCTGGATATTCAGCTTTTCCACAGGCCGGGTATCCCACGGCGCGTTGACCGCCAGCGCCCGGATGTTGTATGCTTGCAAGGTTTTAGAGGAAACTGGCGGTCTGCGACGAGCATCTAATACGGATGTCTGAGGCGCAGGCAAAAACGGGCGCGGGCACGAAATACTCGAAGGGGATTCTCCTGTCTTTCCGTCTAAATTTCGTAGATGGTGAAACGGTCGTGGTGTGCCGCAATGCACACACGACTCTTGGGATCGCTTTTGTGCAATGGAGCCTGGCTTAATCGGGGGAGAATGGCGTGCCACTAGCTCTTGAAGAAAAATACGATCAGGTACGGCAGCTCATCGCAATGGGTAAGGAACGGGGCTACCTACTCTACGATGAGGTGAACGATATCCTGCCTCCCGAGGTGCACTCGTCGGAGGAAATTGACGATTTGCTCTCGACCTTCGAGCGCAACGGGATCGACGTGTATGAAGATCTCGCCAGCGCAAAGGCCGCACTGGCAGCTTCGGAAGGCTCGGATAGCACTGAAGTAAAAGAAGAGGCGGGCGAGGACGGCGATCTGGATTTGACTCCCGGGTCGCTGGAAAAGACGAACGACCCCGTGCGCATGTATTTGCGCGAGATGGGCACCGTTCCGCTGCTTACCCGCGAGGGCGAAGTTGCGATCGCGAAGCGCATCGAGCGCGGGCAGCTGCTTGTACTCAAGACGATTTCGCGTGCTCCGCTCATTTTGAAGGAGCTCGTGCAGGTCGGCGAAGACCTGCGCAACGGCTCGCGTTCGATCAAGGAAATCGTTCAGTTCGACGATGAAGAACTGACCGAAGAGAAGATCGAAGCGAAGACCAAGGAAACTCTCAAGCAGATCGACAAGATCGGCAAGCTCTATCTGCAGGCCATGAAACTTGCAGGCAAGCTGGAGAAAGTTCCCAAGGCCAAAAAGAAGCCCTACCTGCACGCGCGCTACGAAGTTGCGCGCACGCGCGTCGAGATGTCGAGGCTCGTCCGCGACATCGACTTCAACCCATTCGAAAAGAAGCGGCTGATCGATAAGATCCGGCAAACGGTCGAGCGCGTCCACTTCCTCGAGCGCGATGCAGCAAAGCTCGAGCGCCGCGTCGAAGCTTCGAAGGCCGAAGTGCAGGCCGAAGCGCGCAAGGATCTGCGTGCGCGCCGGCAGGAGCTCGAAGAAATCGAAGTCGCCAGCGAAGTGAGCCCGGCCGAGCTGAAGCGCGCGCTTCAGGTGATTCTTCGGGGCGAAGCCGAAGCGGAAGTCGCGAAGAAAGAACTGATCGAGGCGAACCTTCGCTTGGTTGTTTCGATTGCGAAGAAATACACGAACCGCGGCTTGCAGTTCCTGGACTTGATCCAGGAAGGCAACATCGGTCTGATGAAGGCTGTCGACAAATTCGAATGGCGCCGCGGCTACAAGTTTTCCACGTACGCGACGTGGTGGATTCGCCAGGCCATCACCCGCGCCATTGCCGATCAGGCGCGCACGATCCGGATTCCCGTGCACATGATCGAGACGATCAATAAGCTCGTCCGCACGCAACGCCAGCTGGTCCAGGAACTCGGGCGCGAACCTACCTCGGAAGAAATCGCGAAACGGATGGACATTCCGGTCGCGAAAGTGCGCAAAATCCTCAAGATCGCCCAAGAGCCGATTTCGCTCGAGACTCCGATCGGCGAAGAGGAAGATTCGCATCTCGGCGACTTCATCGAAGACAAGGCAGTTGTTTCGCCTTCCGATGCGGTGATCAACCTGAGCCTGAAGGAGCAGACTTCCTCCGTGCTCAAGACGCTCACGCCGCGCGAGGAAAAAGTGATCAAGATGCGCTTCGGCCTCGACGACGGCAGCGAGCACACACTCGAAGAAGTCGGCCAGTCGTTCGCCGTCACCCGCGAACGCATCCGCCAGATCGAAGCCAAAGCGCTGCGCAAGCTGCGCCATCCTTCGCGCTCGCGCAAGCTCCGCGCCTTCCTCGAGGGCTCCGCCAACGACTACTAAATCAAGCCGTTTTTAACGTGCGTTGCTTTGCGAGACTCGGTTTTGCAGAGCATCGCGCCGATTGTTTTGCGTCGCGAACCTTGAGGAATGCCGATCGATCCCGATAATCCGGTGGCTCGCCTGTGTGCCGAAGGCATTCAGGCCGAAGCCTCAGGCAAAGCGATCGCGGCGATGCGCCTCTACATGCAAGCTTGGGAAAAACGCTCAGACGATTTGGATGCGTGCATCGCCGCCCACTACGTCGCGCGGCTTCAAAAGACTCCCGAAGAAATCCTTGAATGGAATCAGAGGTCACTTGATGCGGCCAATGCACTCGACGATGAGGACGTTGCGTCGTTTTACCCCTCGCTCTATCTGAATATGGGCAAAGCGCACGAAGAACTCGGCCAGCGCGACGAAGCGCGCCACTATTATCAGCTTGCGGCGGAAAAACTCGGTTTTCTCCCGCAAGGCGACTATGCCGAAGTAGTCAAAACGGGAGTCGCAAACGCCCTAAAGAGAATTGGGTGACAGCAGTTGATCGCCTAGGCTCCGAGCGCCCCTTGCAACTGGTCTAGCGCTTCAACCCAATACGCCTTCATCTTCTCGCACTCTTTTGAATCGGCCAATTTCATGTGGTCGATGACGACCTGGGTTCTGTCCGCACCCTTGGCGTAAAAATTCACGCTTAGCCGGCTTTTGTTTCCGTCCCAAGCGCCGCGGACGGACTTATTCTCCGTTTTCGTGCTGATTTCCAGCTTTCCGCCCTTCAGCCATTTGTCTCTAGCGCCGTCATCCGCCCACGCGGCATAGATTTTCGCGATTGGCGCAGTCAGCGTCCGGCTGCTCGATGCCGAATATTCACCGCTGCATTTCTGGTGCATATCGCGCAGCCCGATCGCGCGTTCGTATTCGACTGCGACCATTTGCGCCCACCAGGTTCCGACCTTGTGCTTCTCCTTCAGAATGGCCCAGATTTCCTGGTGTGTGAGTTTCTTCGCGCCGGCCTTGTCGAGGGTCTTGAACCAGTCGGCCCAGACTTTTCCTGTCGCGGCCTTCACCGCCTGATCGCTCGAACGTTTATTTACACGGGGCCTTGTGGTGCGCACGGTGTCGCTCAGAACTCTATCACGCTTGTAAGGCGGTTAGCGTTTCGCGATCAATTCTTCGCTGTTTGAGGAGGCAGTCGCGGGCAGGATCACTTCGTGCAGCGTGGAGCAGTAAGCGATTTGGCGCTTTGGGTTGTCGCGATCGTAGAACACCACCAATGGCATCCCGGCAAAAAGCTGATTGCTGCGGTCGAGAACGCTCCCTTTGTGCAGCGAGCCGAGGAAGTCGGTGAATTCATACGCGATCGAGGAATTGTTTTTAGTGTCGGTCCACTGGCGGGTCACGTGTCCCATTACGGCCTCGCCGTGCTCGAGCAGATCGCACTCCCGTACTTGCCCCCGCCAAATGCCGTAACCGGCAAACGCGACCACGCACTCTAACGTGATGCCCCAGCCCAGGCCGCGGACGCTCGCAAACGAATGGTAGAGCGTCCATTGCCTGTAAAGATTTACGGCGAACGGAACGACGAACGCCGCCAACCCGAATGCAGCGACCCACATGGTGAGCCGGCCGCCTTTTGACACGCGAATCTGGCGCGGCGCAGGAGTGCGCAACAAAGCCTCATCCTTTGCACTTGGCGCAAAGGCCGGCGTGGATGACGCTGACGTTGCCGCATTCCATGTGGAGGGAAAATTGGATGGGGGCGGCTGACTGCTCCCCGGAAACTGCATGGCCTTGAGCTTGGCTATTTTGCGTTTATAGAAAAGGTAATTAAACGGAATTATCACGAGAGGGAAAAGAACGAAAAGCATTAGCTGCGGGGCACGGTTGAATTTCATTCCCCAAAACATAAAAGCAGCCATCACGCCGAACATGAAGATACCGATCGGGATTGCGTTAATGCTCATTTTCATTGCCGAGATCGCGGCATCGTGATTCCAGCCGCAATTCGGGCAATACGGCGTGTTGCCGGCGTAGACAGTCTTGTGATGGCAGACGGGGCAGTTGGGCAGGGGCATGGTCTAAATGTATCCCGAAGTTTCGCCGCCGTTGCGCAGCCGGAATGAGATGTTGCCATGCCAAAGCCTGTACGATGGTACAGGCCTCAAAACCACGAGACCCGTGGCGAGCGACGCCTTAATCTCTTCGCTGAGTTGTTCAGTCGCGGGCAAGTTCCGCGCACACTTGCGTGACGGCTGCGAAAACAGATGACCCAAAAATTGGCCGCACTGCGCGAGGCCAGCTATGATGTGTCTATGCCGGAAAGACTCGAGGTGCATCGGCTCACGGTCGAACTGCCGACCGTGCGGGGATGGATTCGCCCGGTAAATGATGTCTCGTTCAGTGTGGGCGCGGGCGAAACTCTGGGCGTCGTGGGCGAATCGGGGTCGGGGAAAACGATTCTGTCGCTCACGCTGATGGGTCTCGAGCCTCCTGGAGCTCGGCGCACCGGCGAAGCGCTATTGCACGTTGATAAGAACGGAAGCGGCTCGCGAGATTTAATCGCATCGAAACCGGAAGAGATGCGCCGGATGCGCGGGCGCGATCTGGCGATGATTTTCCAGGAGCCGATGACGGCGCTGGATCCCGTGATGCGCGTGGGAACTCAAGTCGCGGAAGCGATTCGTGTTCACGAGCGCGGCCTTTCAACCGAGCAAGTGCACGCGCGGGTGCTTGGAGCGCTGGAACGCGCTGCCGTCCCGGAGCCGGCCACACGCGCACGGCAATATCCGCACCAGCTTTCCGGTGGGTTGCGCCAGCGCGTGATGATTGCGATGGCGCTCGCGGCTGGGCCAAGTTTGCTGATTGCCGATGAGCCAACCACCGCCCTCGATGTCACCGTGCAGCAGCAGATCCTGAAGCTGCTCGCAAGCTTGCAAGATCAGCTGCAGCTTTCCATGCTTTTCATCACGCATGATCTCGGCGTTGTGGCGGAGGTGGCGGACCGGGTCGCCGTGATGTATGCGGGCCGAATTGTTGAAGAAGGGCCGGTTCTCGACGTGCTCCGGCATCCGCGGCATCCTTATACGCAGGGATTGATTGCGGCAGCGCCGCGGTTGAAACGTGGAAAGACTGCGGCAATTCCCGGTGCGGTGCCCGCCCTCGACGCCTTGCCGCCGGGATGCGCGTTTGCTCCGCGATGCGCTTATGTGCGAGAGGAATGTCGCCAGGCCGTTCCGGAGATGCGGCAGGCGGGTGAGAATCATTGGGCGCGGTGCGTTCTTATGAAGCAGATGGTAATAACGAGAGAGGAAGCAAGGGACGCAAAGGAAAACGGCACACCTCCGTCGTAGTGCTGACATCGGAAATCACATGAAAGAGGCGGAAAACAAAGAACTCATACGAGAGCAGTTCACGAAGACGGCGGAAGTGTTTGGGAATTACGCCGTTGCGACGCGGGGCGTGGAGGCAGCGAAGCTGGCGGAAATGGTGCGCGCGGGAAGCGGCGACATTCTGATCGATGTGGCTTGCGGACCGGGAACGTTTGCGCTGCGCTTTGCGAAGCAAGTGCGCTGGGCTTGCGGTGTCGATCTTACGCCGGCGATTCTGGCGCGCGCCAGGAAGAGCGCCGCGTCAGAAGGGCTCGGCAATCTGGATTTTACGATTGGCGATGCGCACAGGTTGCCTTTTGCCGACGGCTCGCTGGATTTGGCGATCACCAGTTACGCGCTGCATCACATGCCGGATGCGCCGCGCGTGATCGCAGAAATGGCCCGCGTGGTGCGGCGCGGCGGCCGCGTGGGCGTGGCCGATATTCGCGTAGAAGAAGACGCGGCGGTCGCCGAACTCAATGACCGGATTGAGCGGACGCGCGACGCTTCGCATACGCGTACGCTGAAGCGCCGGGAATTCGAAGAGCTTTTTCGCGCAAATGGATTGCGCATATACGGTTTGCAAATTCAGGAAAATCCGAAGCCTTTCGATCAATGGCTGCACGTGGCGGGCTGGCATCGCGGCGACCCGGCGTATGAAGAGACGCGCCGATTGATGGAATCGACGATTGCAAACGACGGGGCGGGTTTTCATCCGCGTTACGAAGCCCCGGCGCCCGGCCGCCCAAAGGAATTGATGATCACGAACACTCTTTTGCTGATCGCGGGGGAAAAAGAATAGCCAATGGGTGTGAGCCAATGAGCCAGGCCGGTCGTATCCTCGAGGCGCGCGACTTGCGCAAATCGTATGCCTCGCACGGCGCGACGCGCTCGGCCGTTGACGGCGTGAGCTTTTCGGTCGATCGCGGCGAGACTCTCGGGATTGTTGGCGAATCCGGCTGCGGCAAGACTACTCTCGCGCGGATGTTAGTGCGCTTGATCGACCCTGACTCCGGCGAGATTCTTTTTCATGGAGAGAACTGGCTCGCTGCTCGCGGCGCCGGGCTGCGCTCGCTCCGGCGCAAAATCCAAATGGTCTTTCAGGACCCAATGGCTTCGCTCAATCCGCGCCATCGCGTCGGCGGAATCGTAAGCGAGCCGCTGGCGATTCATGAGCCGCATATGTCGCGCCAGGAGCGCCGCAACCTCGCCGCGGAAATTCTCGTCAGTGTCGGCATTGGCGCTGACGCTCTCGACCGTTATCCGCACGAATTTTCCGGCGGGCAGCGCCAGCGGATCGGGATCGCGCGCGCATTGATCCTGAAACCGGAAATTGTGGTAGCGGACGAGCCTGTTTCGGCGCTTGATGTCTCTGTCGGCGCGCAAATTCTCGATTTGCTGGCGAGCCTGCAACAGAAATTTTCGCTCACTCTCATCCTCATCTCGCATAGCATGCCGGTGGTGGCCCAGATGGCCACCCGCGTCGCCGTAATGCGCTCCGGCCGCTTTGTCGAAATCGGCACGGCCGAACAGGTCTTGCATTCGCCGGAAAACGAATACACCCGGGCTTTGTTGGCAGCCGTGCCCGAAATCCCCGCCTGAACTGCCGTTCCTGGCCCGAATTGATATTTCGCTTGCGATTCGGCGGGCCTGGAGTAGACTGCGCGAAATAAACCGCACCAGAGACGCGTATTAACCGGCATCCGTCACAAATCAGCTGGAGGCAAGCCATGGCCACCACCGCGACCGAAGCGCCTGAAGCTTCGGGCAATTCCTTCACCCGCATCTTTGGCGTTTTCTTTAGCCCCAAGGAGACGTTCGCTTCGATCGCCCGGCGCCCCACGTGGATTGTGCCGGTTATCCTTTCGTGTCTGGTTTCAGTGGCGCTCTTTCAGGTATTCGGCAGCAGAGTGGGCTGGCAGCGCGCAGTCGAGCGAAATATCCAGAACAACCCGATCACCGCACGCCAGATGGACCAGCTTTCGCCGGAACAACGCCAGCAGTCGATCAATGTGCAGGTGAAAATCTATCCCTACATTCTTTACTCGATAGGAGTCGTGGGGCCATTCATCTTCACGCTGCTGCTTGCGGCCCTCTTTCTCGGCTTGTTCAAGCTCGGCTACGGCTCGCAAGTCGATATAAAACAGTCGATGGGAATCGTCGCGTACGCATCGATGCCGCGAGTTCTTTACGCGCTGGTGGGAATTCTGGTGATCTTCTTGAAGGACCCGTCGCAAGTGGATATCCAAAACTTGCGCGCGTCAAATCCCGGCGCTCTCTTAGGCCCTGATACAGCGCGCTGGCTCGTCGTGCTCGCCACCCAATTCGATTTCTTCACGTTTTGGGTGATGTTCCTCTTGGCCATCGGCTACAGCGCCACGAACCCGAAGAAAATCTCGGTCGCGGGCGCGTTTACGGGCATCGTGGGCCTTTGGCTCGTGTGGGTGATGGTCGTGGTAGGCATCACCGCGGCCTTCTCCTGATAAACTCCCACGGATGCCATTTCATTTTGAAGTTCTCGCCGTCGATCCGACGGGTGCGCGCCTCGGCCGCCTCACCACGCCCCACGGGGTGATCGAGACGCCGATTTTTATGCCCGTCGGCACGGCCGCCACAGTAAAGGGCCAGACTCAGCAAGATCTCGAAGCGCTCAACGCCCAGATCATCCTCGCCAACACATATCATCTGTACCTTCGTCCGGGCCACGAACTCATCCGCGACATGGGCGGTCTCCACAAATTCATGTCCTGGCCGCGCCCCCTCCTCACGGATTCCGGGGGCTTCCAGATTTTCAGCTTGAGCGATCTGCGCAAAGTCACCGACGAAGGCGTCACGTTCCGCTCGCACATCGACGGCTCCGAGCATTTCCTTTCGCCCGAAAAAGCGCTCGAAATCGAAATCGCGCTCGGCTCGGATATCATGATGGTGCTCGACGAATGCATCGAAGCGCCCGCGAACGAATCCCGCACCAAAGAGGCCGCCGCGCGCACGCTCGCATGGGCGAAGCGCTCGCGCGACTATTTCGCCCGCCATGGCGACGCAGCCAAACAGATGCTTTTCGGCATCGTACAAGGAGGCGCGCACGGGGCTCTGCGCCGCGCCAGCGCAAACTCTCTGATGGAACTCGATTTCCCCGGATATGCAATTGGAGGGCTCGCCGTCGGCGAACCGCACGCGCTCACTTGCGAGATGACGCAAACCGTCACTTCGCGCCTGCCCGCCGATAAGCCGCGCTATCTCATGGGAGTAGGCAAGCCCGAGCAAATTTTGGACTATGTGGCGCTCGGCGTGGACATGATGGACTGCGTGCTGCCCACACGCAGCGCGCGCCACGGCTGCCTTTACACTTCGGCGGGCCGCTTGCTTATACGAAACTCACGGTATGCTCGCGATGCGCGTCCAATAGACGAGGGTTGCGGATGCGCGGTATGCCGAAGGTATTCGCGTGCATACTTGCGGCATCTTTATTCCACCGGAGAATTTTTGGCGGTCATCCTGAACACCCACCACAATCTGTACTTTTACCTTGACATGATGGGGAAAATTCGGGAGGCTATCCGTTTTGGAAAGCTCGAAACTTTCCGCTCTGACCTTCAGGCACGCCTCGATTAGTCCAGACGCTCGGTGGTGAGCGATAATGAGCTAAGAGGTGAGGCTCGGCAAACAGGTTGGAACGCAGTAGAAAGTCTCGGAACCGCCGGTCCCGGCGGCAAAGGCGAAAGCACAGTGACAATCGCATTCACGGCCCCGATCAGCGGAATACTTGTCGCCCAAGCGGCGGCGCAGCCCAATGCCTGGGGAGTGATACTTCTTCCTGTCGCGCTCGTTGCCGTTTTTTATTTCCTCATGATCCGTCCCGCTCACACGCAGCGCAAGCGCGTCAACGAAATGCTGAAGGCCCTGAAGGTCGGCGACAAAGTGGTCACCAACGGAGGCATCTTCGGCACTATCGCGGCGCTTGATGACGATTCGGTCCAACTCCGCATCGCAGAACAAGTCAAGATCAAAATCGCGCGCAACGCCATCGGCGGACTTCAGACCGAAAAGAAGGAGAGTTAGGTGGCAGCAGGCGTAAGCAATCAGCTCAAGTATAAGTTCGGATTCATCGTGATCGTCATTTTGTGCTGCCTGATGGGCATCATGTGCATCAGCGCCAGCGGGTTCAACTTCCCCACCTCGCCCACGCAGCTCAAAAACAACGTCGCTGACCGCATTCATCTTGGCCTCGACCTCGCCGGCGGCAGCTACCTCGTCGTCCAGGTGCAGCTTGACGACGCCATTCGCCAAAATACCGACCAGGCCGTCGACCTGATCAAGGATCAAGCGCGCTCGCAGAACATCTCCATCGGCGAGGTGAGCGAGCAGCCAGACAACACCCAAATCGCCGTGCACAATGTGGACCCGAACGCCGCCGGCAAATTCCACGACATTATTACGAATCAGCTGCCCGATTGGACGGTTAGCCCCTTGGCTGGCGAGCCGAACGGCTACCTGCTCACCTATCCTCCCACTGCCATCGCCGCGCTCCGCTCCAAGACGATGGAAGACGCCCTCGAAACCATCACGCGCCGTATTGACGCCCTCGGCCTCACCGAACCGACCGTCCAGTTCACCGGACGCGCCCCCGACGAAATTATCGTCGAGCTTCCCGGCGAAGGCGATCCGGCTCGAGCGAAGTCGGTTATTTCCGAGGGCGGCCAGCTTGAATTGACGTTGCTCTCCGACCCGCAGCCCTATGCTTCGGAGGCAGAAGCGCTTGCCGCCCACAACGGCGTTCTCCCCGCGGGAACCGAGATTCTGCCCGGCTTGCCGAATGCCGGCGGACAGTCGACAAGTACGTCGACGGCTTACTTTGTCGTGGATCGCGCCGCGATCGTTACGGGCAAAGACCTGGAAGATGCCAGCCCGGCGCCGAGCACCACGTATCCCGGTCAATACGATGTCAACTTCGTGCTTTCCAATGCCGGAGCCGGCCGCTTCGGACCGTTTACGGAAGAAAACGTAGGCAAGTACCTCGCGATCGTGCTCGATGGCAAGGTCCAGGAATACGCGGTGATCAAAAGCCGCATCGACAACAATGGCATGATCGAGGGCAACTTCAGCCAGCAGGATGCACAGGATTTGTCCCTCGTTTTGAAGTCCGGCGCGCTGCCCGCTCCGATCAAGTACATCGCCGAAGACACGATCGGCGCTTCGCTCGGAGCGGATTCCATTCGCGACGGCGTGCGCGCCTCGATCGGCAGCATCATCGTTGTGATGATCTTCCTCGTAATCTATTACCGGCTCAGCGGTGTCAATGCAGTTGTGGCCCTGATTCTCAACCTGGTGATTCTGGTCGCCGCAATGGCCTATTTTGGCGCCGTGCTCACCCTGCCGGGCATAGCCGGAGTCATCTTGACCATAGGCATGGGCGTGGACTCCAACGTGCTCGTCTTTGAGCGCATTCGGGAAGAATTGCGCGGCGGGAAGGCGCCCGCAGCGGCTGTGGATGTGGGTTTCGAGAAAGCTTTCTTGACGATCATCGATACGCACGTAACTACCGTAGTTTCAGCCGTTTTCCTGTTTCTGTTCGGCACCGGGCCGGTGAAGGGATTTGCTATTACCCTCACCATCGGTTTGATAGCAAACCTTTTCACTTCGATATACGTCTCGAGGGCGATTTTTGACCTGCATCTTTCACACATGAAGCGCGATGAGCCGTTGAGCGTGTAGAAGTTGGCAAAACAGCTCGGCCTTGCAGGGGCCGGGCACAAATTCTGGCACTTCGGTGTCCAAGTAAGACGGATCGGACTCTTTAATGGAATTTTTTCACGCACCGAACTTCGACTGGATGGGCAAGGCTAAGTACTTCATTACCTTGTCCTTAGTCCTTTTGGCGGTCGGCTTCGCCTCGGAGCTGAAGCAGGGCCTCACCTACGGTATCGATTTCCGCGGCGGCACCGAGATTACGATTCGCTTTGCCAAGGCCCCGCCCATCAATGAGCTTCGCGGCGCTCTGGGACAAGCGGGCATGGCAAGCAGCACCATCACGGCGATTAGCGACCCCGCCGATCCGCGTTCAAAAAACGACATCATGATTGCCATCGGCGAAAAGAAGAACGCCGAAGCCGGAAACTTGGATACTGATCGGCAGACGGTGATCACCGCGCTCTATAGAGTTCTGGGCGAGACTCCGTCTGACAAGCCTGACTTTAATACCGTCACCTCGACTGACCTTGCCGCGTATTTGACGCAAAAGGATCCTCTGATTCTCGGAGCGAGTGCCGGTAATCGTTATAACCAGTTGGCTTCGGCGCTCATTTCCGCCCGCGATAGCGACCACGGCGGCATCGTGACGGACTTCAGCGAGCTCGACAATGTGCCGGGCGTGACGCCCGCCGTCATCAGCGCCCTTTCCAGTCAATACTCGCTCACCGGCTTTGTGATTCGCGACGCGCAAACCGTCGGTCCAACCGTGGGCAGCCAGCTGCGCACGCAAGCCATCGACGCCACGCTTTATGCACTGGCGGGCATGTTGGTTTACGTGGCCATCCGTTTCTCGGGCGGCGGTCTGCTTCGGCTCAACGTCGCCGGCAAGCATCCTTTCTTTCTGTGGAAGTGGATCGATTACGGCATCTTCGGCTTGGCCGCCGTCATCGCCGTGTTCCACGACGTCCTTATTACCTTGGGCTTTTTCTCTCTCACTCATTACGAAATCTCTCTCACGGTGATCGCGGCATTGCTCACCCTCGTCGGCTACTCCATGAACGATACGATCGTGATCTTTGACCGCGTCCGGGAAAACCTGCGCCTCATGCGGCGCGAGTCCTTCCCGGAGATTGTAAACAAGTCGATCAATCAGACGCTCTCGCGGACGATTCTGACGAGCGGCTTGACGTTTCTCACGGTCGCGGTTCTTTACTTCCTGGGCGGACCGGTTCTCCGTGCTTTCTCCTTTGCAATGGTCGTAGGAGTTGTGGTAGGTACGTACTCCAGCTTTGGGATCGCTGCGCCGCTTGTGGTGGTATGGAACAAGTTTCGAGGTGGTGGGAGTGGGGTAGTAGCAGCACCGATACGCGCCGGATCCGCAGCCGAAAAGCAGCGCGTGCCCGCAGTGGCCAGGAGGTAGTTCATGTTTGACGATATGGTTGTCTCCGGTCAGATGAAGAAGACCAACAAGCCTTGGGCGGTGATTGTATCCGGCACCGTGCAGGCATTGTTGCTCGGAATCCTGATTCTGATCCCTTTGATTTCGTATTCGG
>DATJOL010000171.1:0-7753 GCA_035507075.1 Candidatus Aquilonibacter sp. | reverse complement strand
TTGGAGGGCCGCCTCTTTGGCATGTAGGTCGGCAATGAGTTGTTGCTCCTGGGATTCCAATACCGCCTTCTCACGCCGTTGGGCCTCTGCAGAATCTCGAGCACTCACGAGAGAAGTCCTTGCCTGTTCGAGATCCGCCTGGTGGCTCGAAAGTTGGGCGGAATATCGCTGTTCGTCGGCGACCGCTTGCTCGACCTGCTGCTGAGTAGCCGAGCGTGTTTGCAAAAGAGCTTCCTGACGCGCGCCTTCAGCGCGTGTGCGCACCACGTCCGCCTGAACGGCGTCAATGCCCGCCTGCGCGGCGCCGATCTGTGCTTTCGCCTGATCGATCCCTGCGAGGGCCTGCTCGATACGCGCATCCTGAAGTTCGCGTTGGCGGAGGTTGTTCTCGATAGCCGCCTTCGCAGCCTCGACAGCCGCGCTGGCTTGAGCGACATCCGCTTTGTAGTCGTCATCTTCGAGCTGAACCAGTAGATCACCCTCATGGACTGTCTGGTAGTCGGCCACGTCCACATCGCGAACGATGCCTGCCACCTTCGTGCTCAGCGGAGTGATGTCGCCGTGGACATAGGCGTCATCCGTCGTCTGGTCAGTTCTACCCCCCTCCCAGGCATTCGAGTTCCAACTGATCGTGGCAAAGATCGCAGCCGAAAGCAGCACCGCGACCGCAGGTGCTGCGTACTTCCGAAACCTAGGGATCGAGCCCGCTGCCAACTGGGCGGGCTCTGGTTTCGGTTCGGGTGCGCTTGGCGGAGCGGAAGCGTTCGGGCGCGGGGCAACATGGTCCAGTTCTGGTTTCCGGTCAGGTGATGGTGCGGGAACCGGCATGCTCGCTGTGGCCATTTTCAAAGGACCTCCCTGCGCTGTTGCCAGTTTCCTGAAGGCACTTTTGGTGCCCATGTGTGTGCTCTTCCATCTGCTTGAAAAATGACTGTTTCCAGCCACATTTGACCCAGAAGCATGGAGCGTTGGTGCTTACATTCCGTCATCTGTGAACGTGCTGACAGGAGCGAGCAACGTTCAGTCGGTGCAGTTTCAGTCACGAGAATATGAGCTTAGCCTGCTCTACGTTGCCTGCCTTGCCGCGCTCGTTTTGGGCGGTCCTGGGCGCTGGCGATCGACAACTACTTCAAGAAAAATCGATAGCGGCTTGCGGACCTACCTGAATACGGGCCAGGATGACTGAACTGATTCTTGCGCGTCAGGGAAAGCAGGTGGACTCCCTGTGTCAAAAGTGTGCCAAAATCCCATGTTTTTCGATCCCTTGGGTTTAACTTCGAGCGAAAAGCACATTCCCCAAGTTGATGAAAACACAGAGAGAGCAAAGTGGCTGTTGGATGCGTTGGAGTCGGTGGCTACGCGCCCAAGGCAGGCGCGCTACCAGGCTGCGCTACGCCCCGACATGAAGTGCGTTTCTCGATTCTACGGTACTTCCCAATGCCGCTGCTACTCCATTCCCCTTTTGCGGCCGGTGGCATAGGATTAGCTTTGGGCACGCGGCTGATATCCGAAACAGGAATGAAGATAGAGCCGGCGAGAGGAGAAGGACGATGGCGGCGATGAAGACACCCCCGATCGTGTCGCAGCAGGAATGGGAAACTGCACGACAGGAGTTGCTCGCGAAGGAGAAGGCCTTCACGCGTTCTCGTGACGCACTCGCTGCCGAACGCCGCCGAATGCCTTGGACGTTGGTGGAAAAGAAGTACGAGTTCGATGGGCCAAAAGGCACGGCGAGCCTGCTCGATGTGTTTGAGGGTCGCCGGCAGTTGATCCTTTATCGTGCTTTCTTCGAGCCTGGAGTCTTCGGTTGGCCGGAACACGCCTGCCGCGGGTGCTCGATGGGCGCCGATCAGATCGGCCATCTTGCCCATCTGAATGCTCGTGACACGACGCTCGCGTATGCATCGCGCGCGTCGCAGAAGGACATCGAGCGCCTGAAGGTGCGAATGGGCTGGAAAATGCCGTGGTACACGATCACGGACTCCTTCGACAAAGATTTCGGCGTCGACGAGTGGCACGGTTACAACGTGTTCATCCACGATGGCGACCGCGTCTATCGCACATATTTCATCAACAATCGCGGCGATGAGGCCCTGGGCAGCATCTGGAGCTTCCTCGACATTACGCCGCTCGGTCGGCAGGAGACTTGGGAGGACTCGCCAGAGGGCTATCCGCAGACACCGCCATACAAGTGGTGGAACTGGCACGACAACTACGAGGCCGAATCGGCGCCCAACGCGAAGTGGCTCGACATACTGACCGACCCCTACGCAGCCGCCCAGCGGCGCGCGGAAGAAGAAAAGGGATGTTGCTCCTAAGCCTGGACGCCTCACCAGCTTCTCATAAGCGAAGAGCGACGCGTCCAATCGCACGCCATGTCTGCACAAGAGCTGCCTGAAGTCTCTCTGCGTGCGCATTGAGCAAATGCAGCGGGTTCAGCCATATACCCGCCGTGCTCTTGCCACCCGCCAGGCCAACCACGATCACGCCCGCGATCACGAATCCGGTCCCAACCGATTTCGTGATGAGCTCGCGCCCACTGAAGTTTTCCTTCAGCCATGAGGGTTTGAACTTGGTCAGCAGATAGGCGCCCAGGAAGATGACGGCGTACCTTACGCCCCCGATCGCGTTCACCACGGCAGGATGGGTGAGACTGATCGCATAGAACACGAGAAACGATCCGAGCCCGTTGATAAAGCGGTTAGCGAAATATCCCGCGCGGCTGCTGGGCTTGGCGTGTTCCGATTCGGCGAAGATCTGCCGCCGCCAGGATGGCGGAATCAGCAGCGCCATTGATCCGCAGAACGTCCCCAGCGCGAACCAAACGTAGCCAGTCACGAAGTTCGTCCGGTTGTAGACAAGTTTTTCCAGCACATTCACGAGTCCAAACGACCCCGACGCCATCAGCACAGGCGGTAGAATTCGTTTCCAGTCCAGATCTTCGGCAAAAAACATCACGAATCCGCCGGTCGTCATCAGGCAAAATCCCCAAAGCTGACTGTGCGTCATCTGCTTTGATAAAAGCGCGTATGAGAGAGCGGCCGTTGCGATCGGCGCGAAACCGCCCATGATCGCCAAGGTTTCCGAGGCCTCGCCCATTTTCAGGGCGGCGTAATAAAAGTAGCTCCCAACCAAGTCCAATGCGCCGGCCGCAAACGCGATTCCCACCATGCCGAGCGAAATGGACGTGTACCCAAAGAACACCAGAACCACGGCGAATATGCTCATCGCGCCCAGCCAAAAGATGTAGCTGTAAAGGTTTCGTGTCCCCGGATTCTTCAGCAGCACTTTGTCCCATATCAGCGAAATCCCAACCATGCCGTGCGCCATCACGGCAACCAATGCGCCGTTTTGGAAATGCGAGATCAGGCTGTTCATAAAAGGGGAAGTGAGGCTGCTCCGGCAGCCGAAGGATTGCAAATGCAATCGTCATTCGAGGCACGCCGTTCCAAGCTTATGCAATCACTCTTCATTTTTCGCGGGTGAAACCATGTATATTCCGCCCACGCATCGCGTAGGCAACCTGCTCCGTCGGCGAAGGACCGCCCGCCGAGTGTCTCATTCTCAAAACTCGTAACTTCTACCGGAACTATGGGATGGATTCTCCGAGAGAGCTGCGGTCTCCTGATAATAGTTCCCGCCCTCGGACTCATTTCAGAGAGGAAACGTATATGGCGGACGCATTTGATCGGGGAGACGGACCACCGCTCAGCAGTGAAAAAATTCCATTGGGATCGGCGCCAGACGCGACCGCGGCCGCGCTCCCGCCAGAGGTCTCGCCAGTGAGCCGTTTTCAGCCGGGCAGCCCGGAAGCGCTTGTACCGGCCGAGAAACTCATCCGTGCGGTGGAATTCATCGGCGGCACGGCCGGCAAAATCGTCGGCACAAGTAAAAGCGTCTATCGAAAACTGGACGCGCGGCACAAAGAAGACATGCGCGCGATCCGAAGGGCCGCGGACGAAATCGAGCAGGAGGCCGCGACGCTATCCGGTACCGCAGCCGAAATCTCCGGCAGCGTAAAACGATATTTTCGCAGCCACGATGCGGCCGACGTGGCGCAAGACGTAATCGCCGTGGCGAAGCGATATCCCAAGCAATCGATAGCCGTCGCGGCAATCATGGGTTTTCTAGTGGAAAGGGCGCTTCTCAGGCGAAACGCCTGAATACGAGAGAGGTGGAGCAATGGCTTTAGAGAACGAGAAATCATTCAGCGACGCACTTCGCGACGCTGCAAACAACATCGGCGAAATCATTCGCTCGGAATTTCAACTGGCCAAAATCGAGCTGAAGCAAAATGCGCGCAGGGCGATCACGCCCGCGCGTTCGGCCATGATCGGCGGCGTGTTTGGGCTTTGGGCCGTCGGTTTCTTTCTGCTGACGGTGATGTTCGCTTTGAACACTGTTTTGCCGGAGTGGCTGTCCGCTCTGATCGTGTTCTGCATAGCGGGCATCATCGCCATGTTGCTGCTCGCGGCGGGCTTGGCCGGATTCAAGCGGCTCGACCCGATGCTCGAACGCACAACCGCAAACGTCAAGGAGCAAGTGCAATGGGCCAAACAGCAAGTCAGATAGAGCAGCATATTTCCGAAGAGCGGCGACAGCTCGAGCAAAATATTCTGGCGATCGAAGACCGCGCACGCTCGAGCGCCGACTGGCGCACGCAATTCGACGCCCGCCCGCTGACCATCCTGGGCGTCGCGTTCGGCGTCGGAATGCTCTTATCGCGAATTCTCGGCTGGTGAGTCTTCTCGCCTGCCCCACCGGCGACGCGTGCATGAGGCGCGGCTCTTGCGTCCGGTGAACAAATTCTTTACTTCACTTGCGCCCGCAAACGCGCGAAACTCCTTGCATCCGATGAAGGCCTTCCTCATCCAAAGGGGATGAACATGGCTGACCAAAAAGACGAATCGCTCCTCGATCAAATCAACCGCCTCGTCGCCGAGGAAGAAGCTCTCTACCATAAACCTGACGTCAATGCCGACGACCGCCAGCGCCTTTCCGAGTTGAAAGTTCATCTCGATCAGTGCTGGGACCTTTTGCGCCAGCGCCGCGCGCTCCGCGAATTCGGCGAAGATCCGGACAAGGCGAAAGTTCGTCCCGCCAACATCGTCGAGAATTACGAACAGTAGCTTTCGCCCTCGCACAGCCCGCAGGAGCCGGCAAAATGAGCCACGAATCGAGCACTTCGCATAAGACTTCTCTCGCCGCGACTGCAGGCGAGTTCGTCATCGGCAACGATCTGCGCGTCACGCGTCTGGGCTTCGGCGCAATGCGCATTACGGGCAAGGGCGTCTGGGGGGCCCCGGCCGATCGAACCGAAGCGATCCGCGTTTTGAAGCGCGCTGTCGAACTTGGCATCAATTTTATCGACACAGCTGACTCTTACGGCCCCGCCGTCAGCGAAGAACTGATCGCCGAGGCGCTTCATCCTTATCCGCCGGGCCTTGTGATCGCCACCAAAGGCGGCTTCGATCGCCCCGGCCCCGACCGCTGGGTCGAAAACGGCCGGCCTGAACACCTCATCTCCGCTTGCGAAGGCAGCCTGCGCCGCCTTCGGCTCGAGCGCATCGATCTTTATCAACTGCACCGCATCGATTCGAAAGTTCCGGCCGACGATCAGCTCGGCACCCTGAAACAGCTGCAGCAGCAGGGCAAGATCCGGCACATCGGCCTTTCCGAAGTCACCGTCCGCCAGATCGAGCACGCGCGCAAAAAGATCGAGGTAGTCACGGTCCAAAACCGCTACAGCCTCAGCGACCGCGGTTCGGAAGACGTGCTCAACTATTGCGAGCGGGAAAAAATCGGCTTTATTCCGTGGTTCCCGCTTGCAGCCGGGCGCCTTTCCGCACCGGATAGTCCTCTCGTCCGCGCGGCGAATGCGGCCAACGCGACGCCTTCGCAGGTTGCTCTTGCGTGGCTGCTTTGGCGCTCGCCCGTGATGCTGCCGATCCCCGGCACCTCGAAGGTGGCGCATCTCGAGGAGAACGTCGCCGCGGCCAGCCTCAAAATCAATCCCGCCGAATTCGAGAAACTCCAGCGCACCGTCTCGGCCTGAGCGGGTTTCGTCCGCGACTGCGGATTTTATGCATTTCTAATCGCGGCGCTCGTTTACCCCCCTTCCTGACCGCGATTAGAAATTTTTCTGTCCTTTGTTTTCAGCGACTTAGGTCGATTTTTAATTTTATTCATTTGCGATTAGAATTTTCGATTTTTTATGCACTTTTCGGCCTTTGCCAGAAACCGGCTACGGCGCGCCGTCATCGCGGGGCTTCGCGCTTCGCCTTTTTTGTGCTTTTGCTCCTCCAAAACAGCCGATTTACTATCGATTAGAAATTTGGATCTGTTGCAAATACTAGGGTTGCGGCGTTTTCTAATCGCAGCGATATCGATTAGAAATGGCCCTTTTTGGTTTGTTCTGGGGTTGTCTCGGGCGCGCAGGGAGGTGCCTCTTGCTTGAGGATTAGCACTCGCGGCCACGGTTGGCATGACTTGAATTTGAGGCCATAGTTTACCACAGGTAGACGTCCTCTGTCAATGCATAAATTTGAGAAACTGCGGAGGCAGAGGGGGTAAAGGAGGCAGAGGAGGCAGGGAAAGGAGCTGAAGCGGCTCACGGGCGCAATTTGTGTACCTTAAAAAGGGGCAAAATGCACGGTTTTGACGCTTAAAAAGGCCTAAATGGGCTTATTTGCACGCTTCGTAGTCGCCTAGCTGATCCGCGTCGATAAACGTGCTCCCGGACACCATTGGGTCTCGGACCATCACGCCACCGCCGAATTCATTCACGTACCATGCGACTTTTGGGTCGTTCGCATCGCACGCCACGAATTCGATTTCTGCAGCGTTTCCGTGAAACCGCACCCGACCACCGTTCTTGATTTCCTCGCCAGATCGATACTTCAAAGTTGGGGCGGACATGAACCAGGCACCTCAGGCCGAACGATGGTTGGGCGAATGTGACATCATGAGACCCGCCGCAAAGAATGGTCCAATGACGGCGAGATAGTCGGCGCTATTCTCCGGCGGCTATGGATTGCAACCTTCGCATGTGAGCAGCGTCAACGCCATCTTGGTATTCAACGAGGTCGGTCGAGGTACTGTCCTCACCGCCATTGCCAAGAATCATGCCTGTTTTGCCGCCGCCCAGATCGGCGACATTCAGGAGATAAGGCAAGTCCAGATTTTGGTTTGCTTCGACCGCCAGGATTCGAAGTGCCGGCGTTGGAGTGAGCCATGCGCCCAGAGAGAAGCCGGACGGCTCAGGTTTGGCGCCAGACTTCCATTTTGCAGTCGCGTAATATCGGAGGCTGCCATCGGCGACTCGAAACGCCTGCACGGAGAAAACAGGCGAGAGGCCTTCCACCGCATGCCGCTGCTGTTCCGAGGCGATGGATATCATGCGTTGAGTGAGCAACGCAACAATCTGCGTTTGAACGTCAAATCGTACGGGATCGTGCATAGGTTCAGCAAATCGCGTGGGAAACACGCCGCCCGGCCACGCCTGTCGCGGACTGCCGCAAACCGGGTCCCTATGGGGCCGCACCACATAATAGCCATTGGTACTAAACAGTGAGCATTCGCCTACAACTGTCGCTAATGCGCCGATATAGGAGTCATTGCCGACGCCTTCATCGCCCTCCGTACCCACCAGGGTTGTTAGTTTGACGGAGATGGCATCGCCGCCACTGAGAACGTCGTATTCCTCACCTAGAGCGAACCGATACGCATTAGGCTCTCTAAAAAAAGTAGCGAT
>DATJOL010000170.1:0-5427 GCA_035507075.1 Candidatus Aquilonibacter sp. | reverse complement strand
CTGCCCGGCGAGACGTTTGCTATTCATGTCTACGATATGAAGGAACGCAAAGACGCGGTGCTCGTTGCCGGCGCGCAAAGCTATGCGCTCTCCGAGGATGGCAAGAAACTTGCGTACGCGACGCCGGAGCACAGCTACGGCATCGTAGACGCCGCTCCACCCGCCGCCGGCCCGCATCATCCCGGCGACGACGCGCTCAACCTCAGCGGGATGAAAGCGGAAATCGATCCTCGCGCCGAGTGGAAGCAGATGTTCAACGAGGTCTACCGCCAAGAGCGCGATTATTTTTTTGAGGCGTCGATGAACGGCGTGGATTGGGCCAAGCAGCGGGATAAGTACGCGCAGCTACTGCCCTACGTCGCCGACCGCTACGATCTCACCTACATTCTGGGCGAATTCGTCGGCGAGCTTTCGAATTCACACACCTACGTGGGCGGCGGAGACTATCCCGATCTCCATCCGATCAACGACGGCGTGCTCGGCGTGGACTTCGACATTGATTCAGCCAGCGGCGTCTACAAATTCAAGAAAATCTATCACGGCGAAAATTGGGACCCGCGGCTGCGCTCGCCGCTCACCGAGCCCGGCGTCAACGTGAAGGAAGGCGAATACCTTCTCGCCGTCAACGGCCATGCGCTCCGCTCGCCGCAAAGCCCCTACGAGCTTTTTGAAAACACCGTGGGTGAAAACGTCACGCTCACGGTGAACTCAAAGCCCACCGACGAAGGTTCGCGCCGAGTGGTCGTCAAGCCGCTTCCCAGCGAATACCCGCTCCGCGAGCTCGATTGGATTGTCACGAACCGCAAGAAGGTCTCGGACGCCACCGGCGGCCGCGTCGGCTACGTCTATATCCCCGACATGGGCGCCGAAGGGCTCAACGAATTCGTGAAGCAATATTTCCCGCAGATTCGCAAGGAGGGGCTGATCATCGACGTGCGCTACAACGGGGGCGGATTCGTGGATCAACTCATCTTCGAGCGCCTCCGCCGCATCCTCGCGGGCATGGGCGCCGCGCGGAATTTCCAGAGCGCGCCGAACAACGATCCGGTCTTCTACGGGTCGATGGCCTGCATCACAAACGAATACGCGGCATCGGACGGCGATTTCTTCAGCTACTTTTTCAAATATTACAAGCTGGGTCCGCTCATCGGCATGCGCACGTGGGGCGGCGTCCGGGGCATCCGCGGCGAAATTCCGCTGATGGACGGCGGCTACGTCACGCGTCCCGAATTCTCGCTCTACGATAGCGACAGCCACTGGCTCATCGAAAACCACGGCGTGGAGCCCGACATTGTCGTGGACAACACGCCCGACAAAGTCATGGCCGGGCACGACCCCCAGCTCGAGAAGGCAATCGAGTGGGTGCTGAACGACATGAAGGAGCATCCGCGCGTGCTGCCGCCGCGGCCGCCGGATCTGCCGGCGTATCCACCGGGTCCGGGGAATTAGAATTTCATTGGCTCGCTGAATTCTTCCACGCGCCGACTGCGATTCGTCGCGCCCGGGCCGCTCTGAATCCTTGCTAGCCGCTTTCCCAGCGCTCACGCGCCGGGCTAGCTAAGTTTCGCGCTTCGGGCGCTCAAACCGTCGATACCGAAGTGCGCTCGATGGAAAAGAAAACGGCCCCGGCAGCAAACCTACCGGGGCCGATGATTTCGCGCAAACCGCTCTCAGACGACGGCCGGTGCGAGATGCACCAAACCTATCGTGCTACCCGCCGCGCTCGCCTTCTCTCAGACGCTGAAGGAGCTGCCGCAGCCGCAGGTGCTCTTCACGTTTGGATTGTTGAACTTGAAGCCGGAGCCTTCGATGCTCTCGATATAGTCTATCTGAACGCCGTCGAGATACATCTCGCTCATCTGATCCACCAGCACCTTGAGACCGTGAAACTCGTACACGTTGTCGCTGGCCTCGTTCACCTGATTTTCAAACGCCATGTGGTAGCTGAAGCCCGAACATCCGCCGCCCACCACGGCCACTCGCAGGCCGGCCGGCACCGGGTTCTGCTGAGACAGGATTTCCTTTACCTTCGTGACTGCTACCGGAGTCAGCTGTACCATTCTCGGTTCCTCCACTGGTTGGCGGCAGGCGTGATTCGCAGCCTCCGCGAGGCCGCGGACCTTCCTGCCCCGCAACCTGCACACAGTATATCAGATTCATGCAAGGAGGATTGGTTGCAGGGACGCCGTTTGCCAGGCGGGAGATGTGCTCGGAGGCGCATTGCGGCTTCGGTGACACGCGGCTATTGACTCCCTTTCGCACTTCCCTTCCCGTGATAGCCTGACAGGCAAGAGGCAGGGATTTGTGCCAATGGCCAGTCAATATCTCGGCGATCTGAAAAAGCACATCGGCGAAGTGATGAAGACGCACGACGCCGGGGAACCCGTGCAGCTCAACCGGGCGGTCGAGCTGATCAGCAAGAACTTCGCCGTCCAGCCGCATGAGGTGGCGATCCTGGCGCTGGCGACGGATACGCGTTTTCTTCGCTTCGTGCTGCCGGAGAACCTCCGGACTGTGGGACAGATTCCGCTTTCCAGCACGAATTCGCTGGCCTCGCGCACGGTGCGCGAGAAGCGGCCCGAAATCGTCAACCATTTCTCGTTCGTGCCGCACGCTTCGGTTTTCGAAGCCGTGCCGATCGCCGATGAGCAGCGCGGCGAACCCATCCAGAAGATCATGAGCTCGCCGATCTCGTTCAACAACAAAGTGATCGGCGTGATTCAGGTCTCGCGCAAGGGCAAAACGGCCGCCGACGCCGGCCCCGACTTCACGCATCCCGAACTCCGCGAACTGAAAAGCGTGGCCGACATCCTTGCACCGTGCATCGTGCACTGCGTCCGCGAGTAGCTCCCCGCCGTTGTCACGCACGATTCATCATGTAAGTGGCGAATAACCATTGACATCGCAGCAGGTGCTTGCTAATTTTCAAAAGCAAAATCATTCCACGATAGAATTTATCGGAGGCACCGCAACCCGGCACGACACATGGCGTTTGTCGCGAAGAAGATTTTCCTCACCAAGGGAGTTGGAAAGCACCGGGAGCGCCTCTCCAGTTTCGAGCTTGCGCTTCGCAACGCCGGCATCGCGGCGTGCAATATCGTTCGCGTTTCCTCGATTTTTCCTCCGCACTGCAAACTCGTCTCGCGCAGCGAAGGCCTGAAGCATTTGAAGTACGGCCAGGTGGCGTTTACCGTGATCAGCGAGAATCAGACGCGCGAGCCGCACCGATTGATCGCCGCGGGCGTGGGATTGGCACTTCCCGCCGACAAGTCCATGTTCGGGTATCTTTCCGAGCATCACTCGTTCGGCGAGAGCGAGGAGATCGCCGGTGAATACGCGGAAGAGCTCGCCGCGGAAATGCTGGCGACAACTTTGAACGTGGAAATCGATCCGGATCTTTCGTGGGACGAGAAAAAGGAAGTTTATCGAATCTCGAACAAGATCGTCCGCACGATGAACATCACGCAGTCGGCCGTTGGCGACAAGCGCGGGCTTTGGACCACGGTGCTCGCCGCCGCAATTCTGCTGGGCGAAGACGACTGACGGTTCCCTTTCGCGCTTTTGCGTTATCCCTCGATCGCTGCTGGCCGTTCCGTCTTCAAAATAGGGAAACGCCAGTCTCCCCGTTGATTGTCACGAGAGGATGTTACTTCCTCTGCGCCGATTTGTCGGCAAACTCAGGAGGGCCTGGGTCCTGAAATTTCCAGGCCATGCTTTGTTGCCAGCGTTTGGCAAAGTCCTTCGGTTCCATCCGTCGAAGGATTTTCCCGGAGGGAATCTCGATTTCGTATCCGAGCGTTTCGCACATGATTCCGCCCATACTGCTGCTGCAGGTTACCTCGGCCATCATTACGATTCCGGAAGAATCCGGAAGCCAGTCGATCGCAGCGGTGCCGATGTAGTCGTCTGGAGCTTTTGCAAGCTCCGCACAATTCGCGATCGGGTCCTTAGCGCGGCACGGGGGAAAACTGCGAACCATGTCCTGCAATGCCTCCTGCGCCACGTCGTCCACGACTTCAACTTTGGATTGGCTAACGCGATAAACGGCGAAATGATAGTCGCTGTTCGCGTTGTTGTTGCCGCTGATAAAAAGAGCTTGCGAGTTCGGGGACCACAGGATTTCGTCGTCGACTGTGCCGGTAACACCGACGGTTCCGATGGGTCTTCTGTCGCGAACAACGGTCAGATTCACTACTTCAGATTTCGAGTCAGCAGAAAGTGATTCGTAAGATGCCTGCACGTAAGTATGCCCGTCGGGAGCGAGGATTTTTAGGGGCCGGCAGTTCTTTCGTTCGCCCGCAAAGCACCGGGCTGGAAACGTGGTGGCCCTTCGTGACCAGATTGGCTCATTCGCGTAAGCTGCCTGTAGAGAAACCGCGCATAGACCAACCAACGCAAAGGCGAGATGAATCGAGCGCGACATCTTCATTCCTTCGATTCTAGCGCTTGAAGTAGCCGATGCGCTGAAGGACTGCACCGACGATCAACGGGAGCGCGACCGTGGCGTCGTCGAGCACTTCCGCGAACCGGCCGCCTTCTTCAGGCGGGACGAACTTGCCCCAGGACACAGCCTCGGTGTACGTGCTGCCGGAGAGTCCGCCCCAATTGACCGGCTCGGGACAGACGCGCACGCCGTAGTTGTAACGCTTGAGCGGCAGCTTTTCGTAGCCGCGCCGCGCGAGCAGCTCCGCGTAGACGCCGAACTGCTGCGCCCAATTGCGCGGCACGCCGCCGCCGATGGTGAAGATTCCCATGCGATTGGTCTTGAGCATCGTTTGCGCGTAGTGTTCGAAATCCTCGTAGGGATCGAAGCGCAGCGGCGGAATTCCCTTCTGCCTGCGGACGCGCTGGTGCAGAGCCACGTCGATACCGAGCTCGGAATCCGTAAATGCCGGGACGAACACGGGCACATTTTTCTCGTAGCAAGATTTCAGAATTCCGCGGCCTTTTGAATTTTTCACGAGGTACTCGCCGATGCGGCGATTGATCTTCCAACTGCAGAGCACTTCGCTCGCGTCCCAACGCTCGAGAATATGCTGCATCACGCTCTCGACGTGATCTAGATTCACTTCCGGCTCGAGCGAATCGTAGACGCGGTTGTAGCCTGCTTCGAAAAGCTCGGTATCACCCATCCGCGGGTCGTAGCGGAAATGCGAGCGGCCGGTAGCTTCCACCAGGCCGTGAGCCATCAGCGCGCCGGTGGAGACGATGGCGCGGACGACTCCGGATTCCACCAGATCGCAGAAGACGAGTCCCATTTTTCCGACGGTCAGCGCGCCCGACAGGGTCATCACGACGAAGCAATCTTTATCGCGCGCCATCGCTTCGAGCACATCCGCAGCGTCGCCGATTTGCCGCGCGGTGTAAGCCGTCTGGCCCATGGCGCGGACGAGCTCGTCAATCGTGTGGATGCGGGCCAGGTCGAGC
>DATJOL010000169.1:0-43133 GCA_035507075.1 Candidatus Aquilonibacter sp. | reverse complement strand
AATTGGGTGCGTGATTTAATTTCCTTCGCAGGTTTTGCCAAACGGATCTGGCGAAGGCGACGTGAGAATTGCCGTGAATAAATACCTCTCGAGTTGGCACGAAATCGCTTCCCTGGCGGGCCTGGGCGTCCTGGCCGCCGCCGCGCTCTATTTCGTATTTCACAAAAAGCCTGAAGACAGCGACGAAATCGAGCGGCAGCGGCGCGCGTATCTGAATCGCATCGGGCGCATTGTAGAAGGCCAAGTTGTCGAGGTCTCGAACGAGTCGATTGTGAGCGCGCCCGGCGGCAACAGCTCTGCGACGACATCTTGCAGAGCGCCGTCCGCGAGCGCCCCGGCGAAAATGCTCTATTACGCTTACTCGATTTCGGGCGTCACTTACGAAACAGCGCAAGACGTGACCGGCCTGGAAGAACAGGCGCATCTCAGCCGAGTTGTTGCCGGTCAACACGCCAGCGTGAAGTACGATCCCTCCAACCCGAGCAATTCGATCCTGCTTGCCGACGACTGGTCGGGGCTGACCTAAATCCCGCCGGCGTTTATGCATTTCTAATCGCGGCGTTCGTTTACCCCCCTTCCTGACCGCGATTAGGAAGTTTTCTGCGCTTTATTTTCAGTGACTTAGGCCGATTTTTAATTTTATTCATTTGCGATTAGAATTTCGCGAATTTTATGCATTTTCCGCCTCCGCCAGAGGGCAGCGCGGCACGTGGATGACGGGCGCCGGGCTGCAAGCGGATGGAAAACGTCATCGCGTGTCTTCTCGCTTCGCCTTTTATGCGCTTTTGCTCCTCCAAAACAGCTAATTTACTATCGATTAGAAATTTGGATCTGTTGCAAATACGGGACTTGCGGCGCTTCCTAATCGCAGCGATGTCGATTAGAAATGACCGGTTTTGGTGCGTTTTGGGGTGGTCTCGGGCGCGCAGGCGGGTGCCTCTTGCTTGAGGATTAGCACCTGCGGCTACGGTTGGCATGACTTAAACTTGAGATAATAGTTTACCACAGGTTGACGTCCCTGTCAATGCATAAATGCGAGAAAGTGCGGGGGCAGGGGAGGGAAGCAAAAGGCGGGGTGACGTGACGCTCCGGCTTCTGACCTTCCTGTGGTTTTGGGCGTACTAGAACTGCACCTCTCCGTGGTTGCTCACGACTTGGCGAATCTCCTGACTCTCGCTGAGTGCGGTGTATGAGCACTAAAGTAGAATTCCCGAACCGCTTCAGATCCTGGCATAGCGGCAGGTGGATTCATTTGTCAGGGTCGTAGCAGAAGCCGAAACAAATATCGCGCGCGGTGATTGCATAGCTTTCATGTGGGGGCGTCGTCGGGACGGATCGATAGAGGGCTGCAATGCCGGCAGGCAGGTCCGGCTCGCTGACCTCGATGAGTTTGGGATTTGTCCGCAGCGACACAAACCAGCGATCTGCGTCCCATGATCGCGGTGGCGTGTATGCGGAGACAAAGGTCCCCTGAAGTTGCGGGGGGAAGTGGATGATGTTTTGGACAAGGCGGTCATCCGAGGGAGTGAGGTAAATCTCGGCTATGGTCATTGGGAACGAATATTGGAAGAGATGCCTTCGATCGTGAGTTACGAAGGCACGACCATCGCGATAGATGGCCACCCTGGTTTCCTCGATGCGGAAGCCGTGCTTTTCGGCATGCAGTACTAAAACCGCGGAAGCGAGATCGTCGCGATCATAGACGGGAATACGATAGGGCGTTACGGACTCGACGAACCACGCGGCGACGAGACACAACCATATGGCGACGACGGGCCAGATGCGATCGCGCAGGGAAAAGCCCCTTAGCATCCAGGATCGCGAAGCCAGCCTGAGTGCCGAGCAGACGAGGGAAAAAATCAACAAGCTGATTGCGGCCAACACCGACACCTGGACATCGAGAACGGAAATGGCTGCGTGCGCCTCGCCGTTTACGCCGGCATGGAGTCCTGGGTAATTGAAAACAAGCCATGCACTGAACTCGTGCCCTGAAAACTCCAGCAGCCGGAAGCAAGGCCACGCGAAAATTGTGCCTAGCAAGGCTAAAGCGTCGGCGAACCTCCTGCCCATGAAATGGAGAATCGCCGCCGACGCAAGCAGACCGGCACCGGCGAGCATGGCGAGTTCGTAAGGACCGCCGACCCAATAAATGAAAAACAGGCCAAAACGCAGACGCGCGCACAAAATGAGGGCCATGAAGGCCGTGAGGTAGATGGCCGAGGCGAAAAGTTCGGATCGTCTTGTGGCGCCTGAGGGAAGCACGTCTTTGCCGAGCGTGCGATTCACAGACATGCAGGTATATAGACACCGGAGACGGGCTTTCGATTCTCTCCGTGGGATCAGCGTCGCCAGACAGTAATGGCTGGCCTACCTTCGGGGAGCTAAAACGAGAGTTCGGTCAATTTCGGCAAGGGCCTCCGATGTGGTCAATATATGGGCGGTGCGGCGGAGACCCTCGGGGCAAGCGCACGCACAGCGCTTGCCCCGAGCTACATGGGCCCGTCTTCAAGCAGAAAAATGCAGAAAATACTTCTCGCTAGCAATAGGCCTTATAGCCGTGGGCGCTGCCGGCTAATTCGCTGAGTTCGCTCTCGCTCAGGTAACGAAGCTCGCTGAATAGCCCGGTTCGGCGAATCACCTCGGCAAGGGCGGCCAGTGTTGCGCGCGCTGAAGTGCTGATTTCCGGACTGAGCAGGACTCCTGCATACTCGACAACCAACGCCGGAGCGCCGAAGGATCGTTTATTGCGATGGGTTGCGAACTGCTGCACGGCAACCGAAGCAGGCGCGATCGGAAGGTCTTTGCCGAGAAAAATTGCCTGGCAGGGGAAAAGAAGGCCGCCCTTCAGGAATGTGGACGCAGGGTCCGTAGCAAGCGCGTGCACGGAAGGATCGTCCGGCAATCGCAATCCAGACAAACGCGCGATCTCCTGGAGCAGAACCGTCTCGGGCTGTGCTACGGATCGCGGGACAATCGCCAGCCGTCTTTCAACCTCATTCAACAGGGCCTGGGCGCTATCGCAGTCACGTCCGCAGACGACGAGCCCATGGCTAGCCAGGACGAACACATCGGTTTCCGGGGCGGCAGCCAGTGCGCTCGCGATCTCCCGCGCCAGCGGAATTCCAGATGATACGTAGGGAATCCAGCGCCAATTCAAGCCGGACAGGCGTTCTCTAAGCCGCGACTCTGCGTCGCGGCGCACGGCCCACGTAAGCGTATTGATCGAGTGCACGTGGGCCACGACGGTATGGGGCAGGACGGCGTGCATCGGCGTTTCGATCGAAGGGCGCATGCCGTCGATTCCCTCGGCAGCGAGAATTTCTTCGCCTGCGGCGATACGCCTTCTCACAGCCATCAGATCGAGGCGCACGAGGGAATCATCACGCTCGGCATTCGCCAATGGCGTGCCGGAAGCTTTAATCCATAAGTCGCCGCGAACCTTTATGGAAGTATTGCTATTGCTCGCTTGCACCAGCAGCGGGTTAGCGCCAAGCCGGGCGGAGAATTGCCGAAGACTCGCGAGATCAAGACCCTCGGTTGTTCCAACATTGCACTGGAGAGTATTTCGCACGGACCCATGCCTCCTGAGTTTCCAAGGGATGTTGCGACCAGGCCGTTTTCACTCAGGAAAACGGCTGAATGCGCCGAGCGCCGTCTTTTGCCGAAATTCGACCAACTGCGGCTGGGCGGCTTCTCAAATCGACACTTCTAACCGGACCTTGGCTTGGGAATCGCGTTCAGGAAAGAGAAGGAGGCGATGTATCGGTTGCGTAGGAAACAAGGATAAGGTCCCGGGGCGAGGAATTCGCATCGGGAGTTTGCTCGCGCTGGATCGGAAAATCGCGGAGCCGCCGCAAAATATCGACGAAATTGGGGACGATCTTCGCCGGAAGGATTCCGCTATCGTGAACCTGGACAACGAGCGCCTGCTGCGGGTGCTGCACCACGGCCGGCGGGTCGGGTATGGAGTCGAGAGACGCTCCGATGAGAAAGAGGCACAATATGCAGGAGACGATCGTGAAAAGCGGCGTCCGCTGGGCTCGGTGATCCATAGAATCGTCTCTTTGCAAACCCCTATTGCTCGATTTCGGTAACATCCTGCCAGAATCGGGGTTCGGTTGCATCTGTTAATCGGAGCAGGTCGCCGATGCACAGACGGGGCTGGGCTAGGGTTATTCCGCGCCTACGGCACTGATTGGCGTATACCGCGGCGCGACAGAAGTCAGGACATAGACTCTTACCGCCGTGGTGTGATCCATTGTGTCTCCGTTTCCTTTGAGACATACTTCGGGCGAGAAATCTGAGCAGCTCGCGAGGAGGCGCCCCGTGGAGCTTAACCGGCGCGAATTTATTGCCATCTCTGCAGGAGTTTCGGTGGCGGGTTCTTTGCCTGCGGGCCAATCGGTTGCAGCGCAACATGTGAATCCGGACGTTCCGTGGCACCAACGCGTGCGCCGGATCGGACAGACGAACATGACGGAGCACGATCCCGCCGTAATGAATATTGAAGAATGGGCGGACTACTGGGCGAGCCTGAGAGTGGATGCGATTCTCATCAGCGTGACGGGGATTCTGGCCTATTACCCTTCGGCGGTTCCTTTTCATCGGCACGGTAAATATCTTGGCGATAAGGATTTCTTCGGCGAATGCTGCGCGGCTGCGCGCAAAAGAAATATGCACGTGATTGCGCGCATGAGTCCCGATCTGAATTGGGAGGATGCGGCGCAAGCGCATCCGGAATGGTTCCAGCTGGATGCTGCAGGGAATCCGGTGAAACACGCAGAAGATCCGCGCCTCTATCGCACCTGCATGTTCACGCCTTACATGACCGACTACATTCCCGCGATCATGCGCGAAGTGAACGCGCGGTACGACATCGACGGAATCTTCACGAACGCGTGGCCACCGCTGGGGCAGCCGCCTCGCTGCTATTGCAAGCAGTGCAAGGCTGCGGCGGCGCCGGGCACGCTCGGTTATTGGGACCGCTTCAACGAACGCACGCTCGAGTTGTGGAGGCTTTACGATTCCATCGCTAAGGAAAAGAAGCCGGACAATCTTTTCCTGGCCAATCTTGGCGGAGCGATCCGCTGCGGTCCGAATTCGAGCGAGCTGGCTAACGTCGCGTATTGGTTTAATGCGGATAATCAGGGGCGCGGGGGCGAAGGCGCGCCGGTTTGGGGCGCATCGTTGCAAGGACGCGTTTGCAATGCGGTGATGAAGGGGCGCACGAGCACGAATGTGACGGGCGCGTGGTCCACCGGTTCGCCGCGATGGAGGAACATCGCGAAGTCTCCCGCGGAGACGACGATGTGGCTCAACCAGACTGTAGCGAGCGGCATGGTGCCGTGGTATCACTTCATCGGCGCCGAAGATGGGTTCGGGGCCGACCGCCGCTGGGAAGCGCCGGGGCGGGATTTTTTCACGTGGCTCGCGCGCAACGACCCGCACTTTACGAATAAGCGCTCGATCGCGGATATCGCCGTGGTGATGGGGCAGCGCACGCAGCTTTTCTATAAATTGAAGGGTGCGCCGGATACGACCGATTACGTGCAGGGACTTTATTACGCGCTGCTCGATGGGCGCTTCTTCTTCGATTTCATTCACGAGGACGATCTCACCGCGGAAAATCTGAAGAAGTATCGAGCCGTGCTGCTGCCGAACACCGCGCTTCTGGGAGACCGCCAGTGCCAGGAATTGCAGAAGTACGTGAGCGCCGGCGGCTCGTTACTCGCGACCTTTGAAACGAGCATGTACACGGAACGGAACGAGCCGCGGAGGAATTTCGGCCTAGCCGAGCTATTCGGCATTCAGCGGAACGCGGATCCGGCGACTGGGCCGGGAAACGGCTTTCTTGCACGAATCGAGCGGACGCACGCTATTCTCGATGGCTTCTCGAATACGGATTGGATTCCGGGAGCGGAGTTCCGCCTGCCCATAGCAGCGGTTGAGAACCCTGTGCTCACAGTTGTGCCTCCCTATACGGCGTATCCGCCAGAGCTTTCCTATCCGCCTATTGCTCGCACGGATGAGCCTGCGGTGGTTGTGAGGGAAAGCGGGAACAGCCGTCTCGTTTATTTCCCGGGCGACGTCGACCGCACGGCGTGGCGTTCGGGGAACACGGATCTGATGCGGCTGATCCAGAACTCCGTGCGCTGGCTGGTGAACGGCGAATCACCGGTGAAGATTGAAGGCGAGGGGCTTGTCGAGACGTTCGCGTGGGAGACACAAGCGGGGTTCGCTTTGCACGTGCTGAATTATACGAATCCGAACGCGCACAAAGGCTGGATCAAGAGTTTTTCCCCGATCGGCGCACAGAAGGTGCAAATGCAGGCGCCGCGAGGGAGGAGGGTCTCGCGCGTCGAGTTGCTGAAGGCGGGGAAGAATGTGGCGTTCACACAGCGCGGAGAACAAGTCGATTTCGTTATTCCGCGGGTTGAAGACTACGAAGTGGCGGCTCTGGTGACGTGAAAACGCGCCACCGGTTGCGGACAATTGGGGACGCGACGATTAGTTGCTTGAAAGGGGCCGGAGACAATTGTTAGGGTTCCACGGTCTCGGAAACTCATGAGGAAAAACACAAAGCAGGCGGACCGTTTGGCCGAACTGCGGCGACTGAATGCAGAGGCGGAAGCGGGCGGCGGCGCGGAACGGCGGGAACGCGAACGCAAGGCGGGCAAGCTGAGCGCGCGCGAGCGAATCGATCTGCTCCTTGATGAAGGATCGTTCGAGGAACTCGATAAATTTGTGCGCCACCGCTCGGATGATTTTGGCGTTGGGGAACAGCGGCCCGCGGGAGACGGCTTCGTCACGGGCTACGGACGCATCGAGGGGCGGCTGGTTTACGTCTTCGCGCAGGATTTCACAGTGTTCGGCGGATCGCTCTCCGAAGCGAACGCGCAAAAGATCACGAAGATCATGGATTTGGCGATGCGAGTGGGTGCGCCGGTGATCGGCCTGAACGACTCGGGAGGCGCGCGCATTCAGGAGGGGGTAAAGTCACTGGCCGGATATGCGGACATATTTCTCCGCAATACGCTGGCGAGCGGCGTGATTCCGCAGATCAGCGCCGTTCTCGGTCCCTGCGCGGGCGGCGCGGTTTATTCGCCGGCCATCACGGATTTCATCTTCATGACGCGCGAGACTTCTTACATGTTCGTGACCGGTCCGGACGTGATCAAGACCGTGACGCATGAAGACGTGAGCAAGCAAGAGCTGGGCGGGGCAATGACGCACAATGCGAAGAGCGGAGTGGCGCATTTTGTGGCGCAAGACGACGCCGAGTGCGTGGCCATGATCCGCGAATTGCTGAGCTATCTTCCATCGAACAACCGGGAGGATCCGCCGCGCCGGACCTCGAGCGATCCATGGGACCGCGCGGAAGCACGCCTCAATTCGATCGTGCCCGAGGATCCGCAGCAGCCGTATGACATCAAGGATGTGATCCATTCAGTTGCAGATGACGGGGAGTTCTTCGAAATTCAAGAGCATTTCGCGCTGAATCTGGTGATCGGACTTGCGCGATTCGAAGGGAAGCCCGCCGGGATCGTCGCGAATCAACCGGCAGTGCTTGCCGGCGTGCTGGACATCAACGCATCGGTGAAAGGCGCGCGGTTTGTGCGGTTCTGCGATGCATTCAACATCCCGCTGGTAACGTTCGAAGACGTTCCCGGCTTTTTGCCGGGCACGCAGCAGGAGTTCGGGGGAATCATCCGGCACGGAGCGAAGCTGCTTTTTGCGTTCGCAGAAGCTACGGTGCCGAAAATTACGGTGATTACGAGAAAGGCCTATGGCGGGGCGTATTGCGTGATGTCGTCAAAGCACATTCGAACGGACATCAACTACGCGTGGCCCACGGCGGAGATTGCGGTGATGGGGCCTGAAGCCGCTGTGAACATCGTCTACCGGCGGGAACTAGATCAGGCGCCAGCCTCCGAGCGTGAATCGCTGCGCACGGAAAAGGTGGAGGACTTCCGGGAACGTTTTGCCAATCCTTACGTGGCCGCCGAGCGCGGGTACATCGACGCGGTGATCGAGCCCTGCGAGACGCGCGGCAAGGTCATTACAGCCCTGAAGTCACTCGAGAACAAAGTTGACAGCAACCCGCGCAAAAAACACGGGAACATCCCTTTATGAGATCTCTATATACATTTAGCAACGTATTGCACGTCCGCTGGATTTTTGCTGCGCGTTGAAGTAGGCTCTGAGGGAGATCTTGTATCTGTAAACAGGGGAAATCAGAAATCGGCAATGCCTCTCAGAATTTCCAGAGCAAAACCTGTTCGGAAGAGTCTTGTGGACCATCTGGACCAGCTCATCGAACAGCATCATGTGTTGAAGCACCCGTTTTATCGAGCATGGTCTGAAGGAACTCTTCCGAAGGAATCCTTGCAGCTTTACGCCTCGCAGTATTACCAGCACGTTCTCGCGTTTCCTGAAAACCTTCGGCAGCTAGCCGGCCGGACCGGGGGGCACCTCGGTTCTCTTATCCAGGAGAATCTGGACGAAGAGCTTGATCCGCTAGCTCCGCATCCCGTTCTTTGGCGGCAATTCGCGGAAGCAGTGGGCGTGGACCAAGCCTCGCTGAATGAGGCACATCCGCTGCCGGGAGTTGCGGTGCTGCTGGACGCCTACGATGAAATCGCTTCGCAGGGCACGGTTGCGCAGGCTGTGGCCGCCTTTTACGTTTATGAGGCGCAGGTGCCCGAAACAGCCGTGCAAAAGAAATCGGGCCTAAAGAAGTTCTACGACGTGAACGATCCGCGGGCACTGGCCTATTTCGAAGTGCATGAAGAGGCGGACGTGCGTCATCGTGCGGCATGGCGCAGTTGGCTCGCGGAACAAAACGACGAAGATTTGTTCGGGGTTCTCTGCGCGGCGGAACGCAGCCTGAAGGCGCTTTGGGGCGCTCTCGATGCGATTTATCCGCAGGCCTGCGCCAGCAGCGCAAACTGATTGCCCGGTCTTTGAAAAAGGGACGCCGAGAGGGTCCCTTTATTTTTGCGCCCTTTTGAAGATCTGCAAGCCTTTGTGTCCACAGACCACGGCTTCCCAAACGAAGCCCAAGAACAGGCCGTGCTCCACCGCACCTGTGACGTGATCGAGGTGGTGCGCCACTTCCTTGGGATTTGCCATAGGACCAAAATCGCAATCGATGATGAGGTTTCCGCCGTCGGTGACAAACGGCTTGCCTGTGCTCTTATCGATGCGGAGCACGGGCTTCGAACCTAAGCCCGCAAGGCGCTTCTGCGTTACCTGCCAGCCAAACTGGACGACTTCCACGGGTACGGCAAAACGAGAGCCCAGCTTTTCGACGAGCTTTGAATCGTCTCCGATCACGGCCATGCGCTTGCTGGCCGCAGCGACCATTTTTTCGCGCAGAAGCGCGCCGCCATGGCCCTTGATCAAGTAGAGTGTGCCCAATTCGATTTCGTCCGCGCCGTCCACATCAAGATCAACTTCAATCTGATCGCCAAGCGTGGAGAGCGGAATATTGAGTTTGCGCGCAAATTCCTCAGTTTGCTCCGACGTTGGGACGCCGGTGATTTTCAAGCCCTCGTTTTGAATGCGACGCCCGAGGGCGGCGACGAACTCGTGCGCCGTAGAACCTGAGCCCAAGCCGACGACCATGCCGTTCTCGACGAGGTTTGCTGCCGCCGCGCCTACGTCTTTCTTCCACTGATTCATTTGCTCTACGGTCGCGTCCGTTCGCACGTCGGTCTTTCTCCTTGAAGGGAACGCGCCATCATAGCGGCTTAGAACGGCATTTGCCACCCATTAGGTGCGGTACGACGCGATGCCAGAACCGCGGCATGGGGCAGCGCGCGGCCGTGCTAGAATCGCCGCTTTCGGTGCGGTGGAAATGTTCAAGAAAGTGCTGATCGCAAATCGTGGCGAGATCGCGGTTCGCGTGCTGCGCGCACTTCGCGAAATGAAGATTGCAAGTGCGGTGGTCTTCAGCGAAGCTGACCGGGCCGCTTTGCACGTTCGGCTCGCTTCGGAGGCTTACGCGATCGGGCCTTCAGCGTCCCGCGAAAGCTATCTCTCGATCGACCGGATTATCGCGGCTGCCAAGAAGTCCCGTTGCGACGCGATCCATCCGGGCTACGGCTTCCTCTCCGAAAATGCCGCGTTCGCGCGCGCCTGCAAAGCGGCGGGCATCGCGTTCATCGGTCCTGCACCCGAAGCGATGGAGCGGCTCGGCTCAAAGACGGCGGCGCGGCAACTCGCGCGCGAGGTGGGTGTGGCGACGGTTCCCGGTACGCTCGAACCGCTTGCGGGCGTGGATGAAGCTGCTGCAGCCGCTAAAAATGCAGGCTATCCCATCGTGCTAAAGGCGGTGGCGGGCGGCGGGGGTAAAGGGATGCGGAGGGTGGAGCGCGAGGGCGATTTGCACGCCGCTTTTCGCGACGCCTGCTCTGAAGCACAGAACGCTTTCGGTGACGGGCGGCTTTACCTGGAAAAATATCTCTACCGCCCGCGGCACATCGAGATCCAAATTCTGGGCGACGAGCACGGCAACATGGTGTATCTGGGTGAGCGCGAATGCTCCGTGCAGCGGCGGCATCAAAAAGTGATCGAAGAGGCGCCGTCGCCGATCATGACGGCTGCGCTTCGACGTGCGATGGGCGAGGCTGCAATGAAACTCGCCCAGGCCGGCGGGTACACGAATGCCGGCACGATGGAATTTCTGGTCGACGACAGGCGCAACTTTTACTTTCTCGAGATGAACACGAGGCTTCAGGTGGAGCATCCGGTGACGGAGATGGTAACGTCACTCGACTTGGTGAAGCTTCAGATTGGCGTTGCCGCGGGTGAGAGGCTGCCGTTTGCGCAGAAAGATGTGGTCCTGCGTGGACACGCCATTGAATGCCGCCTTTATGCCGAAGATCCAAACAATAATTTCCTGCCTTCACCGGGAACGATCCGCGAATACCATGCCCCCAGCGGCCCCGGGGTCCGCGTGGACGACGGGGTCTACTCCGGCTGGACCGTTCCCGGTGAATACGACCCGATGCTTGGGAAATTGATTGCGTGGGGCAGCGACCGCGCCGAAGCTATCGCGCGCCTGCGAGGCGCCATAGGGGAAACATGGGCGATGGGCATCAGGACGAATCTTGGTCTTCTTGAGAAAATTCTCGCAGAGCCCGATTTCGTTGGCGGCGAGATTTACACGCGGTGGCTAGACGATTTCCTGGGCTCGGTTGAGCAGCCCGCCGGACCCTCCTGTCGAGACAGCAAGCTTTCGATCGAAGAGCAAGCTGCGATTACCGCGGCCGCTCTATGGCATGGAACCAACGGTCAGCAAGCGGCCGACCAGCCATCATCCAATGCCGGATCGCGATGGAAAATCGAAGGACGGCTTCAACAACTCAATCGGGAGCCGCGCCGCGTTCCATGAAACTGGAGATCGAACTGGGCGGCACGTCTCATAGTGTTGAGGTTCTCGGGGCCGAGCGAAACCTGACTTGCACCATCGACGGGCAAAGCCTTGAAGCCAACGCAATCGAAGTCGAGCGCGGTATTTACTCGATTTTGATTGGCGGGCAGTCGTTTGAGGCTCATATCGAGCCTTTCGGGGACGAACTACGAGTTACGATCGGCGGTAAGCAATATTTATTGGGAGTGAGCGGCTCGCGCAAGTGGAAGCGCAACCACCACGCCGCGTCGGCGTCCGAACACAGGCAAAATGTGGCGGCTCCGATGCCAGGCCGCGTGGTGCGCGTGCTCGTTTGCGCCGGAGACGCTGTTACTGCGGGACAAGGAATCGTGGTGGTGGAGGCGATGAAGATGCAAAATGAGGTTCGGTCACCGAAGACCGGCAAAATGGAACGGCTTCTCGTGAAGGAGGGCCAGGCGGTGAATGCGGGAGATGTGATTGCGGTTATCGCGTGAGCCACAGCTGCCTTGGCAAACCGTGAAGACGTTCGGCTGCGGGCAGCCGACGCTGGCGCGTATCGAACTAACCGATCAAAAAGGTCCTCGCGCTTCGGAAACGAGTTCGGTGCCGGTCTTGCGGGCCTTGCGACTGCCGAAAATACGGCGCCGCAGCTCTGCGAAGTCAGGGTAGGGCTCAATTTGGGAAACAGGCATCAGCACTCCAATCAGCTTCTGCCTTTTGTAAATGGCAATCTCTTCCCCTTGATTCAAGCAGGCTTCGATTCGTTGAAACCGATAGCGCAGATCGCTAACGTTGGCCTTCCTCATGTGACTGATTGTTAGGATCACGTCACACCCTGTTTCCAAGCGGCGCGAAAATCGAGCAGAAGGGTCAGTTCCCTGCGGGGAGTTTGCCCGCGGATTCGAGGATTTGGCGCGCGAGATAGTTGGTGACGTGGGCTTCGTCGCGCACCTCGATCAAATAGGCGGAGCGGAGAAGTTGCTCTTTGCGGCTGCGCAGCGCATCGCGAATCGCCTGCTGCACCTGGGGGTCGGAAAGCTGTCGATCACCGGCAGGCTCTTTGGCAATCAGCTTCAGGATGCTATAGGAACCGTCTTTCGTCAGGATCGGGGCGCTCACTTCGCCGGGCTTCATTGCCAGCACGGCCTTCTTTAAGGCAGGATCGGACTGATTCAGCGAAGACTCGGCGATAAATCCGATGTCTCCTCCGGTCGATGCGCTTGAGTCCTCCGAGTAGTCCATCGCCAACTGGGAAAAATCGGCGCCACTCTGCAATTGTTTTTCAAGCATGGCGATTTTTCTCGCCGCATCTGCCTCGTTCAACGCCTTGTCGCTCTTTAAGTTGTGCACGGTGGGATCCGGGCGGGGCGTGACGACAATTCGCGCGATGTGATACTGCGTCTCCGGAAGGTTGAATTGCGCACGGTTAGCGTTGTAGAAATCCGCGATGTCCTGATCGGTGATCGAAATTTTCGCCACTACTTCGCGGTTGAGCAACTTGTCGATCGAAAGCTGGCGCCGCAGGTCGCTGCGCAGATCGTCAACGGTCAGGCCGGAATCTTTCAGTTTCTTCTGGAATTCCTCTTCGGTGTAGGGCGCTTTGGACTCGCTGAATTTTTCTTCCACTTCCGCGTCGCTGGCGATCAGATTCATCTTCGCGGCACGATCGAGCAGAATATCGCTATTGATCAGTTCGTCGAGGATGCTCAGCTTCAGTGAAAGCGCTTCTTCCTGCGAAGGAGCGGGGCCTTCCGCATTGATCCTGGTTCGATAGACCTTCTCAACATCTTCCCGGAGAATTTGCTTCCCGTCCACGACCGCCCAGACGTCCGGATTGGGCGCAGCCTGCCGGTTGCAGGCGCCTAAACATGCAACTAAAGCCACGGCTGCCAGCAGCAGCGCTTTCGTTTTCAACGGAGGGCCTTTCCGAGGGGAACGCTTTAGGCGGCTTTTCTGACGCGACCGGCGCGAATGCACGAGGTGCAAACGCGGACCTGCTTGCGAACGCCATTGAGGACGGCCCTGACGCGGCGCAGGTTCGGATTCCAGCGGCGGCGGCGCACATTGTGCGCATGGCTAATCACGTTCCCGTAGCCAGGTTTTTTGCCGCAGATTTCACATGCAAGTGCCATGATCTCTTAACTCCCCACAATACCGGCGGATTTGTAGCTTTTTATGCTACCAGACTTTCGTGCAAGCGGGAAGCGCTTTGCCGCGCCTGGTCCTGCTCTAAATGTGTGTTGCTGGGTGATATAAGTATCTTTGCCGCGATTTCCGCTTAAATCTGGCTAGTTTTAGTCTCGTTGTTAATCGATTGGCGCGAATCTCCGGGCCATATTTCACCCGCCCGCTTTCTTTCCTTGAAAATCGCAATGGTGCGATTTAGCGACTTGATCTTGCGCCTTGCATCGGCGATAGCTTCGTCCCACTTGGTACGATACTGCAGCTTATTTTCTGCTTGACTAGTTGAAGACATTTCGTCTATTCTCCCGTCTATGATTGATATGGATTATGAAGCCGTCCTCCATAACACCCTTGAAAAACTGAGTAACGCACGGCGCGCCGTCGAAACGCTGGAGGTAGAAGCAGCGAAGTTGCGGCAATTCTTCTTCGCTACTCTCAACATGCTCCCGGAAGAAAAGAGAGCTAATTACGTAGCGCTGCTCAACGCTGCGACCGCGGATCGCGACGCGCAAAACGTGAGTCTCAAAGAGGCGATTGTCGGGGTACTTCGCGCAGCCCAACCGAAGTACCTTACTGTTGCTCAGGTGCGGGATCGCTTGAATGATGTCAAGTTTGACTTCAATAGCTACGCGTCGAACCCACTGGCGTCCATTTCTACAACGCTGAAGAGAATGCAAGGGAAGGAAGCAACCGTAGCAGATATCGACGGCGTGACGGCGTATCGGTGGATAGAAAGGTTTCCGAGAACGGCCCATGCACCGAAGCGAAATCGAGCGATAAGTCTGAAGAACCTTTAGAAATGAAAAAGCCCCGCCTCTAGTTAGAGCTAGAAGCGGGGCAGAATCCAAGCGCGGACGAAGCCCACACTCAGACCTGAGAAATTGAGTATCGGGCTTCTCCCGCAGAAAAACAAGGGAGAAAGTCCAATGACTTGCATCCGCTGTAAGCACTCCGAAGCAAAGCGTTTCGGATTCTATGGTCGCAACAAAGTACAGCGTTATCGCTGCCCTGCCTGCAAAGCTACCTTTTCCGAACCGCATCAAAGACCGCTCGGACGGCACTACATCAGCACCGAATGCGCTACACAGATCGTGACGCTGTTGCTTGAGGGAATGAGCGTTCGCGCCGTCTCCCGCATAACGGGAGCGCACCAGGGAACAATTCTCTCTTTGCTTCTTACCGTTGGAAAGAAGTGCCGTGCGTTGTTCGACGCGCGAGTCCGCAACATACATCCCCGCTACGTGCAAGCCGATGAGCTTTGGACGTTCGTTCACACCAAGGAAGGCCACTTGTACGGCGAAGTACCGCAAGATTGGGGCGACCAATACGTTTGGATGGCGATTGATTCGGAAACCAAAATGGTTCTGTCCTATCTTGTCGGAAAAAGGATTGGGGCAA
Source organism: Candidatus Aquilonibacter sp. (assembly GCA_035507075.1). Classification (GTDB taxonomy): domain Bacteria; phylum Acidobacteriota; class Terriglobia; order Acidiferrales; family UBA7541; genus Palsa-295. Next base: position 28,153 of record DATJOL010000169.1, on the reverse strand, counting down.
GCGCACAGGAATTTATCCGCGATTTGAGCGAGCGCACTATAGGACGGTTCCAGATCACTACGGATGGTCTGAAATGGTACATTCCTGCAATTGAAGAATACTACGGCGCTAGCGTCGATTTCGCGCAATTGCTCAAGATTTATGGCAAATCTGGCTCTGAAGGCCCGGAGTGGTATGGCCCTTCTCAGGTTACGGCGATCGTCCCAATCACAATCACAGGAAACCCGAAAATCGAACGAATCAGCACCAGTCACGTCGAACGCGCTAACTTGAGCGTGCGGACGCATCTGCGGCGCTTTACCCGCTTGAGCCTCGGATTTAGCAAGACATTGGAGCATCTGACCGCTGCTATTCACATGTACATGGCGTTTTTTAACTTCTGCCGCGTGCATCAGACGCTGCGGGTAACCCCGGCGATGCAGTCCGGAATTTCCGATCACGTTTGGACAGTGAGTGAGCTGATTTCGAGCGTCTCTTAACAGGAGAACGAGATGACGAAGGAAGAAAAGGCAATCGTAACGGACATGAGTAATCTGATTTGCGAGATGATGCTTCGCCGTTCCGTAGTCGAAACCATTCTCGCGAAGTACGTTCCAGACTGGCCATTAAAGGTGGCTTCCGTAATTTCTTCGCCAGAACATCAAAAGCTCCAGAAAGAGAACCAGAAGCTTCAGCGAAGCATAGAGCTTCTAATTGAGCAAAATAATCTGACTTCTCTCCGGTCATTACTTCCCAATAACGGTCGAACGAATTGACGCTCATGTGCGCAGTCAGCGAAATATGGCCCGGCTACTAAAATGGATTGCCAAACTCATACGCCCGCCACCAATTACAACACAAAATTAGAGCAGGACCGCCGCGCCTTAGCACGAGGAAGTGCGTCAGGCGCGCGCCGATTCTTCCTGCTCGAACGCATGATAAGACGAGCGGACCAGAGGGCCGGATTCGACGTGCTTGAAACCCATCTGTTCGCCGGCCTTTTTGTATTCGGCGAATTCGTCGGGATGGACGAAACGCTCGACAGGAAGGTGTTCGGGCGTGGGCTGCAGATATTGGCCGAGGGTGAGAATGTGGGTGCCCTGCGCGGCAATCTGCTCCATGGCTGAAAGCACCTCTTCGCGCGTTTCACCGAGGCCGAGCATCATCCCGGTTTTGGTGGGAACGGAAGGAGCGAGTTCTCGCGCGCGGCGCAACAGTTCCAGCGACCGCTCATAAACGGCGCCTTTGCGGACCCGGCGGTAGAGGCGCGGCACCGTTTCCATGTTGTGATTGAGGACGTCCGGCTTCGCACGAATCAGGGTCTCAAGCGCCCGCCAATTGCCGCGGAAATCCGGGATCAACACCTCGACCCTGCATCCGGGCACTCGCTCGCGAATGGAGGCGATCGTTCGGGCGAAGATCGCGGCACCGCCATCGGGCTGATCATCGCGATTCACAGAGGTGACGACCGCGTAGCGGAGGCCCATTCGCTCGACCGCTTCGGCGACGCGTTCCGGCTCGTCCTCATCCGGGGGCGCGGTTGGTCTTCCACTGGGAACCGCGCAGAAACCACAAGACCGGGTACAGACGTTGCCGAGAATCATAAAGGTTGCGGTTCGATGCTCCCAACACTCGCCCATATTCGGACAGCGTGCGCTCTCGCAAACGGTGTGCAGATCGAGAGTGCGCATGATTCGTTTCAGTTCCTGGTAATTTTCACCACCAAAGAAACGCACGCGGAGCCACGAGGGTCGCGGATGGCTGGCTACGGGAGGCTTCGGCGGGAGATTCGAAAGAATATTGAATTGGGCGGCCATGATTCCGATGAGCCATTTTAGCGCGCCTAAATTACTGAAACAACGGTGGTAGCGAGCCAAGCTGAGACTAAAGTAATTCAACTCCTCGCCGATACAGACGTTAGGTATCTGTGGATTCCGTGGCGCCGAAATGGCGCCCAGGCAGGCTGAGGAAGGCCGGGGTCAGCGCCTCCCTCGCTAGGTGTCTCGATTTTTTCGGCTCCCGGAGGAGCCGGTTATGGCCACGGTTGGATCCGCTCTAACGACAGTCGCGCAACCGCCGACGCCAATTCCTGCCCAGACTGGTGTCACCGCCGGCCCCCAAGCCGCCGTAAGCGGCGGTCAAACGGCGCAGCAGGCTGATAGCGTGACCCTGACAGGCAGAACTGCCGAAAGCCAGCAGAACGGCAATGGCAAAGACAACGGAGCGCAGATGGGCGAAGCCTCGGTGTTCTTCTTCGCCGAACGGCAGAGCTTTCGAGCCGCAAATGGAAGCGGGGGAAACCAGACGGCGTCGACGGCGCCTAGTCTGCCCGTGAAAATAGCGGATGAAGCTACCTTAACGGGTGGGAAGGCCGCAGCCGCGTCAAACACGCAGACGATTCCTGCCACAAATCAGGAAACCGCCGGTCCATCCAACTCGGTCGACGAGACCGCTGCCACAGCGGCGACCGCCGCACCAAGTCCGAGCGCGACGACAACGAATTCGACAACAAATGGTAGCGGCGCGGCTGACACTCCCATAGCTGAGCTGGCCCAGTTGGACAACACGCTTCAGCAAATGGGAATCGATCCGCAGAGCATATCGCTGTTTAGCCGCATGGCCATGCTGCTTTATGCGAATGATCCGGCAGCATTGCGCGTCCTCGTCCAAACTCTGCAGAACGGCGCAGATCAACTAACCTCGGCAGCGCAAAGCGGACAAGCAGTCAATTCCGCGACCAACGGGCAAGGGCCAGCGGCTCCAAACATCCAGAGTATTTTACCTGTTCAGACCCAACCGGCTGCGGCGCAAGATTCTGAAAACCAGACGCAGGACGTGCAGAACAATACGGAGCAAACACAGAGTGTGGTGGACCAAGCAATGGGTTCACAGCTGACAGCGAGCGGCAGCGCGACAGCCGGATCGTCGCTGCCGGTGCCGGGACCGATCGAGTCCTCCGGCGGGGCGAGCGCCAGCTCGGCCATGGGTGCTCCAGGCGCGTTCACGGGGTCGAATACATTTGTTATGCAGTTAGGCCAGCTAAACTCCACTTTCGCGGCCCTTGAGGGTCGCCAGTTCAACCTGATTCAGCAGAACGCAGAGTCGGGCCAGCTTCTGAACGTCAGCGCGTGAGATGTTGTCGACGCCAAGCCTCTCGCGTTGCGGACACAATCGAAACGGCGAAATGTTGTACATTTACAACACCCAATCGACGGGCGCCTCGGCGCGTCCTTGTAACCAATTGAAACAGCTAGCGTTGTTGCCATTTGAAATGGCTCTTCGAATGCCTTACATTTTTATCAGTGGCCAGCCAGCTCACAATCAGTCGGCCTGTGGCGGTCGAGGGGACGGGTCTGCACACGGCGGTGCGAGGGCGGGCACGCTTGGTGCCGGCCCCTGCTAACACGGGGATAGTCTTCCGCCGGTCGGATCTGGACAATTTTGAAATTGAAGCGCACGTTCGCAATGTTGCGCGCGTGAGTTACGCAACCAGCCTGATGAAGCAGGGCGTGCTGCTTTCAACTACCGAACATCTGCTTGCCGCTCTTTATTCGTGTGGAATCGACAACGTGTTCGTCGATATCGACGCGATCGAAATCCCGATTCTCGACGGTTCAGCCGAACCTTTTATGCGGATGCTGCAGCGAGCGGGCACGCGAAAGCTGCGGCGCAAGCGGCGCTTTCTGAAAGTGCTGAGGCCGCTTGAAATCGTGGAGGACGGGCGCCGTATCGGAATTTATCCCGCAGATGAGTTTTCCATCCGATGCTACGTGGATTTTCCGCACCCTCTCGTGGGGCAGCAGGAAATCGAAATGCAAGTGAGCCCCGAGAGTTTTCGCCAATTCCTCGCCCGCGCACGCACATTTTGCTTCGAGCGCCAGATCGAGCCCCTTCGCTCGATGGGATTGATTCGTGGGGGCTCGCTCGAGAATGCGATTGTCCTGACAGACGACGGAGTGATGAACGGCCCTTTGCGCTTTGCCGACGAGTTCGGACGGCACAAGGCGCTGGATTTGATCGGCGATCTCGCCTTGATTGGCCTGCCGCTTCTGGCGCGAGTGGAAGCGTACAAAGCAGGACATGCTCTCCACACGCAACTCGTGACCAGGTTACTTGCCGACAGATCCTTGTGGACCGAAACGACGCTCGGCGCGGTCACAACGGCGGAAGAATCGGTGCCTCTCACCGTGCCGCTTCCGGCGACCCCTTAACGAACGCGATTATTGACAGAGATAAACTGATAGAAGTATGTTGTGCGGCAGATGATGCAGCAAAAGCACCATCTGTTTTTCTGGAGGTGCGTATGACCCAGTTCTTGTCCCCTCGCACATCTGGCCAGGCGTGCTTGAGACGCATGCCGGCTATCACGATATTCCTCGGCGCGCTGCTGGCGATTTTCGTGATCGCCCTGTTCTCGGCTGCCGCGCAAAACAATTCGCGAGTGACTGCAGTGGACCCTGCTTCGGGCAAAGTGAATGACACGATTACCGTCACGGGCGACAGCCTTGGGAAGGCCAGCGTCAGCGGAGTCTTTTTGTCCGACGAGCAGACCGATCACAAGGCAAGCATCGTCGATCAGGAAGCAGGAAAGATCGTATTCAAAGTGCCCGATGTGAAAGCCGGCGATTATAACGTGTCGATCCAGGTAGGTAACAGCATGCTGATTCAGCCGGTTCGCTTTACGGTCCAGTAGTCTTGAGCAAGTAAGGGGGCCCAATTCGCCGCCTCGCGGCGGCTCTACAGGGCAATCCGCGCTAGTTATTCAGGGAAGTATCCGAACTTGCGTCGCTGTTTTTGTCCTTCTTGTTCTTATCGTGATACTTCTCGTGGTTCGGCATTTTGGCCCATCGTTCGTCGAGGGATTGCTTCGTGAAAAACGAGTCCTCCAGGCCGGTGTTGTATTCGCACTTATCGAAAAATACCTGATAGGTCTTCATGCCGTTACGTTCGCGCATGATTTGCTTGGGGGTCTGTATTCCGTTTTCATCATAATAGAGGGAGAAATAATCCACCTCGGTCATCGGCGCGTGAAACTGGGGATCGCGGGTTTGCACCGTCTCCTGGATGGGAAGGTGAGTTGCCTGATCGAAGGCGATGCGAATTGTGCGGTCGTCGGAATCGATCAGTTGCACCCAGTCGACCTGCTTCAACTCAACGATATCGGGACCGGCGTAGCTGATGTCCATGTCCGGCTCGTTAATCCGATGCCTGAGGATGTTGTTCAGGTTTTTCTTCAAATTACCTTGAAATTCCGCAACCAGAGTGGCGGGCTCGTCGGAAACGCCGCCGCGATCAAGGGTCCATCCCTCGTCGCCATTGAAGATCTGAATTTCATTGTGTTGCGGCAGGTTCTCGGTGCGGTCTTTTGACGGAGGTTCGGAGTAATCGACAAACTTTTCAAAACCGCTTAACTGTCCCGAATGATCGAACTGTCCGAGATTTCCAGTGCAAGTGACGTCATGAACATTCAGATAGGCCGGACCGCCGAGAGCCGCAATCGCCTGCCGGATAATTTGCTTCGCTTTCGCGGCGCTTTGGTCGGGTAATAAGACTTCGGAGTCCTGCGCGCCCGCAGAGCGGGCCGGAGCGTAGCAAATCGCCGCGCTGAGCAATGCAGCAAATATCCAGGGCCGGCAGAAACGAGATCTCAAGTGAGGTGCCTCCTCTAGATTGATCCGTCATGAGCCAACTAAGGTTGCCACGGCCGATCCGATCGAACCGGGGCCGGACGAGCTTATCCACGCCGCGAGACCTCAGGCGCGGGCGGGACTCTTGCGTGCCGCGCTGACCAAACCGCGAAAGAGCGAGAGAGCGAGCCCGTCGGTTTCTGCCATGCGCTCCGGATGCCATTGCACCGCAGTGACCCAATGCGCATCGGCGGTTCCTTCGAGCGCCTCGATTACGCCATCAGCCGAGCGAGCTGTGACGCGCAATCCGCGGCCGGGCGCGAGCACGGCTTGATGATGAGAGCTATTGACGCGCGCGAATTCCGACCCGTCGGCCAATCCGGCAAGTCGCGACCCGCTCTCGATCTGAACGCCGTGGAACGTTTCCGGAACACCATAATCGCTCGCGACATCGTGTTCGACACTCGAAGCGATTTCACTAGGGATATCCTGCAGGAGCGTGCCGCCAAGAAATACGTTCAGGCTTTGGATACCATAGCAAATAGCAAGCACGGGCTTTTGTTCGGCGAACGCATGCTCGAGCAATCCGAAATCCGTGCGTTCACGATCCCGATCTGGGGCAGCGGCTTTTGGATGCGCCAGGGCACGAAACAGCACTGGGTCCACATCAGCCGGACTACCCGAAAGAGCTACGGCGTCGAGACTCTCCGCCAGCGCCTGGAGTTCAGAGACAGGCAGGTCCAATGGCACCGGGACTGGGTCACCACCGCCCAACTGCACGGCCTTCAGGTAGCGCTGGATTTTGGCGCGGTCGCCCATGAGCTGCTCTTTCCTGGTACGGTAGGGAACGCCGATTCGAGGCTTAGCGCCAGGCTCGCCGATCATAGGAGAAATGCTAACATCGGCACGCAATTTGCGGCAACCCGCGCCGATGCTGGGCCGGATCGCCGTCTTGCGCCATCATCATTCTGCGAACTTTACTAATGTTCGGCTTTTTCGCTAGCCTGTTGTTCGCAATGGGATCTTCCCTTGAAAAATAAGCATAAGAAACGTCCTCACGACGAGCGCCCTGAAGAAACCAGCGAGGCCAAAGTTCTCGCTCACGTTGCGACCATCGATCATGCTGCGAGCGTTCGCGAGATTGCACATGGAATGGGGCTGAAGCACCGCGGGCGTCGATACCTACCTCGCATTTTGCAGAGCTTGAAGCGCCGGGGAGAGATAGAGGAAGTTCGCGAGGGCCGCTATCAACTCGCCCGAGCCAAAAACGAGAGTGCGAACGCGCGACCTCATGCAAGCGCAGCTTCCGGCGCCTCTGCGACGCCGCGCATTGACGGCAAGAAAGCCGTAAAACGAGCGCCCGATCCAGCCCTTGTGCCGGGGCGTTTGGTCGCTCACCGGGACGGCTATGGCTTCGTCGTGCCGGACCGTCCCATTCCGAATGTTGACGGCGACTTGTTTATACCGCCAAGCGGAATCCACGATGCGATGCACGGCGATCGTGTTCTGGCGCGCATCGAACACCGTCGCCCGGATGGCCGCGCGGAAGCTCGCATCGTGCAAATCACCGAGCGCGTTCATCCGACGGTCGTCGGGCTTTTCCGTTACGAAGTGGACGGCAATTACGTGCTGCCCTACGACACCAGAATGCATGCCGTGCTGATCCCTCCGGGAGAGGAAATCACAGCGTCATTGCGCGATACAGCCGAAGCCAAAATCCAAACCGCAGCAGCCCGCCGCCGATTGCGCCTGCCCGAGCTCGATGGCGCGGTAGTAAACGCGCAGATCACGCGGTATCCGAAGGGCGGGCTAGCACCGATGGGTCGCGTGATTGAGATTCTCGGTCGTCCGGGAGAAATCGGTGTCGACGTAGAAATCATGATCCGGAAACATCATCTTCCGCATGATTTCCCCGAGGATGTGGTTGCCGAGGCCCGGCGGACGCCACAGCAAGTTAGCGAAACGGCCTTGCGCGGGCGCCGCGATTTCCGCGATTTGCCGATTGTAACGATCGACGGCGAAACGGCTCGCGATTTCGACGATGCGGTGTACGTGCGCGAGCATCCTGACGGCGGCTATGAACTTCAGGTGCACATCGCCGATGTGGCGCATTACGTGCCGCGCGGTTCCCCGCTCGACCGCGAGGCGCGCCTGCGCGGCACTTCCGTCTATTTCCCGAACCGCGCCGTCCCGATGCTGCCCGAGGAACTTTCGAACGGAATCTGCTCGCTGAATCCGCATGTAGAGCGGCTGGTGATGAGCGTGGTGATGCAGTTTGACGAAACGGGCCGCCGCCGTGGAGCCGAATTTTCGGCTGGAGTAATTCGCTCGGCCGAGCGGATGACGTACACAAACGTCAACAAAGTGCTGGAAGCCGACCCCGAGGCAATCTCACGTTATGCCTCGCTGGCTCCCGAGTTCCGCCGAATGAAAGATCTGGCGCTGCTGCTGAATGCGCGCCGGGTCGAACGCGGTTCGATCGATTTCGATTTACCCGAACCGGTGATCGAGTTCGACCCCCAAGGCCGCATGTTGAGCATCGTCCGCAGCGAGCGCAACATCGCCCACAGGTTGATCGAAGAATTCATGCTGGCGGCGAACGAGGCGGTTGCGGAGTATCTCGAGCGGCGCGGCATCGCTTCCCTGCACCGAGTTCACGAGAAACCCGATCCCAAGCGCGTGCTGGAGTTTGAAGAACTGGCGCACGCATTCGGATATTCCCTTGGCGTCGATGATTTGGCGGAACGACGCATTGCCGTCCGGCACGGGACAGTGCGCGCGCCCGCGCGGATGAAACGTGGTGGTGAAAACCGAGGCGGAGGAAGAATGCGCCCGATGACTGTGGCGCTTCCGGCGAGCGATGAAGTCGATGTCCAGCCACAGCACTATCAGCGGCTTACACGCAAAATCGCCGGGAAGCCGGAAGAGCGCATCCTGAGCTATCTCATGCTGCGGTCGCTTAAGCAAGCGCGGTACGCAGCCGATCCACTCGGCCATTTTGCGCTTGCAGCGCAGGAATACACTCACTTTACGTCACCAATTCGCCGCTATCCCGATCTGATCGTGCATCGCGTTCTCAAATGGGGACTCGATAATCCCGATATCGTGGCGCAACGTGCCAAGATTGAGCGGTCAGGCAAGAAGACTGAAAGTGTTGCGATGCTCGGCCCTTATCGCCGCGTTGAACTCGAGGAGATCGCCTCGGAAAGTTCAGAAGCCGAACGCCGCGCCGACGGCGCCGAACGCGAGTTAATGGAATGGAAAACCGCGCAATTCATGGAAAGCCATCTCGGGGACGAATACGAAGCGCTCATTATTTCCGTGCAAAAATTCGGCTTCTTCGTGGAGCTGATGGACATATTTGTCGAGGGCCTCGTGAGTATCGACCGAATCGAAGAATTTACCGGCCTTCGTTGCGTGTTTCGGGAGCGCGACCACGCCATCGTCGCGCAGGGGCGCCAGGGAACACAACAGGTGTACCGACTCGGCGACCGCGTTCGTGTGCAGGCCGAGCGCATCGATCCTTTCCGGCATCGCGTGGAATTCGCGTTGATCTAGCGCATCACAGCGTCGCTCACAGCCGCCTTGCATCGGTTGATTCGCCACTTTAGTTGACCCGCGCCTCCAACCCGCAAATCTCCGATGAGCCTAGCCTTCGGCCGCTTGTCCCTGATATGCTCGCGGCGGAAGGGGAACACATGAAACCATCTGTAGGATTTATCGGCCTCGGCCTGATGGGAAAGCCGATGGCAAAGAATCTTCTGAAGGCAGGGTTTCCGCTCACCGTCTGGAATCGCACGACGGCCAAAGCGGACGATTTGGTTCAAGCCGGCGCGAAGCTAGCGGCAAGCCCGCGCGAACTGGCGTCTGGCGTCGACGTATTGATCACGATCGTGAGCGATCCGCCTGCCGTTGAAGAGGTGCTTTTCAAGGACGGGGCGCTCGCCGCGATGCGGAAAGGGGGCGTGTTGATCGACTCCAGCACTGTTTCGCCGGATCTCGCGCGCAAGACTGCCGCGGCTTGCGCCAAGCAAGGCGTCGACTTCCTGGACGCACCGGTTACCGGCGGCACATGGGGAGCCGAGAAGGGCGAGCTCGTCTACATGATCGGCGGTGAAAAAGAAGTCTATGAGCGCGTGAAGCCGATCCTCGATGTGATGGGGAAACGCTTCTTCCTCCTCGGGCCAAATGGCGCGGGACAAACGATTAAATTGGCGATGAATCTCTTGTACGCGTTGGAGGTTGAGGCCTTCGCAGAATCGTTGGCGCTGGTTAGCGCCGCGGGCTTTGAACCGGAAAAGCTGGTCGAGGTGATGCAGTCGAGCATGGGACGCGCGCCGTTGCTGGATGTTAAAGCGCCACTCTTGCTCAAGCATGAGTTCCCGGCAAGTTTTCCGTTGCGGCTGATGCACAAAGACGTGCGGCTTGCCCTCGAATTAGCGCGGCAACAGAAAATCGAGTTGCCAGCTGGAGCTGCGGCGTATGCGACTTACAGCGCCGTGAAGGATCAGTCGACCGACGATCCGGATTATGCGGCTGTGGCGCGCTTCTGGCAAAAGGCGCGTGCGGGCAAGGCCTAAAAAAGACGAGGGGCGGGTTACCCCGCCCCTTACCTGCCAAGCACAAATTCGAGGAAATATTTTGGCGCTACAGGCGTGAGCGCGTGGCGCGGAGATAATCGCGCAACTCTGAGACATTCGGGCCGTAAGAGCCCACGCGGCCAGCGTCCACGGGAAGGCCCAGCATTTCCGCTTGCTCGATGCTCAAGCCGGCATCGTCCAATTCCGCAAGGCTATAACCCTCGGCGGGCACCAGCCGGCGATCACGGCGCGAACGATCCACGGGACGCAGAGGACGATTCTTGTGAACGCTCCTATTGACTATGTGAAAGAACTCGTCCCAGTCTCGCTTGCTCCACATGTTTGCCTCCCGCGCGCTCCCGATTCTCCACATCTGATGCTCGATAGCCGCTTTTGGTAGCACCGCTTTTTTGGCGTTGCCCGTCCGAGTTCAGGTAACGCCGAATATAACCCCCGGACCTGTGGAAAGTCGCATCCGAACTTTCAATGTATCGAGTCAGTTATCGCCAATTTGGCTCCCAACACGCCTACCTTGTATAACGTTCACGGCAGCGAAAGATATACATGCTTCGCTGCAAATCATGGTTGAATTCGCCGAAGCGCGGCCGGATTGATATACTCAGCCGGGGCGATCTGTGGAAATCTTCGAGCAATGAACACTCCTGTTATCGTCGTTCACTATCATGAACTCTGGCTGAAGGGCGGCAACCGCCGCTTCTTCCTCGGCAAGCTGTTCACAAGCCTTAGACGCAGTCTCGAAGGCATTCCGGTACACGGGATCGAGCAGCCGGGCGATCGCTTCGTGATTCAGCTAGGCAAGGGCGCATCGCTCGCCGAAGCGGCTGAGCGGATCGAGCGCGTGCTGGGCGTTGCGTATTACGCTATCGCGCGCCCGGTTGAACGGGATATGGACGCTCTGTGCCGCGCCGCTTGGGAGGAACTGGCGCCGCTCGAGTTCAGCAGTTTCGCGGTTCGGGCGCGCAGGAGCGACAAAGAATTCCCGCAGGGCAGTATGGAGATCGAGCGCATAGTCGGCCGCTTCCTTCAGGACAGGTTGCGTGAAAACGGCAGAAGCGATCGGGTTCGGTTGAAGGAGCCAGATGCGACCTGCTACATCGAAGTCACGCCGGGACCGCTGCTCGTTTACGCGAGGAAGATCCCTGGCATGGGCGGCCTTCCGGCAAATACAGCGGGTCGGATCGCATGCCTGCTTTCGGGCGGCTATGATTCGGCGGTCGCAGCATACCAGATGATGAAACGCGGGGCGCACCTTAGCTTTATTCATTTTTATGGCACCGGCGCTCGGCCGGGCGAGTCGTCACTGCACGTTGCCAGCAGGCTGGCCAAGCAATTGGTACGCTATCAATTCCGCGCGAAGCTTTACCGAGTTCCATTCGAGGCGATCCAGCGGGAAATTGTGCGGTACGCACCGGAGGATTACCGGGTGCTGCTATACCGCCGGATAATGCTGCGCATCGCCGAGGTGCTGGCGCGGCGAGAGCGGGCGCTGGCTCTCGTTACGGGCGACAGCCTTGGACAAGTGGCATCCCAGACATTACGCAACCTAGTTGCGGTCGAGGCTGCGGCGACGCTCCCCGTGTTTCGCCCGCTTATCGGAACCGACAAGCTCGATATACTGGCGACGGCAAAGAAGATCGGAACGTACGAAATCTCGTCGGAGCCATTCCACGATTGCTGCCCGGTGTTCCTGCCACGTACCCCGGCGCTTTACGCCAGCTCCAGGGACCTTGACGAGGCTGAATCAAAGCTGGACGTTCGTGCGTTGGTGACGCAGGGGCTTCGCGAGACGACCCTAGAGCAACTTCGATTTACGGGCGGCCGGGTGGAAGCGGACGAGCCGCGACCGATTGCTGCCGCCAAAAAGAATGGTGCGCTTCTAACTAATTGATTTTAATAGTCTTAGATCTGCCTGTGCGATCTCAAAAAACGGGAGGTGAAAACCCAAAGGTCTCCACCTCCCGGGGTGGGTGGGGTTTATTGCCAATCGCCCAGCAGGAATTTTGGTGTTCCCGCGCCTGGACTTTCAGCAACCCGGCGTTCAGCCGGTGCCACGAATGCATTGACAGTTAGCATAGCGCGCGAAACAGTGTCAATAGAGATTTGTACCTGCTACGTTTACGAAGCAAGCAAAAGCTTTTATTTTGGGTCATTTTGGGGCGGCTACCGGGCTGCCGTGGCCTTTCCTGCCTTCCACTTAATGCTGCAGCCTACGCTCGGCTTCTGGTCCTCGGCAACAGGGCGGCCAGCCAGTACGGCCTCGAGGGCGGCGCGGAGATCAGCGCCGGTGACGGGACGGTCATTCCTAGGGCGGCTGTCGTCAAACTGGCCGCGATAAACCAAGCGGCGATCCTTATCGAATAGAAACAGGTCGGGAGTGCAGACCGCGTGATAGGCGCGGGCGACATCCTGCGTCTCATCATAAAGATACGGGAATGTGTAGCCGGCGAGCTGGATCTCTTCGGCCATCTTTGCGGGGCTGTCTTCCGGATAAGTCCCGGCGTCGTTTGAGTTGATGGCGACGACGGCGACGCCGCGCGCCTGATATTCGCTGCCCAAATCGGCGAAGGCGCTGCGGATGTGCTTCACGTAAGGGCAATGATTGCAGATAAATGCGACGAGAAGAGCACTTGTCCCTTTGAACTCGTCAGATGAGACGAGCTTGCCGTGCGGGTCGCGCAAACGGAATGCCGGGGCGACGGTCCCCAGCGGGAGCATGGTGGAAGACTCAGACATTTGAACCTCCGGAATTAGAGTACCACCCCTGTTTGAGTCGGGAGCGGGCGAACAGGATGCTAACGGAAGTGCGACGCCGAAAAATAGGCTGAACTGTATCGATTAGAATTTTCGATGTTGCTGATAATGCGCGACTTGCAAAGATTTCTAATCGTTTTGTGTATCGATTAGGATTTTGCGCGGCCAAGGCGAGGGGCGAAAATCGCGAACTGGGGGTTACGCGTCGATTAGAAAAGAGATTTATGTTGAAGCGGAAGGAGTTAGGCTGATTTCTAATCGACCGGTGTCGATTAGAGGTTCGGGGGCTACTTTCGCCTTTCAGGATGAGCTTGGGGCTGCTTCGCGACGGCGGATGTGCGGTGGAGATTGTCACAAAATTTTAAGAAGTAGTTTACCAGATGTTTATGATAACTGCAAGGAAATAACGCGGGTACTGAGAGTATTGGCACGAGCGGGTGTGCCGGTGAAATGCGCAACTGCGCGCAGAGTGGCTGCTTATTGAGAGGCTAATTGGCGCGTTCGCAGGGCTCACCCCTCGGGGTGTTGCGTTCGCCCTGAGGCTCGCTACGGGACACGCCGCAAAAGCGCTAAGTTCGGGCGGGCTCGGGGCCGCGGGCAAATCCTGGAACAGCGCGGCGCGCGCGAGATGAGGGGCTCGAAATGGCCTTTGCGCCAGGCCAATTCGAAGAGATTCAGGAGAAGGGCGAGGACGAGAAGATAGGGCCAAAGCGGCTCGTCCTGCGAGCCCTCGGCGCCGCGGTCATCAAGCAATTGCGCGATAGAGGGATCGACGGCGCCTCCGGTGACGCGGGCCATCTCTTGCAGCAATGACATGTTAACGGCCTGGGACTTCAATTCCTCCGGCGTGCGAACGAAACCCACGGGAGGCAAAAGGCCAGCCGGACCGTCCGCAGCGACGCGATAGAGCCCGCTCTGATCGGCGGCGAGGGTGGCTTCGTAGTGATCGGGAGCGGTCTTGCGCAGCGGCACTTTCGCCGACGAGCCGTCCGGAGCGGTGACGGCAATTGAAAGCGGCTGGAGCGATTGCAGGATGGCTGCGGCGGAATTGTCCGGGCCTTCGCTAACGTCGTAAGTAATCGTGGTCTGGCTTCCGTCTTCATTGAAATGAACGCCGGTGCGGACGACGGCGTCGCGGCGGCTCATATCGCGGACCATTTGCGGCCAAAACGTGCCGTAAGAACGCCATCTCACCCAGCCGGCCGACCAGCGCGCGCGGGAATCGGAAAGAAAAGTAACCACGCGGCCAAGGCCATATTGCCAGCGGACCAGCAACGGTTCGCCGGTGCTGGCGCGTAGAATCGTCTCAGCCCCCGGGCGGGCCTTCGTCTTCACGAAGCCGAGAAGAGCGGGAGAATTTGCGAAATCGATGCCGTCGGTGAGCTCGACCGGACGGACAGGAACGGCATGCACCGGCTTTTCGACGATTTCCGTATTTTCGAGGTTCTTCGTTTCGTCGTTTACGATTTGCGTGATGCGATGCGGGTCTTCGATGAAATACGATTTCCCGTGCGTGGCATCGGCAATATCCTGGAGAAATTTGCTATCGACGTCGTCGCCAACGCCAATGGTGGAGATCGTGATGCGGTTCATGGCGGCATCACGCTCGAGTTGGGGAAGATCGCCGGGCGGAGACATGCCGTCCGTCAAAAGAATGATGTGTTTGCGCGTGGCTTGCACGGGAAGAATCGCGTCATACGCGGCCTGCATGGCGGGATAAATGCGCGTGCCGCCGCTGGCCTCGATGGATTCGATGGCGGCGTCAATGCCGGTGGCTTGAGAAACGGGGCCGAGCGGCAATACCCAGCGATATTCCTTATCGAAAGCGATTAGACCAACCATATCAATGGGCCGCAAGCCGGCGATGCTGGCGCGGGCGGCTTGCCTGACCATGGCAATTTTTGGGCCCTCCATGCTGAGCGATTTATCGAGCACGAGCATCAAGGCGGTCGGCTGTTGCGGAGCAGGGTTCGGGTCGCCGCGCACGGGAAGCAACTCGTCAAAAGCGGTCTGCGGCTCCTTGGCGATCTGGGCGTTGCGATCGCCGCCGATGAAGATCAGTCCACCGCCGGCAGAAACGTAACTTGCGAGCGCCTGGCCCTCGGGCGGGGGGAGCGGCTGGTCGGGATAGTCGTCCAGTATGACGGCGTCCCAATTCGCGCCCTCCGGATCGATGGGAAAGGAGCCGGCCCGCTGCACGTCGATGTCAGCTTCGTCGAGAGTTTTGAGCAGCGGACCGGAAGGGCCGTCCTGGCCGGATATGTAAAGAACGCGGGGCTTGCGCACGGTGACGGCCTGGGAGAAAAGCGGCTGACTATAGCCTTGAGCATTCAGATTGACATCGAGCGAGTTCACGCCCGCTTCGACGATGCGCGCGTCGACTTCGACCGCGTTGCTTCCGGTCTGCAGCTGCACAGGCTTCTCGGCAATTTCGCGGCTGCCTGAGTCAATGACGAGCTGTCCAGCCAGCGGCTGCGCGCTTTCCAATTCGAGGGAAACGGTAAAACGCTCGCCGGAGAAAACATCTTCGGGCGCGGAAATTCCCGCGAGCTGCACAGGAAGACGCGAAATGCCGCCGGAGGGCTCGGTGAATACAGCGACCCCGTCGGCTCTGGCGCGAAGCGCAGCGGCGAGAGCATCGCCGCGAGTCTGGTTGCCGTCACTAACGAGCAAAATACGGCGCGCGCCCTGATTTGGAAAAGTGCTGAGAGCGAGATCCATGGCGCCTTCGATGTCTGTTTCCATTCCAGCCGCGGGAACCGCGTTTTCCGGGATTGCGACCTTTTGCGGGTCATTGGGAACAGCACGAAGCTGCGCATCGCCGGCGAAGGTGATGAGGCGCAGATCGGCGTTCGAATTGGCGCGGTCGAGATTGCGCAGCAAGGCCTGGGCGTCCGCGATCGACTCGCGCGGCATGCTGGCCGATGTGTCCGCTAGCACCGCTATGGAGACGTGGTGGAAGGGAAGCTGCGAACGCGGGCCAGCCAGAGCCGCGACGAGCAGCGCGCAAACTGCAGCTTTTAATGCGAAAGAAGCTCGCGACTTACCGCGCTTCTTTCTCGCCCAAATCCAGAGCACAGGGAGGGCGAGAAGCAGCAGGAAAAATATGGGGCGGTCGAATGTCACGGGGCGCCTCTCATCGCTTCAACCCCGATGCGGAGTGTTCGGCCTCGCGGCGCTCGCCCAAATCCAATTGCAGCCTGCCGCCCGATCTTGCCGCGGGCACAGTGGCGTTTGCGGATTTTTCGCGGCGGAAATAGAAGAATCTCCATTCGAGCCAGAGTGCGATCAGAGCAAGCATAACGAGCCAGCGCCAAAGCTCGCGCTGCACGATGGGGACCGGCTGAGGCGCAAGCGGGGCGGCCTCGGCGGCGGTGGGGATCATGGGGATTGTAGGCAACGGGGGAACGTTGACAGGCACATCGAGCGATTGACCGGCGCTGGTGATGCGGTAAAGGCCGCTCTCGCCGGCGAAGAAATGCACATCCGAACCGTCGCCGGCGAACAGAAGGTCGCGGCCGGAGGGCGCAACGACGCGAGAAAGATCGAGCGGCAAATCGAGCGAGCCGGTCGTGAGGAAGTCGCCGCGCTCGACGACAGGATGCGTCATCCATTCAATCGAGGCCGCCATTAGAAGAGGAAAGGCAGGCTCTTCGGTGAAATTCGAATCGAGCGGGTCGAAATCGGCGATAACGGAACGCTGCGTTTTCGTTTGGCGAGCCAGAATGAGCGGCTCGGGAGACTGGCCCGAGGATGAGGCCAGGACGACGTCATCGGGGCCGGCCTTGAGCGAGTCGGCGGCACGAACGGCGACGTCGCGCGATTGAATCCAGCGGGTCACCGGATGGTCCGAATTCCAGTTTGCGAGGCGAACGCGATGTTCAGGCGCACCAGCTGGCGCCGGCACGAAGGAAATGGTTGCGGGCTCGGAAGAGCCCGGCGGAACGCTACCGTCGTAGATGACCACGTCGGCCGTCGATGGGGGATTCGCTCCGGGGCGCACGAAATCCGTTTTCACGTAAGGGTTCGCCGAGAGCACGGCGCGCATTTTCGCGGCGAAATCCGCGCGCGAGGTGACGACGGCGACGGAAACGGGCATGGATGTGGGGAGGACGATGGTGGCGCGATTATCCGCCATGAGGCCATCGCCCGGAGTAATCGTGGCCTGCAAGAGCCCGCCGGAACGCGAGGTGAAATCGTCGCTGGCATTTTGGGTTTGGCCGGGCGCGATGGCGAGTTGATCCTGCCAAAAGACGCTCCCCCCGACGGCGAGGCTTAATGTGACCTGTGCGGGAACATCGTTGTAGTTCTTTAGCTGGGTCATCACGGCCCATTCATCGGGTTCCGTGCCGGTGCGTTTCAGCGCGATTTGAGTGACGCCGATGTTTTGCAGGCGGCTCGTGTCACCGACAAGACGGAGAAGAAATTCGGGGGAAAGAGATGAGTCAGCAGATGCGCCGGCAGAGGTGGATGAAGGCGGGACTTGAGCGTCTGCGACGAGCGACTGGCGGAAGGCGTTCAATTCGGCGGATTGTTTTTCGTCCATGAGGCCTGGGCCGATGTAAACGAGCAAGCCTCGCGGCGAATTCGTGTTCGCGGACGTTTGCGCGCCGGCAGCGCCATCAAGGGAAGCGCGCGCCTGCGCGAGCGAGCGAGGGACATCGGCGACGGCGCTGGAAGATTGCAAATTGGCGAGAGCCGCGCGCAATGCGGCGCGGTCAGTGGTAAAGGGAAGCATTGGCGCGCCGTACAAATCAGCGCGAAGGAGAAGAATGCGATCGTCGGAGGGCAAGCGACGGAGCAGGTCGTTCGCCTGGGCGCGGATATCGTCGAGCCAGGAAACACCGTTGGCGTCTTTCATCTGCGACCAGGCGCCGGCGTCAATGACAATCGCGACGCTGCGGCCCTGGCTGAGAACGCCCCAGCGAGGATTTCCGAGGGCCGCGATGAGGAGCAAAAGGAAAAGCACTTGCGCGGCGAACGCCCAGGGCTCGCGAAGCTGGCGCCTGCGCGCGCTGGAAGAACCGGAGGGAGCGCTTTCCCAAAAGCGCAGAGTCGAAACACGGAGGCGCGCTGCGCGGGGTTGCCGGAGATAAAGCCATAGAGCCACGGCAACCGCCGCAGCGGAAAGGCCAGCGACTTCTGCGAAGGTGAGCGCGGTCCAGTTCATGCGAGCACCCGGCTTCTGTGGAGGCCGCGAAGGACGAACTCCTGGTAGGGCAAGCTGGTGACGGCGCGAGCGTATCGACCGCCGTTGCGCAACGTCAAACGCTGCAATCGGGAGGAAAACTCGGAAAAGTTGCGTTCATAGGCGGCAGCGCTTTCCGGGGAAAATTCGACCGTGCGCGTCTGGCCGGTTTCCACGTCTTCAAGGAGCAGCTCGCCGAAAGCGGTGGGCCGCTGTTCTTCCGCTGTGTGCAACTGCAAGACGACCAGGTCGTGACCGGCCATTCGCAACATTTCCACCGCACGCTGCGAACCTTCCTCATCGAAGAAATCGGAAATCAAAAGGACGGTGCCTTTGGAAGGAAAGCGCGCCAGGAATTCCTTGGTCGAAAAGTACAGGTCGGTGTGATCGCCCGGTTTCACACCGCCGAGGAATTCGGCAACCATCCAGAAGACGTCGCGGCCTCCGGAAACGACCAAGGGTTTGCTGACATGCGCGGCAAAGGGAGCGACCGCAACGGTGTCCAAATGGAGCAGCGCCAGGTAAGAGAAGGCTGCGGCGAGATGGAGCGCGTAGGAGAACTTCGCCGGGTCAAAATGCATGGACGCGCTGCAATCCAGCAGGAGCCGAATCGGAATGCGCTCTTCAGTGCGGTAAGTCTTCAGAAAGAGCTTGCCAAGGCGGAGGTAAGCGCTCCAATCGAGCGAGCGCGGATCGTCACCCGAGCTGTAACGCCGGTAATCTGAAAACTCGAGGCCGGGGCCGAGCATGCGGGAGCGATGATCGGCGCCCACGACGCCGGAGAGATCGTCACGGCTGAGCAGAGTGAGCTCTTCGAGGGTCTTGAGGAACTCCGGATCGAGAGAGAGTGGTTTGCCCATTTAAATCCTGATGCCAGCGCGCGGGGCGGGATCGCCGCGCGAACACAAGAAAATTTGCGCTTAGTTTTTGCGCACCTTCGCTGCGATTTCCGCCAGGAGATCGTCCGCGGTGCGGCCGTCCGCGTGCGCCTCAAAATTGAGAATGATCCGGTGGCGCAGCGCGGAAAGCATGAGCGCCTGAATATCCTCGATGCTTACGTTAAAACGCCCTGCGAGCAGCGCGCGGACCTTGCCGCCCAAAATCAGGGTCTGCGCGCCGCGCGGGGAACTTCCATAGCGTATATATTTCGCGGCGACTGAATTGGGCGCCGTCTCCGGGTGCGTGGCGAGCACGAGCTGAACCACATACTCCTGGACGTGCGGGGCAATCGGGACAGACCGGACAATTTTGCGCAACTCAAGAATCTGCGGACCGGTCAACACCGCGCTCACGGAAACTTCGGCTCTCTGGGTGGTCCTGTCCAAAATATCGTGCAGTTCGTCGCGCTGAGGAAACGGCACGCGCAATTTGAAGAGGAACCTATCGAGTTGCGCTTCGGGGAGAGGATACGTGCCCTCCATCTCGAGGGGATTTTGCGTGGCGATTACCAGAAAGGGCTCATCCAAGAGATGCGTGACGCCGCCCACGGTTACCTGCTTTTCCTGCATGGCCTCGAGAAGAGCGGACTGCGTCTTGGGCGTTGTGCGGTTAATCTCATCGGCAAGCAGAAGATTCGCAAAGAGCGGGCCGGGCTGAAACCGGAGCATTTTCCCGCCGTCGCCATTTTCGTGAATTACGTTCGTGCCGATCACGTCGGCGGGCATCAGGTCCGGCGTGAACTGGATGCGCGAATACTTGAGGGCAAGAGTTTGAGCGAGCGTTCTCACCAGCATGGTCTTGCCGAGGCCGGGAACGCCTTCGAGCAGGACGTGACCTCCCGCAAGCATGGCGATCAGCACGCCCTCGACAACTTCCGCCTGGCCGACGATGGCCTTCCCAATTTCCGTGCGGACCTGCGCGACGGTTTCAGCGACGGCTTCGATCTCCGGCGCCGCAGACGCCATTGCCTTTTTCATTTCCGGGCCCAAGTTCCCCGTCCTTTAGCGAGCAAGCAACGCCATTGGGGCGCTATTTCCCGCTGTGTTGAAAATAATCTTCCACGTACTGGCGATACTGGGGCGGGACGGTGTCTTGTCCCGCGCCGTTTACCGTAGTGACTTTTTGGGGCGCCAGATCCTGCAGAGGAATCTGCGCCGTTCCGGGCGCCACATCCGCGCGCTCTTTACCCGGAGGGCCGCGATAGCCGGTCGTTTGCAGCTCAACGTGCTCCTTTGCCATGTTTCCCGCGAGCTGCGGATCAGAGTCCAAGTGCGGCTGCCAGGGTGAACTTCCGTTGCCAGCACCGGTATGCTTTCCGGGAGTGGGATTGGTTTGGGTCTGGGAGCCTTGCGAGTTCGATGTTTGACCTTGCGCCGCCTGATTCGACGAAGCGGCGAGCTGCGAAGAACCCGCCATCGCCTGCGTCGAGGTCGTTCCGGCGTTTGGCGGCTGCGCTGCATTCTGCGTAGATGGCTGGCCGTTCTGCTGGCCGGAAAGAGCGCTGCTCATCAAATTCTCGAGCGCTTGCAGCGCGCGCTGACCGAGCGATTCTTTACCGTTCGACGCCATCTGACCGCCTTGCTGGTCGCTCGCCGCCGACTGGCTATTGGACGGCGTGCCGCCCTGCGGCTGCCCCTGCTGCGCGCCTTGCGTGGCCGGATTCTGTGCCGATGAATTTGCGTCGGCCAGCTGCTGCGCCTGGGACATATTCAGCTTCGCCGCGTTGGCATTGGCCTGAGCTGAAGCGGTCGGCTGGGGGCCGGGAGGCAACTCGAAAGGCTTCTGCGTCTCGTTGGCCTGGCGGTCTTTGTCATTTCCCGCGACCGCGTCCGCGAGCTGCTTCTTTTCCGCGCGAGCGATTTCCATCGCTCGGGTTAACGGCGAAAATATTGCGGCCAAGCTTCGGGATTGCAGCGCTTTCTGCGTCAGCCGCGTGATCGGCGGCCCATAAACAGAGTGAAATGCGCACATCGCTGCGAGCGATGCGACGAGCACCCACGTGCGCCAAGTTTTCGGCGGGGGCTGCAACGGAAACAGCTCGCGCGCGTTCACTCTGCGGAGGTGCGCCAACGCATCGTCACGCTGGCGCAAAATGACGTGGTTCGTTTCGGAAGCGTCCCAGAAGTGAATGGCCGTCGAGATCCGGTCACCCAAACGGCTCTGGCGATCGAGTTCCTGGGCAATTCGATATTCGGAAGGTTTCGTATACCAGACGGCGATTGCGGTTGCGACCGCGCCTAGAATGATCAATGCCAGAGCGGCTTCTAATGGGCCGCGCATCGAGTGGGCTACGGCCAGGGCTATGAGAGCGGCTGCAATTGTCCAATTGCAGCAGGCTAGCCACAAAGCCAGCCATTGGTTTGCCACAATGCTCCTTCGCACGATGGCGATGGCTTCCGCTAGCCCGACGGGCCGGGTGTTTGACTGGGCTGAAGGCATAATGGCCAGACGTCCGTTCCCTCGATCCGGTTACCGTCGCAGGGGACACGTAAGTATCACGAACCGAAACGCCGCGTCCATACCGCACAGTATCCTCTGCCTTACCGAAATTCTCTAGCGATACCTTATCCGACCCCTTCGGACCGGCGATAGAGGGGACGGCATTGCCAAAATCCTTAGATGCGGTGAGACGGGATTTATTGACTTAGGGTAAAGAAGAACAGCCGTAAGGACTTGAGGGCGATCTAGTAGTGGTAGCCGCGATCTTTGCTTTCCTTCTCGCGTTTTTTGCGTTCTTCTTCTTCGGCCCGCTCGAATTCGGCCATTTCTTCCTCGGTCATCTGGTAGTCCTCGCGGGAAGCGAACATTGTGCCGCGACGAGCGTGGGCTGCGCCGCGGGCGCGCCTTCGTGCTTTGACGCTGGAAAAGTCGCCGATGCCACGCAAGGACTGCTCCAAGGCGCCGGATTCAACTAGCAGTTCGCTCACCTTCTCGAGGAAGTCATGGAGATGGTAAGGCTTAAGCGAATAAGGCAGACCCTCCCGCTCTAAAGCGGGCTCGACGCGCTTCGCCTCCCCCACAGGCACGAGGAAAAGGACGCGGAAGCGCCGCTGCAGCACTTCGGGGGCGCCTGCCTCAGCCTGCGATAAATCACGAAGGATTGCGAAGATTGGTCCGGCCAAATCGACCAACTGTATGTTCACGATCGCCAGATTCCAGGCCCCGCTGGCGAGCTCAGGCAGGGCGTGCGACGCCGTCGGGACGATTCTGACCCGCCAACCCTCGGAATCAAGCACATTCTTCAGCGCGCGTTGGCTGACAACATCATTGTCTACAATCAGTATGCCGACTTCGGACACCTCACCCCCCCTGGGATTTCAAGTATAGTTCGACCGGCTGCGGGTGTGGTGATCGGCGAGGGACAGGATTCGTACAGGCTGCCCTGTCCGGGCAGCCATGGCGAATAAATAGCGAAGATTCCGCTTGACAGGCGAAGATAAAGCGAATAGCTTCACAAAAGCGCAAAATGCTTCTTTAAGACGGCGAGACGCTCAATGGCCACTTCTCCCATATTCCGCTCGGGACCAGCGACGCTTCGGCGACGCAGGCCTCGCGCGGAGCAAGCCAACCTCACACTTTTCACCACTGCCGCTCGCCCCGGCATTTGTGAGGGGCCAAACCAAGGTCGCGAGCAAACTGCGGCTCTTCCGGTCGCCAGCCGGGGGCTGGAGCCTGTCGCGGAATTGGTCGGCCTTGCGCGCCTCGCCGCCTCCTCCCCGCGTGCGGAAGCGAAGCGGGGGACGGAGTACTTCCTTTTGCCCGTGCGGTCAATCCTGAATCATTGCGAACCGAAGCATGTGCCGTTCAACTGGACCATCAACCCGTACCGGGGGTGCGAGTTCGGTTGCAAGTATTGCTACGCCCGCTACACGCACGAATACATGCAGTTGGACGGGGATGAGTTCGAAAAGAAGATCTTCGTGAAGCAAAATGCTGGACCCCTTTGCTCGAGAGACATGGCGGAAGGGAAAGCGTGGGGCGAACATATCGCCATCGGCGCAGCCACCGACCCCTATCAGCCGGCCGAGAAAGAATTTGGCGCGACTCGCGCCATCCTGGAACGGATGGCGGAACGCGAGGGGCTGAGCCTTTCGATTACGACGAAGTCGAACCGTATCGTCGGTGATCTGGACATTTTGAAGCGCATCGCGGAACGTTCCGCGATTTCCGTCAATATGACGATTACTACGCTGCGTCCGCGTCTTGCCCGCATGCTTGAGCCGCGAGCACCGCATCCCAATCTGCGCCTTGAAGCGGTTCGGAAGCTGCGCGAGGCGGGAATCGCCGTTGGCGTCTTCGCCATGCCCGTGATTCCCGGCCTGACTGACCGGCCAGCCGACCTCGACGCGCTAGCCGGTGCGGCGCGGGATGCCGGGGCGCAATGGTTCTGCAGCCGGGCGCTTTATCTGATGCCGGCTTCGTGGAAAACCTTCATCGCGTTCGTCGAGGAGAAATTCCCGAGGCTGGCGGATCGGTACCGCGACATGTATCGCGGGTATGGGGAAGCGCCTGAAAAATACCGGCGGGAAATAGCGGCACTGACGGACCAGCTGCGGCAAAAGTACAAGCTCGGTTCGCGGCCGCCCGTGCCGGCGACGACGCCGAAAACCACGCAGCTTGATTTTGCCTGGGCGGGCGCCAAGTGAGATTGCGAGGCTCGCGCTAGGATTTTTCGGCGAGAGACTGGAGCGGGTCGCCGATGAGGCAGATCGACTTCCACTCGTCCATGAATACGGCACCCAGACCCTCGTAGAAATTGATGGCGGATTTGTTCCAGTCGAGAACTTCCCAGCGCATGCAGAAATATTTCTCGCGCCAAGCGATCCCGGCCACGTAGGCGAGAATC
Source organism: Candidatus Aquilonibacter sp. (assembly GCA_035507075.1). GTDB lineage: Bacteria > Acidobacteriota > Terriglobia > Acidiferrales > UBA7541 > Palsa-295. The sequence goes on along the minus strand of DATJOL010000169.1, from coordinate 4,222 downwards.
GCTTTGCCGATGCCCTTTTTGCGGAGGTGGGGGCGGACGAAGATGTCGTCGAGAAACAGGCCTGCGCGGCCCTGGAAGGTGGAATAGAAATCGAAAAAGACGGCGTAGCCTGCCGGTTGGCCTTCGTACTCGGCGATTACGGCGCGAAACCGAGGCTTTTCGCCGAAGGCGTCGCGGATGATGTCTTCTTCCGTGACGCTTGCCTCGTGCGACAGGTGCTCGAATTCGGCAAGCTCGTGGATGAGGATATTGAGAGTTCCGGCGTCTTCGATGGTGGCCGGACGAATTAGAACCTTCGCGGTCGTTTCCATCATTTATTTCTTCTCCGGTTCGGCGGACTCCACTTCCTCGAGGATGGCGGCGGCGGCGGCGACTTCGTCACCTTCGTCGAGGCGAAGGAGGCGGACGCCTTGCGTGCCTCGGCCAGCCTCCCGAATTTCGGCGGCGTGGACTCGGATGACTTTGCCCTGGCTGGTGATGATCATAACATCGGAATCCTCGCGAACCTGCAGGGCGGCAACGACGGCGCCGTTGCGATCGGTGGATTTCAGGTTAATCACACCTTTGCCGCCGCGGGAGGTGACGCGATATTCGGCGAGCGGTGTGCGCTTGCCATAGCCCTTCTCAGCGACGGTAAGCATAAGCGAGGTGAGCGATTCGCGAATCTGATCGCTTTCGAGCTCGTCGAGGTTCTGCGTATCTTTCTCGTATTCCTTACGGATGATTTCGAAATCTGGTTGGACAGCGTCCATACTGACGACATAATCACCCTTGGCGAGATCCATTCCGTTGACACCGCCCGCATTGCGACCCATGGAGCGGACTTCGGTTTCGCGGAAAAGGATCGCCTGGCCGTCATGGCTGGCGAGGAAAATCATCTGCTTGCCGTCGGTGAGTTTTGCGCCAATGAGTTCGTCATCGGAGTCGAGGTTGATGGCGATAATGCCGGACGGGCGAGGATTAGAAAAGTCTGCGAGCACGGTCTTTTTGACCGTGCCGTTTTTCGTGGCCAGGAAGACGTATTTATTTTCTTCTTCGAGGTTGCGGGCGGCCAGGACGGCCATGAGCGTTTCGCCTTCCTGCAGGCGCACAAGATTCGTGATGGCCTTGCCGCGCGTGGCTGCGGCAGCTTCGGGGATTTCGTAGACCTTCAGCCAATAAATGCGGCCTTTCGAAGTGAAGAGAAGAATGTAACTGTGCGCGGAAGCTGTGAAGAAATGCTCGACGAAGTCCTCTTCACGCGTGCGCGCGCCGATGCGGCCCTTGCCGCCACGAGATTGATGGCGGTAAGTATCGACGGAAGTGCGTTTCACGTATCCGGCGTGACTGACGGTGATGGCCATCTCTTCGTCTTTAATCAAATCTTCGAGTTTGATCTCTTCCACGCGATCGACGATTTGGGTGCGGCGGTCGTCGCCATAGGATTTGGCGACTTCGCGCAGCTCGGAGACGATAACGGATTTGAGTTTTTTGTCGCTGGCGAGAATGGATTGCAGCTCGGCGATGCGGTCGCGGATTTGGGCGAGTTCCTTGAGGATTTCGTCGACGGAGAGCTGCGTGAGGCGGTGCAACTGCAGCTCGAGGATGGCGTCGATCTGTGTGTAGGTGAGGCCGAAAGCGCCGCCTGCAACCCCGGCTGCTTCGGCGAGCACGTCATATTTTTTCGGGTCGAGTTTGACCCCTTTGATGGCGGTCTTTTTGCCGCCGACCAAGACTTCGACGGATTTGTTGCTGAAGAATTCGTGCAAGTTCTCGCGGGCGTTGGCGCGGCTGGATGATCCGCGGATGATCTTGATTACGTCATCGATGTGATCGAGTGCTATGCGGTAGCCCAGCAAAATGTGTTCGCGTTCGCGTGCTCTGCGCAGCTCGTATTGGGTACGGCGGCGAACCACTTCGACGCGGTGCTCGATGAAATATTGCAGCAGCTGAAGCAGGCCGAGTTCTCGCGGCTGGCCGCCGACGATGGCGAGCAGGATCATGCCGAACGATTCCTGCATCTGCGTGTGCTTATAGAGGTGATTGAGGATGAGCTGCGGTTCTTCGTCGCGCTTCACTTCAATCACGATGCGCATGCCTTCGCGGTCACTTTCGTCGCGAACGTCGCCGATGCCTTCGATCTTTTTATTTTGGACCAGCTCGGCGATGTGTTCGATGAGGCGCGCCTTATTGACCTGATAGGGCAGCTCGGTGATGACAATGTCCTGACGGTCTTTGCCACGCTGTTCGATGGCGGCCTTGGCGCGGACCTGAAACGATCCGCGGCCTTTTTCGTAGGCTTGCTGAATGCCATCGCGGCCGTAGATGTACCCACCGGTTGGAAAATCCGGGCCGGGAATGATCTTCATCACTTTCTTCAAGTCGACATCCGGCTCGTCGATCATCAGAATCGCCGCTTCGATGGTTTCCTTGAGGTTGTGCGGCGGAATGTTCGTTGCCATGCCGACGGCGATGCCGGACGAGCCGTTGACGAGAAGATTGGGGATGCGCGTGGGCAGGACGGTTGGCTCAGGCGTGCTTTCGTCGAAGTTAAGGACGAAATCAACAGTTTCCTTATCGATGTCGGCGAGCAGATCCATCGCGATCTGTTCAAGGCGGCATTCGGTGTACCGGTAAGCGGCGGGAGGATCGCCATCCACGGAGCCGAAGTTTCCCTGCCCTTCGACCAGCGGATATCGCATGTTGAATGTCTGCACGAGGCGGACGAGAGCATCGTAGACCGGCGTGTCACCGTGGGGATGAAATTTCTTCAGCACCTCTCCGACGACGCCGGCGCATTTTGAGAACTTGCGTCCCGGAAGCAGGTTCATTTCGTGCATCGCGTAGAGAATGCGGCGGTGGACCGGCTTCAGGCCGTCGCGGACGTCGGGAAGCGCGCGGCCTATGATTACGCTCATGGCGTAATCGAGGTACGACTTCCTCATTTCCGATTCGATATCGACCGGAGTGAGGATCTGCTGGTTTTGCTCGTCTGCCATTTAAACCCCTTGGAAGCTCAAAAAGTGCTGTTTTTCTCGATTAGAATTCGTCCGGACCCAATGTTTTCAATGAGTTGCGAGCATTTCTAATCGCCCTTTCTCGATTAGATTTCCTTTCGCCTCGGCGCCGGGCATACACGGTGCCTTTTTGCCCGCTGGCGCAAATCGCGCCAGTTTACATTTTACCGCATCGCGCGGCGGAGGGCGGCGCGCGACGCAACATTCTTACAATCCGAAGCAGGCCGCGGCTCGCCCGTGCCTTGCGCCGGATATGCCCTCAGAGGCTAAAGCCGCTCTCCTTTGCGATCTCTACGGCACGGCTGAAGCCGTGCCCTTACGAAAAACCCCTCACGTTACCGACCGCACCGAATTTTCACGAATACAGATGCAGCAAGATATGGTTCAGATCAAATGTCCAGGTTGACGACGTCGAGAGCGTTGTCTTCGATGAATTTGCGGCGCTGCTCGACGTTTTCGCCCATCAGCGTGGAGAAAATGTCTTCGGCGGCGACGGCGTCTTCGAGGCGCACCTTGAGCAGGGTGCGCGACTCGGCGTTCATCGTGGTCTCCCAGAGCTGGGCGGGGTTCATTTCGCCCAAGCCCTTGAAGCGCGTGATGGTGAAGGCGGATTTGGCGTCTTCGAGGACATAATTCAACAGCGTCTGCGCGCTCTCTTTTTCGGTCTTATCGCCGTTGTGGGCGATGGTAAAGGGCGGCTTGTTGTTTTCCTCGATGGCCTGGTGCAGGGTGCGCAAGCGCTTGAATTCGGGCGAACCGGCGAGGGCCCAATTGATGCGCTTCTCGCCGCCGTTTTTCAGCACAAGCTCGTGCAGGCTGTGCTCTTCATCAAATTCGAGCTTCGGCTCGACGTTGAGCTTCGCCTTCTCGATCGCCTTGACGAGGTCCTGCAGCTTCTTCTTTTCGGAAAAGTCGGCCTTCTTATCGAGTTCGCTATCGGCGAGGATCTCGATCAGCTTCGGATCACGCAGCTTGCGCGCCAGCTTGCCAGCGACCTGATCGTATTCCTGGATGTTGAGCAGGAATTGGGTGAGGGCGCCGCCTTCGAGGGCTTTGCCGTCTTTGCCCTTGACGGTGTGGTCTTCGGTGGCGCGCTTCATCAGTTCGCGTGAAAATTCGCGCTCATCGCGGATATAGCGTTCGGACTTGCCGCGCTTCACGCGATAAAGCGGCGGCTGGGCAATATAAATATGCTCGCGATCGATGAGCTCGCGCATGTGGCGGAA
>DATJOL010000168.1:0-7251 GCA_035507075.1 Candidatus Aquilonibacter sp. | reverse complement strand
CGCACCCAGGGATTGATGAATGGGAGAGTCAGAACGAACAGGACGAGCAGAGCTGTTTCGTATTTCGTGGGCTTCGGCAAGCTTGCTTTAGTTCCTCGGCTACCTGTATTTCCGCGCGTCGCGAAAGAAACAGGCTCCACGGCGCGTCATGGCGCTGCGTTCGCATCCTGGCTCGTTTGGGAAGCCGCCGAGCCATGGCCGTCTTCCTTTCGCAGGACGGCGATGAGGGAAAGGGGAGGAAGAGGCAGCCATCGGTCTGCGAGACGAAAGAGCGGCGTCAGGAAGTTCAGTATTCGGATCTGGCCAATCCCAAAAGTTCGGCGCCGGAGAATCCGCCCGTTAAACCACCACGCCGGAACCCCCGGGCGATTGAATTTCAGCACTTCTTCCACGCGGAATCCGGCCTCGACGGCCACGTCCCGCAGCTGCTTTTCGGTATAACGCCGAAAATGCCCGAGAACTTCGTCGAGCGTGCCGTATAGCCCCGGACCGCACGGAACCAGAACTACCGCGCGGCCGCCCGGATCGAGTGCGTTCCGGATGTTTCGCAGGGCCGCCACGTCGTCTTCGACATGCTCCACCACGTTGAGGCAAACCACGGTGTCGAATTGCTGCCCGGTTGGAAACGTCGTCCCGTCCATCGCGTCCGTATGCGCCACTCGCATGTAGGGCCGCGTGGACCGCATGGTCACCAAATATTCCAAATACGATGGGTTTACGTCCGTGGCCCAGTAGATGGATCGCGGCATCAGGTTTACGGACATGTTGCCCGTCCCGGCACCGACCTCGAGCACCCTGTCACCAATGTACGGATCGATCACGTCCGCCATCCACCGGGTAAACCGGGGCGCTCTCGTCAGGCGGTCGAGAATTTCCCCGCCATGTTCGTCCGTGGCATAAATTCGCCCGGACATCGCATAGTGGAAAATCGCCCAGATTGCGCGGACGCCGTCCTTCCAACCAATTTTCTTGCCCTCGCGGTAGGTGCGCCCGGAGTAGCTGATGGCCACCTCGAAGATCCGGCTGCCGCGTTTTGCGAGCTTGATCGCCAGTTCGGGCTCAACGTCGAATGTGGCGCTTTCGAGCGGGATACTCTTCAGCAGGTCGGCCCGGACCATTTTGTAGCAGGTCTCCATGTCGGTCAGATTCAGGTCGCAGACCAAATCGCAGAAAAATGTTAGAAGCTTATTGCCCAGCGCGTGCCGGAAGAAAAGCGTGCGCTTGTAGCCGCCCGCCATGAATCGCGAGCCGAAAACCGCATCCGCGTCTTCCAGCAGGAACACCTCCACCATCTTCGGCAAGTCATGCGGGTGATATTCGAGATCGGCGTCGTGGATCACCACAAGGTCGGTATCGACGTGCGTCAATCCGGTTCGAATCGCCGCGCCCTTGCCGGCGTTCTTCTTGTGGCGTATCCAAGCCCACGAAATCTTCGGATCCGCCTCTTGCGCCTCGAGCGAAGCGCGGAATCGGCTGAGGGCCTCGGGCGTCGCGTCCGACGAGCCATCATCGACCACAATGATTTTGATGGATTCAAGCAGCGGAGTATCGCCGAGCACTCGGAGCCGCGCCAAACTCGCTTCCACGAGGAACTGTTCGTTGTAGACCGGAACGATGACGGAAAGTGTTGCGGAAGGCCGCCGCCTCGGCGCGCGCCCCTCCGGAAAGCCCGCACCCGCAGCCGGATGAGATGCCTCTCGTTCCTTCATGTGCTCTGCTGTGGAAATTGTGCCCGTCCCCGCCGCCCGCCCTCGGCAGCAACTAGCATACGCATGATCCGGCGCCTCTGCCAATCCATAAATCGCGGGATTGTCGTCAGATGGTGCGGCGGGGCTGCAATAAGTGGGTCATGAATGATGCTCTCGTCGGGGGCTTAACTGGCCACGAAATCGGCAAGAATGGCTCGATTTGGCCGGTTCTTGCCGTCTGTCGCGATGGCCTCGCCCGATCGTACGGTAGCGAACACAGACCTGCTTTCACTCTGCTTACTACAGAAGAATTCCCAAAACGGGCTGGCAATTTTTTTGCCCGTTGTGTTACTTATCTTGACGGGCCTTGCAGTCATTTTTTCGAACGCCACTTGGGAGAACGAGCGTGATCAAAAGTCCGTTGGCGTACCTGTGCGTCGTAGCCTTTATATCCGCATTGCAAGTCGGCTGTGGTGGTGGCTCGGGGTCGTCCAACAACAACCCCGTCGTTCCAACTGTTTCACCAAGCGCCGTCGCTATTTCTCTCGGGCAATCGACTCAATTTCAAGCGACGCTTCCTGACAGTTCCCAGGGCATCACGTGGTCCGTGAACGGCACGACTGGCGGCGATGCAACCGTCGGCTTGATTGACACAACAGGAAAGTACACGGCTCCAGCGAATTCACAGAGCATCGCGGTGACGATCACCGCTACCAGCTCCGGTTCGTCTGCATCGGCTCAGGTGTATGTCGTCGCGCCTGGATCGGTCGAGCCCACCTTAAATCCGCAGGTGGCGCTCTACACCATCACTCCTCCGGTCGCCGCCAACGTGACCATCCAGTTCGGCCCCACAACCAGCTACGGCAAGTCCACTTGGACCCAGGGATCGCCCACCGGCGGCGGTCCGGTGGGCACTTTCGTCGCTGGGATGCTGGCTAACACTGCCTACCATATGCAAGCTACGGTTACATTTCCCGGCAACGTGACATACACCGATATGGACCACACCTTCACCACGGGCACGTTGCCCTCCGGGGTCATTCCCCCCATCACGGCCACGACGACCACTGGGATGACACCCCAGAGCGGAGTCGAATTGCTCGATCTCGTCAGCCTTGTGCCGACAACCCAGGACCAGGTTGTGGTTACGGATCTGAACGGCAACGTTCTGTGGACCTACAACCCTGGAAGCACCGCCCCGGCAGGAGCGGCACCGGCTCCCATCAAGCTGCTGCCGAACGGGCACTTTCTAATCGATTTTGAGGTTATCAATTCTACTGGAGAGGCGCTGAACTCCGACATCCAAGAGGTAGATCTAGCGGGAAACATCATCTGGCAACTGAGCGCAGCCCAACTGAACCAGAAGCTCGCGTCGGCCACTTGCGCGGAATGCGATGTCTCCATCATCGCGACCCACCACGACTTCGTCCTGCTTCCTAATGGCCACCTCATCGTGCTTGCTCACACACAGAAAGTGGTTAGCGGAGTCACTGTGACGGGTGACGTGATCATCGACCTAGATCAGAACCACAATCCCGTGTGGGCGTGGAACGAGTTCAATCACTTGGACATCAACCGCAGACCCTATAGTTATCCCGACTGGACCCACACCAATGCCATCCTCTACTCGCCGAGCGACGGCGACCTCATCATCTCCATCCGTCACCAGAATTGGCTTATAAAGATCGACTACAACAATGGCGTTGGCTCAGGAGATATCGTCTGGCATCTCGGCTACCAGGGCGATTTCACCCTGCTGAACGCCGATGGCTCGGCCGATAACAACGACGCCGACTGGTTTTACGCCCAGCACGGCCCGTCTTTCACGACCACGAATACGAGCGGAAAATTCTCTCTCGGTCTCTTCGATAATGGAGACGACCGTGGCGTTTCGGTCGTTGTCGGCGGCACTTGCGGTGTGGCCGGGCAGCCGGCCTGCTACAGCACGATCCCGCTCTTGAATCTCGACGAGACCGCCATGACCGCAACATTGGCTTTCCACCCCACCACGCCTAATTATTCCTTTTTCGGGGGTAACGCCGAAGTCCTCAAGAACGGCGATGTGGAATACGATGAGTGTGCCGCGACAGCGCCTCCGGCGGAAAATGCGACGATCTACGAAGTCACGCAGGCTTCGTCGCCTCAGACGGTGTGGCAAATGCAAGTAGCGGGGCAATATGCATATCGGGCGATGCGCATTCCAAGCCTCTATCCCGGAGTCCAATGGTAGGGCCCTGAGGAGTGCCCAAGATCGGGTGATCACATTCCCACACGAGGCCTTGCCATCTCACTATCCGACGCATCCGCTGCCGGAAAAGGCGGAGCGACAACGGAGCTCCTTTCGGTAGCGCTTCTCGGCGCTGCTCTCAATATTCTCCGCTACGGCTTTTTCTATGGCCGCGCGAACCACGCATTCGAACTGGCGATGCTGAACTGGCTGCGCGATCCGACTTTATATCCTGGGGATATCATCCGGGAGGGGTTCGCGAGATATCCGACTGTTTTCTGGAAGGCCGTAGCCTTGGTGCCGCAGGGCGTCAGCACGGAGGCGGTACTTTTCTTCCTCTTTTTAGTTACCAAGTTCTTGTTCTTTCTTGCAATTGCGCGCATCGCTTGGTTTGCGACTTCGGATTTTCGCTTCATGCGGCTCACGGCGGTGCTGGTTGCGCTTACACCCTTGCTCAATTTTCGAATGCCCTTCGGGGCCGTGCGGCTGCTCGACCCGATTCAGACCCATACCCCACTCGCGATCGCCGTGCTCTTATGCGCCTGCGCCGCGCTGCTCGAGGGACGATGGATATTTGCCACGGTGCTTACCGCTGCCACGATTTATCTGAGTGTTCCGTACACCGTATATGCGCTGTTTGCGTTCTCGGCGTTCGCCGTGGTCGACTTCAGATCGGAGCGTCGGACGGTCCTATTTAGCGGAGTGCTTGGCGCAATTCTAATGCTGCCCTGGCTCGTAATGAATCTTCCGATGCTCCTGCAACACGACGCGCCGGACTACGTGCAGGCGCTGCTGCTTTTCTATCCTTTGCACTTGAAATGGAGCAGCCATCACAGAATCGATTTTGTGTACGGACCCCTTTTTCTTCTCGGTGTGCTCGTCGCCGCTCTTTGGGCGCACAAGAAACGTTTGGCTCTGAATTCTCGCTTAGAGACGATGGCGGCAGCTTTCTTCGTGCCGGTGACGATCGGAGTTGTTGTCGGTCAGATTCACCTGACGCCTCTCCTTGCGCGCATGCAGCTCATGCGCGCCGATGCTCTCCTGTTTCTATTTTCCGCTCTTCTTCTGTTCGCGGCAGTCTACGGCATGGCCCTAAACGGCTTGATACCGTTTCCCGCGGCCACGCTGCCCGTCGCGTTCCTGGTCTTCCTGTTGCCGAGGACGCCGCTAGGAGTCACCCTTTTGATCTTCGGACTCGGACTCGGCTTCTGGGGAGATTGCCGTGAACTCCTAGGGAGAGCATGCATCTACCTGGGCGGTCATGCGCTCTTCCGGGGGCGACCACGGTGGATTGCGCGCGTGAGTCTTGTCTCAGTGATACTCGCCGCATGTCTTGGGCTGCTCGGAAAAACGGTTCTCAGCACGGCGTTCGCAGATCAGTTTTCGATTCCCGAACACGGGCCGGACAATTGGGACGCACTGCAAATCTGGGCGCGCAACAACACCCCACGCGACGCCACCTTTCTCGTTCCGACTTTCATGGAAGGCTTTCGCGTTCTGTCCGAGAGATCCAGCTGGGGCGAATGGAAGGATGGAACAGCGGTGTACTTGTATCCTCCGTTCGCCGACGGCTATATCAGCCGGATGAAGGATGTGGGCTGGTCGTCGGCTCCTGATCTCAATGGTCGCGAGACTGTGCGGGAGCGCTACAAAACGTTGCCGTGGCAAAGGCTGCTGGCGCTGGCGCGAAACAATCACCTGCAGTACGTCGTGCAGTATCGCGATGTGTCTTACCCAGACGCGCCCGCGCCCGTCTACACCAATCCGGGTTTCGCCGCCTACAAGGTCGAACCCTGAGCTACTCCGCGCTCATCAGCAGGAAGTCGGTGGTGTACCAAGAAGTATAGCCCGCCACAGGCCGCAAGCACTGCCAGGAAGGGCTCGATTGCGAAGCGAAAGCGCACCAGCGGGTACGTCACGTAGTATACGAGAGGAAATACGACGAGCAGACACACGTATGGGACGATATTCGGATTGCGGAGACGCCAGGCAACGGCAACCCCAAGCGCGCCGAGGAAAATCACCACGGCGTTCAACAGGAGCAGCGCTTTCACGTAAGGCGGATCCGTCGACCAAGTCTCGTCCGGGCGATCGCTCACCGCAAGCCAGAACGATGCGACATCACGGAGGACGTGGCGCAGCGTTGTTGCGGGGTGCGAGCGCATGAATGCGATTGCCTCCAGTTCCTTGCCCTTGGCGTAATTGATCTCGCCCATTTCTTTGAACCTTTCCGCCGCGGCCAAATTCAGGGTGGGAAGCATGGGGAAAGAATCGATGCCTACAGCCGTGGAATTATTTCCCATCCACAAGGTAATGCCGAGCACCGAGCGCACGGGCACGAACTTCCCGAACACCTCGTAGTTCCGAAAAGTCCATGGCGCCAATCCAAGCACAAATACCAGGCTTGCCACCGCCGCCGGCCGCAGCCAAGGCAGCCGCTCCCTGTGCGCTTCCCAGGCGAGCCACGCGAGGAAAAACGGGAGCACGGAAGCGAGTGACGTGTTCGTGAGCGCCGCGAACGCCCAGAGGGCCCCGTACCCCGCCCACTTCGCGGATGAACGCTCGCCGCGTAGCGCGAGCGTGGCCCAAAACAGCAGCGCGAAGAGCAAAGCTGAAAGAGATGTGTCCCATACGTCCGCAATCGGAATGTGCCAGGCCGTCGGCAGCACCACCCAGAGCCACGATGCGCCCACCGCCACGCTCGCACCAAAGGACCGCTTCGCGATGGCATAAATCGGGAAAATCGTGAGCGCCGAGAACAGGCAATTCAATATCTGGATCGCGATGTGCGATTTGACGCTGTAGATTCCCCAAATCTTGAAAATTCCACCCGCGATGTACGGGAAAACCGGACTGAGCCACGCGGTCGGTCCGGTATCGAAAAACGGCAGCGGCGAGCTGAAGCCCTTACCCGATGCGATCGATTTTGCTACACATCCGAGCTCGTATCCGTAAGGCGTGTTCGGAGGCAGAGGCGCGGCCCGATGCCACGTCCACCACAAGATTAGAAATCGCACCGCCAGCGCGACGGCGGCAATGAAACCGGCGGACGATGCCAGCCGCTTCAGGGAAGTTTTCACTTCTCCTCACCGCCGCCCGTAAACGGAAATCCCATGCGCTCTGCCGCAAAAAGCAAACCGGCGCCCGCAAGCACCGCCAGCCACGGATCGATGAAAGGCATGCGCAGCCGCGTATTCATGTTGAACGGGATGTGCAGAATCGTAACGACGATCGCATAAAACAAAAAAATATACGCCAGCTCGGGCCTCAGCGCACGCAATTTGAGCCAGCCCGCGATCCCCAGTGCCAGCAGCGCCCAGTAGAATAGGACTCCCG
>DATJOL010000167.1:0-2770 GCA_035507075.1 Candidatus Aquilonibacter sp. | reverse complement strand
GCTTCCTGCACTTTCGCGAGTTCGTATTGCTGCGTCAGCGTCTCGAACACCGCCTCCTGCACTTTCGTCCGCCGGTAAAGGTCCGCATAATTCACGCCCAGAATTGGCAATTGCCGAATCGAGGGATAAAGATCATCCTTCCCCGCGCCCGCTGCATCGGCCGCCTCTCCATCGCCTTTCGTGTTGCCCGCTCCGGACGCGCCTGCCGCCGCCCCTCCGGCCGATTCGGCTGCTTGTGTCGTGCCTTTTGCCGATTCCGTTCCGCCGATCTTCTTAAGCTGGCGCTTCAATTCGTCCACGCGCGCCTGCGTCGCGCGCACCCGCACGTTGCTGTCCGTGTAAACCTGCCTCAGGCTTTCGAGCTCCGTCTGCGCGGCGATCAACTCGCCCTCCAGCGCCGCCGCCGCATCGATCATCGCCCGGCCCTGCTCCTTGATGTCGATCGCGCCGTTCTTGCTCGCGAACACGCTGAAATCCTTCTCCGCCGATTCGAGGTCCTGCTTCACCTGGCCCAGCCGTTCTTCCAAAAATACGCGCTCCCGATGCGCCGACGATGTATTCAGTTCCGTGATCACGCGGTTCAGCTGGTCCACATATTCCTGTGCCATCGCCGCCGCGCGCTGCGGGCTCTTGTCTGTCACGGTGATCGAAATGATGCCGGTCTTCCGGTCCTCCTCGATTTTCGTAAGAGCCGCCAGCTCTGTTCGAGTGGCCTCCCAGCGCTTGTGGGAATATTCTTTGCGGAGATCGAATCTGTTGATCAGGTCGTCTTCCACCGTGCGGCTCCTCAGGATTCCGATGAACAGCACTCCCGTGCTGCGCAAGCCGAGCAGGTCGCCCGCGAGCCCCGCGAAATTGCTCCCCGCGGTGCGCCCCGCCAAAGCCGCCATCATCATCATTCCGGAATCGTTTGGGTCGGGCGGCATCAGACGCGTCGTGGAATCGAATCGCTGCGGCAGCAGGAACGCCACCGCCGTCGAAATCACCAATCCGATCGCCGCCGCCCGCCAGAGCAAGCGCCGCCGCGACCAAAGCAATCGCAGCTGTGCCACTCCTCTCCCGCGCGGACGCATCCTCTCCGGCTTCTTGAAATACTCCGGCTCGTCCTCAAACGGCCCGACGAGCAGCCCTCGCGAATTGGCCAAATCCTTTGCCACTCGTTCTCCCACCGTTCACGCCCGCAAGCGATGCTTGCGCGCTAGTTTGCTCCGCCGCGCTTCCCGATTTTCGGCAGAAACCCGAATTCCAGAATCGCCGTCACGTTGTTCTTCGCTCCGTCGAAAAGGATCGGATACCGCGAGATGTGCTCGAACTGCACCTCGCTCTTCAAATAAAATCCCGACCGCCAGTACATTTCATTTTTCACGCTGTAGTCTTGCCACGCGCCGCCCCCCGGAACGAAATCCGCGTTCACCGTGCTGTGCTTGTAGTTGAATTGCAGCGTGTCGTTCGCCGAAATCCAATAAGTCAGCCACGACTGGATCGCTCTGCCCTCTCGTCCCACGCTGTTCCCGATCAGGTTTCCGCCGTCCGTGTAGCCGTCCTTGTATGTCCCGTTCCAGTAGACAAACTGCCCCTGGTTTCCCCCGCCGAACCGGCCATCCTGTTCCGTCGAGACGCCCTGCACGTGCAAATCGAGTTTCGGAATTCGCGGAAAATGCGTGATGTAAATCCCAGGGTGCCATGGATTTCTCGCCGGATTCTCAATCGGACTGAAATCGTCATCCGCGTACGCATCGCCGTAAAGCACCACGTAATTGCCGGTGTGCGGCACCTGAATCGTCCAGTCGAACCCTGCGTGACTGTCGCCCGGCACCGATCCTGTTCCCGGCTTCACCAACCCGATGTAGCTGTGCACCAGATTCGTCGCGGTGATCGGATCGCCACCCGTGCCGCCGATCGTGTCCGTTCGCGAAAATCCCAACTCGAGCCAGCTCGTGGGCTTCATCGTCAGCTTCTGTCCGTAAATGAACGGCCTCGGCACGTAGTCGTGCCCTTCCAGCCGCCCGAAAAACTGATCCACCCGCACCGGCCCGAGATATCGCAGCAGCCCCGGCAGTTCGAACGGCTGCGGGTTCGCGATCCGCACCATGTTCACCGGCTCGATGTTGTCGCTCCAGATCATCGAATCGCCCTGGCCCGGCGACCAATCGAGGCTCTGCTTGCCGATCGAGATCTCCCAGTTGTTCAGATTCACCGCAAGGTAGGCGTCGAGCAACCGCGGCCGGTTAATCGCCGCAATTGCGCCCGCAGGCACTTCTGTCACGGGCACCAGATCGCTCGCAGCAATCTGGTTCACTACCGCCTGCGACGGCGCCGGTGCGGGGGGAGCGTGCTGGTATTCCGCGCGGACGTAGAGCGTCATCGGCCCTGCCGACGCGCTGAACGCTCCGCCATCCTGAAAATTCGTCCCGCGCTCAAACGGCCGCCCGAAGTCGTACGCGATCGTCTGTCCGAAGTGATAGCCATCCGCCAGCGCCGGCCCGCTGATCGAAACCGTGCGCGTGTAAATCTGCTCCACGTTCGCCGTCAGATTTGCCGTGCCGTCGAGTAATCCGAGCTCGTACGCAAACTCGCGCGCGAGCCGTGCCTGCAAATTCGCCGCGCTTTGGTTTTCGCGGTCATAGCGGCCCACCTCTGCGCCCGCTTCTTCCACCAGTTGCGCGCACTCGATGCGCGTCCAGGGCTTCATCCCGCTCGTCTCCGAGTTCACGTAGCCCAGCGCCGCAAGGCGATCGAGCGCTGGGTACACCCAGCTGTCGAGCGGCAC
>DATJOL010000166.1:0-15145 GCA_035507075.1 Candidatus Aquilonibacter sp. | reverse complement strand
TAACCTCAAGGCTGGGGTGATGCGCAGCCAGATCCTTTCCTTCCCGGCTAACCAGGGTACCGACATTTCCACCAAACTTGGTATGCCATGCACGGCCACCGCTTGCGTTAACTACGCCACTTCGATCGTTGGCTCCTCAGGGCTGCTCGGTGTCTCTACTTCCGGGCTTAATAGCACCACGGCTTGGACCAAAATCGGCGACAGCAACTTCGTGCCGCTCGGTTATTGGGACACCAGCTTGCAATATTTCGCGACTCTGACTTGGACCAAGGGTTCACACAGCGTTCGCTACGGCCTCGGTTTGATCCGCCGCCGCGCGGGCGTCGGCCAAAGTAACGTTCCGCAAGGAAGCTTTACTTTCAACGGCTCCTTCACCGGCGTCGCTGGCGCCGATCTGCTCGAAGATTTGGCCGTTTCGCAGACTCGCAACAACGCTCTCGTTCAGGAAGGTTTCCGTTCGTGGGAACCGAGCGCCTATATCCAGGACGATTGGCGCGCCCGCTCTTGGCTCACTCTAAATCTCGGCGTCCGCTACGACATCTTCACGCCCTTCACGGAAGTTCATGGTCGCATCACCAACTACGACCCGTACACCGGCTTGCTTGTCGGCCCCTCGATTCCGGGGACTCAGCAGACCGGTGCCTCGGATTTGGTTCCGACGCCCTACGGCGACATCGCTCCGCGCTTCGGGTTCGCGGCTACGCTCAAAGGCAATATGGTTCTCCGCGGCGGTTTCGGTCTCACCTTCATGCCGCAGAACTACGAGTCGCAGTACTACTTCCAGAACGCACCGTTTGACTTCACCGATAGCTGCTCGCTCCAGAACAAGGCCCAAACGGCGGTTCCATGCAACACCGCGCAATTTTCCAATGCTCCGGCCGGTCAGTTCGGCACGCCGAATATGAGTGCCTTCGGCTTGTCGTCTACCAACTCGTCCAGCACTGTCAATCAGACCGGCGGCACGTCCCTGATTCTCGGTGAACCGATCCCCAGCCTAAACATCGCATTGGCAACGAACACTGCCAATTATCAGGGAATCACCATCCAGGCCGTTCCACCGAACCTCAAAGAGGCCTACCTCGAGCAGTTCAATCTTCAATTGCAGAAGCAGTTTGGCAACAACGTCGTAACTGTCGGCTACGTCGGCGAACTTGGTCGCAAGCTGTCTGACTTCCTCAACGGCGCAATCAACGAAAATGTTCCGGCCAACCCGACGCAAAATTCTCTGGCAGCTCTCCCAATGTCCGTCGGTGGCGCCACCAACGACGGCTTCGGCACGCTCCCAGGTTTTTCGTTCCTCGATCAAGCCAACGTCGGCGAGAGCCCGAACCAGGGCACCTCTTCCTATAATGCCCTGCAGGGTACATTCATCCGTCGCTTCGGCCACGGCCTCACCACCAACATCAACTACACTTGGTCCCACACCATGAGCAACTTCCTGAACAGCACAGCCTGCACTGAGTCCATGTTTGCGGCTCCCGAGCCCTGTTGGATCGATGAGGCAAAGGGTAACGGACCAGTCACATTCGAAGATGCAGCCGCGGGCTCTTCGCCTGGGGTCTGCGCCGCAGCCGGTCCCGCTGTCTGCAAAAACGAGTGGGGATGGCAGCAGTATGGATGGGGCAATGCTCCCAACGACGTTGCTGATCGCGTCGCTTGGGGCATCGACTACGCGCTCCCGTTCGGAAATTCGCTGAAGGGCCTTGAAGGGGGTGTTGTCAAGGGATGGTCTACAAACCTCTCCGGCTCCTGGCAGACCGGCTTGCCGTTCACTCCGAGCTTGGGGACCAGCAATAGCGACATCAGTAGCGGCGGCTACGCCGATCAGATCTGCTCAGGCAAGGGTAGCAGTCCATCCCTGCTCGACTGGTTCAACTATAACTGCTTCGTCCAGCCGACGCCCGGCACTTTAGGCAATGGCCACGCTGGGCAGCTCTTTGGCCCGCACCAGCGTCGTCTGGACTTTTCGCTCTTCAAGACGTTCGACGTCACCGAGCGCGTGAAGCTCCAGTTCCGCACCGAAGTGTTCAACATCTTCAACGAGACGAACTATGGGCAGCCGAACGCGAAACTCACCTTTGCCTCTAATCCCCCTGCTCCGATCGGCACCGCGCCGGGCACTAACTATTACCTTCCGGGCGCACTTGTAGGGTTGCCCGGTAGTACTCATGTCACCGGTGAAATCACCGCCGTTAGCGGCAACTGGAATCCGCGGCAGATCCAGTTCGCCCTGAAGGTTTTGTTCTAAGCTTTTGGCGGGGCGAAGGGGGACGAGCGGAAATTCGGCCCCCTTCGCAGTCGCCGCAAAATAGCGTGCAAATAAGGCTTAAAAGCCGCATTT
Source organism: Candidatus Aquilonibacter sp. (assembly GCA_035507075.1). Classification (GTDB taxonomy): domain Bacteria; phylum Acidobacteriota; class Terriglobia; order Acidiferrales; family UBA7541; genus Palsa-295. Next base: position 12,804 of record DATJOL010000166.1, on the reverse strand, counting down.
AAGGGTCAAATAAGCGTCAAAACATGGTTTTTTACGTGCACTTTAGCGACGCATTCTCGGCGGCAGCGCTCCTTCAGCGCGTTCCATTCAGTACTCACAGTAGTTTTATAACCGCAGGACTATCCGTCGTTCCGCCGTTTCTTGCTACCCTTTCCAGATGAACGGCCGACTGCTAAATCTCCCGCCCGGAAACCTGTCCGTCCCGGACCATCAGCCTCGCCGGAATGATTCAACTCTCTCAGCTGGCCAGGAGAGAATTTCTAATCGAGAAGGGGCGATTAGAATTCGCGCTATGCTGCTGAAAAGAAAGGGCAAAGCGAAATTCTAATCGAGAAAAACCGCATTTTTTGAAATCGCGATTCTTGACCATCCGTCGCGCCATGTCGTAATTTCATCGCTCCACTAAACTCAAAAATGAGGACTCATGAGCAAAGAAAAGCTGGGAATCGGAATCGTAGGCAGCGGCTTCATCACCCATTTTCACCTGCAGTCGTTCGTCGCCGTCCGCGACGCCGAAATTCGCGGCATCTGGAGCCCCAACCCCAGCCATGCCGCCGAAGCCGCCTCTTTCGCCCGCTCCCTCGACCTCGGCGATACCATCGCCTACGACTCCATCGCCGAAATGCTTGATTCCGCAGAGGTTGACGCTATCTGGCTCCTCGGCCCGAACCACAAGCGAATCGAGAATCTCCAGGAGATCATCGCTGCCGCCGCAAAGCGCTCCACGCCGCTAAAGGGAATCGCCTGCGAAAAACCTCTCGCCCGCAACGTCCGCGAAGCCCAGCAAATGCTCCAAATGGTCAAGAAAGCGAAGATTCCCCACGCCTACATGGAAGACCAGATCTTCACCCCAGCCATCGACGTCGGCCGCAGGATCCTTTGGACCCGCGGAGCCCCCTCTGCCGGCCGCCCATATCTGGCCCGCGCCGCCGAAGAGCACAGCGGACCGCACAAACCGTGGTTCTGGATGGGCGACCTTCAGGGCGGCGGAGTCCTCAACGACATGATGTGTCACTGCGTCCTCGTCGTCCGCCACATGCTCACCAAGCCGGGCGACCCATATACTACCGTACGCCCCGTGCGAATCACGGCCCACATCGCCAGCCTCAAGTGGTCGCGCCCGGAATATGCGCGGCAACTTGCGAAGAATATGGGCAAGGAAGTCGACTACATCAAGCATCCGTCCGAGGATTTTGCCTCCGCCACAATCGAATACGAGACGGACAGCGGAACGACCGCGATCGGCGAAGTGACCACATCATGGAGTTTCGTTGGAGCCGGTCTTCGCCTATCGGCCGAAATGCTCGGCCCGGAATATTCCATGACATGGAACTCCCTCGATACAGGCCTGAAGATTTTTCTCAGCCGCGCTCTCCATGGACAGGAGGGCGAAGACCTTGTTGAGAAGCAGAACGCGGAAAGCGGCCAAATGCCGGTTCTTCCTGATGAAGCGATTGCTTACGGCTACGCTGCAGAAAATCGTCATTTGGTCCGCTCGTTCCTGCATGGCACGAAGCCGGCGCTAACTTTCGAGGATGGTCTTGAGGTCGTGCAAATATTGATGGCGGCGTATCAGAGCGCCGAGCAGGGCAAGACGATCAAGCTGCCCGCGCGCGGCCTCGAATCCTATAGACCGCTCGTCGCACAAAAAAAGTGGAACCCGAAAAAAGGCTAGCGAAGTTACCAGAGGTAAGCGGCCAGCACGCGTGGTTCGCCGGCATTTTCGCTGATGATGGTCGTTTGAATCACAATCTGAATGTTTTTATGTTGCCAATCGCCGGGCGCGAGTTTTTCCGCGTCCGCGAGGCAGCTTGGCGAAGAGAGACACATACCGGCGGCCTCCGTGCCGTATTGAAATAAGCCCGCGGCCGTCAGAAGTTGATGACCCGTGGTTGGGTCGTAGACGCGCGAAATGATCGCATAGTCATTGGTCATGCTCGCTTCCGTCTGACCGGGAGTACGCGTCACGCTCCATTGGCGCGACAAAGGATTTTCGCGGTCGCCCACGTAGTGCAGCGTTCCTTGATGCACTGCGCCGAATCGCAGTTCGTCGTCAAGCTTCAGCGACCACTGGTTGGCGGTCCGGCCGCCGATCAGGACGACCGGCCCCTCTTCCAAATCCTGCAAATTCGCTTCATCGGCGCGGCGCAGTCGAAACGATCGATTCTCTCGCCCGAGCACATTGGCAAGCATCGAAGCGGCGAAAGAATCGCCGAACGTGACGCGGTTCCTCTTGAATGAATCGGGCATCGCCGCGAGCGCCGCGCTTGAGACGCTGGCTTGCGATCCCGGAAAAGACGGTGTGGCCGTGGATATCAGGTCAGGAATGCAAATAAGTACTGGCGAATTCGAACTGATAATGGGCGCCCAGAAGTGATCGAATGGTCTTTCGGAAGCAGGAGAGTGACCTCGCCACGCTAGGATGGCAATCGTCAACGCGGCCAAGACGAGGGCGGCAGCCCAATAGCGCTTTCGGCCCGGCTTCTCAACGGATGCTGGGATCGCTTTCTGTTCAGGTGCCGGAGGCGTCGGCGCGGCCTGGGGAAACTTGAATTCAGGGACGTACGAACCGCGGGGAAACTCGATGCGCAGCTCGGCTTCGTGCCCAGCCATCTGATAATACTGAGCCAGCCGCTTGCGAACCTCCACAGCCGTCATCCGCACTACGGGGTCGGAGTTAGTGTCATAGGCGGCGTCGCGGCCGAAGACTTCGACCCCGAGCATGCGCTCTTTCAATTGCTCGTAATTGCCGCTGAGCGCCTCCTCAACGGTGTAGCGAAGAAAATCAGGAAATCGCTTACTGTTCCTGAAAAGAGGGCTGGCTGTGATGTGAGCCAACTGCCTGCGTACAGCTTCCTGCTCTTCGGGGGAGAACAGGGATGCCCCTGCCCCGGGTAAGATCGCATTCTTCATGAACCCTGGCCGTCTGCCCCACCTGCCGTTCAGTCTAACGCATGCAGAACGCGCTATCAATCCGCGACCGATTCAAGAATTTTGTGGACTCGATCAACATTTCAATCGGATGGAATTTTCGAGGCAATTTGCACGTCCGTTCGGCCAATTGTGTCGGTAATGGGCGCAGCGGGCGAGGAGCATCCACAAGTCCGCAACCAATTGCATAAACGTTAGTTAGGGGGCATTTACGTTTCACTTACCGTATTTTGATTGCGTTTACGGTGCACCCCGGGAGTAGAAATGTCCCCGATTTCTCCGGACAGGCAGTTTCTCTACGCGATGCGATCTCTCCGCATCGCCAGCCACGAGAGGCCCAATCGCCCGCTTCGAAATGGCGGACGAAAAGCGTCTCTGGGATCGTGCCGTTCGATTTGAGACATCAAGGGAGGGTAGGATGGGGCGGTCCTTTTGTAAGTGGTTATCGATTGGGGCGGCTTTGACCGTTTGCATATTCCTCTGGGCGCAGACGGCATCGGCCCAGGAAACGGCAGCTATCGTCGGAACAGTTGCCGATACCAGTGGCGCCGTTCTGCCGGGTGCGACTGTGACGCTCACCAATACCGGAACAAACGTCTCGCAAACAACCACTAGTTCGGCCAGCGGAGATTATGTGTTTACCCTGTTGCAGGTAGGTACCTATAACCTCAAAGTTGAGGACAAGGGCTTCAAGACTTTTGTGGCCCCTCCGATCACATTAGCGGCAGGCGACCGCACGCGCGTTGACGCGAAAATGGAAGTTGGAGCCGTGAATGAAACTGTCGAGGTCTCGGGCTCGGTTGCCCCGGCTCTTCAGACAGAAACATCTTCAATTGGCGCGTTGGTTCCGTCGCAAAGCGTTGAAGACCTGCCACTCGACGGTCGGAACATCGTAAAGCTCGTTCAGCTCACCACGGGAGTCACGGAAGGCTCTCCAAGCTCGATCGCCGCCGGCAGCCGCCCTGATGACCGTCGCCAAACGTCTGCTTTCTCGGCGAACGGCCAAACAGACGCACAAAACGAGAATATGATTGACGGCTTCGATAACAATGAGCGTGCTGTGGGCTTCGTCGGCGCCCGCCCTTCGATTGACGCGATTCAGGAAGTGAGCGTCTCGACCAACAAGTATGACGCATCGATCGGACGGACAGGTGGCGCGGTGGTGGACGTCGTCACGAAATCTGGCACCAATTCATTCCACGGGTCGGCTTTTGAATTCTTCCGCAACAAACTGCTGAACGCAAACCCGAACTGGGCGTTCACGGGCACGTCGGCTCCCAACCCCGCATTCCGCCAAAACCAGTACGGCGGCAGCATCGGTGGGCCAGTCGTCAAGGACAAAACGTTTTTCTTCTTCGATTACGAGGGTTTTGCGTACGCGAGAGGTGTCGGAAGCACCACATACACCGTGCCAACGTACTGCGAAAAAGGTTTGATCGTTTGCCCTGACGGCAATCAGCAAGTCGGCGACTTCTCGGACATTGCGCCAATCAGCGCGGTGGGTGGCAGCAACTCTCAGCCCAGTGGCGTCATGGGGCCCGATATCACGCCGACCAGCACTCTTGGCTTGGCCTTCTTTAACATGTACCCGCTGCCGACTTGTGGTCCCGGTACTTCGGCGACCTGCACGTCGGGGGCGCCCGGTGTAACCAACAACTACACCTCTTCGCCGGTTTTGACCCAGAACAGCAAAACCTTCGACGCCCGCCTCGACCAGCATTTCAACGATAACAATACGATGTACGCGCGCGTCACATACAACGGCGAGACGACAATTACCCCAAACGGATTCCCGGACGTTTACATCAATCCCGCAACCGGTGATTTGGCCACGGGGACAACCTCAGGAACTGTAAAGGTCGATCCCGTCGTTACTTCGTACGCGGGCCCGAACAATGAGGACCAGTACAATTTCGGGACTTCGTACGTGCATGTTTTCAATCCGAACCTTTTGGCGAACCTCAAGTTCGGTGTTCTCCGTAGTCTAATTCTGTCGTACCCCGCGAACCAGGGAACGGGTGTTTCAACGGCTCTTGGTTTTCCCTGTACCTCCACGAGCTGCGTGAACTACACGACCGGCGCCTCACTTGTGGGATCTTCCGGTCTAACTCACTTCAGCATCGCTGGGCTCAACGGCGGGCAAAGCTACACCACGATCGGAGATACCACGTTCGTTCCGCTCGGATATTGGGACACGAGCTTTCAGTATCTCGCAACACTTACATGGAACAAGGGTTCGCACAGCATTAACTTTGGGCTCGGCTTGATCCGCCGGCGCGATAGCGTCGCGCAAAGCAACGCCGCCCAAGGGCAATTCAACTTCAACGGGTCTTACACCGGGGTCGCCATGGGCGACGCGCTCGAAGGGCTCTCGAGCGGCATCTCCCGAAACAACGCTTTGGTGCAACAGGGATTCCGCAGCTGGGAACCGAGTGGTTTCATCCAGGATGACTGGCACGTAAAGCCGTCTCTGACCCTCAATCTGGGCGTTCGTTACGACATCTTCACACCCTACACCGAAGTCCATGGGCGCATCGCGAACTACGATCCTTTCACCGGACTACTTGTCTCGCCATCACTGCCCGGCACGCAGCAGAGCGACGCGACAGCCATGGTCTCGACGCCCTACACCGATTTGGCTCCGCGGCTCGGGTTTGCCGATTCGCTGCCGCACAACATGGTGCTGCGCGGCGGCTTCGGTCTCACGTTCTTCCCAACTAACTTCCAATCTTCATACTTTCTTCTGAACGCGCCCTTCAACTATCCGGTAAGTTGCGCCGTCCAGAACGAAACGGCGACCAATGCGTCCTGCGCCGCTTCGCAATTTGACGGGCCCGTGGGGCAGTTTGCAAATTCTGCAGTCGCAAACTACGGAATCTGCCCCTACTCCGATTCCACCGACAAGACTGTTTGCCAGATTCCCGACGCGCCTACAAACGGCGTTTACACAAGCAAGCTGACCAGCAGCACGGTGTATTGCGCTTCCTGCCAAACCTATGCCGGTGGTGGCGGCAGCACGTCAAGTCCCGGCGGAACCGGCGGAGCGTTGACCTCCGCGGGGCTGCCGATCCCCGCTTTGAACATTGCCAGAGCAACGAATCCCGCGAACTACGCGGGCACCACAATCATCGGCCTCCCTGTTCATTATCAAGAAGCGTATCTTGAGCAATTCAACTTGCAATTGCAGAAGCAATTCGGCGCGAACGTCGTGGCGGTGGGTTACGTTGGTGAGCTTGGGAGGCATGCCGAAGTCCGCAACCTGCCACAAAACCAACCGACCAATCCGAACCTGTCCAGCACTCCGCCTCTTACGTTGGGCGGCGTGACGCCGATCGGTGTCCTGCCTGGTTTTTCATGGATGAAGACCGGCAACCTGACCGAATCGAACAACTGGGGTTCGAGCTCGTATCAGGGTCTGCAAACGTCCTTCGTACGCCGCTTCAGCGCAGGTCTGACGGTGAACTTCAATTACGTGTGGTCGCACATGATGTCTGACGTGAACAACTTCGGCTGCGTGTCGTCTTATTACGCTTCACCGACGCCCTGCTACGTCGATACATCGAACGGAACCGGGTCGAGCGCGCCACGCGGCGTTTACAACTTTCACCAGTATGGTTGGGGCAACGACACACAAGACGTTGCAGACCGCTTTACCTGGGGAATCAATTACGATATACCGTTCGGAAAATCGTTTACTGGTTTCGAGGGCGCCGTGCTCAAAGGCTGGGGCGTGAATACGTCTGGTTCCTGGCAAACGGGCTTGCCGTTCTCGGTCACAGCTTCCTCAAACAACTCCGGGCTGAGCCAGACTCAGTATCTGGATCAAATCGGTTCGGGCAGGCTCGCCAATCCAACCCGTTTGCACTGGTTCAACTATAACGATTTCGTACAACCTCTGGCGAACACGTTGGGGGATGAGCACACGCTTCAACTTTTCGGGCCTTCGCAGAAGCGATTTGATTTCTCTCTCTTCAAGGAGTTCCCGATCAAAGAGCAGATGCACCTGCAATTCCGCACCGAAGTCTTCAACTTGCTTAACCAGACAAACTTCGGCCAGCCCGGCGCGAGCATTGCATTCAATTCGAACGGCACCGTCAATTTGACTGGTTCTCACTCGACTACGGGCGAGATCACGTCAATGAGTTCAAACTGGAACCAGCGTGAAATTCAGTTCGCGTTGAAACTGTTGTTCTAAACAAGGAGAGGCCATGATTGGATCGCATCCTGTTTGGGCAGTGCTTCTAGCCGCCACTCTGGCCACGTCTGCCGCCGCACAGGATCGGTCGCAATATCGTTCGATGGTGATTTCGCGGAGCGGCATCGTCGCCGCGGAGAGTCCGCTCGCGGCTCAGGCCGGGGCGGACATTCTCGCGGAAGGTGGAAATGCGGTCGATGCCGCCGTCGCAACGAACGCGGTCATGGGCGTTGTCGAGCCCATGATGAATGGAATGGGTGGGGACCTTTTCGCGATCGTCTACGATGCGAAAACGGGAAAGCTCTACGGGATCAATGCTAGCGGATGGGCGCCCGCCGGCACGTCAATCGAATATCTAAGAGCCAAAGGTATTACCAGTGAGATGCCCCTTTATGGAATCCAGCCCGTCACCGTTCCAGGCGCGGTGGACGGGTGGGCAAAGCTGCTTTCGCGGTTTGGCACAAAGAACTTCGCCGACGTCCTCGCGCCCGCAATCTATTTTGCGCGGGAAGGGTTTCCTGTTCCCGAGTGGGACGCTGCATATTGGGCAGATAGCGTCCCGTTGCTCGAAAAGGACAGAAACGCGTCTGCGACTTTCCTTCTGGACGGCCACTCGCCAACGGTTGGACAAGTCTTCAAGAACCCGGGACTTGCCCATTCGCTCGAACTCGTCGCGTCAGGCGGCCGCGACGCGTATTACCAGGGCGAGATTGCCAAGGCAATCGTCGCGTATTCCTCGCGACTCGGCGGTACGTTGAGCCCGGCGGATTTCGCCGACTACTCGAGCGAATGGGTCGAGCCGATCTCGACCACATATCGCGGGTGGACCATCTACGAACTTCCCCCGAACGGCCAGGGAATCGCGGCGCTCGAGATGCTTAACATCATGGAAAAGTTCCGTCTCGCCCAATATGGGCACAACTCCGTGGACGCGCTTCACGTGATGATCGAGGCTAAGAAGCTGGCATACGCCGATTTGTATCGCTACGTTGCCGACCCCCGGTTCAGCCCGGTGCCGGTTTCAGGGATGCTTTCCAAGCAATACGCCGCCCAGCGGGCTGAACTAATTGACATGGCGAAAGCGAATTGCGATGTGCCTCCCGGCAGACCGTCATTTTCAGCAAATGGCGACACGACCTACCTCACTGTCGTCGATCGCGATGGGAACATGGTTTCTCTCATTCAAAGTAATTACCAGGCGTTCGGCTCGGGCCTTGTGGCGGACGGCACAGGCTTTGTCTTGCAGGATCGCGGCGCCCTTTTCAGTCTAGATCCCAATTCACCCAACGCCCTGGCCGGCCGGAAGAGGCCGCTCCACACAATTCTTCCCGGTTTTATGACCGACGGTAAGCGTCGGATCAGCTTCGGCATCATGGGCGGCTTCAACCAGGCGCAAGCGCACGCGCAATTCGTTTCGAATGTCGTCGATTTCGGCATGAACATTCAGGCTGCCATGGAGGCGGCGCGATTCACGAAACTTACGTTCTCGGGCTGCGACCTCGAGATCGAAGACCGTGTTCCGGCGGACGTGCGTGCTGGGCTTGAGAAGCGCGGGCACATCCTGAAAGTGGACGGCGATTTTGCTTCAAGTGTCGGCGGCGGCCAGGCTGTTGAGCGCGATATCGCGACAGGCGTGAATTTTGGCGCGTCCGATCCACGCAAGGACGGGGAAGCAATTCCGGAGCCGGCTCTGCTCAAGTGAACAGATTTTGCCCTGGATAGCGCGATTGGAAAGCATGGCGAAAAAGCTGGAGAGCAAGAGAGGAGTCGCATGTATTCACGTCGTGAGTTTGGCCAGCTGTTGATGGCGGGGATTCCGCTGTCGTTGCTTCTGCGCCTTCCGCAGAACACAGTCGTGAATGGGGTACGCCTTGGCGCGATCACTTACAGCTTTCACGACATGCCCAACGTGGTTGGCCAGGATCACGTTGACGCCGTCATTACGGATTGTCATGGTTGCGGAGTCGGCCTGCTCGAATTGATGAGTAACCACGTCGAGCCGGTCAGCGAGTTTCAAGCGAGGAGAGGCGCGTTTGGGGGCGCTGGAGGACGTCCAGCTTCCAGTGCGGCGCCCGCAGCACCTGCAAGCTCAGCGGGTGCTGCACCCCCATCTTCTGTGGCTGGTGGTGCGCGAGGACGCAGTCCAGAAGCGCAAAAAGCGCGTGAAGACCTTCGCCAGTGGCGTCTCACGACTCCTATGAGCCATTTCGAGGCGATCAAAAGGAAGCTGAACGACGCGGGGATCGTCGTCTACGCCTATACCGTCAACGGGATGGGTGCCGATTTCACCGACGAAGAGATCGACAAAATGTTCGAACAGGCGAAAACTCTCGGTGCTGTGACGATTGCCTCTTCCACCACGCTGGACGTGGCGCAAAAGCTCGTGCCGTTCGTCGAAAAGCACCAGTTTCCGGTCGCGTTCCACAATCACGACGATATTGTCGATCCCAATCAATTCGCCACGCCGCAGAGCTTTTATAAAGCGATGGCCATGTCCAACTGGTTCCGGATAAATCTCGATATCGGTTACATCACCGGGTCCAATGTCGACGCAGTCGCATTCATCGAAAAGAATCACGACCGGATCACGCACCTGCACGTCAAAGATCGCAAGAGGAATCTGGGTCCCAGCGTCCCGTGGGGCGAAGGCGATACACCCATCAAGCAAGTTCTGACGCTGCTCAAGACGAACCACTATCCGATGCCGGCGCTGGTCGAGCTTTCTTATCCCGTTCCGCCTGATTCCGACTGCACCAAAGAAGTTGCGAAGTGCATGGCATATATGAAGGCGGCGCTCGCGTGATTGGTTGAGCTGACGCACGGGGATGGGGGAAGTCGACTCATTCGGTTAGTCCCAACGGCAAGACCACAGTTCGCAACGCGCGCGCCTCGCAATACGTCTTCGCGGTTCGTCAGCCTTCGCTAGCCGGCTGCCGATTTTGGAAGGGAGTACTCGTGTAATGAACAAATGGACGAAAGCCAGCATCGGTGTGTCGGCGCTCTTGTTTGCTGGAGCCGCCGTCTGCGCGGTTCGGGCGCAAACGCAGATTCCGACCGAGCCCACAGTCGGTGGAAACGCTACGGTCGCCGCCACGCCGGCCGCCATTCGTATTAGCCAGGAAGATCCCGCGGTGGTCAAACGCGGCGGCGACGATTTCGCCGCGAATTGCGCCTCATGCCACGGAGCAACCGCCAAAGGCACGAATATCGCTCCGGATCTGATTCGCTCAACCGTGGTCGAAGACGATGACAAAGGGAATCTCATCGGGCCAATCCTGCGCGCACCGCACCCGAAGGGCGCTTCGCAAATCAACCTAACGGATCAGCAAATCTCCGACGTGGCCGCATGGCTTCGCGTGCAGGTGTATGGCGCCGCGTTCCGGCAAACGTACGCTTATCAGGACATCGTCGTCGGCGATGCCACACGCGGCGAGCAGCTTTTCAACCAGGAGTGCGCGAGTTGCCATTCGGTGACGGGCGACCTGGCGGGAATCGCGTCGCGTTACAATCCGCCAGCGTTGCAAGGCTTGTGGATCACAGGCGGCGGGCCGTTGCGCAACGGGCGTGGCGCCAGGGGCGGGCTCTTCACTGCCAATGGCTCCATGTTTGCGGATACCTCGCCACCCGTCATCAACAAAGGCACTCTCACAATTACTGTGACTCTTCGCTCAGGTGAAACCTTCACGGGCGTGCCGATTTCCGTCACGGATTTCAACGTGTCGTTCAAAGACATGAACGGCGTCTACCACGATTTCACGCGAGACGGCGAGTATCCGAAAGTCGTGGTCCACAATCCGCTGCAAGCGCACGCGGATTTTCTGAAAACTCTAAACGATACGGACATGCATGATTTGACCGCTTACCTGGTGACCTTGAAATGAAAACGCGAAATTTGATCATTTGTCTTTTGTGTTTAGCGCCGATCGCATTCGGCCAGGGACTCGACGAGAAAAAGCTGCTCAGCCCGCCGAGCGATACCTGGGGTATGTATAACGGCAATTACACCGCCCGCCGTTACAGCACGTTGAAAGAAATTAACGATTCCGACGTGCAGGACGTGTCTCTCGCGTGGACCGCGCGCATCACCGGCGGTACGCCGACGGTATCGACCTCCGCCTTCGGCGGGGGCGAAGGGACTGTTCGGGTCGGCGGCTCGCCCCTCATGGTGAACGGCGTCCTGTATTTCACAGCGAACGACAACGCATGGGCCGTCGACGCACGCGACGGCCACGTGCTCTGGCACTATTATCGCGAGTCGACCGGAGATGCGCCGCGAACCGCGAACAAGGGCCTCGGCATGTATCACAACTGGCTCTACTTCATGACGCGCGACAATTTCATCGTTTCGCTGGACGCCACCACCGGCAAACAGCGCTGGATCCTGCCAGTGTCCGATCCCAAGCAATTTTATTTTTCCACGATGGCTCCTATCGTGATCGGCGATCACGTAATCATCGGAACGGGCGGAGATTCGCTCGACCTTTCCGGCTTTTTGCAAGCGCGCGACCCGGAAACCGGCGAGGTGCAGTGGACCACATATAGCACGCCGCGCGCCGGCCAGCCCGGGATCGATACCTGGCCGAATACTTATGCCTCCGAACACGGCGGCGGCGGCCCCTGGGTCCAGGGCTCGTACGATCCCACGCTCAATCTCTATTTCTACGGCACCGCGAACCCGAATCCCGTTTACGCCCCCAAGAGCCGGGCCGGGGCTAATCTTTTCACCTCCTCGATTCTTGCCGTCAATCCGGACACCGGCAAGATGGCCTGGTATTTCCAGGCATCGCCGCACGACACGCACGACTGGGACGCGGCCTGCGACGTGGTGATGATCGACGGCACCATCGACGGGAAGCCGCGCAAGCTCGTTGCGCAAGCCAGCCGCAACGGCTATTTCTTCGTGCTCGACCGCACGAACGGCAAGCCGGTGGTCAGCGTGCCGTTCGTCGATACCCTGAACTGGTCGGAAGGGGTGGGCAAAAACGGCGAACCCATTCCGAATCCCGACAAGGCGCCATCGCTGGGCGGCACGCTCGTTTGGCCGTCGTCCGGCAGCGCCACGAACTGGCCGCCGCCGACGTATAGCCCGCAGACCGGCCTTTTCTACGTGGGGACCGGAGAAGGCTACGGCATTTTCTACCTCTCCGACACCGACGACCACCCCGAGGGCTACGGCGGAATCGAGAGCGCGCAAGGCATCGGCGGGCCCGCGTCGATCAAGGCCCTCGACTATCGCACCGGCAAAGTGATTTGGCGGCACGAGTGGCCCGCGGGTGGCGGAGCCGTCGGCATGCTCTCGACCGCCGGCAACCTGCTTTTCACGTCGAATGGCGATACGCTCGTTGCCTTCAATGCGACCACAGGCAAAATCCTGTGGCACTCGATTCTGCAGAACACCCCGAACGCCCCGATTACCTACGAACTCGATGGCAAGCAGTATGTGTTCGTTGCCGCCGGCGACACCCTTTACGCCTTCGTGCTCAACCGGCCCGCGAAGTAGCGGGCCGCGCGGGCTGCCTGCGAATTTTATGCATTTCTAATCGCGGCGCTCGTTTACCCCCCTTCCTGACCGCGATTAGAAATTTTTCCGTCCTTTGTTTTCAGCGACTTAGGTCGATTTTTAATTCTATTCATTTGCGATTAGAATTTTGAGTTTTTTATGCATTTTCGCCGATTGC
>DATJOL010000165.1:0-5451 GCA_035507075.1 Candidatus Aquilonibacter sp. | reverse complement strand
GTGGACGCTAGAAGAAGGTCTCTCGGGGGTCGAGATGGCACTGACGAAAAGACAGAAGGAAGTATTGAATTACCTGGTGGCGTTCATCAATAAGAACGGCTACTCGCCGAGTTTTGAAGAGATCGCGCACGCGCTGAAACTGACGTCGCTGGCGACGGTGCACAAGCATCTCTCGACGCTCGAGAAAAAGGGATTCATCCGGCGGGGGTATAACCAGAGCCGGTCGATCGAAGTGACACAATTGCCCAAGCAGGTGCGCGAGGAAATCCTGGACCGGCACGTGGTGGAGCTCCCACTGGCGGGGCGGATTGCGGCGGGGCGTCCGCTGGAGGCAGTGGAGGACCGAGAGATGATATCGCTCTCGGATTTTGCGCGCGGACAGAATACTTTTGTTCTGCAAGTGAAGGGTGAGTCCATGCGCGAGGATCACATTCTCGACGGGGACTTCATCGTGGTGGAGCAGACGCAGGTGGCGAACCCGGGCGAGATCGTCGTGGCGCTGGTGGGAGAGGACGAAGCGACCGTGAAGCGCTTCTATCGCGAGCCGGGCGGCCGAATCCGATTGCAGCCGGCGAATTCGCAGATGAGTCCAATCCTGGTGAATGCGATGGACGTAAAGATTCAAGGCCGCGTGGTCGGCGTCTTGCGGAAGTATGCTTGATCTCTTGGAGGTAGGGCAGCAGCGGGATTGGGAGTACGAGCGGAGAGTGAATGGCGCGCCCAGAGCCGGATCCTCCGAGAGCGAACTTGACAAAGGCGGTGGACGCCGCCAACATCTGGGCTCCAGCCTTCAGAGTTAGAGTTACCTCCCCGGACACAAGTGTTCCATTTTGGATTTGGCAGGGGTGTCGCGCGGGACTAGATTGAAAGCCCCAGTCACGATTCGCGGCGACATTTCGGCAACTCGGGCCCAAGGAGGCTTCATGTGGGGAGACAAGAAGCAGGAGGCTCCCGCCAGGGCGCAGCTCCCGCAGCAGCCTAGTTCAACAGCAACCAGCGCTTCACCCTATTCACCGGAGGCAAAGACCATGGCACCAACGGATGCGAATTATCCAGGAACGAGCGGCGGCAGCACGGCGCGGCTGGGAGCAAGCCTGCACATCAAGGGCGAAATCACGGGCAACGAAGACCTGCAGATTGACGGAAGCGTCGAGGGTCTCGTGCAGCTCGAGGATCGCCGGCTGGTGGTGGGAGCGAGCGCGCGCGTGACGGCGGACATCATCGCGCGGGAAATCCTGGTCTACGGAAACGTGAAGGGAAATCTGCGGGCGCGCGACCGGATCGAGATCAAGAAAGACGGTTCCGTGGTGGGCGACTTGACGACGGCACGGATCATGATCGAGGACGGCGCTTACTTCAAGGGCTCGATCGAGATCGACAAGGCGGGCGACGCGGGCGATTCGAACGACATCGACAAGCCGGCGTATACACGCGCCAACCGCTCGAGCGCCGCAGCAACTTCATCTTCGTCAGATTAGTCCCCGCATCGAAACCGGCAGGCGGGCCGCGCGGACGCGGCTCGCCGCCGCTGCCCTCGTTTTGTGCTTCGGGGCGCTCCTCTAATTACGCAATACGACCCCTAGTCGCGCAATACGACACGCAAGAGCGAACTATTGATTTGCAGCCCACCGTTGTATTTGATGTAGCCCAGCTTCCGGAATTTGTTCATGAAAAAACTGACGCGACTTCGAGTGGTGCCGACCATCTCCGCCAAAGATTCCTGAGAAATCTTGGCAACGATCTTTTCCGGCTGCACCGTCTTGCCGTATCGGGCGACCAGCAAAAGGGTTCGGGCGAGGCGTTTCTCGCTCGAATTAAAGAGCTGGTCGGCCAGATCTTCCTCGACGCGAACATTCCGCTTGAGCATGTGCGAAACAAAGCGGTCGGAGAATTGATGCTCCTGATGGATCACGCGAATCATTTCCTGCTTGCCGATCATCAGCACGGTGGTAGGTTCCACGGCGGAAGCAGTCGCGGTGCGCAACGGTTGGCCCGCTATGCAGCCTTCACCGAAAAAATCTCCCGGGTATAAGAGAGCGATGATCGCCTCTTTTCCGCGCGAGGAAGTAATTGTGAGCTTCACTCCTCCCTGTTGAAGGTACAAAACACACCGGCTCGATTCTCCCTGGGAGTAAATCTGCTCGCCCTTGCGGTAATGAACGATCTTTCTCGCGATGCCGGCGGTGTTGAGGTAGGTTTCGACGTCAAAAGCTAGATGTCTCTTGGATTTCAGTTTGGGCATCAGGTCTACTCCGCGTTTTTCAAAACTCCCCCATACGGCATGAAAGCCCGCATTACCACACTGAATGAACGAATTTTCAGATTGGTCAAAAGTGACCAGTAATTACGCAACGGAATTTCTAGACTTGGACGACGCGCGGCTTTTCGCGGCCATCTGTGCGGAATCGTGCGCGAAGTCAAGTCCGCCCGCTCAACGACAAGAAAGCGATTGTAGCAACGGAGACGATCGCATGCGAATCCTGCTCTACAACCCCGACAATGGGGTGACGCGCAATTTCATGCCGCACCTTTGGATGTTCCTACTGCAATCGCTTACTCCACCCGGCCATGACGTCGTGCTGATCGACGGCAACGCGCAGCCGATGGATGAAGAGAGTATCGCGCGATTCGTGAGAGAAGAAAATATCGGACTGGTCGGAATCGGCGCGATGACGCGGATGATCGCCAAGGCCTATCGCATGGCGGACGCAGTGCGCGCCGCCGGCGTAAAAGTGGTAATGGGCGGCCCTCACGTCACGGAGATGGCGGATGAGGCGCTCGGGCGGGACGGCGGATCGCGCCATGCCGACGCGGTTGCTCTCGGCGAAGCCGACGAGACATGGCCCCGAATCGTGGAAGATGCTGCGGGTGGCACACTCAAGGACGTGTATGAACCGGTAGACGGCTTCGGCCAGGAGCGCAAACCGCGGTTGCAAGCGTATCCGGAAATTCCGTGGGACAAAATCGATCTAGGCCAATTCAATTTGCTTCCGGGTGTGTTGCATCCGCTGCTGAAGCGAGTGGGCGGTGGCTGGGGAACGTTTCGCATTATTCCGGTGGAATCGGGGCGCGGCTGCCCTTACGGGTGCGAGTTTTGCACGGTGACGGGATTTTTCGGGGACTCGATTCGCTTTCGCACGAATGAGAGCGTGGTGAACGAACTCCTGCTTTTGAAGGCGCGCGCGCGGAAGGAGGGAGGCCAGATCGCCGTATTTTTCATCGACGACAATTTCGCCATCAACATAAAACGCACCAAGTCGCTGTTGCGCGACATCATCGCTGCGGACGCGCAGGTGCATTGGGTGGCGCAGATCAGCGCGAATCTGCTGCGCGATGAAGAGCTGGTGGACCTGATCGCCGCATCGGGCGGCAAGTGGATCTTCATCGGAATGGAGTCGATCGATCCCGCTAATCTTGCCGACGTAAAGAAAGGTTTCAACAAGCCCGGCGAGTACGCGGTGGTGCTCGACCGGCTCGCCCAGCGCAACGTATATGCAATCACGTCGTTCATCTTTGGAATGGACAACGACACGCCCGGAGTGGCAGAACGGACTCTCAAGGAAATCCGCACCTGGCCGCCGGGGCTGCCGATCTTTGGATTGTTGACGCCCTTGCCCGCAACGCCGCTCTACAAGCGGCTGGAAGCGGCGGGGCGGCTCACTCGTCCAAAGCACTGGAAGGAATTCATACCCTTCGCGATGGCGCACACGCCGCTCAGGATGAGCGTCGAAGAAGCTCACAAGGAGGTACGAATTGGTTGGGCCAATTCGTACAGCCCGGAGGCCATCGAGAAAGCGGTGGAGTCTCTCAACCACAAGCCACTTGGCTATCGCATCAACATATTCATCGCGCGCCTTTGTTTCCGGGGAATCTACTTTCCGCAGATGGGGCGCTTCGCATGGCTGAAGAACGCGTATGAGAATCGCCGCACGATTTTCAAACTGATAAGGCAAGGCTTCGGAGGGGGCCTACGCGCTCCGGCGGTGGCTGGGGCGCCGCAACCGGCTGCCAGGCAGCTGCACTGACGCCCTCCCCGGGCGTTCGAGGAGAATGCCGCAACGTGCCCGCTGCATCTCGTTTTTGGCTGCGGAATTTGAACAGGTGCGCGTTGACAGAAAACGGAGCGTACCGTATAGTTTACGTTTGTCTCTACAGGGAAAGGTGTGACCGGGCAGATGCGGACGTACGTGGCAAAGGGCCGAGAGGCCGAAGCGCTCCAAGTGGGGCAAAATTGGTTTGTGGTGGATGCAGAGGGACAGGTACTTGGGCGGCTGGCGACTCGCGTGGCGAGAATTTTGATCGGGAAAGACAAGCCGACTTACACGCCGCACCTGGAGTCCGGCGATCACGTGATCGTCGTGAATGCGGAAAAGATCAAATTGACGGGAAACAAGATCGACCAGAAGGTCTACCGCCATCACAGCGGCTACCCGGGCGGGTTGAAGGAGATACCCATCAAGGTGGTGCTGCAACGGCGTCCTGAAGAAGTGGTGCGCGAGGCGGTGCTCGGGATGTTGCCGAAAAACAAGCTTCGCGCGCGAAGAGCAAAGATGCTGCGTGTTTATGCCGGAAGTGAAGCGCTTGCCCGCCACGCCGGACAGAAGCCCCAGCCGGTCGCGCTGTAGCCCCGCGACAGATTTTCCGCCAGGGTTTGAATCATCAAACCCTGGAGCCCTGAATCGAATCTGCCGGGATTCGGGACGGAATTCGCGTCGCGAAAACGAGGCAGCGGGACCCGAATTTTCTGCATTGCGCGCCGCCGGTTGGCGCGGAAGATACTGGGAGGAACTTTGAGTTCATCGGCGAACGCGATGGAAAGTGCAAAGAAGCATTTTTACGGAACCGGCAGGCGCCGGGAGGCGGTGGCGCGCGTATACATCAAGGCCGGAGCGCCGGGCTTCACGGTGAACGGACGTCCGGTGGACGAATATTTCCGCAACGTCTCATGGCACACCGCCGCGACGGAGCCACTGAAGTTCACGCAGATGCACGACCAGGTGGAAGTGAAGGCGCAGGTGAAGGGCGGCGGCGTGGGCGGCCAAGCGGGAGCGGTGCGGATGGGACTTTCGCGCGCTCTCGCGCTGCTGAATCCGGAACTGCGTCCGGCGCTGCGCAAGAACGGGTTTTTGACGCGCGATCCGCGCATGAAGGAACGGAAGAAGTACGGACAGAAGGGCGCGCGGCGGAGATTCCAATACAGCAAGCGGTAAAAGGGCAGTGATGAGTGGCTCGTGGCGAGTGACTAGCACTCATCGGTAACACAAGGCAGTGGATGGTTGAGTGGGAACGAGCAGAAGCGGCTGTCGGCCGCTATCTGTTGCACCTAACCTCACGGCCGGCAAGAGCCGGCAAAAAAGGATGCTGAGCCAGACGAACGGCTTTGAAGCGTCCCTTTACAATAGGAGGAACTTTGGCAGTCGAAATTACGATGAAAGAATTGCTGGAGGCCGG
>DATJOL010000164.1:0-13973 GCA_035507075.1 Candidatus Aquilonibacter sp. | reverse complement strand
AAAGTTGAAGTTCTTCTGGAGGCTGATGTCCCAGTCTGCATATCCTGGGCCGATTACTGGCCCTTGGGCGGGGCAATTACCGAACGTTCCGGCGGCCGGAACAGAGAACGTAGCCGGGCTCACCCACTGCAATCCCTGGCTTGCTGCGTTAATCGTCCTCTCGTAGACCGGATAACCATTGCAGTTTGGCCGTGCACCCTGCGAACCCGTTCCGGAGGTGTCGCTCGGTGAATACAGCGCAAAAGGCATTCCGGTGTGCCAGGAAACGATGGGGTTCACCGACCATCCGCCGATCGCCTGATTCAATATGGCCGGCGCATCATTCCCGTATTTTCTCCCATGCCCGTACGGCAGTTCGTATACTGCGTAAGCGCTGATCATATGCTTCACGTCGTAGTAGCACTGCGACCATTCGGCGTTCGGATTGTAGAGGTTCTGCCAGTACGGCGACGCCGGTGTGGTCTGTGTCGTGTCGCTCCACGTTCCGTAGTACCCGCTGCTGTTGGTCATGCACTTCGAGTAGGTGTAGGCCACCTGTCCCTCAAGCCCCTGGCCGTACCGCTTCTGAAGTACTGCTTGCAAAGCGTTGTAATTCATCTTTCCATCCGAGACTGTGTCCTTGACGGCTCCGAAGCAATTTGGCCCGTACGTGGTGTTGGTATCCGTCGGGCAATTCGGGTTTGCTCCCGCCGCAAACTGCCCGCCCAGATAAGGCGTCGGGAGGACCGTTCCGTCTGGCTGCAGAATTCCCTGCGACAACCATTCGGGGACCATCTGATGTGTGCCCTTCTGCCCGACGTATCCGACCTGAAGGGTCATATTGTTTGCCAGTTGTCTCTGAATGGACAGGTTCCACTGCTGCGCGATCGCCGGTTGCACCGTTCCAAACCATGCCAGCATCGTCGCGTCCTGATAGGGATTACCAGTGGCAGGCGAGGACGCGGCAATCGATCCCGCGGCAGTCGTGAACGGCGTATCGCCCGCCGCGAACGTGTTTGGTCCCTCGCTTTGTGGCGGTGTAAACGGCGGATTCTGAGTTAGTCGGAGGTTCGTGCCAGTTCCTTCCAGATAGGAGGAAACCGTATAAGCCCCGCGAATGACTGTGTTTTCTCCGAGCGCCTTCGGCGTCCACGCGAATCCGAGCCTCGGCTGAATATCCGGCCATCCGTAATCGGAGTTGTAAAGCCCTCGGCTGTTCCCGTCAACTCCCGCGAGTTCAACTGCGCCAGTCAATATATTCACGTTGGCTTGGTGATTGTTCGTTTCAATCCAAGGTGTTCTCGCCTCGTAGCGAACGCCGAGGTTGAAGGTCAGATTGCTCGTAGCTCTCCAGTCGTCCTGGACATACCCGGCGATCAGCCAGTCTCTCTGGTGCCAACCTGACCCGGAACTTACGCCGCGGCCCACGTATCCGGGAAGGCCCAGGGCGAAATCGGCAGAGCCGTTGCCGCCTTGATCCGGCGTCGCAGGCATCGGTCCGGCCGTGTAGGCCCCGCTGTAAATGATGGCTCCCAGCTCGCCGCCGTTGCCGCTGTAGAAGGCGTCGATCCGGTAGCGGTTGAGCTGGAATCCAACCTTAAACGTATGCGCGCCGTGATTGATCACGAGGCCGTCGTCAAACTGCACGACAGTAGATCCGAATTGCTCATTCACGAGCGCGCTGCCCAGCGCCGTCGGGGTGCTTTGGTTGATGTTTGTTATCGTCCCGCCGGCAAACGCGAGTTCCATAAGGCCAGCTACACCGTTCGGATTTGCATCGTTGATTCCGAGCTTCGTTCCCAAATCGCCTACCGAACTCGGGAAGGTCGTAGCTCCGTTGGCAAAGGTGATTCGGTTGACACCGAACCGAAATTCGTTCAGCAGGGAGGGAGTGAGTGAATGCGTCCATTGGCCCGTGTAATTGTAGAGGTGAGCCAGGTTCACCGTGCTCCCCAACAACGCCACGGAATTCGAGGCTGGGTCATACTGGTAGCCTTGAGAATAGCGGAACGAAATCCGGTCCTTCTGACCGAGCACCCAGTCCAACTTTGCATCGCCCTGGTCGGTATTGTATTGCTGACCTGTTACGTTGGTGGCAAACGCAAAACCGTTGCCGGAAGGCCCCGTCGCAGCCGGATAGAGGCCCGAAGATACCAGACTCGTGAATATCGGGTTCAGCATGTTCGTCGGAATTACGTTGCCCGCAAACGGCTGGCGCGAGCCTTGCGGCGCCAATACGCATGGGCTGCCGGTTACTCCCGTCCCTGCCTGGCAGGGGTTATAGAGCTGCACCGGCTGCGCCAAGGTAAGTAGTTGGCCAAAATTCCCTTGCCGCTCATCGTTGCTTAACACCGTAATGTTGCCCGTCGTAGAGGGAAAATCGAAACGTCCGCCCTGATAGTCGACAAAGAAAAATAGCTTGTCCTTCAGGACGGGCCCACCGATCGTGCCGCCAAACATGTTCCAGCGCATCGCCGGGGTAGAGAATCCAGTCAAGCCGTTTACCCACTGGTTCGCGTTCAGTACGTTGTTTCTGAAAAACTCGAACGCATCGCCGTGGAACTGGTTTGTGCCCGATTTGATTGTCGCGTTTACGATCCCGCCCTCGAAATTCCCGAATTCCGCCGGGGCGTTCTGTGTGATTAGGTTGAATTCCTGGATGGCGTCGGGCGAAGGGGTCAATCCCAGGTTGTTCTCCGACACTTGATTGTTGTCGACGCCGTCCAGCAGGAAATTGTTGGCCTGTTCACGGTTTCCGTTAATGTATGGCCTGCCGCCGCTCTCCGCCGTGTTGGAACCAAGGTTCATGCTCGCCACGTCCACGGAGACAGCACCTGGCGCGAGGAGCGTCAGTTGCGTGGGGTTGCGCGTCGCAAGCGGCAGATTGTCATTGGTAGCCGCATCGACGATGGTGCTCACCTCCGTCGTCTGTGTTTGCAGCACAGGCGCAGCGGCCGTCACCTCCACCACTTGGCTCACCGTGCCAACCTTCAGCGATGCGTCCAACCGCGCCACTTGGTTCAGCACGAGCGTGAACGGAGGATATGCCACCGTCTGAAAACCGGGCGCTTCAATTTTGAGCGCATAGTTCCCCACCGGAATTCGCGGGATGGAATACAGCCCGGCGCTGTTTGTGTGCGCCGTAAAGACCGTTCCCCGATCCTGATCCGTCGCCGTTATGGTCGCATTCGCCACGGCTGCGCCGCTCGGATCGGTTACCGTCCCGGTGATGGACGCTGTCGTTTCTTGCCCCCAGGCGGATACGCCCGCCAGCAAGAAAGCCGCGCCCAAGCAAAGTGCGAGAACGACCCCCATGGAAAAACCACATCGCTTCGCGT
Source organism: Candidatus Aquilonibacter sp. (assembly GCA_035507075.1). Lineage (GTDB taxonomy): Bacteria > Acidobacteriota > Terriglobia > Acidiferrales > UBA7541 > Palsa-295. Next base: position 10,656 of record DATJOL010000164.1, on the reverse strand, counting down.
TCACAAGAACCTCCTGATTGGACCAAAGGAAAAAGCTGCCGGCACCCACCCCTGAGTGGTCCGTACAGCTATATAGCACGGTGAAGAGCTATATAGCTCAAACTTCCTCTTGTCAAGCGAAAAAATTTAGGCTTATATGTTCAAGAGATTTTTTGAATCGGCCGCTCTATAGCACGGGAGCATTTGGGCGCCTGTGGAACATTGCCAGGGATTGACTCGTATCCTTTCTCCGTGCGTCTAATTCTCGGCAGAACGATTGGCTGGGGAGCTTAAATGAAAGCGAATCACCGCAATAGCCGCAATGGCGAGCCCGCTTACCGCCGCATCCAGACCGCCATCCGGCAGCGCATTGAATCGACCGAGCTGAAACCCGGCGACATCGTGGAATCGGAACGCGAGCTCGCCCGCCTCCACAAAGTCAGCCTGATGACCGCCCGCCATGCCCTCGCCGATCTCGCGCGCGAAGGGCTGGTCGAGCGACGCCACGGCGCCGGCACTTTCGTCGCACCTCCAAAAATCCATTTCAACAAATTGATGAGCTATACCGAACAGATGGCCAGCCGCGGCCTGTCCGCAAAATCCAAGGTGATCATGAGCGGAATCGTCACAGACGAATCCGAGATTGCTGCACGCCTTTCTCTTCCGGGATCGGCGCAACTCTTCGAAATCGTGCGGGTGCGGCTCGCAAACGATGAACCGTTCGCGCTGGAGACGTGCTACCTGTCGGAAGATGAGTTCCCAGACTTGACGGCGGGAGTTCTGGAGCGCGCATCTCTCTTTTCTACCCTGGAAAACGAATACGGCATCGAGCTCGCCTATGCGGATGAGGAAATCGACTCGATCGCCGCCGACATCAGAATGGCGGAGCATCTCGCCGTCCCGCGAGGCTCTCCGCTCCTGCGCATCCGCCAGCTTATTTTTTCAACGAAGGGTAAGGCGGTGATTTATGTTGTCGGGCTGTACCGCTCCGGGCGTCACACCTTGATGATTCGCAGGTTCCGCTAGAATTTTTCCGTCGTGCTGCCGGAATGTTGTGCGCGCGCCATGCGCTTCCCGCAGAAACGAAGCACGCCCCGCTTTATCGGCTTCACTTCTTCCTCGCTGGCGCTTCCACTGCAAAACATAAGGCCGCCGCGCCCGCCAGTCCTGCCTCTGCGCCGAACCGTGCCTCGACAATCGCAATCTTTTCCTTCTGCGGTGCGATCGCCCATCTCTCTAACTGCTTACGAATCCTCGCCCGATATTTCATCATCAAATGCCCCACGCCGCCGCCAAAGATGAAAATCTCGGGCTCAAACATGTCCACCACAGTTCCCATCCAGATGGCGAGATGATCCGCCGCTTCATCGAGCACTTCTCTGGCAAGGCGATCTTTTTTTCTGGCAGCCTCGGCAACCATCTCGGCGCTTACGCGTTTCACACGTCCGTCCGACAGCCTGCGCAATAGCGAATCTCTCTCTGCCTCGGATTGCAGATGCTCGCGCGCGCTCCGCGCGATGCCTGTCCCGGACGAATAGGCCTCGATGCAGCCCCGCTTGCCGCACGTGCATCGCGGTCCGTCAAAATTGATCGTCACGTGCCCGCCTTCGCCCGCCCCTCCGGTTGTGCCGGCGAGAATCTTCCCATCCAGCACGATTCCCGTGCCCACTCCCGTCCCGAGCGTCACATAAAAAATATTTCGATAGCCCTTCCCTGCGCCCCATGTCGCTTCTGCCAAGGCAGCGGCATTCGCATCGTTCGCAAGCAACACAGAGACGCCGTAGCGCTTCTCCACAGCACGCACCAGCGGAAAATTCTTCCAGCAAGGAATGTTCGCGGCGCCGATCAGCATGCCGCGCGCGGGATCCACCCAGCCTGCCACTCCGATGCCGGCGCGTTCGGGCCTGACGCTGGGCATCTTTTTCTGCAAGCCCTCGATCGCCTCGAATACGGATTGCATCCCGTCTTGCGCTCGGCCGTTCACCACCATCGGCGCGCGATTCTCCGCAAGGATGCGTCCCTGCGAATCCACGTAGCCCGCCGCAGCTTTTGTCCCTCCGATGTCGATCGCCAGCGCGATCCGCTTTTTGCCGGTTGTCATGCGTTTTCGGTGCCTACGGATTCTGCCCTTAAAGCCGCTCAAAATCGTGAAGTTTTTTGCGAAGTAATGCGAAGGAGGCCGGCGTTCCGCTTCAGGCCTTGCTACCCGAGCCGGAAAAATAGCTTTCAATCTCTTCGAGCGTTTTGCCTTTTGTCTCCGGCAGGAAGAATGCGACTGTGATGAAATAGATCACCGTGCAGGCCGCGAACACAAAAAACATCATGGCGTACCCGTAGCGGCCCACCGTCGGCAGGAAAACTGCCGCGATGAAACTCGCAATCGCTTCGTTGATCAGCAGCGCGATGCTCATCCCGTTCGACCGGATCCGCGTCGGCATCAGCTCCGACAGCGCCAGCCACACGCAGATCCCTGGCCCCAACGCATAAAACGCCGCGAACAAGAACAGGCACGCGGCCACCATCCACCCGTTTTGCTCGCTCGGCAACGGCGTGATCAGCGCGTGCTGGATCTGCAGCGGCGCGCTACGCGCGCTTTCCAAATTTCCGAAGGGATTCGAGAAAAACGCCAGCACGCGGTTCGCCGGCACGCAGTTTGATCGGTCGAGCTTGATCGCGCCTGACGGCTCCTGATTCGAACGCACCACCGGCGTCGACGCGCTGAAATCGCCGTAGGAATAAATGACGCTCAGCGCTGCGGGTTCTCGCGCCAGGTCGTCCCGCCCTGCGCCGATCGCCCACTGCCGTTCTTGCTCCGGCGTGAAATCGAATTGCAGGCTCGCTTGCCCGTTCGCCATCGCCTGCACGGCCTGCGCTACGTCCACCCGTCGCTTCTCGCTCCGCCCAAACAGCACGGCCGTCAGCACCAGCGCGGCCACCACTCCTGCCGTCCCGAGCGACAGCAAAAATTTCCTTCCTTTCCGGTCCACCAGCAGCACGCCGATCACCGTCGCCAGCGCATTCACCAGTGTGAACAGGATATATCCCCAGTGCGCCTGCACGTCCGTCAGCCCGCTCTGAAGGAGAATCGCCGTGTTGTATCCGATGATCGAATTGATTCCCGTTGTTTGATTGAGCGCCAGAATCAGGCAGGCCAGCAGAAAAGGAATCACGTATTTTCGCTTCAGCAGCGATTCCGCCGCCTGCAGCCCGCGCGCTCCGCTCGTTTCCGCCCCGCGGTTGCGTTCCATCTCCTCGAGTTCAACGCGCGCCTGTTCCGCCAGCCGCGAGCGCAACAATGCTTCAAGCGCCGCCTCCTTCTGGTTTCTCCGGAAGAGCCACCGCGGCGACTCCGCCACCCAGAAGCTGCCGATGACAAACAGCACTCCCGGCGGCAACGACACCCAGAAAATTCCTCGCCACGCATGATCCTTGAACGCAAACAGGAGCTGATCGTTTCCGGCCTTCGCTACTTCATCCACGCGCAGGCTGAAATACATGCCCACGCCTGCGGCGGCGACAATTCCAATCGTCAGCAGCCATTGAAACATCGCCGTGCCCTGCCCGCGCTGTTCGGGCGTCAGGCATTCCGCCAGATACAGCGGCACCACCACCCCGATCAATCCCGCGCTGATTCCCTGGCACAGCCGGCCCATAATCAGCGGCCCGTACCCGTGCGACAGCGCGATGATCGGAATGCTCGCGGCAAACAGCAGCCCGCTCAAAATCATCACCGGCTTTCGGCCCAGACGATCCGCCAGCACTCCGGCAAAGAGCGTCGAGATCACTGTCCCCATCAGCACGGCTGCCACGACAATCGAAAGTTGCCCAGCGTTCAGTCCCGACGTTGCTTCGAGATATGGCAGCGCTCCGGCGATAATCCCCACGTCCACGCCGTAGAGCAGCCCGCCCAGCCCGGCCACCAACAATAGAAGACGGTTGTACGCGCTCGGCTGTGTTCTCATGGTCTTGGAAGCGGGAAGCGGAAGGTCTCGATGTGACGTGTTTTCATTCGTCTGTCGATGTGGTACAGCTATATAGCAGATATCAGCTTCTTCCGCCAAAGATATCTATCGGTATCTTGGAAGGCAGGACGCTTGGAAATCAAATCCCCTCGCCCAATTCGCAGTTGCCGAAATGCTTTCTTCTTTCGCTCGCGCTTCTCCGTTGCTTTGCCGATCTCAATGGTTCTTGCTGCTCTTCTCCTGGCAGCACCCTTCGCTTCTCCGCACGCGCAAAACGCTGCTGCGCCTGAGCCGACGGCGCCCGATATGGGCCTGATGCCCGTTCCCGCCAGCATGAAGCTCGATTCCGGACGTCTGCCCGTGACACAAAATTTCACGGTTGCCGTCGCAGGCCCTCGCGATCCGCTCCTCGACCGCGCCGCGCAGCGCTTCCTTCATCATCTCTCGCAACTCACGGGAATGCCTCTGCCCGCCTCAGTGTCCGATTCGTCGAAAGCCACTTTCGTCGTGGAAGCTCACCTGGCCAGCAAGCCTTATCCTGAGCTTGGCGAAGACGAATCCTATGTGCTCGACGTCGATGCTTCGCAGGCGCGCTTAACCGCCCCCACTCCGCTTGGGATTCTTCACGGCCTGCAAACATTTCTTCAGCTCGTGCAAACGACGCCTGATGGTTATTCCGTTCCCGCCGTGCACATCGAAGACCGCCCGCGTTTCCCGTGGCGCGGCCTGATGATCGATTCTTCCCGCCACTTCATCCCTCTCGGCGCCATCGAGCGCAATCTCGACGCGATGGAGGCGCTGAAGCTCAACGTCTTTCACTGGCACCTCTCCGATAATCAAGGCTTCCGCATCGAGAGCAAGACGTTTCCAAAGCTTCAGGAGCTCGGCTCCGACGGTCTTTACTACACGCAGGATCAGGCGCGCGAAGTGATCGCCTACGCGCGCGACCGCGGCATTCGCGTCGTCCCGGAATTCGACATGCCCGGCCACGCCACTGCCTGGTTCGTCGGCTATCCAGATCTCGCCAGCGCTCCCGGCCCATATTCCATCGAGCGCCAGTGGGGCATCTTCGATCCGGCGATGGACCCCACGCGCGAATCCACCTACAAATTCCTCGCAAAATTCATCGCCGAAATGGCGCGCCTGTTTCCCGATCCCTATTTTCACATCGGTGGCGACGAAGTGAACGGCAAGCAGTGGGCGGCGAATCCTGAAGTTCAATCCTTCATGAAGGCGCATGGAATGAAGGACACGCTCGACATTCAGCACTATTTCAATTCGCGCGTCGAAAAAATCGTCGAGAAAAATCACAAGATCACGGTCGGTTGGGACGAAATTCTCGCGCCGGGCCTCTCGAAGAACACGGTCATTCAATCCTGGCGCGGACAAGCTTCGCTTGCCGACGCCGCCCGCCAGGGCTATCGCGGCGTTCTTTCGTACGGCTATTACCTCGATCTGATGTGGTCCGCGGCGCAGCACTATGCCGTCGATCCTCTCGCAGACGGCGCCGCAAATCTTTCGCCGGAGGAATCTGCGCGAATTCTGGGCGGCGAAGCCTGCCTTTGGACCGAATTCGTCTCCCCCGAAAATGTCGATTCACGCATCTGGCCGCGTACGGCAGCGATCGCCGAGCGTTTGTGGTCGCCTCAATCCGTCCAGGACGTTTCTTCGATGTACGAGCGCCTGAACGTTGAAAATTGGAGGCTGGCGCTCTTCGGCATCGAGCAGCGTTCTGAAAACCGCCTGATGCTCAATCGCCTGGCGGGACCGGACGGTTCAGCCACGCTCCAAACGCTCGCCAATGTCGTCGAACCTGTGAAGGGTTACACGCGCGAGGAAATGGCGGCAAAGGCAGGCATCAACCAGACGAGCTTCGATCCTCTGAATCGGCTCGTCGATGCCGTCCCGCCGGAAAGCGAAACTGCCAGAAAATTCTCGGTAGATGTCGACGCGATTATCGCCTCCAAATTCAAGGACGCGGAGGCCGAATTGCGCGTTCGCGCGCTGCTGCAAATCTGGCAGGACAATGACTTCCGCCTCCAGCCGCTGCTTGCAAGTTCGTTTTTGTTGAAGGAACTCTCGCCGCTTGCAACGGAGCTTGCTCAACTTGGCTCAGCAGGTCTCGCAGCGCTTGACGCCGTGGACCACGACGTTCCCATTCCTGCCGCGCAGCTCCAGCACTGGACTTCGCTCGCCGCGCAGGCACAGAAGCCTCAGGCAGATTTGCTCTTGATGGTTGCGCCCGCCATGCAAAAGCTCTTCGCGGCGTGCGCGAACGTTCACGCCACAAAGGAAACAGCTGCTCCGGATTCGGCGAAATAGCGCCGCGCCCCCGGAAAATCGCTCAGTCCGCCACTCTTTCGTCTTTTGAAACGTAGGTCATGGAAGGAAGGATCCTGCGGTGCCGTCGCACGGCAAAGAAGCGCACCCGGCACGGGTCGCAGCGATAGGCGTGAAGCCCCAGCCTTCGCCACAATCCCACCAACGCGCCGTCTTCCACGCGCTCTCGTGAAATCCGTTCCAGGTCGAAATTCCCGCATTTGGGGCAGTGCGCGTAGCGGAGAAATGGCAGCGCCACCCGCCGCGCGTAGAAGCGCTTGTCGCAGGTCCGGCAGCGCCAGGGAAGCATTCCTGTCGCACCAAACAAAAAATCGAAAACGCCCCGCCGGTGCGAACGATAGCAATCGTTGCTTCGGCACTGCGGACAGATCATTCTGTCAGCCCACCTTGCGGAAATAGCCACCGAACAATATATGAAGTTTAACCCGCCCGGCAATTTTCCGAAATCTCCTGCTTACAATCCTGTGCTGGCGGCTTCACGCCTATCCAGTGTTGCCCCCGGCGGAGTTGCCGGTCCGCCACCTGGCTCCTTTTTTTGCCCCATGGACACTTTTCGTCCTCACGCCTAGACTTCCTTCCGCGCCTCGGCCATAATTTTGTCCAGCCGAAGCCGCTGTCATGCTTCCAAGGAGGGTTCATGAGCTCAACACCCAATCTGTCAGCGGATCCGGAGTCTCCGGAAATTGCATCCACGCCTCGCTGGGTCGTTCTTCTCTTTGTTATAGCGTTCGCTCTCGTCGCGTACCTTCTCTACGCCAACTATTCCGACCGCCAGGCGTTTCGCAAGAGCCTCGACGACGGCGCGAAGCGCGAGCAGGCGCTCGGCATGGAGCTCGACAAAACCAATTCGCGTATCGCGGATCTGAAAGGCCAGCTCGACGTTACCTCGCAAAAGCTTGGATTGACCGAGGACGAGCTCGCGCACGCCCGCAGCCTGGCGCAGCAAATCAAGGCCTCGCAGCAAAAGAGCGACGAGCAACTGCGTCAGCAAATCGGCGCCGTGCAGACCGATACCACGCAGAAATTCGGGCAGATCGCTTCCGATTTGAGCGGGACAAAGAGCGATGTTGCCGCCACCAAGGCAGATCTCGCAGCCACCAAAAACCAATTGCAAAGCACCATCGGCGACCTCGGCGTCCAGAGCGGCTTGATCGCGCACAACCACGAGGAAGTCGAGGAATTGAAGCGCCTCGGCGAGCGCGACATCTACGAATTCTCGCTCACGAAGCAGAAGAAGCCCCAACGCCTCGGCCCGATCCTTGTGCAGCTCCGCAAGGTCGACACCAAGCACTACCGCTACACCATGAACGTCGTCGCCGACGATCGCACCATCGAAAAGAAGGACAAGACCGTCGGCGAGCCCGTGCAGTTCTACGTTCGCGGCGCCCGCGCTCCTTACGAAATCGTGGTCTTTGACGTTGGCAAGGATAGCGCCAAGGGCTACCTCAGCACCCCGAAGGAAGCGTCTTCGCCCGCTCCTTCGCCTTCCGCCGCAGCTCCTGCCGCTTCGGCACCCAGCAATTGACCGGACGGGCGAGACCGTTTTTGGCGTTCTCGCCCGGCACTCCGCTCCGGCAACGAAAACCTTCCGTAACCGGGATGAGCTTTTGGCTGATTTCGCTTTTCGTCGCGCTGTCTCTTCCGCTCGCCCCAGCGATGTTGGCTTCACGCCAACCGGCTGCTTCCTCCTCTTCCCGGCAACTTCAGAACTCGCAGCCGGACGCGCAGGCGCAAGCCCGTCTTCGCGTCTCTTCCGAACTCGTAAAAATCAATACGAGCGTTTCTGATTCACGCGGCAACTATGTCGGTGGTCTTCAGCAGAAGGATTTTCGCGTGCTCGTCGACGGCGCGGAATCTCCCATCGTCTTTTTCACTCCTGCCGAGGAGCCCGCGCGCATTCTGGTCCTTGTCGAGACCAGTCCCGCTGTCTACCTGATTGAAAATCAGCACCTCGCCGCTGCCTACGCGCTTCTCGACGGCCTTTCTCCGCAGGATGAAGTCGCTCTCTTCACCTACGATTCCGCTGCGCACGGCGTTCTCTCCTTCACCGACAACAAAGCGGCTCTCGCCCAGGCGCTTGCGAGCATCCAGTACGTGCTTGGTTCAGGACAATTGAACTTCTATGCCTCGCTCACGCAGGTTCTGGACTGGCTCTCTGCCGTTGAAGGCAAGAAAGCCGCTGTGCTGCTCACCACAGGCCTCGATTCCTCGCAGCCCTCCCTGTGGGATACGCTCGCGCAAAAAATGCGCGCCTCCGACGTCGTGATTTATCCCGTGGCTCTCGGTGGCTCGTTCCGCAGCTACAAAGGAAAGAAAAAATCACGCAAGAAAAAATCTCCGCCGCAGGATTCAGGCGACGCTGCCAATTCTTCCCCCGACAGTCCTCTCAGCTTCGCCAAGGCCAACACCGCGCTCCAGAACATCGCTTCCGCCACGGGAGGCCGCGCATATTTCCCCGCGTCCGCCTCCGACTTCGTTCCCGACTACCGCGAAATCGCCTCCGCCCTGCGCCATCAATATCTTCTCGGCATCGCGCCGGTTCACGACGGCAAGTTCCACACCATTTCGGTCCAGCTTCGCCAAGAAGACGCCGGCGCGAGTCAAAAAGGTAAGCATGCGCCTCCGGCCTTCACAGTTTACGCACGCTCAGGATATTTGGCTCCTTCGCCATGAATCAGCCGCTTGCGGACGCTGCATCCGACGTTTCTCTTGCATCCAAACAACGTCCCTTTTAAGCTGCGCGCCGGACACAATTCGGAGGATCCGTGAAGCAACAATTTTTCATCGCCCTGGTTGCGTTCGTTCTCGCCGCTTCGTCTGCTTTCGCGCAGAGCAATCTTCCTCCGCCCGAGGTTCCTGCCGCGCCCTCGACGCAAGTGAATTCGGAAGACGCGTCTCCGGTTCGCTTTGCCTACGGCGGCGACGTCGCGCAAATCCCCGCCCAATTTGTCTCCAATCTTGTTTTGCTGCCGGTCACCATCAATCAGGGTGAGCCTTCCCTGTTTCTTCTCGACTCGACTGCCGCCACTTCCTCTATCGATCCCAAGCGCGCCGCCGCTCTCGGGCTCGTTGACGCCCCCGCGTCCGGCCCGATTCATGGCGTGGTTCTTACCATGCCTGGAATCGCATGGCAGCCGCCAGCGCTCAATCTCGTCTCTCGGGACGCCCTTGGCCCCCAGGTGGGAAAACCCTATCAAGGCACACTCGGTCTCGACTTCCTGAGCCGCGTCGTCGTCCAAATCGATTACGCGCGCCACACCGTCCAGATTTATGACCCGCATTCCTACACACCGCCTGAAAAGAAGCCGCCCATTCAGCCCATCAAATGGACCAGCGGACTTCCTTACGTTTCCTGCAAATTCAGTGTGAAGGGGGAGCACGACTCGACGGCGCAGTTTCTTCTCAATTCAGCGCAGGCGGCAGGCATCGTGTTTCGCGACCGATACGTCTCTGCGCACGAGCACGACTTCGGGCATTTCAAGACGATACCCGGAATGTACGCGGGAGAAAGCGGGGAAATCCCCGCGGCAGTCGGCCGTCTGAATTCTTTCGGCCTCGAAAAGCTCCAATTGCCGAACCTCATCGCCACGCTTCCGCACGGCGCAATCGAAAATGAATCCGATTCTTCCTCGGCCGGGATCATCGGCGGTGCCTATCTGCGCCGCTTTATCCTGATTTTCGACCTCCCGCACCAGCAAATCATTTTCGTTCCGAATATCGAATACATCGACCGCGACGACATCGGCATGAGCGGTCTCACGATCCTTGCGCAAGGTTCGAATCACAAAACGTTTGAAGTGGCGTTTGTCGTTCCCGGGTCGCCCGGCGCGCAGGCCGGCGTACGTGAGGGAGATATCATCGAAGCCGTCGACGGAGAACCCGCGGCGGATCTGACGCTCGATCAAGTGCAGGATCTCTTCCGCCAGCTTGACGAAAAATACAAAATCTTGCTCTCGCGCGACGGAAAAACCATCACCGTAAATCTTCAGACGCGCCGCTTGATTTGATTCCTTCTACCAGTCCTCATGAGGGATCAAGTTTTGGCTCGCTATCAGAAGATTCGGCCGGGCGCGGCAGCCTCCCGGCCCTTTTCAAATCCTCTCTCAGTAGGTATTCGATCTGTGCGTTCAAGCTGCGCAGTTCGTTCGCGGCCCACTTTTCGAGCGCCGCGTACGTTCCCGCGTCGAGCCGCAGCAGAAATGGCTTTCGCTGCGCCATCATTCTCGCCTAGCCCGAATACAGCGTCCCGGCGTTCACCACTGGCTGCGGGCTTCGCTCCCCGCACAATACCACCAGCAGATTGCTCACCATCGCCGCGCGCCGCTCCGGGTCCAGGTCCACCACCTTGTTCTTCGCCAGTTCCTCCAGCGCCATC
>DATJOL010000163.1:0-21547 GCA_035507075.1 Candidatus Aquilonibacter sp. | reverse complement strand
CTCCGGCCTCGGCTTCCTTCAACACCCCCACGATCTGCTCTTCACTAAACCGACTTCCTTTCATGGCGCTTCTCCTCTCGCGGTCTTATACCCGGAGAAGCTAAGTTTTGGCTGGACTAAATTTCGGGGGGCAGGTCACTGCAGTCACCCGAACCTGTAGAGCGATTGGCTTCTCGTTTCGCACGCCAATTTCAAATGAGACTCGCTCGCCCTGAATTAACCGTTTGCGATTATCTAGCAGCGTTGAACGATGGTAGAAAACGTCCAACATAGTGGGGTCATCGCATTGAATGAATCCCCAAGATTGATTTGCACACACAACTGTTCCGTCCATACACACACCTTTTTCTCATGCTTGGCATGACGTGAATTTGATTCGGGTTGCTGACTGAATCAGGCAGGAAGGCTTTGTTAAGCCGTCGAAAATGTGAAGGCCAAAAAAAAGAGCCGCTCCTTGTTCAGAGAAGCGGCTCGGGTGTGTGGGTTAGGGACTACGGGGAAACTTGGCACTGCTTAAACCCAAACACAAAAGCGCCCTACCCGTGACGAATCACGGTTGAACAAGGGCTCGTCAAAATTCCACTTAGTGAAGTGCCGTCTGACGGGAACAGGTGAAGTAAAGCGGTAGGCTTACTTCTCAATTCTATTAACACCATTATACCATGAAGGCGGAAAAAAATCAAGCACAAAATGAACGTGCTCGCGGAGTAATCAATGCCGTTCCGACCGAGCAAGTTTCGTCAGTTTTGTAAAAATTCCACTTTTTGGACAATTCGGCGTGCCATTGAAGCCTCCCTCAAACGCTACCGTCGCGCCGCTACGAAAACAAGGGCCATAGCCGCGAACAACAGCGACAGACTCAGGCAAAGAATCGCAAAATCTTTGCTATCCAATCCCGACGTTGAAACTTTAGACGGTTCTCTGTCTTTTGCCCGACCGAGACTGATGGTAAGCGGGATAATTCCAAGATCGAATGTCACATTATCCTCCGCAGTGTCGGGGGCATTCTAACACGGCAAACGACATCGGCACAGGCGAACACGCTTCGGTGTCGCTCACATTCTATTTGGGTGCTATATTTTTCCCGCCCATGCCAGTCATCACTCGCAAGGTTTCGTCCCTCACTGACTTTATCAATCAAGTCATTTCGCTCCGCGACCAGTGGACCGCCGAAGAGCGCAAGCGGGCAAAGGAAGCTGAAGATCAAGGGGACCACTACGACAACGAGCCGTTGCCAATCTGGTTTCGTGGACAGGCTAACGCACGTTGGAAACTTGTTCCGAAGCTATACAGGATGGCCGACTCCAATGAGAGTGAGATTCGCACGGAGTTTCGGCAACGCGGATTACAACTTATCAGCGAAGGGCAAGTACCGAGAGACGACAAAGAGTGGTATTTCCTGATGCAGCATTTCGGCGCTCCGACCCGTCTGCTTGATTGGACTGACGGAGCACTCATTGCTCTCTACTTCGCTGTCAAAGAACAAAACCGATACGCAAACGGCTCTGTTTGGATGCTCGACGCGGGTTGGTTCAACGATGCAGTCCTGAACGATCACAATCCTGACAACTACATATCGGGCGTGATTCTCCCTGAGTGGCCCGAATTCGCGGATTGGTTTCCAACTCCGTTTTCGCAAAACCTGAATGTGGCGTATCCGGTTGCGGTCGATCCGCCTCATGTTGCCCGTCGTGTTTCGGTCCAGAGGAGCCGGTTCACAATTCACGGCAAAGATAGAATCGGGCTCGACGTGATAGCAAACGGCCTTCCGCGAACGCGATTAGCAAAGATGCTTATTCCCAACCAAGTCGGCAAAGAGATTCTGAAAAACCTCCAGACGTGCGGAATCGTAGAGACGAGCGTATTTCCAGATTTGGAAGGTTTATCGCGGGAACTGCTCACAAAGTGGACGAAAATCAAGCATGGGCAAAGCTGATTTTCGACACGGCATGGGCTCGCAAACTACTTGCTGTCAACATGCCGAATTTGGAGTGGAACACAGTCACCCCGCAGCACATAAAGGCACTCCAACCGCCCCGCCTTATATGCAAACACGAATCGCGCCAAATCATCGCCCTGACATCTGGCAATGAACGCATCTACATCGAAGAAGCCAGAAGCAAACAACATTTCCAAATCTTCCTGCGTAGGCTTCGTAAGCACAACGTGAACTTCTACATTCTGCCCTTGCCAAAGGGTTGCGAATTCGAAATCCAACACACGTTCCTGCGATTGCTCGCCTGATGTGAAATGGTCTATCAGCACCTTCTTGAGCGCGGCATAGGCATCCTGACCGAGTTTTTCCAGAAAGCCTTTAGCGATTAGACCGCCTGCCGCAACTATAATTGTCAAAACGGAGACGAACTTTACGCCCTTTTTAACCTGTGCGGTTGAGCCTGATTCAGGAGAGAGACTTTTGAGAGAAGCTAATAGCTCACGACCTTCGGGCGTTTCAAAGCTGCGGTCATAGCCAACCGTGAAAGTGATGGTCTCTTCGTGTTCGTCGTTCCGTATCCTCCGTCCATCGCCACGAACGCTTGACGGCGTGTCGCTTTTTTCGAAAATTTCGACAGTGCCTTTGACGGCAAACTCTCCATCTTCGAGAGGAATGACCTTGGCGGAAACTACGCGACCGATAGGTGCCTTTCGAATGTCGTGTTCGCGGGTAAATGGCAGGTAATAGCTATTGATTGTCGCGGCGAACGCCTCTAATCCCTCAACCGCCATCCTCTCGTTGTCCAAATCGACGTGAGTCGTAAGCATCGTCGCATTGAAAGTCTTCAACGGCGTCGCCTCCAATCGGACGCCTTTATTTTATCAGGCGAGAGCCCTTGGTGAAGATGCACCAACCCACAATCGCAGATAGCGCGGCTAGCACTCCAAACGCAACAGCGATGAATGGCGAGTGCCGATTCAACGCGAGTAGAAGCCCCGCCAAATCCCAGAGAATGGACACCACGCCTACAAACACAACGAGCGGTCTCCGCAAAACCGCCTGCCAATTCTTTGGGTCACATCTGGGTCACAACTGAGGGAGGTTTTGCGAAAGGGAAGTGCCGCCGTTTCAACGCTTAGAGTGGCTCAGAAGCAGCTTGGGAAGCTTCTATTCTGCCATTGAACTACGCCCGCCTACGCCCACTAAGTATGAAGCCATTCAGGCCCTGACGCAAGTTTGCGCCCGTCGGCAATATCCTGATTTGGCTGGGCCATAAGCTGTTGCTTGACTGGCTGTTAGGCGGTGTGGTTTTTTCGTGTGGACTATTCTCGTTTTGCCATCAATCATCCCCAGCTCGCCGGCCGCGCGCGTCCTTCAAAAAGGCATTATCTCGGGCGTGGCTTGGCCATCCGTGCGCGGATCGCTGGCGCCGAAATTGACTCCGCGGGCATCGTCATGCTCGACGGCATTCCCTTTGCCCATCACAAGCGAGTATCGCGGCACGACCGTGACTTGATGCCCGCGCACGAATAAGTCTTCGATCGTCTCCTCCGGATAGCCGGCCTCCAGATAGACGCCGCAGCCCGAGTTCGCCTCATTGAACCGCGCCGCATCAAGTGCCGCTTGAATGTTCATCCCGAAATCGACGATATTCGCAACAAATTGCGCGTGCGCTTGTGCCTGATTGAACCCAGACTGAATGCCGAATCCGATGGAAATGTCGCCCTTCTGCATAAACGCCGGAATAATGGTGTGCAGTGGGCGCTTATGCGGGCCCACTGAGTTGGGCAGTCCTTGCTCCATGGTGAAAGCACCGCCGCGGTTTTGAAGCACGAATCCGGTGTGATCCGGAACGAGGCCTGACCCAAAATTGCCGGAATTACTTTGGATCAGCGAGACAATGTCTCCATCACGGTCCACCGTGGCGAGGTAGGTGGTTTCACTCTGCATGCGCTCCAATTGTTCGTTAATGTCGGAGGCCAAGACGCTGCAATTCGCGCGGTCCGTGATTTGTTTGGCGCGCTCGGCCGCCAAACTCTTCGAGATCAACTCGGACGTAGGGACGTTGACGAATCGCGGGTCGCCCACGTACTTCAGCATGTCTGCGTACGCCAGCGACTTTGCCTCCATCTCAATGTGCAGCGTTCTCGGGTCGTCGTGCCCCCATTCCTTCAGCGGATAGAGCTCCATCATGTTGAGCATCGAAAGCGCAGCCAAGCCCTGTGAATTTGGCGGCGTCTCGTAAACAGTCCAGCCGCGATAGGTGGTGGAAATTGGCGTCACCCATTCGGCCTGAAAATCGGCGAGATCGGCAGCCGTCATCACGCCGCCTTGCTCGTCGGAAAGCTTCAGAATAGCCTGCGCGATCGGTCCTTTGTAGAATCCGTCGCGTCCCTTTTCGCCGGTGATTCGGAGCGTGTTGGCGAGGTCGGGATTCTTGAAAATTTGGCCGAGATGCACGTAGCTGCCGTTGGGCAAGAAGACGCGAGCGAACTCCGGCCGATCCGCAAAGGGCGTCCCGTACTTTTCCCACTCGACTGAATTGGCTTCCGAGACGGGAAATCCGTTCTCGGCCAAGGCCTCGGCGGGCTTCAAGTCCTCCGCCAACGGCAACTTCCCGAAGCGGTCATGCAAGGCCTGCCAACCCGCCACGGCCCCGGGCACTGTCACAGACCATATGCCGCTGAGCCTCGTCACATGTTTCGCCGCAAAGGTTTCGGGCGTCCATGCCGCCGGAGTCCAGCCGCTGGCATTCAATGCGTAGAGTTTTTTCTCCTTATTGTCCCAGTACATCGCGAAAAGATCGCCGCCGAGGCCGTTCATGCTCGGCTCGATCACCCCCACGGCGGCGTTGGCCGCAATCGCCGCGTCGACCGCATTCCCGCCTCGCTCGAGAATTGCCGACCCGGCCGCCGAGCCGAGCGTTTGCAGCGTGGCGGTGATCCCGTATTGGCTTGTCGTCATCGAGAATGCATTGTCTCGCGCCGGTTCCGGAATGGACGTCCGCATCGCATGATCAACTGTTATCGACGTGCCTTCTTGGCGAACGCGCCCTGCGCGCCCCGCACCCTCCTGCGAACTTTCGGACCGAGCCTGTGTGGCGGCGGCCTGACCACGAAGACTCATCGGGATTGCGATCGCAAGGCAGGCAGCGAGGGCCGTGGCGGCGAGATGACGGAAGTGACGCATGTTTGTGCCCCTTTCGGCGAAGCCAGATGGCAGCGGTATTGCGGGTGCATCCCTTATGAGCGCGATGCAAGTCTAAGAGGAGTTCCGTTTTATTGCCAGTGAGGAGATCTTCCGATCTCCGATTGCACGCTCGGCCGGTTGGCAGATGATTAGAAATCTCTCACACAAAGCCTCCGCGGTTTGTCGCACGTGGCAATTTGAATGCACAGATGCAAACGGCGCAGCGAACTGGTGTGCTTTGCAGGACCAGGGAGTAGCAATTCGGCGCGTCGGCCAGCGAGGGTATGAGCGAAAACATCGTTATCGCGACCGGATCGAAGGGAGGGGTTGGCACGACCACGGTCGCCTTGAACTTGGCTGTGCAGGTAGCGATGCAGACACGCAAGCGCGTGGGCCTGCTCGATCTGGCGCGGCCGTTTGGACAAATTTCGCTGATGCTGGAACTGGAGCCGCGCTTCACGATTCTGGATGCGCTCGAGCGGATCGAGCGGCTGGACGAGCCGTTGCTGGCGAGCATGGCCATGCGGCATAAGACGGGCGTGGAGATTCTGGCGGGTCCGTTGCACGCCGCGATGAAGGCGGAGCAGAGGCAAAGCGTCACTCTCGCCGCATTGACCAGGCTGGTAGAGATCGCAGCGCGCGCGTTCGAGTTTGTGGTGATCGATATGGGCGTCGTGAACGCCGCCGAGTGGGCGCCGGTGCTGCGCCAGGCTGCGATTTTGCTCCTGGTCGCTGAGCCGAGCGTGCTCGCTCTGGGCATGATCGCGCGACATATTTCCGCCGCGGCGCCCGCTGGTGTCGATTGCGAACGCATACACGTCATCGTCAATCGTTGGCGGCAAAATGACGACGCAGTGCTGGCGGATTTCGAAAAGCGAGCGCCGCGACCCGTTCTGGTGCGTTTGCCGAATGACTATCGCCAGGTCACAGAGGCCTTGGCGCTTGCCGTACCGCTGACCGGGAGTTCGAACAATTTGCTGCTTTCGAGGTATCGGGCGCTTGCGGCTTGGGCGGCGGAGAAGAGCAGGCTCGCGTCGGAACAAGCCAATGCCGCGAAGCCAATTCCCGTGGCTGATTAAGCGATGTTCCTTAGGGCCAGCGCCGGGCCGTGATTGACCCGGCGACAAGGCGGTCCCTCTACTTGATTACGGGATAATCGAGGTAGTATTCGTGAAGATCGGGAACGGTCATGATACCAGCGCGCACGCTGACCGCGGTCGCGTCGTCACCTGTTCCCTTGTAGACGACCCAAACGGTGTCCCCGGCGCGAAAATCTGAAAGCTTTAGCACCTTGCGGGCCTCGCTGCTGAATTTCGTCTGAGGAGTTACCTTTAGCAGAAGTGTCACTTCCGTCGGCCACTTGAGCAGCAGTTGTTGCTGCGCCTGATCAACCGACCCGATGATAAAGAAGTATTCGCCCGCGGCCGTCTTCTTACCGACAGCCTCTATGCCATTGCTAGAAGTGTAGATGTCCGGGCGGCCGGCCAGAGCACCCGCCGGGCCGTTCGGTACGAAGCCACCGCGCCCGCCGCGGCCTTGCCCGCCCTGAAATCCGCCGCCCGGACCACCCTGGCCTCCGCGGAATCCACCACCTGGAGGCGGCCCGCCTTGTCCTTGAGCCCAAATCCCGGCGGGCAGCACGAGCAATAAAGATGCAAACGCCAACTGCCTCAGAACCTTATTCATATCGAAGCGCCTCAATAGGGTCGAGTTGCGCGGCTTTGCTGGCCGGATAGTAGCCGAAAAACACCCCGACTCCGGCCGAGAAGAAAACCGCGATGATGATCGAAGAAGTCGAAACCAAAGTGGTCCATTGCAAAACGTTGGAGATGATCGCCGAAGCGATCACGCCCAAGATAATGCCGACGGAGCCCCCCAGAAAGCTGAGCACCATTGCTTCGCTCAGGAACTGCATTTTCACGTCTTGCTCCGTAGCGCCCACCGCCATGCGGACGCCTATCTCGCGCGTGCGCTCGGTCACCGATACCAGCATGATATTCATAATGCCGATGCCACCGACGAGCAACGAAACCGACGCGACGCTGCCAAGCAGATACGTAAGAATCTGAGAGGTTTGCGCGGAAGCCTGGGCTAGCTCATCCGGACTCCGGATCATGAAATCGTCGTCTTCGGTCGGGCGCAGCTTGTGGCGCTGGCGGAGCAAGGATTCCATCGACGACATCGCACCTTCGATGTCGTTCTCCGACGCCACAGAAACCATAATCTGCTGGACCCATGAGATGCCCGAAATCTTCTTTTGGACGGTTGTGTACGGGATGATTACCGTATCGTCTTGATCTTGGCCGAAGGCATTCTGGCCCTTCTTGGTCAGTACGCCGAGAACCGTGAACGGCAGGTTATTGATCCGGATGAGCGAGCCGACGGGATCGGCACCGCCGGTGAACAATTCATCCGCGACGGTTTGCCCGATCACGCAGACGTTCGCTGCAAGCGCCACGTCACGTTGGGTGAATTCGCTTCCCTCGGAAACGCCCCAAGAGCGAATCGTGAAGTAATCGGCAGATACTCCGGTTGCTCTCGTGCTCCAGTTCTGGTTTCCGTTTACCATCTGCGCCGTGGCCCCGACCGAGGGCGATTCCGCGGTCACATTAGGAACCTCGTCGCGAATCGCATCCCCGTCTTGCGCAACGAGAGTCTTCGTCGCCCCGGAGCCGAGGCGAACTCCGCCTTGGTTAACGCTGCCTGCCATCACCATGATCATGTTGTCGCCGAGCGACTTGATCTGATCCTGGACCTGCTGGCCCGCGCCTTGCCCAATCGCCACGGTGCAGATGACGGCGCCGACACCTATGATGATGCCGAGCATGGTCAAAATCGTCCGAAGCTTGTTGCGAGCTAGCGCTCGAAGCGCCACTCGTATGACTTCCCTGAAATCCATGGCTGCTCTCTTTTGTGCCCCGGAGGCGCCTTAGCGTCCCCCGAAGCCACGACCGCCGAATCCGCCGCGTCCCTGTTCGGCAACAACGGCTGTTTGCGTGCTTGTAACAAACTCATCGCCCTCTTTCACGTCGCCCTGAAGAACCTGGGTATTCGTGTTGTCCGTGATGCCGGTCTGGACAGCGACGGGGATGAGGGAATTGTCAACCGCATTGACCTTCCACACCGTCTGCCAGCCACCTAGGTGAGTCGTCGAAGCAGCGCGCGATATGTTGTATTGCTTGAAGAGCGTCTGCTGCTGATCTCTCGACAGCGTCGGTTTGAAAGTAAGAGCCGCATTGGGCATTTCCAGCGCATTCGACGCGTGACCGGTCGGAATCGTAACGTAAGCGGTTTCTCCCGGCAGGAGTTTCTCGTCGGGGTTGCTGAAATCGATCACCGTGCTGTAGGTAACCACGTTCTGCACTGTCGTAGGGTTCAAGCGGATTGAAACGACCCGCCCCGTGAACTGCTCGTTCGGAAAAGCGTCAACCTGGAAGGTCACATTGGCGCCGATATGGATACTGCCCGTGTCCGATTCGTCGGTCGCTGCGTAGACGAGCATGCGGGTCAAGTCCTGAGCGATCGTGAAAAGGTTCGGCGCGGAGAGAGATGCAGCGACCGATTGGCCGGGATCGATGCTCCGCGAAACGACGGTCCCATCGATCGGAGCGACGATCGTTGTGTACTTCAAGTTCGTCAAGGCCAAATCGAGAGCGCCTTGAGAAGACGTGACCTGTGCCTTCGCCTGCTGCAGTTGGGCCTCTCCCTGCGACACTTGAGCCTGGCTCGCTTGAACGTCTGCCTCGGCTTGGCCGAGAGTTGATTGCGTCAGGTCGTTGGCGTCGGTGGAAACAATGCCCGCTGTGTACATGTCTTGAGACCGCTTCGCCGTCGCAACCTGGTATTTTACGTTCGCTTCGGATTTAGCTAGGTTCGCCTTGTCGGCTTGGAGATTGGCCGCAAGCGTCACAAGGTTATCCTGAGCGTTTTGCAGATTTGCGCGAGCCTGCAAAACCTGTGCTTCAAAAACTGTGGGATCAAGCTGCGCAAGGACTTGGCCTGCCTTCACGCGCGTATTGAAATCGGCAAAGATGTACTCCACCGTGGCCGACACGTACGACCCGACCGTCGTGGTCGTCAGGGGATTGATCGTCCCGGTCGCCAGCACTACGGACGTGATGTCGCCGCGCTTAACTGCTGCCGTCGTGTACTTCGGCGCATCGGCATTCGTTTTGGCGTAATACCAGTAGCCGCCGCCCACCAGGATGACTGCCAGCACGATCAAGTACGGTAGCTTATGCGCTTGAAACGATGTTTTCAGTGACATAGTTCTCTCTATGGTTCGGGAAGTCGATTCGCTTGTTTTGGGTAAAACGGAACGATTGCTTCTCCCGCGCTTGTATTGACGTGCAAACGGTCGGTTAGGTTACCACCATCCGGGATTACCCCAAAAATCTATTTTGGACTTTCAGGTTTGGGGCCAAGGGCTGCCGAACGACGCGTCGCAGGGTTCCTAGTCAGATTTCGCGCGATAAATAGCCCGCTTTTCCCACCGGTGACGACGTCCAGGTCCCCGTCGCCATCGATATCCACAACTTGCATCTCCACCCCGCCACCCATTCGCCCGTCATAATCGATCAGGTGACGAATCCATTCCACGCCGCCCTGAGCCGTCTTTCTGTATTCGTACCAGTACACTCCGAGCGGCTCGCGTGCCCCAGGGTCACCACCATTATGTGCCATATACCTCTTAGCGACAACAAAGTCCATACGGCCGTCGCCGCGCAGGTCGGCCAGCGCCGAGGAGTGTGCCTGCGAAAACGAATAATCAATGTCGTGCTTGGTCCACTGCCCGTTCTCGCCCTGTTCCAGCCAGAAAATTCCGTAGTCGTGCGCGCAGCTCGTGAGAATGTCGTTCCGTCCGTCGCCATTTATATCAAGCGCGTACATGAACGCAAGGTCGCCGCGCGTCGGGCTGGCCGAAGTTTGTTCGACCGCGTTCGGTTCATTCGGGTTGCGTCCGCGCCCCTGTCCCGCGCCGGCTCCTAGTCCGCAAAAACCGACTCCGGCTGTCGCGTCCCAATCCGGATGGAATTTCCATTCGCCACTCCTCGGATCGGGAGGGGCTTCGAACCACCCTTTTGGCGTGATGATATCGTTGCGGCCGTCGCCGTTCACGTCACCCACGCCTATTCCGTGCCCGTAACTATGGTCGCTCACCACATGGCGAATGAAACCACCATCCTTTGGTTCATACCAGGTAAGCGGTGCGTTCGCGCTGCCCCATTCGGGAATAATGTCCTGCTTTTTGTCACTGTTGGTCAGGTCAACGAGAAACGCGAATTCGATCGGATAACCGGAGTCTATGGGATGCTCGACCCACAGGCCGCCCTTCTTGCCGGGATTCTGCCACCACGAAATCTTCTTGGCGAACCAGCTGACGCTCACGATATCCGGATAACCGTCGCCGTTCACGTCGATTGGCAAATCGGCAAAATTATCGATATAACCCGCGCTGTAACTAAGATCGCGGAATTTGTGCGGCTTCCAATTTGGTGCTTCATACCAATACTCTCCCGACACAATGTCGAGCCGCCCGTCACGATTGATATCGGCCACAGCGGCTGTCTCGCTTGCGCCCGGGTCGACCATCTCGATGCGGAAGGGGATGTCCGGTGGGCGGCTATCCGCCATCGCAAACAGTGCAGTAAGGCCGATCAGAGCCAGCAATTTGCGCATCTCTCCACCTCTTTCAATACAAAAATAAATCCGCTCTCCGGCGCGAAGGAAAATTACGTCCACCACCACCGGAATGCAAGCGCGCTTTTTGCGACCCATGGCTTCCGCTTGTGCGCGGTCGCCCCCGGACGAATGTTTCGCAGCCGCTTCTCGCTCGGCGTGCTTGCATTTTGGCGGTGAATTTCGCGGCAGCGCTCTCGGCGTCGGCACGCTCGAATCAGCAAGGAGCAACCCGGTCGAGTGTATGCGCTGTAGCTGTTGCGTGAGGCGGCGAAGATACGATAGGGTTTCCCTCTATGTTTTCACTCAAAGAGAAAGTGGCGCTGGTTACCGGTGCATCGCAGGGGATCGGGCGAGCTACGGCACTGGCGTTGGCTGAAAATGGCGCGAAGGTGGCAATTGCCGCGCGCAACGCGGAAAAGCTTGCCTCCCTCGCGGCGGAGATCGTGCAGGCAGGAGGTGACGCGCTCGCGGTGACCATGGATGTGGCCGACCCTGCGCAGGTAAGGGCCGGGTTTCAGCAGGTACTCGGGAAATTCGGGCGGCTGGATAGTCTGGTCAACAACGCGGCGATCACGCGCGATACGCTGGCCTTGCGCATGAAGCTCGAGGATTGGGACGCCGTGTTGCGCACGAACCTGACTGGCGCGCATCTCTGCATTCAGCAGGCGCTCGGCGCGATGCTGAAGCAGCGCAGCGGTCGGATTATCAATATCACGTCCGTCGTGGCCGAAACGGGGAACGCGGGACAGGCGAATTACGTGGCGTCGAAGGCCGGGTTGATCGGGCTGACGCGAGCGATTGCGATCGAGGTCGCGTCGCGGAGCATCACCGTGAATGCGATTGCGCCGGGATTCATTGAGACGCCGATGACAGATCCCCTGTCGCCGGAGTTGAAAGAGAAGATGAAGGCGATGATTCCGCTGGGCCGCTTTGGCGCGGATAAGGAGATCGCCGCGGCCATCGTGTTTCTGGCAAGCGACGAGGCTGCGTATATCACGGGCCAGGTGCTTGACGTGAACGGGGGAATGCACCTGGGCTAACGATGCAAGGGACCAGGGTATGTTCATTCGGCGGCTGATGATCGGTGACGCGCCCGTATTTTGGCATTTGCGGATGGTGGCGCTGCAGTCGGAGCCGGTGGGTTTTGCGGAATCAACTGCGGAGCATGAGGCGCTCGGCGTGAAGGGAACCGAGGCGCGGATCGAAGCAGGGAACGACGAAAATTTCGTGATGGGCGCGTTTGAAACAGGCCAGTTGATCGGCACGGCGGGTTTTTATCGTGAGCAGAAAGAGAAACGGCGGCAGATCGGATGGATTTGGGGTGTTTTTGTGCACCCGGAGCACCGGCAGCAGGGAGTCGGCAGGGCGTTGATTTGTTCGGTCGTCGAACAGGCGCGTGGGTTGAACGGGCTCGCGGCCATTCATATCACCGCGGCCATCGCGCAGACCGCGGCTCGCAAAATGTATGGAAGCCTGGGCTTTCGCGTGGTCGGGACGGTACCCGGCGCTTTGTACGTGGATGGGAAGTATTACGACGAAGAAATGATGGCGCTGGACTTGCGTAACTCCGCGAATTGACCAGCCGTTTGATTCGTCCTGATCTTCGCGTTCGATGAGGTCTGAGCGTTGCAAGCGCGAAAGGACTCTAGCCGCGGACGCTGGCCGCGCCTCGCATTTCGTTCGAGACGGATTCGGCCATTTCGTGCCACTCGTCGAGCGAATCGGTGGCGGCGACAGCGCGAAGGTAGTCCTGGTCGAGCGGCTGATACGGTGCGGGACCGGCGATCGGCGGATGAACCGGATGTTCGTGCGCGAGGAAATTGGCGATATGCACGATCCCGACCGCATCGAGCGCGTCATATGGAATGCGGGCAGGATAATGGTGGTGCGCGACGGCCTCGACGACCGGCGTAGGGAGCCCCCAAATCCCAAGCAGGTAAGCGCCCACTTCCGCATGCGAGACGCCAATGAGCTGCTGCTCGACTTCGCATAGCGGCAGATTTTCTTCGATTGAGCCTTGAACCGCGCGCTCGAAATGCTTTGGCGAGCGAATGGCCAGAACCAGCTTCCCCATGTCGTGTAGCAGCGCGGCAACAATTGCGGCGCCATGAATGTGCGACGACGCAGGAATGCGTCCCGCGATCTTCGCCGCAAGTTGCGAATGCATGTGCAGGTCCTCGAACGAAAAGCGCCGAATGGCTGCGGCGCGTTCGAAGACGTGAAACACCTCCGCCGACAGCACAAGATTCTGCACGATTTGCGTCCCGAGAAAACTGACGGCCGTCTGCAGCGTCGAAATCTCGCGCGGCAAGCCGAAAAACGCGGAGTTCACAAGTTGCAGAATTTTCGCTGAGATGCCGACGTCGCTCTCGATGATCTGCACGATACTCTTCAGCGAGACGTTGGGATTTTCGAGTGCGCTGCGCAGCGCGAGGTAAGTCCGCGGCAGCACCGGCAGGTCCTGCACGGAGCCGACCATGCTCGCCAGCAGCTTGTTGCTGAGGATGCTCGAAAGGCTGGTGGCGCGCTCGATCGCAATGCGCAGCATGTCCGGATCGCACGGCTTGACGAGAAACTGATGCGCTACTGGGACGGCTCGCAGCGCGTCATTGATTTCCGCCTGGCCGGAAAGGACAATGCGCACCACGGCGGGATATTTTTCGCAGACCGTCTTAAGCAACGTGGGGCCGTCGATCCCCGGCATGCGCAAATCGGAGACGATCACGTCAAACGGCGACGCCTCGAGCAGTGAGAGCGCATTTTCACCGTCGGGCGCGAACGCCACTTCCCACTGATTGTCGCGGCGCTCGACCGTGCGGCGGATGCCGTCGAGCACGGCGGGCTCGTCATCGACGAAAAGGACGCGTTTCATCCAGGATCCCCATGCGCGCAGTCCTGCGCGCGAGACTGCACCGAGGCGCACGGATACGGCATTGAAAGGGGAAGCGTCAAAAAGAGAGGATTGGGTCCGGCTTGCCTATTGCCGAAGGCCGCCTCGTCCCAAAGATCGACGCGGCTCGACAGGAAGATTATACGATGTGCCAGAGCGGGTGCGGGTGCGCGTGCCCGAAGAGTCAGTCTGTCGCCAGTCGTTATTAGGGCGCGGTTTCCAGGCGGACGGATCTGCCCGGTCCACAAATACCTTTCGGGTACGTTAACGACCCGTTGAAAAAGTTTTAGTGGACAAATGACGCCTGCGAGCATAAGGATATGGGCACCAAGGAGGATCCATGGGATCTAAGAGGATTGCTCAGCTGCTCGCCGCAATTTCCGCGGCGGCTTTGCTCACGATTGTCGGTTATACAGTGCACGCCCAGGAACCTGCCGCGCCAGCCGCCGGTGCGCCGCAGGCCGAACGAGGACCGGGCCGGGAGGGACGCGGCGCACGCGGTGCCAACCCGCGGCCGCCTGCCGGATTCAACATTCCGCAGACCGAAACGCCCTGGTCGTGGGACGTCATCGCTATGGAAGACGCGACCCCCACCGAGGCTTTCGCCACGCCAAAGCAAGCGCGGAAAGTCCTCGTGCTGTGCAAGGCAGCCGGATTCGTACATTCGTCCATCCCGCTGGCAGCGGCTGCGATCAAGGAGATGGGCGACCGAACCGGCGCCTGGTCGACCACGATTACCTACGATCCCGCGGATATTACCGCCGCCAATCTGCAGCAATACGATCTCGTATTTCTCGATAGCACTACCGGCCAGTTCCTCGACGATCCGAACAATGAAGAATTGACCTCCGAACGCCGGCAGGCGCTGCTGAATTTCGTCCGCGACGGCAAGGGCCTCGCGGGCGTTCACGCGGCGATCGATTCCTACCATACGTCGCCGAACATGGGGGCTATGCGCGGCACGGGAGCGCCGCCGACTCCGCAGGAAATGCAGGCCATGAGCGCCGCCGCGGAATCCTTCGTCCCCACCGGCACCTGGCCTGACTTTAACAAGATGATCGGCGGCTACTTCAAGTGGCACTGGCCGTATCCGCAGGTGATCACCGTGAAGATCGACGACACAAAGAGCCCGCTCACGCAAATGTTCCACGGGCAGGAATTTGTGATCCACGACGAAACGTACACGATGGCGCAGGACTCGTACTCGCTGAAGAACGTCCACGAACTCACGAGCATCGACTATTCGAAAATGAGCGATGCGGACAAGGCGAAAGAGCCGGCCGGTTCGCGCCGCACGGACGGCGACTACGGCCTGAGCTGGATTCGCCGCGAAGGAAAGGGCCGCGTGTTCGTTGAGGTGCTCGGCCACGACGAGCACGTTTACGAGGATCCAGTTATGCTCGACCACATCCTCGCCGGGACGCAGTACGCGCTCGGCGATCTGCCGGCGAACGACGCGCCGACAGAAAAGTAACCGCTTTCGTCGCGTGCTTTGCCTCACGAGGGGCGTCCGCCAGTTGCGGACGCCGCTTTTTTGCAGCGACGTTTTCGCGCCAGCAGGCTGATTTCGAAATTCGAGATTCGAATTCGAAAGTTGCCGCCGAAACAATCTATAAAGTCGGCTTTTTCTGCGGCTCCTGCGCCGCTTCTTCGCCGCCATTCAGCTCAGACCGATTGCACGATGGCATACCGGCTTCGCAATCGAGCTGGTTGCGCTCGCGATTCGCCTCGGCAATTTCTGCCGCTTCCGGAGACGTGAGCATCGAGGAATCGCAAAGCACATCCGAGGTTCTGCACGCGAGCAAATTCCTCATCTGGTCGTTTTGCGCAACGTGCTGCAGCTGGGCTACATTGAGCTGAGACTTGTCGCACAGGCTGTCGCCCGTGAGGCACTCGGCGAGATTGCGCTGCCGGTTGAGGCTCGCGACTTCGGTCCGTTGCGCTGCGGTCAGCTCAGACATGCTGCACATGCCGAAGCCGACCTCGCAGTTCACGAGATTCTGGTCCTTCGCGATTTTCGCCACCTGGGAGGCTTGGGCCGGCGTGAGCTGCGATTCATTGCAAACCTCTGGCGTGCTCTCGCAAGAGAGAAGATTCTGCTCGCGCTGCAGTTCACCAACCTGTTTTGCCTCACTGGGTGTTAGTTTCGAGCGGTCGCAATCAGCGTATCCCTCGAGACAGTCCGAAAGATTTTGGTTGTGATCGATTTGGCTTACGACTTTGGCTTGTTGTGGAGTGAGAAGCGACTGGTTGCATTGACCGACAGCGTTCAGGCAATTTTGCAGGTTCTCCGCGGCCTTAGAGGGTTCGGTTTGAGCAGCTGTTGATAAACCAAAAGTGCAGAGCAGTATGAGAACAGGTAAGGCATATTTCATGGCTGGGCTCCGTTACTTGGGAGACTCCTTTTCAGAGGTTCAAAGAGCGCGCACTTGCGAGCGGCACATTCAAATCGGAGGCGCCGCGGATCGCGCTTGCGCAGGGACATCGATTCCGCACCCCTTAAATAAGAGGGCCGGAGAGCGGCATTTCGTTGCCTGCGAGGCCGACTCGAAAATACCTGAGGTGTATCGATTAAAAGGATGGATCTGATTGGCACGGAAGGAGTTGCGGCGATTTCTAATCGTTTTGTGTATCGATTAGAAATCGATGCTTCCTTGCGTCCTCACACGGACACGATTTTATGCATTTCTAATCGCAACACTCGTTTACCCCCCTTCCTGACCGCGATTAGAAATTTTTCTGTCCTTTGTTTTCAGTAGTTTAGATCGATTTTTAATTTTATTCATTTGCGATTAGAATTTCGGGCTTTTTATGCATTTTCGATCGCGCCGCTTGCCGCCGCTTCGGCACGGCAACCCGGGTTTGCTCGCGGCTTCGTGGTTTAGGTTGCTCCGTGGCCTCCTTGTGAGAGAGTTTTCTCCGTTGTGAAACCTGCGGGGAGAAGTTTATCACGGAGTGTACCCATTTGTCAACACTTATTCGAGTACTAGGACCGCTTTTCCCAATTTGGGAATTGCGGGCGGCTTGCTTTCGTGCGAAGGCCTGCGGAACGGCGCGAATTGGACACTTAAAACAGGCTTATTTCGCCTTAAATGAGGCCTTTTGCACGCTAAATGCGCGCTTATTTGCGCACCCCTTCGCCGCGCACGCCAGCGCGGGAGCCGAAGCACGCTCCGACGCTCTGCCCTGACGACAGGAAGCAGAGGAGGCGTTTTGACCGCGGGTTGAAGTTCGCGGTAACGAAACGTGGACACTTTACGTCAATCATTGGGCCTTGGCGCTTGAAACGAGCAGATGCGATGTGAAGGAAGTGGCAAAGTGCCTGGCATATTGTCGCGCGGCGCTCACATAAAACAGTTAGAATAGGCAACCATTTGGGAGCGAGGTCTGGAGGTGGAGCTTGGCGGTTCGAAAAGTAGCAGTGTGTATCAGTTTGGCTGTGGCGCTTAGTGCGGCTGTTCACGTAATGGCGCAGGAGCCGGCGCAGCAGGGCGAGCCGCAGACTCCGGCAGCGCCTGGAGGTCCGGGAGGGCGCGGACCCGGGCGTCGCGGAGGCTTTCCGCAATACACGCGTCCGCTTGCATCCGAGGATGTGCTCGCGCGCGGCAAGGCTCTATACGATGCCCAATGCGCTTCCTGCCACGCACCGGACATGCGCGGTGTTCCGGACAAGAACGGTCCCAACCTTTTGCAGTCCGCCGATACGATGATGGATCAGCACGGCGAGAGGGTGGCAGCGGCCATCGCCAAGCATGATCCACCGATCAATCTCCCAGACATCGATAGTGCGGCTATTGCCGATTACATCCACAGCATTCAGGCCACGATGGGTGGGCAGGGCAGCCCTCCGGGAAGAAATCCTGTGGGACTCACTTACAACATCCTTGTGGGCGATCCGGTCGCGGGGCAAGCAGAGTTCACCAAGCTCTGCTCGAATTGCCACTCGGTGACCGGCGATCTTGCCGGTATCGCCACAAAATATCCTGATCCGCGGACTCTGCAGAATACCTGGGTCGGAGGTACCGCGGGCGTCGGTCGCGGTTTCGTTCGTGCGGGCGGTGCGGGCGGTATGGAGGCGACGGTCACCATGGCGGACGGCGAGAAGTTTGAAGGCAAACTCGTCCGCAATGACGATTTCCTTGTGATCCTGACGCTCGCTGACGGCACGCGCAAGTCGATCGCGGTCGATAACGGAGAGCCGAAGGTGGAGGTGAAGGATCCTCAGGAGGCTCACAAAAAAATGGCGCTGCTGCTGGATGATCCGGACAACAAGAACATGCATGACATTACGGCCTATTTGGCGACGATCAAGTAGAGGAGCAAGGAAAAAATGAAGAACCTATTTTTCATCGCAGCTCTGCTTGCGACGCCGATGTTTCTGGTGGCACAGAACACTGCCGGTCTTGATCCGGCCGATCTTCTCAAGCCCCTGTCGGACCAATGGCCCTCCTATTCAGGCGACAATACCGGCAAGCGTTACAGCGCGCTTACGCAGATCAACACCACCACGGTCAAAGATCTGAGCCTGCAGTGGGTGAATACGGGCATTACCACAGCCTGCGGCCCCGAGGGCAAAGGTGAAGCGGGCGCCCAGGAAGTTGCGTTCCCGGGACAGGGGCGCGGCGGCCGTGGGTTTGGTGCAGTCAGTGCGGCGCCGATTATCGTCGGCGGTTTCGGCGACGGCACGGTCAACAACTGCGGTCCGACGCGTTTCGGCGGCGGCATCCTGTTTGTAAACGGGATTCTATACGGAGCGTCGCAGAACGATGTTTACGCCATCGACGCGCGCGACGGCACGGTCCTGTGGCACTACTACTGGAAGTACCGCGGCGGCACGACCACGGGAACGCGCGGCCCGAGCATGTGGCACAACCTCATTTTCTTCGAGCTTCATGACGACTGGGTCGTGGCACTCAACGCGACCACCGGACAGGAAGTATGGAAAAAGGAAATTGCGCCGTTTGAAATGCAGTACTTCTCATCGAACGCTCCGATGGTGATCGGCGATCATGTTATCGTCGGCACAGGCAATGACACGGACGAGCCCGCCTACATCAAGGCCCTCGATCCGGAAACCGGCGAGGAGCAGTGGAGATTGTATTCCACGGCGCAGACGGCGGACGACCCTTCGGTCAAGACATGGCCAAGCCTCGCGGCAGCGCAACACGGCGGCGGTACATCGTGGATTCCCGGCTCTTACGATCCGGAGACCCACCTCTATATGTTCGGCACGGGCAACCCCACTCCGGCGTACACGCAGGGGCGCGGCGATGGCGATAATCTTTACACTTCTTGCCTGCTCGCGGTGAACGTCGATACCGGCAAGATCGCCTGGTATTTCCAGACCTCGCCGCACGACACGCATGACTGGGATTCGACGCAAACGCCGATCATCGTCGACGCGACGTTCAACGGCCGGATGCGCAAGCTGGTATTGATGGCCACGCGCAACGGCTACTTCTACGTGCTCGATCGGACTACGGGCGAACATCTCCTCACTCGCAAAATTGGCCTGGTGAACAACTATGCTTCGGGCATCGACCCGGACGCCCAGCCGAAGCTGAACGCGCGTGGGGAAGTCATCCGCAATCCCAATAAGGACGCCACCATCGCCGGCTCGCTGGTCAACAGCGACGTGACAAACTACCCGCCGCCGACTTTCTCGCCGGAGACCGGATTGTTCTACGTACATGAGACAAATGGCCTCCATATCGACTATCTGATGGAACCGGATCCGCGCGGCTCTATGGGCCTGGGCGGAATCAGCGGAGGGGCCAGCTTTTCGTACGGCTCCGATCTCGCTGCGATCGATTACAAGACGGGCAAAGTGAAATGGCGCCATGATCTAACGGAGGCCGCCGTCGGGGAAACATCGACTGCGGGCGGAGTGCTGTTCCTCTCGAATAGCGGCGGCATCGAGGCGCTCGACGCAGCCACGGGCAAACCGCTTTGGCACGCTGAAATTGGGGGTCTTTCGAGCCCGCCCGAGACGTTCATGCTGGACGGCAAACAGCACGTGCTGGCAGCGGGAGCGACGGGATTGTACATGTTCGTGTTGAACTAGAAGGCGAGCATTATCGAACTCATCGATCGGAGAAGCCATGAACTATTCGAGGCGCGATTTTGGAAAGCTAGCATTAGGAAGTATCCCGGCCGCTGCGGCGGTTCTTGCCAATCCTGAGCGTTTATTCTCAACGCCCGCTCCAAAACCCGACTCGTACATCAACGGGGTGCAGATCGGCGTTATCAGCTACAGCTACCGCAGCATGCCTGACCAAAGCGCGGAAGCGGTGCTCGGCTACATCACGGCCGATGGCATCAGCGCATGCGAGTTGGAAACGCCGGTCTGGCCCTATGCCTACAAAAGGATGGGATTCACTCCTCCGGCTCGCGGCGGGTTCGGCGGCTTCCCCGGCGGAATGGCGGGCCGCGGGCGAGGTGAGCAAGCCGCGGCTGAACCGGGTCCGGCCATCCCCGGGCAGCCTTCGTGGGACGGGCGTGCCTGCCCAGCGGGACGTGGTGGCATGGGCGGTGCGCTTGGCCGCGGTCCTGGCGGGAACCGTGGTGGCCGTGCTCCTTTGACGGCCGAACAGCAGGCGGCTCAGGATGAGTTGCACAAGTTCCAGCTCAACGTCTCGTTGGATGTTTTCAAGGACCTCAGGAAGATGTACAACGATGCCGGCGTTTCGATCTATGCCGTGAAGATCCTCGATGTGAACGCGGACGACGAGATGCTCGACAAGCAGTTCCAGATTGGCAAGACAATGGGCGCGACGCACCTGACCGCAGAACTGCCGCCACACAGCGACACCTCAACCGCGACGTTGAAAAAGGTGGGAGATGCGGCGCTGCGCAACGGCATGCATGCGGCATATCACACTCACCTTCAAGGAAGAATCGACGCGTTCGATGAAGCGTTCGCGGCATCAGAAGGGAACTGGTCCAACGTGGATTTCGGGCACTACGTGGCAGCCGGGGAAATTGGCGGCACACCGATGGATTTTCTGAATAAATTCCACAGCCGGATCGGAAGCTTCCATCTGAAGGATCGGACGCTGCCCGAGCACTGCGCTTTGAACTTGGCATGGGGCGAGGGTGAGACGCCGATCAAGCAAATCCTGCAGCTCGTGCAGCAAAACAAGTGGCCTATTCCCGCCACCATCGAGCAGGAGTACCAGATCCCGGCAGACTCCGACGCGGTGAAGGAAGTGGCCAAGTGCCTGGCCTATTGCCGCGCAGCCCTGACATAGCGTTCGTCCAGCGGTTCAGCGGGGGTTGCGTCTGGAAGCCACCACGAGCTTCCAAAGCACGCTGGTTTCGAGTTGCGCATCGAATCGCCGCGAAAAGCGATTCGCAAAACGCCCTGGCTGTAGCTGGCAAGCGCTTGGGAAATGGCAACACCGGGGCGATTGCCTCAGACTGCTCCGAACGAAGCCTTCGCTTGAGTGGAAGAAGCAAGCGGCCGAAAAACGGCGCTGGCCGCGTCGTAACCAATGTAGAATCAGTTAAGCTATGCGCCCGTAGCTCAGTTGGATAGAGCGTCTGCCTTCTAAGCAGAGGGTCGGGGGTTCGAGTCCCTCCGGGCGCGCCACTTCAAATCTTTGCCCGTCATGGGATTACCGTTTCCGTCTCTGCCTGTTGAGCTTCGGATTTGGAAGCAGAACGGAGCAGAACACTGGAGATTTTACACGCCAGTTGCTTCTCCGCTTCCGGCATGCGGCAGCGTCTAGGAAGATGTCAGGGGAGCCGAGGGCCGTGCCAAGAGATGACGAAGAAATCCTGAAGCTCAGAGGACGGATTCGCGAACTTGAGGAGGAAAATGAGGGACTCAAGAAGAAGCATGCCCGTGC
>DATJOL010000162.1:0-37172 GCA_035507075.1 Candidatus Aquilonibacter sp. | reverse complement strand
GCGTTCTTTCCATTTAGCGGAGCGCGAGGCAGCTTCTTTGGCGACCTGCATGGCCAAGGTCGCGATTCGATCGAATTCTTCACACAGGAAAAAGTGGTGGTGGAGCGCTGGCCGAAGGACTGGTCGAGAAAGTTCTGACGGGCCGCGGTTGGATTCGGCGGCGGGGACGGAGACGTCTCTCTGTGATTGGTGTGGACATGGAGGCTGTTTGTGAAACGGCGGAGCGCTTTCTCATCCCGCCGTGGTGTCTCGCGAATTTGGCATTCCTGCTGCCGTGGGAACCGGCCGAGCGACTCAGCAGATCAAAACAGGGCAGCGCATCCGCATAGACGGCTCCGCCGGTTGGGTCGAGATACTCGAATGATCTCGGACAGCCGCGGACATGCAACGCGCGCAAGCCTGATTGGCCGCAGGGTCGCGAGGCACGGAGAGGCAAATCACGCGGATGCGGACGAGGACGTGACCGACTCGGCGTTCCACGGATCGATTTGGCGCAGCTTTTTCGAAGCCAGCGCCGCATAGCAATCCGGCAAATCGAACGTCTTGAGGACGCCGGGGATGAATGACGAAAGCGGCCAATTGTACGATTCGGACGCGGCAATCGCGCTGTAGCCGATCGGCGCGTTCTTCAGCGTCACCTGCACCACGTCGTCGGACAGCAACGACGCAAATGTGGCAGGCAGAGAGCCCCAGCCTTTGCCCAACACGTGAACCTGCACGTGCCCGGTCGCTTTCAGCAAAGCGATCAGTCGCAGCAGATCGTAAGTCTTTTGCCCGACGTAAGGCCGGTCGAGCATGATCGAGTGGATCGCGTAGAAATAGTCGCTGCCGTAAGGCTCGGCGAAGTCTTTCGATCCGCATGTGTTCGGCTGCGATTCGCCGATGCCGCGAACGTCGCATGCGAAAACAGCGGAGTCAGGTTCGCTCTGCATCACGTCGGCGATTGTCGGTTCGGTGCGGAGTTCGTCGTCCGCCGATCGGTGCGAAACATAAAGAATGGCGCGCGACGGCCCGCGCGGGATGCGCGATTCGAGCGGCGTGTCCGAAAGCCGATAGACAAGCGCGAAAGCGCCGGGCTCGGTTTCCACGGCGTACGTCGCCGCGTATTTTTTCGGATACTGCCGTCCGTTTGACGGCCGCAGAATTCGGTAATCGGGCGCACGCGACGCCGGTTCGATTTTCAACGCGCCAGGCAGCTCCGTCTTCAGTTGCGCGGCGTTGAGCGGCTTGCGCTGTCTCGCCAGCGATTGCGAAATCTCGCGCGTGAACGAAAAGACGGTGCGCGGATGAAATT
Organism: Candidatus Aquilonibacter sp.; assembly: GCA_035507075.1. GTDB lineage: Bacteria > Acidobacteriota > Terriglobia > Acidiferrales > UBA7541 > Palsa-295. Next base: position 35,878 of record DATJOL010000162.1, on the reverse strand, counting down.
CCGCCACTTGGCCATGCGGCGTGCACCAGAGCGTTTCTTCTTTTTCGATCGTGATTTGCGGTTCCGTCGAGGAGCCTGAAACTTTCGTGATGCGATTAAGCCAGCCGTACATCGCTTCGCGATCCTCTTTGCCGTAGCCGTGATAGCCCGGCCCGGCGGACATTTGCACGTTGTCTTCGGCGCCGAGCAGTTTGTAAAGAGCCCTGAGCCGCCCGAAAGCTTCCTCCACGCCGCGAATATCGAAAAAGTCGCGTTCCTCGTCGAGGAGAATGACAGGCTTGGGCGCGAAGGCGGCGATGAAGTCCGAATGGTCGAGGCCGAGGGCAAGCGCGTGCGGCGGGCACTGCTCGGTGTCCGCGGGAAGCTCGTTTTCCAGGTTGCGCCGAAACGTGGTGACGAAGCAGCACGGCGCCGCGGCGCACCAGCGGTGTTCCACCGCGGCAAGCCAGGTCGTCATCGTGCCGCCGCCTGAAACGCCGCTGACGGCCACGCGTGCCGGATCGATTTCGGTCCGGGTGAGCAAATAGTCGAGGGCCCGGATTCCGTCCCACGCGCGCCACGAACCGAAAAATTCGCCAACCAGAAATTGCTGGTTGCCGGCATAAAGGTGTTCGGATGTGCCGCCGCCATGAATCGGTTTGAGCTGCGCATCGACGTATTGGTAGCGTTCGCCCTGGCCAATGGGGTCGTAAACGAGCACGAGATATCCCTGCCGCGCGAGCGTCTGGCCAATTGACTGGTATTCGTCCGCGGCCTTCCCGCTGGCGGTGTGCCCGCAAGGGCAAACGACGCCGGGAGCGGCGTGCACAGGCCGCGGCGGAAGATACAGATTCGCCGTGACGGGAAAATCCGGTCGGCTCTCGAAAATTACCTTTTCTACTTTGTAGTCGCCGCGGTCCAGAGTTCCGGTGACGCGCGCATTGAGCGGCGTCTTTTGCGGCCACGCGCCAAAGCATTCCCGGGTTTTGCGCCGGGCTTCGCGCACGTAGGCCTGGGCGTCGGCTTTGGACTGGAGGGCCGCGCGCCTCTTGTCCGCGAGCTTCTCGATTTCCTGCACGCGCGCCACGAAATATTCCTGCACCATGCGCGGAAAGTGGTTGAACGCTTTCGGCTCGCCCGATTGCGCCGGCAGAGCTTGTTGCGCGGCGAGTGCTGCGGCCGAGAAAGGATCGAGCGTGCCGAGTCCACCGAGCCCAACAGCGCCGGCTCGCAAGAGAGCCCGGCGCGAGAGTTTCTTGTTCGGCGGCGAATCAGGCATGGCGCAGTTCCCTTCGAGGAATTCGCGGGGAGAATTTACAACGGAGCAGTGGTAACAACAACTCCCAATCGCTTTCAGAGCCTGGTGGGGGTTCGGCGTCTGACCTTCACGTGATCTTCAGACGCAATTGGATACAATTCGCGCGATTTGAGGTGTCGTCGATCAGGAGGCATTACGTGAAGAGTTCGAGTTTGCGGTTGATTTGCGCGGGTGCGGCCATTCTGTTCGCGGCCGTCGCCGTTTCCTGGGCTGCCCCCGATAGCGCCTACCATTTGCTGCATACCTACAAATTCGGGCCGGCGCCCGGCAGCAAGACGGAGTATTTCGACTACGTGACCGTTGACTCAGCAGCGCGCCGCGTTTATCTGGGCCGCGGGACCGCGGTCGAAGTGATGAACGCGGATACCGGCGACAATTTAGGATTCATCACGGGCTTCCAGCGGCAGCACGGTGTCGCGGTCGCGCCCGAGTTTAATCGCGGATTCATCACCGATGGCGGCGCGGGCGCCATCACCATCTTCGATTTGAAGACGATGAAAAAAGAAAGCACGGTCAACGCGCAGCCGGACGCGGATTGCATGCTGTACGACCCGGCCTCAAAGGACGCGTTTTCGATGAACGGTGACAGTAACTCTTCGACAGCGGTGAATGCTCAGACCGGCGAATTCATCAAGAATATCCCGCTGGGTGGCTCGCCGGAATTTGCAGTGCCGGACGGAATGGGACACGTTTACGTGAATTTGGCCGACAAGGACCAGATCGCAACGATCGATACGAAGACGCTGGAAGTGACGTCGCGCTGGCCAACCGCGCCGGAAGGGCATCCGACAGCGCTCGCCATCGACGCGGAGCATCACCGCCTCTTCAGTGCCGGCCGGAGCCCGCAGATGCTGGCGATCATCGACGCCGACACCGGAAAGGTGGTGCAGACATTCCCGATCGCGGCGGGTACGGATGCCGCGCGGTTCGATCCTGAAACCAAACTGATTTTCGTCTCGACGATTGCAGGCGAAATCGACGTCTTCCATGAAGACGGCCCGGATAAGTACACTGCGCTTGAGCCGATCAAGAGCGAGTATGGTGCGAAAACGATGGGCCTCGATACGAAAACGCATGAGCTTTTCGCGGATACCGCGGATTTCGGCGCGCCATCGGCGCCCGTAAATGGACGCGGCGGCAGGCGGATGGCCCAAATGGGAACTTTCCGGGTCCTGGTATTCGGGAAGTAGGGACCGGCGCTGCAAAATTTGCCACGGAACGCAGAAGCTCGTACGCCTCGATTTAATGCATTGCTTCCGCTGGCCCTTTCTTCGGCCTGGACGGGCGCGTGCCGCAGTTTTGTATCGTCATTTGCCGGATTATCTTGTGACGCCGCTCACACGGCGTTCTGCGCCGAATCGCCCGGCAATCATGAGGACGCGAGGCAATCTAATCGAACGTGCGTCGTTGTCGGGCTCGCTGATTAAAGCCGTCTAGTTCTTTTCGGGAATCGGGAGAGCCACAGGATCGGTCACGCTGATGGCGAGGCCTGCGGGCGACCACGTGTTCACAATTGTTTGGGCGAGGTGGCCGATCAGAATTTCGGCGCGGTTTTCCGGCGTCCACGATTTATCGGGATTGTCGTAGGTGAAGATCGAGAGAATCACCGGGCCGCGCTGCGTGTAGACGAGCGCCACGTCGTTGCGAACGGCGTCGAGCATTCCGATCTTGTCGGCGATCGGCGAAAGAGCTTCGCTGCTGTCCGGCGCGGCCAGATAGCGCGGAATCATCGCGCGGTACTGCTGGCGGCGCATCATAGTGATCATATCGAGGCACAGTTCGCGGTCGCCCAGATCGCAACGGTAGATGCTTTCCATCAGGTTCGCCATTTCCTGGGCCGTTGTTTTGCCCAAGCCAAACTGCTTTTGGTCGGCCGGCATGGCATCGCTGGTGGGCAGAAAAACCTTCTTATAAAAATAGGTGTCTTTCAGGCCCATGCGGCTCAGCATGTCGTTCGTCGGGCCCAATCCGACCACGTCGATCAGCATGTTTGTCGCGGTGTTGTCGCTCAGTTCGATCATCAACGTGATCGTGTCTTTCAGGGTGAGTGTGAGGCCTGGGTCAAGATGGGCAAGAATGCCCGAGCCCGGCACCTGATTTTCTTTCGTCAGGACGACGGGTTGCGAGAGCTTCAGTTTGCCCACATGAATTTGCTCGAAGGCTTGCAGCAGCAGCGCCAGCTTGATTACCGAAGCGGTTTGCACGGGACGCGCAGGATCAATCGAAACGGTTTCGCCGGTCGTCAGGTTCTTTGCATAAAGCGCCACGTGCCCGTCAAACCCCGCGACCAGCGCATCAACTTGCTTCTGCAGATCGGACGCGTTTGCCGGCAGCGCAATCAAAAGGACGACTCCCACTAGAAGAAGCTTGCCCATGAGGGACCACTTTCTCGCCTACAGCGCCGCGCGCATCCGAGTTTGCAAGTAGACGTTATATAGGATTCCCACCGCTCACCACAATTCATTTTGCCTGCGCGATAGAGGCCGACGAGGTTCGGCTCGATCCTGCTAGAATCGCTTTTTACGCCATTAGGCCGGTCCCATGACATCGGATCCCGCTTCCTCTCAAACTTCGCTTTCCGGGCGCAAGCCGGCGCCCGAGCCCGTCGGCGCGTGGTGGCACACGGCCTTGCTCATCGTGATCATTGTCGCTATCTCCGCTTACCAGGGACAGCCGAGATTTTTGGCGCGCGCGTCCCGTTTTTCGTCGCGCACGCCGGTCTACATCGCGACGCTCGCCTACGAGTTGGTGCTTTTCGCATATATCTGGCTGCTGGCGCTTTTGCCCCGGAAGATCAGCATCCGCGAGATCATCGGCGGCAAATGGCGGCGCTTTGAAGACTTCCTGATCGACGTCGCGGTGATGTTTCTCTTTTGGGGCGTCGTGCTGGTCGTCCTCGGCGTGCTCGAATTCGTGCTTCATTTCAACGGCGTGCAAGCTGCCAAGCTGCTGCTGCCGCAAAGCTGGACGGAAGTGGCCGTGTTCGTTGTGCTTGCGGTGACGGCGGGCTTCTGCGAGGAGTTTATCTTTCGCGGCTATCTACAGCGGCAATTTTTCGCGTGGACTGGAACCGCCTGGGTAGCCATCGTGCTGCAAGCGCTTGTTTTTGGCTCGGCGCACCTCTATCAAGGGTGGCGCTCCGTGATCGCGATCACTGTTTATGGTGCCCTATTCGGCATTCTCGCCTGGTACCGCAAAAGCCTGCGCCCCGGCATGATGCAGCACGCCGGGCAGGATTCTCTCGCTGGCATCGCCGGCTATCTCGCAACGAAATATAAGCTCATCTAGCGTCGCATCCGCGGGCGCGTGCGCCCTCTCGTGTTCGAGCGTCAACAAGAAGGCCGTGGCGCAGCCTTTGGCCTTGGAGGGGCCGCGCCACGCCGACAGCCGTCGCACAGGAGGTCGCGCGCGCTGTCTCGGGCGTGCGTTCTCCGCAACGGCTGTCCGCGCGGCTCATCGGAGGGGATACAGCATGAGCCATGCGCGGATCTTTTCAGGTAATTCGTGCAGGGCGTCGAAAAACAGCCGCTCTCGCGAGTCATTCGGTCCTTGCACCCTGACGTGCCATGCTCCCGAAAGGCTCCGAATCCACACTCTCCAGCTTTCCATCCGCCCCTCTCCGATGCAGGCGGAGACCGCACGTTCGATCTTGCGGCTTGCGTCGGGATCGGATATCTCGTTTACCTCAATCGAAACTGGCAATCAGTTTGGCCCCGGGCGTGTCGGCTTGGTGTATTTGCCCATCTGGCAGGAGGGGTTGGGATTGCGCAGTGATGTGGATCACACATGTTAGGGCAGGATCGGAAGAGCCGCCTGTGCATTGAGGTTTCTGAAGGGCCATGCACCACGACGGCGTGTAAGTAAGAGGATTCACATGTTCGTCAGGCAGCTGCGGCGCGGCCGCAAAGAAAGCTGACGGCGCCAGAGAAACCCGGTCGCCGCGCTTCCATTTCGGTCAGCAAACTTCATTTCGGGAATGCCTTTCGCTCTTCCATTCTCCATTTACTTCAAAACAGTGGCGTTTATGGGCATTTTCCCTTGTCCTGCGTTGGAACCCCGCTTGCTTTTTCTTTCGGCGCACCAGGCGACGCTAGTAAGAAATCTCTAACGTAGTTCATACGCGAGAGGCGCGCCTGCGGCCAATCGACATATTAGGAGCGGGCAGAATGCTCAAGGCGAAGCGGGCGGTCTGGTTTCTTTTGCTATTCACTCTGGCAGGCACAGCGGCTCGCGCGGCCGTCGGCGGCTCGAGCACATCGCTGGCGATTTCACCGTCCGGCAGCGTCACGGCCGGCACGGCTGTGACGCTGACCGCAACCGTCGCCCTCGAGCCCTCTGGCGATCCGGCGCCCCGTGGCACCGTGATCTTTTGCAATGCCGCCGCGGCGCATTGCGAAGACTCGGCCGTTTTCGGCACAGCCCAAGTCCAGTCCAGCGGCGCCGCAACTTTTAAGTTCGTGCCCGGCGTGGGAACCTATAGCATCACCGCCATCTACGTTGGCATTAGCGGTTCGACGGGCAGCACCTCTTCCGCGCAGCCACTCACCGTAAGCGGCGCCTCCAATTACACCAGTTCCACACAATTCTCCACGGGCGGATCGGTAGGCAGCTATAACCTCTCGGCGCAGGTGACCGCCTTTGGCTCCGGAGCGATGCCGGGAACCATATCTTTTCTCGACACGAGCAACGGCAACGCCTCGCTCGCGACGGCCCCGCTCAATCCCGCAAGCCTCAACTACACGCTCGTCAACGCGCCGGCCGTCACCACCGATGTGCTCGAGACTCACGCCGTGATCGCAGACTTCAACGGCGACGGAATCAACGATATCGCTGTCATCAACTACGCGTCCGGCGACATCAGTGTGGCATTAGGGAATGGGGATGGCACCTTTCAACCCCAGACCACGACCCCGCTCTGCGGCGATCCGTTCGCGATAGCTGCCGGAGATTTTAACGGTGACGGCAAAGCTGATCTGGCGGTCAGCTGCCAGAGCAGCTACAGCGTCATGGTCCTTATCAGCAATGGCGATGGCACGTTTTCCGCCAGTTCGCTCTACCCGGACGGGCAGCCGCATGCGCTGGCCGTCGGCGACTTCAGCAACGACGGAAATCTGGACATCGCCGTCGGCATCGAGCCCGATTCGTACATGCAGGTGTTTCTCGGCGACGGCACCGGTAACTTTACCCTCGCGTCTTTCGTTGGAGATTGCGAAGGCGACTGCTTTTTTCAAGTGGGCAACGAAGCTTGGTCTGCCGTGGCGGCTGATTTTAACGGCGACGGGAACCTCGACCTGGCCGTCACAAACGCTGCTGACGGAACCGTGAGCATCCTGCTCGGGAACGGCGACGGAACGTTCCAAAATCAGATGACGATCCCCGTGGGAAGCAGTCCTCGCGATCTGGCCGTCGCCGATTTCAATGGTGACGGCTCGCCTGACATCGCCGTCGCGAATTCAGGCGACGCCTCGGTCAGCATCCTGCTCAACAACCACGACGGCACCGGCGAATTCACGGCACAGCCGCCGCTATATCCCGGCGACCAGGAAGTGTATGGAATCGCCGCGGCAGACCTTAATGCGGACGGCAAAATGGACCTGGTGGTCACCGACGACTCAGGCGGCGCCGTCGATTATTTCCTCGGCAACGGCGACGGAACGTTTCCCACCGAAGGCACGGTTCAGAGTACCGGCACAGGCGGAGCGTATGCCGTCACCACCGGCGATTTGAATGGAGACGGCTTGCCCGATTTGGTCGTCACCAATAATGGCAACGGCGAGACGGCTTCGGTCGCCTCCATCTTCCTTTCCGCGCAGAGCGAGACCGCAACAACAACCGGCGTCGCGATCGCCGGCGGCGGCATGCATAACGTGCTGGCGAGCTATCCCGGAGACACGGAGCGGGCGGCGAGCCAATCCACCACCGAAGCGCTGCAGGGCGATACGGCCACTTCGACCGCTTTCTCAGCTTCGCCGACCTCTTCGACGTATGGCCAATCCGTGACGTTCACCGCAACCGTTACGCCGGCGCCCGAAGGCGACACGTACGGGACCGTCAGTTTCTACAACGGCGAAACGCTCCTGGGCAGCGGCAATGTGAACGCTTCTGGCGTTGCCACACTCGCGACGACCGCGCTGCCCGTCGGCACTCTCACGCTCTACGCGGACTACAACGGCAACGGCGAAGGCTTTGACGGGTCGAACTCGACGGGCCTGAATTTCGTAGTGAGCCAGGCGACAACAACCACAGCGATCACTTCGGTCACGCCGAGCACGCTCGTGGAGGGCCAATCGGCGACGCTGACCGCTACCGTTTCGCCCATACCGGACACGAACCCGTCGCGGGGAACGGTGAGCTTCTTCAATGGCGCGACGCAAATCGGCAGCGCGGTCGCAGTGAATTCCTCCGGCGTAGCGACGCTGGACACCAGCAGCTTGGCCGCAGGGCCGCTCGCCCTCACCGCGGTATATTCGGGCAACACAGATTATGCAGGATCGCCCTCCAGTGTGGACAGCCTGGTCGTCCTGGCGGCCACCACCACAGCGCTCACCGCTTCACCAAGCCCAGCGACTTTCGGCACGGCAGTCATCCTGACGGCAACCGTCACGCCGAATCCCGGCGCCGGCGGGACGGTAGCGTTTTCCTTTGGCTCGACCTCGCTGGGTACCGGAAACGTCAACGCCTCCGGTATTGCGACGATCACCACCAGCGCTCTGCCGGTTGGGGCAGACGGTCTGTCGGCGGTCTATTCAGGCAATACGAACTACAACACCTCTAGCGGAACGCTGAATCTCACCGTCAACACCGTGCCTACCACGACCGTGCTCACCGCGTCGCCCACATCGTCCACCTTCGGCGCTTCCGTCATGTTGACCGCGACTCTTACGCCCGCGCCCGACAACGTGCCGTCCTACGGCACGGTGACTTTCTACAACGGCGCGACACAGATCGGCGCAGCCGCCGCCGTGAATTCCTCCGGTGTAGCGACGCTGACCACATCCGCGCTTCCCGTCGGCACCCTCAGTCTCACCGCGACGTATGCGGGAAACACGGACTACGCGGGCTCTACTTCCACGGCGCTGCCTTTTGCCGTCAGCCAGGTCACGACTGCCACGGCCCTCACCGCTTCGCCCAATCCGGTCACTGCCGGCCAAACCGAAACGTTGACCGCAACCGTCACGCCAACGCCAACCGGTACTTCCTACGGCACCGTGACCTTCTACAATGCGGCGACGCAAGTCGGCACCGGTAACGTAAATTCGTCCGGCGTTGCGAGCATCACCACCACCAGCCTCCCCACGGGCGCGCTTTCCTTGACGGCCGTTTACTCCGGGAACACTGACTTTGCCGGTTCCACTTCATCCGCCACCAGCCTCACCGTTCTTGTGGCGACCACAACCACGCTGACGGCCACGCCCTCTCCGGCCACCTACGGCCAGACCGTCACCATGACGGCCACGGTCGCTCCCGCACCCACAGGCTCCTCGCTTGGTACCGTCACCTTCTATAATGGCGCAACGCAACTCGGCGCCGGGAGCGTGAATGCCTCCGGCATCGCCACATTCACCACCAATAACCTTGCGGTCGCGTCGTACACGCTTACCGCCGATTACAGCGGAAACGCTTTGTCCGCCGCGTCGAATTCGTCCACCGTCAACCTCACCGTCAACGTCGCGCCCACCGCGGTCGCGCTCACCGCGTCTCCCAACCCGGTCACCTATGCCCAGACCGAGACGCTCACCGCAACCGTAACGCCCGCGCCAACCGGCTCCTCGCTTGGCACCGTCACGTTCTATGACGGCGCAACCCAAGTCGGCACAGGAAACGTCAATTCTTCCGGCGTCGCTACCGCTACATCCACCACGCTCCCCGTCGGCAGTGACAGTCTCACGGCCGTTTACTCGGGCAACACGGATTTCGGCGGATCCACTTCTTCCGCGCAGAGTCTTGTGGTCGCCCAGGTCGCCACAACTGCGGCTCTCGCGCTTTCCCCGAATCCGGTCGTGGCGGGCCAGACCGAAACACTCACCGCAACCATCACGCCCACGCCGACGGGCACCTCGTACGGCACCGTGAACTTCTATAACGGCGCCACTTTGCTCGGCACGGGAAACGTCAACGCTTCGGGCGTGGCCACCTATTCGACGGCCAGCCTCGCGGCCGGCACGCCCAGCCTCACCGCCACCTACTCGGGCAACACGGATTTCGCCGGGTCCACCTCGACCGCTCAAACTCTCACGGTTCTCGCCGTCACCGCAACCACGCTCGCGGGTTCGCCGAATCCTTCCACGTACACGCAGTCGGTCACACTCACTGCTACCGTGTCACCGGCGCCAACGGGAACCGCGCTCGGCACCGTGAATTTCTTCAATGGTTCGACCCAGCTCGGAACCGGCAACGTGAATTCCTCCGGCGTTGCCACTCTCACCACCACTTCGCTGCCGGTCGGGTCGCTTAGCCTCACGGCCGTCTATTCCGGCAACGCAGGTTTCAACGGATCGACTTCCGGCGCGCTCTCGTTCACGGTGAATCTCGCGCCCACCACCACCGCTGTGAGTGCATCGCCGAGTCCCGCCACTTACGGACAGTCGGTCACGCTGACTGCGACGGTGACTCCGGCGCCCACCGGCAGTTCGCTCGGCACGGTCACTTTCTTCAATGGCGAAACGGAGCTCGGCACAGGCAGCGTCGGCTCCAGCGGCACAGCAACCTTTGCCAGTACCACACTGTCTGCCGGAACACTGAGCATCACGGCCGTTTACTCGGGCAACGCCGGTTACGCCGCGTCCACGTCCAGTGTGTTTTCGCTCACCGTCAACACCACCTATACCGTGAGCGCGCCCGAGACTCCGTATGACCTGGCCGAAGGCGGCTCGGCGAACATCATCGTCACCGTTCCGCCGCTCGGAGGCGCCTACAACAGCGCCGTAACCATGTCCGCGACCGGACTGCCTCCGGGCGCCACCGCAACGTTTGTCCCATCGTCGGTCACCCCCGGTGCAGCGGGCGCAAATACCATGCTCACGATCCAGCTTCTGCCGGTCGCTTCGGGCTTGCTGCGGCCGGGCCAAGACGGCCCGCGCGCCGGGCTTTTCGCCGCGATTTCCGGCACGCGCGCTTCGCCGTTCCTCGCGCTCTTCGCCTCGCTTCTGCTCTTTGCCATGCCGCGCCGCAAGCGCATGGCCCGCGTGCTGCAGTTCGCGGTGCTCATCCTCGTGGCCGGCTTGATCGGGTCTGCGCTCATGGGCTGCAGCGGAGGTTTCCTGCGGCCTCCCAGCACGCAGCCCGGCAGTTACACGGTCAAGATCACGGGCACGAGCGGATCGTCCACGCAATCGACCACGGTCTCGGTGGTGGTCCAGTGAACACCGCCGCGATCGAACTCACGAAGGCCGCGCCCGCTCCACATTGCGGCGGCGCGGAAACTCTTGATCGTTCAAAACAAGGAATAACGGCGATGCCGATAAACACGCAGATCGTGAAATTGCCCGTGCTGATTTTTGCCGTCGTATGTTTTCTGGCGATCTTCCCGCAACGAGCGAGCGCGCAAATGGGTTCGCACTTCGAGTTCGGCGGCGACTACAACTGGGTGCACAGCAACGCGCCTCCGGGCGGCTGCGGTTGTTTCAGCGGCAACGGCGGAGACGGCTGGGCCGGCTGGCGCTTCACTCCGCAGTGGAGCTTCGATGGCGAATTTGCCACCATGCGCTCGTCGAACATAAGCGGCACGCCCGCGAATCTCACCATGTACACATTTCTCGGCGGTCCCCGCTTTACGCTGCACTCGCGGCGTCGGCTCGCCCCCTTCGGCAAGGTGCTCGTCGGCGGCGCTCATGCTTCGGGTGATCTCGTGCCGCTCACTTCCGGGCTGCCCGGTTCCTCCACGGTCTTCGCGATGACGGCCGGCGGCGGCGCCGACTTCGGCATCTCATCGGGACTTTCGATTCGCCTGATCGATGCCGAGTACCTCTACACGCGCTTTCCCAATGGCACCAACAATCACCAGAATAACGTCAGCCTCGCCGCTGGAATCGTGATCCGCATCGGCCGCGATTAGTGGTCCGCACCCGAAACGTTCGGCGGTGCTCTTGCCGCGGCGAATAGAGGGCCGATCTTCCCGTCAACCGGGCGCCACGGCTCCGAACGGCTGATTTTGGCGCCCTTCGCCCCGCGTCACGGCGACTCCATCGGGCAAGGGGATGCGGTCGGCCGCGGGCGCGGAGCCAACCCATCTCGGGGTTCCCGTCCCGTAAAGCGGACGCTTACGCATAGGTGTTCTTCCGCGTTACTTGTTTGCGGCTCCCTGTGACGCATGGTCTTCTCCCGATGTATACTCACACTTCTGTAACATAGCCTGCGTAATGATTAGGAGCGCGCCCCAGCCTCGTCGCAGCAGGCGCTTGCCATGATGCTCACTAGAACCGACTCCTCGATGCAAGACGACGATCGCCCGAAGCTCACCACCAATCAGAAGGCGCTCAAGATCAACCTCGATCCCGTCTTCTACGGCACCTTCGCCGAAATCGGCGCCGGCCAGGAAGTTGCGCGCTGGTTTTTCAAAGTGGGCGCCGCCGCCGGCACGATCTCCAAGTCGATTTCCGCTTACGACATGACCGTGAGCGACGCAATCTACGGCCACTCGAAGCGTTACGTGTCGCGCGAGCGCTTGCAGGGCATGTTGAATTACGAGCATGCGCTCAATATCGAGCGCCTCACCTCCGTGCGCGGAGACACCACGGCCTTTTTTGCCTTCGCCAATACCGTCGCGGCGCGGAATTATCAGGGCACCAACGAATGCCACGGCTGGATGGGCGTCAAATACCAGACGCAGCCGCGCGACGAAGACAGCCAGATCATCATCCACGTCCGCATGCTCGATCCCGCGAGCGACCTGCAGCAGGAGGCGCTCGGCATCGTCGGCGTGAACCTGCTCTACGGCGCGTTCTTCCTGCATCACAAGCCGCAGCTTCTCCTGGAATCGCTGCTCGACGGCCTCACCACGCATCGCGTCGAGATCGACATGATCGAATTCAGCGGCATCGAATTCCGCCGCGTCGATAACCGCGTGATGAGCCTCAAGCTCGTGCAGCTCGGCCTGAGCGGCGCCGCCATGTTCGGCCCCAGCGGCGAAGTACTGCAGCCCTCGGAAATTTTGCGCAAGCGCCCCATCCTTGTCGAGCGAGGCAGCTTCCGTCCGGTAACCAAAGTGAACATCGATATGATCGCCAGCGCTAAAAAGCAGTTCGCCGCAGAGCTGCAGGGCGAAGGAGATCAGATCTGCGAGCTGATGGAAATCACGATGCGGAATCTGCTCGCTGACGGCCAGTTGAATCTTTCCGATTTTCTGGCGCGTGCTGACGTGCTGGCCGCCGTGGGAAAGACCGTCTTGATTTCCGATTACTTCGAATATTACAGGCTCGCGGCTTATCTCACGCGCTATACGTCGAAACCGATCGCGGTCACGATGGGCGTGGGCAGCATTCTCGATCTCTTCAAGGAAGAGTATTATGCGGGGCTCGAAGGAGGCATTCTCGAAGCGTTCGGCAAATTGTTCACGAAGGACCTGCGGATCTATGCCTATCCCCTGCGCGATCCCGCGACGGGCGGCCTCACGACCGTCGAAAAACTGAAAATGACGGGCCCTGAGCTGCAGCACCTCTACTCGTACCTAGTCGAGCGCGGCCGCATCAAGCAGCTCGACAATTTCGATGAATCAGTCTTGACGATTTTCTCGCGCGACGTGCTGAAGCGCATCAAGAGCGAAGATTCATCCTGGGAAACGATGGTGCCCCCGGAAGTCGCCGCCATGATCAAAAAACACCGCTATTTCGGCTACCGCGAGCCCGAACTTCAGGACGCCGCCCACGCGAAGTAAACTATCGGGATGACGACTGCGCATAGCTTCTCTCTGGGGAATATCCAATTCGGTCCGGGTGCGCCGCTTTTTCTCATCGCCGGTCCCTGCGTTATCGAAAGCGAAGCGCACGCCGCGATGATGGCCGAAAGCATTGCGGCCGTCGCCAACCATCTGCGCATCCCGCTGATTTTCAAGGCGTCTTACGACAAAGCCAATCGCTCGTCGGTCTCTTCCTTTCGCGGCCCCGGACTGAAAGAAGGCCTGCGCATCCTCGGCGCGATCAAAAAACGCACCGGCCTGCCGGTCCTCACCGACGTGCACGAAGTAAGTCACGTCGCGGCGGCGGCTGAGGTTTGCGACGTGCTGCAGATCCCCGCGTTTCTCTGCCGGCAAACCGACCTGCTCGTCGCTGTGGGTGAATCCGGTCGCGTCGCAAACATCAAAAAAGGCCAGTTCCTTTCGCCCTGGGACATCGCCAACGCCGCCGAAAAGGTGGCGAGTACCGGGAACGAAAAAATCCTGCTCACCGAACGCGGTGCCTCCTTCGGCTATAAGAATCTCGTCGTCGATATGCGCTCGTTCCCGATCATGCGCAAACTCGGCTATCCCGTCGTCTTTGACGTGACTCATTCCGTCCAGCTGCCCGGTGGCCAGGGAACCTCCAGCGGCGGCCAGCCCGAATTCATCGAACCGCTGGCGCGTGCGGGCGTAGCCGCGGGCGTGGATGGAATTTTTCTCGAGGTCCACGAAAACCCCGCGAAGGCTCTTTCAGACGGCGCAAATGCCTTGCCGCTTTCGGATCTCCGCGGCCTGCTCTCTCGTATCACCCAAATCGCCGCCCTCGTTCGCCAATTTAAGTAAGTTCGCTGCCCCATCCTTCGTCCACGCCATTCCCGGGAAAGCCCGTCTCCATACTGGCGCTTGTGCTCTTCAAACGCTCAAACGATTCCCGGGCGCCTGAGCTTTCCCGCCTTTGATTTTGCGGGTGGTGCCCGTGCTCTGCAGTGGGCGTACGCTTTCAGCCCTCGCTGCTTTTCTCTCCGAACCGCCGCTCGTCTCATTCCACCGGGTGGATGACGCCCAGCCTTTGCCCGTGCTGTCGGTATGCGTATTTAAAGTGAAAAACCCGCCATTTAGGGCGAAATAAGCCTGTTTTAAGCGTCCAATTCGCGCCGTTTCGCAGGCCCCCTCGAAAAGCAAGCCGCCCGAAATTCCCAAATCGGGAAAAGCGGTCCTAGTACTCGAATAAGTGTTGACAAATGGGTACACACCGTGATAAACTTCCGCACGCAGGTTTCACAAGAGAGAAAACTCTGTCACAAGGAGGCAATGGCGCAACCTAATCCACGAAGCCGCGAGCAGGCTTGGGCTGTCGCGCCGAAGCGGCGGCAAGCGGCGCGATCGAAAATGCATAAAAAGCCCGAAATTCTAATCGCAAATGAATAAAATTAGAAATCGACCTAAGTCATTGAAAACAAAAGACAGAAAAATTTCTAATCGCGGTCAGGAAAGGGGGTAAACGAGCGTTGCGATTAGAAATGCATAAAATCCCATCCGCCGCAGTGCGCTAGCCCCAGCGCGGTTGCTCGTCCAGGCTGATGCCGAGGATGGTTTTGGCCACGACTTCGTGCGTGAGGGCGGAATTGGCCGGATGGATGCGGCCGAGGCGCGCGTCACGGAGCAAACGCTCGTAACCGGCCGAGCGGAAAATTGCCGAGCCGCCCGCCACGTCCAGGCCGAGATCGACGATGCGCCAGGCGCCCTCAACCGCGCGATACTTTGCCGCAAAGATCTTGGACGGCCATTGCGCGCCGTGGTCAACTCCATTGGACCAATCTTGAGCGACCGCCTCGAGATGTGGCCCGATCGACTCGAGTTCGATGCCCATCTCGGCGATGGCGTGCTGAGTTTCCGGGTGATATGCCATCGAGCGGGTAAGTGCGGCCGACCGTTTGCCCTTGAGAGCGGAAACCGTCTCGTCCAACGCGCGCTTGGCCAAGCCGTAATAAATGTTTCCAAAGCCCATGAGCGCCCAGGCAAATATCGAGAGCACGAAGAGGTCGATGCCGGCTGCTCCGGCAGGAACGACTCGGGCGACGTAACGATCCGGGACAAAAGCGCTTTCCAGAATCGTATCGTCGCTCCGGGTGGCGCGCATGCCCATCACGTCCCATGTCTCTTTAATTATGTAGCCGGCGCTATCGCGGGGCACGAACGCGTGAACGATCTTGGGGTGATTCGCATCGGCAACGTCGATTCCGTGCAAACCCAAACGCGTCCAGACGGGCGACAGGCTGCCAAATTGCTTTCGGCCGGTAAAGCGATAGCCGCCATCAACGCGCTCGGCCTTTGTTGTAGATAACAGGACGGGGATGTCATTGCCGCTTTCGGCGTGGCCGGCGGCAAAGATTTCGCCGGCGGCTGCCTCTTTGACAAGCCATTCCAACGAGCGATCTCCGCGACGCCAAAGATCCGCGGCGACGCCGACCCAGTAAAGATGCATGTTTACCGCGAGGGCGGTTGCGGGCGCGTGGTAGGCGAGGCGGCGCTGTTCGCGGGAGACTTCGGCGAGAGTCATTCCCGCGCCGCCGAACTCGGCGGGCACCGGAAGCAGAAGGTACTTCGCCGCGCGGAGTTCCTCGAAATCCTCTGTCAGAAAGCGGTTTTCGCGATCGTAGCTCGGCGCGCGAGCGGCGATGCGCGCGAGGAGATCGTCGCTGAGGATTTGTCGCGGGGCGGCGGGTGACTTTGCGCTTGGAGGGTTGAGGGAATTCTTTGCAGAATTGAATTTGGAGGGTTTCCCTTCGGCGGACGGTTTTGTGGCCACGTAGTGCCTCCCTTTTGGCGAGCATTGTACCGTCGAAACGGTTGTTGGGGACAACGGCCGCGGGGGTTAATTCCCGCGGCCGGGTAATTCAAAGACAAAGGCCGGTGGCCGCCGCGAAACCGCTAGGGGCGGGCTTCGTAGACTATGTTGAATGGGGTTTCGGTGGCGCGGCGGAAATTCTTGAATCCGGCGGCGGTGACGACGTCCCGGATTCGGCTTTCGCCCGCTTGCGCCCCTAAACACAGCCCGACCTCCTGCGACCGCGAGCACGGCGTGCACAGCAGCGTGGAGAACGAGTAGTAGACCCGGCCCACGGGATTCAGGTTGTCTTTCAACTGATCGTTGGCAAAGGGCTCGACGATCATCCATGTGCCGTCTTTCGCGAGCGATTGCCGGACGTGAGTGGCGGCGCCGACCGGATCGCCCATGTCGTGGAGGCAATCGAACACGGCGACGAAATCGTAGTCCTCGCCGGGATAGGTCTTCGCCTTGGCAACCTCGAAGGTGACGCGATCGGCCACTCCGGCTCGCTGAGCGGATTCCCGCGCCGCCTCGATCGATTTGTCGTGGTAATCGAAGCCAAAGAATTTGGAATTGGGGAACGCTTTGGCCATCAGGATAGTGGAAGCGCCCTTCCCGCATCCAACATCGGCCACGCGCGCTCCCGCCTGGAGCTTTTCCTGAACGCCATGAAGCGCGGGGATCCAAGTGGTTACCAGGTTTGCGGCATAGCCAGGGCGAAAGAATTTCTCGCATCCGTGGTAAACGCCGTCCGCGTGCTCATGCCAGCCCATACCGGCGCCCGAACGGAACGACTCGGCGATGCGCGGAACGGCAGCGAGGGAGCCCAGAGCCAGTTCGAATGCGCCGGGCAGATAGGCGGGGCTGTCTTCGTTGGCCAGGGTGAAGGCTTGCTCTTCGGTCAAGCCAAATGTGTCGTTGTCCGGGTGGTAGTTGATGTAGCCGCCGGCGGCCTGGGAAGCAAGCCATTCGCGAATATAGCGCTGGTCGGTCTGCGTTTTGGCGGCAAGCTCGGCCGCGGTGAGCGGGCCATTCGCCAAGGCTTTGTAGAGGCCGAGCTTTTCGCCAATCACGACCATGCCGGTGTGAACCGAGGCGCCCAGATCGGCTACGAATTGCCCGATGAAGGCATTGAGTTTATTCATGTCAATCGCAGGTGCGGGTGCTGTGCTCATGAGAGGTTCTCCTTTTGTGAAATCGTCGATTTCCGAGCGGCTGCCGGACGAACTTCTCTGCTCCGGGCAGTTTTGCTAAAATCCTCGCAGTCCGGCGTCTTTCCCACCGAGGTCGCTTGCGAGACATTCAGGGACCCTGGATTACGCCTGACGGGCGCAAAGTAGCAATCGCGCGGGCCGAAAGTAACGAAACAACGCCAAAGAAAAGCCGAAATTAAGAGGGATATGCCTGCGTGGCAAGGGGAACCGGGTTGGAGATACGTCCCTTAACCTATGAATTTGGCGAATTTACGCTGGATGTGGCGCGGGGGTGTTTACTCAGGGGCCCCGCGGAGATCAAGCTCCGACCGAAGGTTTATGAAGCGCTGAAATATCTCGTGGAGAATGCGGGGCGGCTCATCAGCAAACCAGAGCTGATCCAGGCGATATGGCCGGAAAGCTTCGTCACGGATGATTCGTTGGTGCAATGCACGGTGGAACTGCGACGCGCCCTAAATGATCGCGATCAGCGGATTCTGAAAACTGTTCCGCGGCGCGGATATCAATTTACAGCGTATGTGATGCAGCATTCGGCGCAGCCGGAGGCTGCGTCTCCGCCGGGTGCTCCTGGGGTGTCGACCCAGCGCGAAAAGCTTCCGACGGACCCGGCGGCTGCAAGGCGAATCGAGCTGCCGACATCGCGAACGTCACTCGTGGGGCGCGATCGAGAAATTGCAGAAGTCTGCGACTTGCTGCTGCGGCAAGACATTCGGCTGTTGAACCTTACCGGAGCCGGCGGGGCGGGGAAGACACGCTTGGCCGTCGCCGCTGCTTCGGCGGTTTCGGACGATTTTACGGCGGGCGTACAGTTCGTCGGATTGGCGTCAATTACCCGGCCTGACCTGGCGGCAAGTGCGATTGCGAAAGCGCTCGGGATCCAACAAGCGGCGAACCGTGCAGTGCCGGAACTGATCGCGCAGCAATTGGAGGATCAGCGGCCATTCTTGCTTTTGCTCGATAATTTCGAGCAGGTTCTGCCGGCTGCCTCGATTGTCGCCGAAATGCTCACTCTGTGTCCGTCGCTGAAGGTGCTGGCGACGAGCCGCGCCCGCCTGCGGATTTATGGAGAGCAGGAATTTCCGGTGTCGCCGCTGGCGCAGGATTGGGCCATGGAGCTCTTCACACAGCGCGCGGCGGCGGTGCGGCCGAATTTCGCGGCTTCCGCTGAAAATTCGGCGGCGGTGCGGGAAATCTGTGCGCGGTTGGACGGGTTGCCGCTGGCGATTGAGTTAGCGGCGGCGAGGACGAAGGTTTTATCTCCCAATGCCATTCTGGAAAGGCTAAAGAGCCGGCTGCAATTGCTCACGGGCGGCGCTCTGGATCTGCCGGAACGCCAGCAAACGCTTCGCAAGACGATCGATTGGAGCTACGACCTTTTAAGCGAGGCAGAGCAGAGATTATTTCGGCGATTTTCCGTGTTCACCGGGGGAGGGACGCTGGAAGCGGCCGAGGCTGTGTGCAACACGGCTCGCGACCTCGAATCGGATCCATTGGAAGGCCTTTCGTCTCTGGTCGATAAGAACCTGGTGCAGCGGATTGACTGCGGGGATGGTGAAGCACGGTTTACGATGCTGGAAACGATTCGTGAATATGCGATCGAAAGACTGGGGGCGAGCCGGGAAGATGCCTCTGTGCGGCGTGCTCATGCCGCCTATTGCCTCGTGCTGGCTGAGGAGGGGAATCCGGAACTCAGCCCTTTGGACCGGGGCCAATGGCTGGCGCGGTGCGACCTTGAGATCGATAACTTCCGCGCCGCACTGGACTGGCTTTTCGAGAACCAGCAGATCGAGTGGGCTTTGCGTGTGTGCACGGCGTTGTTCCGCTTTTGGGAAATGCGGGAGCATCTCGCCGAAGGCCGGGCGCGGCTGGAGACGGCGTTACGAATGGCCGGCTCCGGATATGAGAGAGAACGGGCCAAACATTGTCTTTTTCTCGGCGCATTGTCAACAGCGCAAGGCGATTTTGCCGCAGCGAAGATATTTATCGAGGGAAGCCTGCGTCTCTACGAAAGCATGGATGATCGGTGGGGGGTGGCGGCGTCTCTAAATGCCCTCGCGGTCTCGGCGCGAGATCGAGGCGATTACCGTTCCTCGCAAGACAACTTCGAGCGCAGCCTGGAGTGCTGGCGCACGCTCTCTGACCCGCTCTCGACGGCGCGTTGTCTTCATAATCTCGCGAACGTGGTGAAGGTGCTCGGGGACTATCCGCGCGCTCTGGCAGCGCTGCGGGAAGCAGCTGTGGTATTCGAGCAACTTGGCGATCGCAGTGGGGCGGCGTGGTCGATCAACCAGCAGGGTGATATTGCGCTGGAACAGGGCGATATGGACGGGGCGCGCGAAGCGTACGAGCGGGCGCTGGCGGCTTTCCGGGATGCGGGCGACCGCTGGGGAGCGGCCCGGTCACTCACCGATTTGGGACACATCTATTCCGAGCAGGGAGCCTACGAAGCTGCGCACGCGAACTATCGCGAAGCTTTGGAGGCGTTTGCGAATTTGGGGCACCGGCGCGGGGTAGCACGAGCGATGGAAGGATTTGCGTGCCTGGCGGCCGCGCAAAAACACGCTCGACGCGCGCTGAGACTGGCAGCGGCAGCGGCACACTTGCGGCGATTGATTGGCGCGTCGCTGCCCCCGGCGGAACAGGCGAAGCTCGACCGAAGCCTGGCTTCCGCGTGGGGTTCGTTATCCGCAGGGGGAGGAAAAGACGCCTGGACGGAAGGCGCAGGCATGAATCTGGCTCAGGCGATTGAATACTGCATGGAAGAGGCCGAATCGGCTAGGCGAGAGCGGCGGGATCAATGAGGCGGCGCACCGCGGAGACGCGGTCCGCTGGAATGCCGAGCTGGCGGGCGTGTTCGCGGATGCTACCTTCGTCCGGGGCGAGGTAAACGCAGTAGACTTTGTCTTCGGTCACATAGCTATGGAGCCACTGAATCTGGGGCCCCATGCTTTTGAGGACTTCGAGCGAGCGAAGAGAGAGGTCGCGGATCTGGGCTTCCGATAGCCGGCCAGCGCCCGGTATTTCGCGTTCGATAACGAATTGCGGCATGTCGCGGCTGAGTTTACCACAGTGCCGCGCGGGAGGAAGCGATTTACGCTGTGGCGGCGGCTTGAATATGGGGAGAAACTCCGCTACGTTGGTTCGGCGTGGATCATCTAAACGTTCGATCTTTGGGGACGGTTTTATGACGGGGCACAAACAATATGACGTAATCTGCATCGGCGCCGGGCCGACCGGGCTCGCGTGTGCGATCGAGGCGAAGCGCGCGGGGATGGCCGCGCTGGTGGTCGACAAGGGATGCCTCTGCAATTCTTTGTACCATTACCCGACCAACATGCTCTTCTTTACGACGCCCGAGCGCATGGAGATCGGCGACATTCCCATGACTGCGTTTGGCGGCAAGCCAACGCGCGCGGAGGCGCTGAAGTATTACCGGCGCGCCGTGGAGCACTTCGGCGTCGAAACCGCGCTGTACCAGACCGTGGAGCGTGTGAGCGGACACGATGGCGCCTTCGTCGTGCACACGGTAGACGCGAATGGCGTGAGACACGAGCAGCACGGTAAAAAGGTGATCATCGCGACAGGATATTACGATCGGCCGAATTATCTCAGCGTGCCGGGGGAAGATTTGCCGCACGTTTCCCACTATTTCACCGACCCGCATCCCTATTGGGGACAAAATGTAGTCGTGATCGGCGCGAAAAATTCCGCCGCTGAAGCCGCGCTGGATTTGTTTCGCGGCGGTGCGCATGTGACGTTGGTCCATCGCGGCAGCGAACTCGGCAAGAGCCTGAAATTCTGGGTCAAGCCGGACATCGAAAACCGAATCTCCGCCGGAGAAATCACAGCTCTCTTCAATAGCCGAGTGACGCGGATTGAACCCAGTCAAGTCTGGATCCAAAACGGATCAGGCGAAAAGGCGATTCCGGCGACGCACGTTTTTGCGATGACCGGATATCATCCCGATTTCGATTTTCTGAGAGAGCAGGGAATCAAGCTCGATCCTGTCACGTGCCGGCCGGAGGTAAATCCGGATTCGCTCGAAACGAATGTGAAGGGGATTTATGTCGCGGGCGTGGTCGTCGGCGGCAAAAACACCGGGGACATTTTCATTGAGAATGGGCGCTTTCACGGCCGCCAGATCATCGCGGCGATGGCGGGCAAAGGGAAATTGCCCGAGGCCGCGCCCGTCGCGCCGCCGGGGGAGTGACAACTTCGGTCTGTGCCGCAAAGCGGATTGTTTGAAAGACGCTTCTTTGTTAAAGTGAAGCTCGATGGCCTCAATCATTCAGGAAGTTGGCGAGACATTTGTAACGCTGTTTAAAGGCTTTCGCGTCACGTTCCGGACGATGCTGCAGAAGACGACGACGGAGCGTTTTCCGGATGCGCCCCCCACCGTGCAGCCCCGGTACCGGGGTATTCACGTCTTGCAGCGCGACGAAAATGGCCTCGAGAAGTGCGTGGCCTGTTTCCTCTGCGCGGCCGCGTGCCCTGCAAACTGCATATATATTGAAGCGGCCGAAAATTTCGAGCAAGAGCGCATTTCCGCCGGCGAGCGCTACGCGAAGGCTTACAACATCGACTATTCACGCTGCATTTTCTGCGGGTATTGCGTTGAGGCCTGCCCGACGGACGCGATCACCCATGGCCACGATCTGGAATTGGCGCCTTACGACATCAACGCATTCATCTACCGAAAAGAACAATTGCTCGAGCCGTGGCCGCCGCGCGCGTCAAATCCCGCCGCGTAGGGCAGGCGACAGTGCGCAGGGACAGGCGCCGGCTATTCCGCTTTTGCTTTATTGAAAACCGCGGCCGCTCTCCGTATTCTTATTTTTACTCATGAAAATCGCGCTCGCGCAGTTCGATCCCATCGTCGGGGATTTTGAAGGCAATGCGAGCTGCATCCGCGAGTTATCTTGCGTCGCAAAGCGCGGCGGCGCCGACCTTGCCGTATTCTCGGAACTCTGCCTGTGCGGCTACCCTCCGCAAGACCTGATCGAACGCCCCTCATTCGCGATTCGAAATCGCACGGAACTGGCGAAACTGGCTCAGGAAGTCGCGCTTCCGTCGCTCGTGGGTTACGTCGGCAAGGCGCAGGACGATACCGGCAAGCCTGTGGCGAATTGCGCCGCAGTCATTTTCGGCGGCAAAATTCTTTTCGAGCAGCGCAAGATGCTGCTGCCAACCTACGATGTCTTCGACGAGACCCGTTATTTTCAGCCCGCGCATTCACAACACACTTTCGCACTTGGTCCGGAGACGCTGGGTATCACGATCTGCGAAGACACCTGGAACGACAAGACTTTCTGGAAGCAGCGCCTTTATGAGCGCGACCCCGTGGCCGAGATTGCGGCGAGAGGCAGCACGGTTTTGCTGAACATTTCGTCATCGCCCTATACGATGGGAAAACGCGGCCTGCGGCAAGAGATGCTGCGAGCGATCGCCATGAAACATCGGCTGCCCATGGTGTATGTGAATCAGGTTGGGGGAAACGACAGCCTGATTTTTGACGGATCAAGCATAGCCATCGCCCCCAATGGAACGATTGCGGCACGCGCGAAATCCTTCGAAGAAGACGTCGTGTACTTCGACACGTCCGCCGGTAAAGGAGACCTGCACGAGGGCACCGAGAACGAAATCGAGGCGATTTATCGCGCGCTCGTGCTCGGCGCGCGCGATTACGTGCGAAAGTGCGGATTCCGGAGGGTCGTCGTTGGACTTAGCGGCGGAATCGATTCGGCGCTCGTCGCAACGCTCGCATCGGATGCTCTTGGCCCTGAAAATGTGGTCGGCGTTTCCATGCCTGGGCCGTACTCCTCGGAAGGCAGTATTCGCGACGCGCGGCAACTGGCCCAGAACCTCGGCATTGAACTTCTTGTCTTGCCGATTATGGATGCGTTTCAGAGTTACCGGAAAATTCTCGAGGCGCCGTTCGCAGCTCTGCCGATGGATGTGGCCGAGGAGAATTTGCAAGCGCGCATTCGCGGCAATCTGTTGATGGCGCTCTCGAATAAATTCGGCTCGCTTGTGCTAAGCACCGGCAACAAATCCGAGATGGCGGTGGGTTATTGCACGCTTTACGGCGACATGGCTGGAGGGCTTGCGGTCATCTCGGATGTCCCAAAGACGATGGTCTATGAACTGGCGGATTGGGTGAATCGCAGCGCCGGCGCGGGAAAGACCAGGATTCCGGCTGACACGATTGCTAAGCCCCCGTCCGCGGAACTGCGCCCCAACCAAACCGATCAAGACACACTGCCGCCCTATGATGTGCTGGATCGCATCCTGAAAGCGTACGTAGAGGACTTGCAGACGCCGCAGGAAATTGCCGCGGAAACAGGCTTTGATATTGCGCTGGTGCGCTCTGTGGCGCTGCGCGTGGATCAGAATGAGTATAAGCGAAAGCAGGCGCCCCCGGGATTAAAGGTGACATCTAAGGCCTTCAGCGTAGGCAGACGGTTTCCGCTGGCTCAACGGTATTCTTCGCAATAGGCCCTGCAACTCCTTCGGAATGCTGATCTTGTGCAGAAGTGTGCCGACGCGCGTAGTAGCACTGAAAACAACTACGGAATGAATTGAAATTTAAGAAACGCACGGCGGCCCGGCTGCGTATAAACGCTGATGGTGGTACTTAACCAAATCTGAAGAGATCTTCGGGCGCTCTTCAGCGGCAGTTCAGGGTCGGGTGAATCCAAGAGCAACTTTAGCCACCCCGCAAACGGGGCCAGCCCTCACGCAAATGAAAAGGCAGGGATCGGGGATGAAGACGATCTGCAAAGTCGTGGTTTATGCGGCAGCGATCCTCATTGTCGCCACTATTTCTCAAACCGCGCTGCGGGCGGGGCAGGCGGCAGCACCTGCCGTCGCGGCGACCCGCGCAATTGGAACTGTTCAATCGATTGCCGGGAATAGCTTCACGCTG
This sequence comes from Candidatus Aquilonibacter sp., assembly GCA_035507075.1. Taxonomy (GTDB): domain Bacteria; phylum Acidobacteriota; class Terriglobia; order Acidiferrales; family UBA7541; genus Palsa-295. Next base: position 11,740 of record DATJOL010000162.1, on the reverse strand, counting down.
AAGAGCGATCAGGGCGTCACGTATAACGTGACGGTGCAGGATGGTGCGAAGGTGTTGCGTCTCGAACCGGGACAAACGAGTTTGAGCGGCGCGGTCCCAATGCAGTTGACGAACGTTCAATCGGGCGATCGCGTATTGGCATCGGGAAACCCGGGCAGTGCCGAGCACACCATTCTTGCCAGCATGGTGATCGCGATTAAAAAAGAGGACGTGCAGGCGAAACAGCAGCAGGAGTTGCAGGCATGGACGAGTCGTGGCGTCGGCGGGTTGGTCGCTTCGGTCGATCCTGCGGCGGGAACGATCTCGTTGAAGGTTGCATCGATAGGCGGCAGCAAGACGGTGACTGTGCAGACGTCGAAGAGCACGCAAATCCTGCGCTATGCGCCGGATTCGGTGAAATTCGACGATGCGAAGCCGAGTACGCTCGATGTGATCAAGCCTGGCGATCAGTTGCTGGCGCGCGGCACTCGCAGCCCGGATGGAAACGAAATCACGGCGGACGCGATCGTTTCGGGCGCTTTTCACAACCTTTCGGGCGTGATCAGTTCGGTCAATACAGCGCAAAACACAGTCACGCTGAAAGACGCTACGACAAAGCAAAACTTTACGGTGAAGATCACGCCTGATTCGCAGCTTCGCAAGCTTGATCCGCAGATGGCCAGAATGCTGGCGATGCGAATGAAGGCGCAAAGCGGCGGGGCGGAGGCGGCCAGTGCGAGCGATCAATCGGGGCAGGGTGGTGAGGCTCGCGGTCGTGGATTTGGCAGGGGTGGGCGGTTCGGCGGCGGCGGGGGCGATCTTTCGCAAGTGATTGCGCGCGCGCCTGAGATCAAGTTGGCTGATTTGCAGAAGGGCGACGCTGTGATGATCGTTTCCACGGCAGGAGAGGGCGACGGAGAAGTTTCCGCAATCCAGTTGGTTGCGGGCGTTGAACCAATCCTCGAAGCTTCGCCGACGGCGAGTTTGCCGGCATGGGATGTGGGAGGAGGCGGTGGCGGCGACGCGGGCGGAGACGCAACCGAATAACGTGACGCAGGCGAAATTTCGAAAGAGCCGAGAAGGGCAGTTCAATTCATAAAAAGGGAAAGCACACTTGCGCAATCGGAAGCAGCGAATCGAATCGGGAGTCATCTGCAAGGGAGACAGCATGAGTTTATTCTCATTGGCGCGCCGACTCGCTTTTGGAGGTTTGTGTTTCGCACTGTTCTTGGTCGCGGGCGTCATCCAGGCGCAATCCGGTACGGGAACGTTGCGCGGCACCGTGACCGATCCTTCGGGGGCTGCCGTCGTGGGCGCCACCGTCACCGCAACTTCCTCTTCGGGCCAGGCCACTACGGTAACAAGCAACGCGACGGGCGCTTACGAGTTTCGTGGTTTGGCGGCGGGCCAATATCAAGTGACCACGAATGCCGCTGGCTTTCAGCAATTTCAGAATCCTGCCGTGACAGTCGCGGCGGGAGCAGCCAAGACTCTCGATATTCCGCTAGCGATTGAGATCGAACAACAGCAAGTACAAGTGAATGCTGAGTCGCAGAGCCTGTCCGTCGCTCCCGAAAACAACGCAAGCGCCATCGTACTGTCGGGCTCTGACCTGGATGCGCTTCCAGACGACCCGGACGAACTCCAAGCCGACCTTCAGGCGTTGGCGGGCCCATCGCTGGGACCTAACGGGGGCCAGATGTACATCGACGGTTTTACGGCGGGCGAGTTGCCGCCGAAGTCGCAGATTCGCGAAATCCGCATCAACTCGAATCCGTTCTCGGCTGAGTACGACTCCCTCGGTTACGGACGCATCGAAATCTTTACGAAGGCGGGCGGCGGTCAAACCCACGGTTCGTTCTTCGTCATGGGAAATTCGAAAGGGCTGAACACAGCAGATCCCTACGCGCTTGGTGCCGTACCCGGTTACGATACCGTTCAATATAACGGGAACATCGGCGGCTCCTTGGGGAAGAATACTTCGTATTTCATTACCGCCCAACAGCGTCGCATCAACGACGCCGAACTGGGCGATTTGTACACACAGAGCACAGCCACCGCGCAAGAATCAGGTCTGGCCATTTCGAATCCCCGAATTCGCACGCAAATCTCACCGCAGATCGCCTTTAACCCTTCGAAGAACAATACGCTCACAATTCGGTACCAATATTCGAGGGACCATGAAGAAAATGACGGCGTCAGCGAGTTCGTTGCTCCGACCGAGGCCTACAACACCACAAGCTACGAGAACAGTATTCAGATAAGCGATACACAGGTTTATGGCGCCAATCTCGTCATGGACACACGCTTTCAGTTCAACGGGGAACACTCTAACCAGACTCCTCTGAGCACGGCTGTAAATATTGACGTTCCCGGTTACGTGAATCTAGGCGGCTACCCTAGCGGGTTTAATTCCACTACAACTCAGAATTACGAGCTTCAGAACTACTTCACGTTTACCCACGGAAATCATACGCTCAACTTCGGCGTGCGATGGAGGGACTCACAATCGGACGGAACGGAGACTGCAGGCTCGAACGGTGCTTTCTCGTTCCAAAATTACACGACCTTCCAGCAGGCCGAATTGTACCTGAACGAATACCCGGGTGAACCTGTGCCGACTGCCGATCTGCCCTATCAATTCACGCAAACGATTGCACCTAACGGCGGCTTCGCGAGCCTGAACATGTTTGACGCCGGAGCGTTCATTCAAGACGACTACAAGTGGAGGCCCAACATTACGATCAGCACCGGGCTTCGCTTCGAATCGCAGACGGATATTCCCGATCATCGCGACTGGGCTCCGCGCGAAGCAATAGCGTGGGGCATCGGTAAGACCAAAACCGGCAGTCCCGCGTTCGTCTTGAGGGGCGGATGGGGAATGTTTTACAACCGGTTTTCGACGGGCAATCTCTTGATGCTGCAACGTTATAATGGAATTAAGCAGGTCAGTTATCTTGTAACGGATCCGACGGTGTTGGCGGAGTCATTCCCAAGCGCCCCAAGCCAATTGACAACCGCACCGGGACTGACGCCCACTCTCTACCAGCTTGGCCCCAATTTCCACACCCCGTATACCATGGAGGCGGCCGCATCCATTGAGCATCAACTGACCCGCAACACTACAGTGACGGTCAATTACCTCAACGGCCGCGGCGTGAAGCAGCTGTACACGACGGATATCAACGCACCTAGCTTTGCGTCTGATTTCAACCTCACGGATCCAGCGGATCGGCCAAACGGCATTCTCGAAAATGTCAACCAGTACACCTCGGGCGGAATCTTCAAGCAGAACGTGCTCTCAACCAGCTTCTCCGTGCGGGCGACAAACAGGTTGACGCTCAACGGCTACTACAGCCTGACCTACGCAAACGCGACAGCAAATCAAGTGATGTTCTGGCAGGACCCATCTCTTGATTATGGCCGTGCGACATTCGCTACTCGAGACCGCGTATTTGTAGGCGGCACCCTCAACCTTCCGTATGGTTTTACGCTCAGCCCATTCGTGACGGCGAATTCCGGCGCCCCCTATAACGTTACCGGCTCAAATGACTGGACCGGCAATAATCTTTACAATCGCCCGACTCTAACGACTGCAACAGTCGACAACAAATATGTATTTAGTCTGCCGGGGGCTCCCGGAACGAATCTTTGCAACGGATTCAGCAGCGGCAGCACCTGCATTGCCGCTAACGGGACCGGGCCTGCCTTGACCCTGGCACAAGTGGCCCAAGAACTCGTCCCGGTCAACTACCTGACTGGGCCAGGGAATTTCAGTTTTAACTTGCGTGTGGCGAAGGTGTTTGCCTTCGGCCGGCCTCGCGAAGTGGCCACGAACCAGGCACCAGGTCAGGGCGGTCGCGGTGGTCCGGGGGGGTTCGGAGGCGGGCCTCCGGGAGGTGGCCGCGGTCCTGAAGGGGGCGGCGGCGGTGGCCGTGGTGGCGGTGGCTTCGGCGGGGGCGGCTTTGGAGGCGGGCGTGGGGGATTTGGCGGCCGCGGAGGCGCGTCAAATCACCGCTATACACTCACGCTGAGCGCAAATGCGCGCAACCTCTTGAACATCGTGAATCCCGGCACACCCCAGGGATCTGACAACTCGCCTTATTTCGGCAAGTCCACCTCCCTCGTGGCTGCCGGTGCGACCACAACCTACAATCGCCAGATTTCCTTGCAAGCAATCTTTAACTTCTAGCCTACTCGGGCAACAGCCGTGAAATCCCCCGGAGGCGCAAGCTTCCGGGGGTTTTTATTTTGTGCGCAGCGCCCGAAATTCCCAAAGCAAATCACCATTCGCAACGTAGTAGCTCTGTGTAAACTATCAGGCGGAGGCGCGGGCGACATTGCCAAACGGCAGCGGCAAATTTTCGGGCGAGGCATCATCAATTCGGGCGGTGATTTTCGATTACGGCGAAGTGCTGTGCCAGATCGCGCCGCTCCAGGAATTCGCGCCAATGGCGCGGATTTTGAACATCACGCCGGAGCGCCTCGTCCAGCGCTACATGCAGAATCGCCTCGATTATGACCGGGGAGACCTGACGGCCGAGGAATACTGGACCGGCTTCGGTCGCGAAAACGGCGTCGAACTCACATCAGCTCAAGTGGAAGAACTGGACCGCCGCGACTGCGGCCTCTGGTGGAATCTCGATCCGCAACTCTTGGACTGGGTGGCGCGTCTCCGTGCCAATGGCATCAAGACGGGCGTGATTTCCAACATGTTCATCGGCCTCGCAAAACAGATTCGCGCAGGCGCGCCGTGGCTTGACCGGTTTGACGATTACACATTTTCCGCCGAGGTTCGTCTCACGAAACCGGATCCCGGCATTTATCTCCACAGCCTGAAGCAACTTGGAGCGGCTCCGCACCAAGCCCTGTTTCTCGATGATCGCGAGACGAATATTCGCGGCGCACAGGCAGTCGGCATGGAAGGACTGGTTTACGCGAATCCCAGTCGTCTGCGCGAAGATCTCGAGGCTTGGGGGTTCGCAATTCTGCCGGAACCGGAACCTGCGGCGTCGCAAGACACGGCGCCGGCACTCAAAACATCTTGACCGCAATATCCCGCGGCTCAGCTCCAACCGGAATTAGTGTGACGAGCACGGGCGACGGAACGTTCGTCCTGATCACGGCCACATCCCCTGATCCGTTATCCGCCACGAGCAGCATGTCTCCGCCCGGCGTTAGCGCGCACGAAACCGGTGTGCGCCCCACGCGCGGCCATTGCCACTGGTTCGTCGGCGGCTGCACTTCGCGCGTTTGAATAAGCACGGGCACCACGTCGTCCGCCGCCGCGTCAGCCGCATAGAGCGTTTGTGCGTCCGCCGTGAGCGCGGCCGCATCCGGCGAATTGCCGAGTAACATGAAATCCCCCACGGAGTCCGTTTCCGTGTTCACCACGATCAGGCCGTGCGCGTCGCTCGAGATCACGTAAAGCTCGCCGCCATCGGGCTTGAGCACTATCGCGTTGGGCGAGCCGCCCAGCGCCAAATTTGCGAGCAGCACCATTTGTTTCAGATCCACGGCGGAAATTTCGTTTAGCGCGTCGGATGTAACGAACGCTTTCGAGCTGTCGGGCAAGACGGCGATCTGCTCGGGCTCTGCGGCGACTTTCACAGAACCGCGCGGTTGCAGCGTGCTCGCGTCAAAAATCGAAAGCGTCGAGTCTTCGTGGTTCGAAACGAGCACGAGCTTTCCGTCCGGAGTCACATTGACGACCCAGGGCCGCCGCCCCGTTCGCGCGTGGCCAATCACGCGGCGCGTGGCGCAGTCGATCGCGTATAGCATGTTGGAAGCGGACGACACGACGTAAGCGCGTTTGCCATCCGGCGAGAAATCGAGCGCGTTTGGTTCAGACGGCACGGGAATGCGCGCCACCAGACGGTCCGAGTCTGCGTCCAGCACCCACGCAGACCCGTCCGCCGCGCTAAGGCCCCAGATTTCCGGCCGCGTCGGGCTGGCTTTCACTCCCGTGGGGCGGCCGCCGACCGAAATCGTGGAAACAGTAGCCAGCTTCACCAGATCGATCGCCGAAACGGTGCCATCGCCGCTGTTCGCCACGTAAGCAAAAAGATGAACGCCCGGCCGCAGAAAGGAGGGCCGAAGCTCGAGCAACACTTCGCGGACACCAAACGCGGCGAGAATCGCCAGCGCGATCAGCAGACGGAAATTCAGGCGGCTCAACCGGCTCATGAATGGGGGCGGCGACCGTCGGGAAACGGGACGGACACGAAAACTTCCGGGCACAGCGGCTCGAAGCCGCTCTCAGGTGAAACGAGAGTCTAGCAGACAATCGGGAAATCGGCGGCGGCAAATCGGGATTACTCTGGATGGAGGTCCGAGCACGCGCCGCTATGCTGTCTGCGGGAGGCTACTGCGTTGCTGCGTCTGATCTTGCTCGTTTTCATCATTTTGTTGCTGATCGGGAGTCTGCCGGCTTGGCCCTATAGCGCGCACTGGGGATACTACCCCAGCGGCGGTCTCGGCCTGCTCCTAATCATTATTCTGGTACTGGTCGTCGCAGACCGAATATAGTCCGAAGCCAAAGCCCGTCGAACGCACGGAGTGATGAACTTCGCCCCGACGGGTCTTTATTTTCGCGGAATAGATAGCAGAAAAAGGTCAAGCCCGGAACGGTCGAGGCTCTTTTGATTTGGAGGCGCGGGGCGGAATCGAACCGCCGATAAAGGTTTTGCAGACCTTCGCCTTACCACTTGGCGACCGCGCCAGCCCAGCAAATTCCCTGCGGCTTCACTACAACCACTCCATCATAGCATCGGTTCCAGCCCGTATCCACACGGAATGCGAGGGTGTGTTCCGCTGTTCCACCCTCTCGGAAGCACCGACGCTGTCGGGACGTTATAATCCCGTTGTGCCAACCACCTCCGCAAGCAGAGTCCTGCTTCTGTCCGGCGCAGCGCTGTCGGTCGCAGCGATTGTGATCGCTGGGGTTCTACTATTTTATGGTGAATCTATCGGCGGTATCGATTGTCTTTTGGCCGTCGCGACGCGTGCTCTGTGGTCGGCGAGGGCATACCGTTTGGCTTTGACGACCCCGGCGTTCTTTTCTTCCAGGTCTCTTTGTAGGACTCATATTTCTGCTGTCCGCAGGTATCCGCTTCTGGCACAGGCGGTAACCAGGACTCTTCTCCTGGTTTCTTCAAAGGCCCGGTTTGCGCGCACCTCCGCTTTCCGTTAAAATTAGTTATTCACACCGGACAATCTGAGGGAATGGCAGACGAACAGCAGCGAACCACCATTGCATTTGACGATTCCGACGAATATCGCCCCGAACCTCCCGCGCCGCCCGAACCTGCTTTCTGGAAAGACGGCAGCATCCGCATCGGCATTCACACCTCCATTGCGGGCCACATAACGGGCGCGCTCGAAATCGCGCACGGCCTGGGCGCGAACGCGCTACAGATTTTCTCCGCCAGCCCGCGCATGTGGGCGCGCGGCAATTCGCGTATCGCCGAGACGGACGCAAAGCGCTTCCGGGAGCGCCGGGCCGAATTGCGGCTTGGCCCTCTGGCGATTCACGCCAATTATCTGATTAATCTCGCTTCGCCCAATCCCGTTCTGCGCGCACAATCCGTGCAGGCATTTCATCGGGAGATTGTCCGCGCGATGGCGCTCGGCGCCGATTTTTTGATCGTTCATCCGGGCAGTGCCACGGATGGCACACGGGATTCCGCCGTCGCGAACGTCGCGCAATCGCTGAAGCAGGCCGCTCGCGGCGTGAAACTCGGAGATCTGCGCATTCTTTTGGAAAATACGGCGGGGCAGGGAAGTTGCATCGGTTGCGTTTTCGCCGAATTGCGCCGCATCATCGATTCGTGTCCCGAACTGCCGCTCGCCGTCTGCATTGACACAGCGCATCTCTTCGTGATGGGCTGGAACTTGCGCACCCGGCAGGGCATCGACCGCACGCTCGACGAAATCGACCGCGTCATCGGTTTGGAACGCATCCCGGTAATCCACGTGAACGACTCAAAGGTTCGGCTCGGCTCGCGCGTCGACCGCCACGAGCACATCGGCAAAGGCAAAATTGGTCTGGATGCGTTCCGGCTCATCCTAAATCATCCGCGGCTTGCAGGCCGCGCTTTTCTGCTGGAAACCCCTGTCGATAAGCCGGGCGACGACAAGCGAAACGTCGCCACACTATGGCGGCTGACGGGTAAAATCGTGCGCGCAACCGGCGAAGGAATGAAGCCCCACCGCAAAGCGCCGCTGCGGGCGAAACCTGCGCCGCAAAGCCGAACGAGGCGCAGCGCAAAGCGCCGCGCGGCCTAATAGCGTTGCCACACCGACGTGGAATGTGCGACTCGGAAAACGAGTCGAACGTGGCATGGTTGGATAGCATTCGGGAGACGGCACTTGGCGGATTACGACGCGCGGCGGGTGGAAGAGAAGTGGCAGAAGATCTGGCAGCAGGAGCATGTCTCGCGGGCCATCGACAACGACCCTTCGCGCCCGAAATACTACCTGCTCGAAATGCTCCCGTATCCTTCCGGCACGCTCCACATGGGCCACATGCGCAATTACACGATCGGCGACGCCGTCGCGCGTTACAAGCGCATGTGCGGCTTCAACGTGCTTCATCCGATCGGATGGGATGCCTTCGGCCTGCCGGCCGAAAACGCCGCGATCAAGCGCGGCATCCCTCCGCGCGATTGGACCAACGCCAACATCGCGCAGATGAAAGCCGTCTGCGAACGTTTCGGCTTCAGTTACGACTGGTCGCGCGAAATTTCCACCTGCGAACCCGAATATTACCGCTGGAATCAGTGGTTTTTCCTCAAGATGTTCGAGCGCGGCCTGGCGTATCGCAAAAAGAGCCGCGTCAACTGGTGCCCCCAGTGCCAAACGGTTCTCGCCAATGAGCAAGTGATCGACGGCTTCTGCTGGCTCCACGAAACCACGCCCGTCGAAGCCAAAGACATCGAGCAATGGTTCCTGCGCATCACCGATTTTGCCGATGCGCTGCTCGAGGGCATCGACGAACTCGCCGGCGGCTGGCCCGAACGCGTCTTGATCCAGCAGCGCAATTGGATCGGCAAATCGGCAGGCGCCCGCGTCCGTTTTGGCGTGGCGGGCATCGAGGGCGTAGGCTTGGAAGTCTTCACCACGCGCATTGACACGATCTACGGCGTTTCGGCCTTGCTTGTCGCCGCGGGCCACCCACAATTGGAAAAGTTGCTCGACGGCGTGCCGGGACGCTCTGCTATGGATGCGCAGCTGAAGGCCATGCGCACCGGCAGCGTGAAAGCCGCGGACATTGCCACTGCCGAAAAGGAAGGCTTTTTCACCGGCCGCTTCGCCGTAAATCCGTTTTCCGCCGAACACGTTCCCATCTGGGCGGCTAACTTTGTCCTCGCCGAATACGGCACAGGCGCGGTGATGTGCGTTCCCGCGCACGACCAGCGCGATTACGAGTTCGCGCACAAATATCATCTGCCTTTGAAAGTTGTAATTCAGCCGGTTCACGCCGCGCCGATTCGTGCCGATCGCCTGAGCGAAGCCTTCACCGACTACGGCAAACTGGTCGATTCCGGCCCGTACAACGGGCTTACCTCCGAACAAGCGCGGCAAAGAATGGCGGGCGACGCCGAAGCAAAAGGCTTCGGCGCGAGCGAAACCACTTATCGCCTGAAAGACTGGGGCATTTCGCGCCAGCGCTACTGGGGCACGCCCATTCCGATCCTTTACTGCGAAGGGGACGGAATCGTCGGCGTTCCCGAAGATCAACTCCCCGTGCGCCTGCCCGAAAACGTCACGCTAACGGGCCAGGGACAATCTCCGCTGGCGAACGTGCCGGATTTCGTGAATGCCGTTTGCCCCAAATGCGGCGGTCCAGCGCGCCGTGAGACGGATACGATGGACACCTTCATCGACTCCTCCTGGTATTTCTATCGCTACACCGATCCGCACAATAGCCACGCTCCGTTCGATAAGGAAAAAGCCGCGTATTGGTTCCCGATTGACCAATACATCGGCGGCGTCGAGCACGCCATCCTTCACCTGATCTATTCGCGCTTCTTCTGCAAGATGATGTACGGCATCGGCCTCGTCAATCATCGCGAACCCGTGAAACGCCTTTTTTCCCAAGGCATGGTCTTGAAAGACGGCGTGAAGATGTCGAAATCCAAGGGAAACACGGTCGGCGCGATCGATATGGCAGACAAATATGGCTGCGACACCGGCCGCATGTACACGCTCTTTGCCGCGCCACCGGAAAAAGATCTCGAGTGGAGCGAGCAGGGAATTGAGGGCTCTTCGCGCTTTCTCAATCGCGTGTTTCGCCTGATCGATAAACATGCCCCCCGGCTCAAAAACATTCCGCTCGACTTCAACGCGCAGACCGACATGGCTTCGGCCACAGCCAAGGAAAAGCTCCTCGTTCGCCGCACGCATCAGACGCTCAAGCGCGTCACCAGCGATTTCGACGTGCGCTGGCACTTCAATACTTCCATCGCGCTCATCATGGAACTGGTCAATACGCTCAGCGCGCAGGAGCCGCTCGATCAGGGCGTCTCGCCGCAAGTCCTCAAGCGCGCTCTCTGCGTCCTCGTTCTGATGCTTTCGCCCATGACGCCGCACATCGGCGAAGAGCTTTGGGAAATGCTCGGCAACGAAGGCGGTCTCGCGAAACAATCCTGGCCCGCGTACAGCGAAGAACTCGCCCGCGAAGAGCAAATCGAAGTCATCATCCAGATCAATGGCCGCGTCCGCGGCAAAATTTTGGTTGAGGTGAATCTCAGTGACGACGAACTTGCTGAGCGCGCCATGAACGATGAGCGAATCAAGATGCTGTTAGCGGGCAAACAAATCCTGAGGACGATCGTCGTCCCCAATAAGCTCGTGAACATCGTCGTAAAATAGGGAAGCGGCGCGAACATCGGAGGACAATCGTGGCAAACTCAGCAGCCGTGGCCGGAAAAGAGTCGGGAGGCCAGTCGGGAGGAATGGTGGCGACCAAGCACGGCATCGTGGTTCTCGATTTCGGAGGCCAGTACACGCAATTGATCGCTCGCCGCATCCGCGAGCAACAAGTATTCTCCGCCGTCCTGCCGTGCACCGCCTCGCTCGATGAGATCCGCTCTCAGGAACCGCTCGGCATCATCCTGTCCGGCGGCCCGAGTTCGGTTTACGACCAGAACGCTCCCGTCTGCGATCGCAAGGTGCTGGAACTGGGCGTCCCAGTACTGGGAATTTGCTATGGCATGCAATGGCTGAGCCACACCTTGGGCGGCAAGGTCGAACGCGCCGACCGTCGCGAATATGGGCCTGCCCACCTGGAAATTGAGAATGGCGCGCAGCTCTTCCGTGGTCTTTCGGGCCGCATGAAGACGTGGAGCAGCCACGGCGATCATGTTGTCGGCTTGCCGGAGGGGTTCCGCGTCGCGGGGCGCACCGACAATGCCGTCGCCGCAGTCGAGTATCCCGAAGCAAGGCTTTACGGCGTCCAATTTCACCCCGAAGTGAATCACACCGATCGCGGCACAGACATCCTGAAGAACTTCGTGTTCGAGATTTGCGGCGCGCGCCAGGATTGGAATCGCGCCGGCTTCATCGCCTCTATGGTGGACGCTATCCGCACTCAAACCGAAGGCGCCCGCGCCATTTGCGCCCTCAGCGGGGGCGTGGACTCCACGGTAGCGGCCGCGCTGGTAGACCGCGCCATCGGCGACCGCCTCACCAACATCTTCGTCGACACCGGACTCCTTCGCCGCAACGAGTTCGAGGAAACCCTCGAAATGCTGCGTGG
>DATJOL010000161.1:0-4073 GCA_035507075.1 Candidatus Aquilonibacter sp. | reverse complement strand
CTTTACGCTCCCGGCTGGCATTTCGGCTTTAACTGGCCGGCCTTCGTGATCGTGATGATCCTCACAGTGGTCCTGGTGCGCGGCATCAAGGAATCCGCCGAAGCCAATAACGTCATGGTGCTGCTGAAAATCTGCGCCATTCTGATTTTCGTCGGCTTCGCGGCAAGTTATATTCACCCGTCGAATTGGCACCCTTTCGACCCCAATGGCTGGCCCGGGATTCTCACCGGTGGTTCGATCATTTTCTTCACATATATAGGGTTCGATTCGGTTTCGACCGCCGCCGAAGAATGCCGTAATCCCCAGCGCGACCTCCCCATCGGCATTATCGCCACGTTGGTCGTTTGCACCGTCCTTTATATTGCAGTGGTGGTCGTGCTTACGGGTTTGGTACCGTGGCAAACGCTCGTTGACGACGCCGCACCCGTCGTGAACACCCTGAAACGGCTGCATTTCGGCAACGTGCGTCTGGCCGTCCTCATCGGCGCGTTGCTCGGCATGATTTCCTCGCTCCTCGTTTTTCAACTCGGTCAGGCCCGCGTTTGGTTCGCGATGTCTCGCGATGGTCTGCTCCCGCGCGTCTTCGGTCGCGTGCATCAGCGTTACCGCACTCCGGATTTTTCCACCTGGGTGGCGGGATTCGTCGTAGGCATTCCTGCCGGGCTCCTCGATATCGGTACGCTCGCCGACCTTTCGAATATCGGCACGCTCTTTGCGTTCGCGTTGGTCGCAGGCGGCGTACTCATTCTGCGTTATCGCGAACCGGATCGCCCTCGGCCCTTTCGCGCGCCTGGTGGCATCACGGCCCCGGTCATCACTATCCTGGCTTGCCTCCTGCTCATGGCTGGTTTGCCCATAACCAACTGGATCCGGTTTTTCTCCTGGCTCATCATCGGACTCGTGATCTATTACTTTTACGGCCGCCATCGCAGCGAACTGCGAAAGGAAGCCGCCGCAGCCTATTCCAAGCAGCAAGAGGGAGTGCGTTGATGGTTCGCCGCGTGGGCGTCCCGGCGTTGCTTCTCCTCGGCGCGTTCGCGCTTACCCTTTCCGTTTCGTTTGGATGGGGCGAGACCGCACAGCGCCTCATCACGAACAAAGCCGTCGATACTCTGCCCGAAGAAATGGTTCCCTTCTTCGAATCCAACCGCCAGTTCCTGGTCGAGCACGTCACCGAACCGGTCGGCGTGACGCCGGATGACCACACGGGCTTCATTCAACTCGACCATTACGGCCAGTACCCCTTTTCTGCCCTTCCGCATTCCTACACTGCCGCCTCGCTGAAATTCTCAAAGCACGTGCTCGTCGAGTACGGCGTGCTTCCCTGGCAGATCGGCATCGAGAGCCAAAAGCTCACCGACGACTTTCGCAATCACGAATGGGGCGAGGCCAAACTTTCGGCTGCAACCCTCGCGCACTTCGTGGCTGCCGCAGACGATCCCTTCAATACCACCGTGAATTTCGATGGCCATCTCTCCGATCAGCCCGGCGTAAACGAGCGCTATGACGCGGGTTTGGTCGACCGCTATCAGCTCTTTTTCTTCGTCAGGCCGAATCAGGCTTCATACATTGCCGAGCCCACCGACCGCGCCTTTGACATGTGCATGGAAGCCCATTCCTGGCTCGAGAACATCCTGATTGCAGATCATGACGCCCACCAGGGGCTCACGACTTACGGCGACGACTACTACGATAGGTTCTACGCCCAGGCGGGCGCGGTCCTTATTCGCCAGCTCGCCGATGCCTCCACTGACGTGGGGTCCTATTGGATGACCGCTTGGATCAACGCCGGCCGTCCTCAGCTCCCCTCACGCTGAAGCATATCTCCCGCGACAGCAAAGACATACACCGTATTAACTCTGAGGCTGCGCTCGCACCCAAAAGCAATGGACACCCCCGCTTACCCCATTTCTAATGGAGTGGGGATTTCAGTTCCACACACTGGCAAGGGCTCAGGGCAGGGGGGCGGGCGATGAAACTCGTCGGCGTCGTTTTGGGGTGTCTATTCTTGTCGGCAGGCGTGGTTAACGCGCAATCCATTGCCGCCGCAGGCTTATTGCCTGATGCGCCTACCCCATCCATCAACCAAATCGTCTCCGCTCCCCTTCTCTCTGGCGCCTTGCACGGCGCTCTCCTCGCCTCATTGCGACCGGCACCGGCCCCTGCACCTATGCCCCAAACGGTCCAGGGCATCTACCCTGAGCTGTACTGGCAAGCGAGCTTCGGCTACACCTATATGCGCTTTTATGAGTTGCCCGGAGTCCGCGTGAACACCAACGGCTTCAATGCCTCAATGGCCTATTTCTTCAAGCCGTGGATGGCAGCGGAAGGCTTGCTTGAGGGCGGCGTCGGTTCGCAAAACGGGCAAACAGCCAAATCCGTCTTCAGCGGAGGGGGGCTGCGAATGCGGATGGCAGGACCTGCCGCCACAGAGCTTTGGGTTCACGGCGTGATTGGCGCAGCCCATTTCTCGCCCAAGACTACTTACGGCGGCACCGCGGCGTTCGGCTATGAGGCCGGCGGCGGAATCGATTTGCATCCACGCAGCCAGCGCCTCGCTTACCGCTTCGCCGCTGACTTGGTGGGAACCACCTTTTTCGGAACTTACCAAATCAGCCCGAAGATTTCTGCCGGAGTCGTTTACAAATTCTAGATTTTGCACCTCAGTGACGCGCGGCGTCACCCAGCGAGCTTCTTCTCGCCACTGCAAGCCACAGCTGGCCCCAGCAGCAACCGGACGCTAAAGCTTGTATCCGATCTTGCGCACGAACTCGTGCCGGTGGACGCGGTGCTCCGGCGCCTCCACTCCCTTCGGCGAGTAGCCGTCAATCACGCCGAGGACGCCTCTCCCTTGCTCTGTTTGAGCCACGATCACCTCAACCGGGTTCGCCGTCGCGCAAAATATCGTGCAAACCTCGAAACAATCGCGCACCCGGCTCAGCAAATTGATCGGGTATGCGTCGCGAATCAGCACAACGAACATGTGCCCGGCGCCCACAGACTCGGCATTGGCAATTGCCGCGCGGCGAAGCGTCTCATCGTTCGCTTCCACCCGGATCAGGCACGGTCCCGACGCTTCGTTGAAGGCGATCGCGAACTTCGCATTTGGCACAGTATTCACAATAGCTTCATAGAGGTCTTCTACAGTCTTGATGAAATGCGACTGGCCGAGAATCAGATTCGCGCCTTCAGGTATGTCCAGCCGCACGGCGATAAATTCCATTTTCTGGTCCTCGCAAGTAAAAATTTCCCACAATTGGAATATGGCGAAAGCAGGCGAAAGCGCCGGACGCCCATTATTACGGGCCGAATTGCGCATAGCAAGAGGCGAATCGAATGGACCTTGGCTTGCTCTAATATTTCCAGAATCGCGCTGCGATCAGCTGCATCGAATTGGCAAGCGGATTCAGCCTGGCAGGAAGAGACGAAAAGATGTTGATTAGGACGGTCGAGCAAGCTAAGCGTTGGCTCAAGATTATTGTTGGCTTCACTCTGCTCGTGCTCGGTCTTGCGATGGTCTTCTCGCCGGCTCCTGGCCTCTTGATCATGTTGGTCGGCCTCGGCATCCTCGCCGCGGAATTCGTCTGGGCAAAGCGTCTCCTGAATCACCTCAAGGAACAGAGCGAACGCTTTCGCCAAACCGTCTTCACCCGCGCTGACAAAGCCGCCTGAGACGCCCCTCTCTCCGACCCCTCCTCCTTTTGTTCCTGCATACCCACGCGACCAAAGTGACCACAGCGAAGTGTACGCTCGGAGTGACGCGCTCACGTCGGCGAGGCGGTTCGCGAGCGCCGGGCTGTCGGCCGGAAACAAGCGGCCGACTTTTGATCGGGCGCCTTTTCTGCTCACTTCTCCGAGGTCTGGCTTGCTTTTGCATTTCTCCACTGCTTCCTTTGCCTCCTATCGCTCCGATACTCCCTGCCAGGTACTGGTAGTTCCAGTTCCGTATTCCCCACAATTGAAATCGCATTTCGCGCACGCTACCATTCGCTGTTTTTAAAAATTGGAAAAATGCGGGCCGCGCCGTAATTCCCAAAACGGGAAAAGCCCCGCGGCGGAAGGGAGCATTCACA
>DATJOL010000160.1:0-4449 GCA_035507075.1 Candidatus Aquilonibacter sp. | reverse complement strand
GCGGAGCTTGGCCTTGTCATCGGTGCCCGCACACTCAATGCTGGCGGAGCTGGTCTTGCACTTCAGCCCAATTCCGTCGTCACCGTTGAACTTCAGACCGCTCACCGTGAGCGATACAAGCTTGAAGTTCTGATCAAAGATAGCCGCCACATCGGAAGGCGTGATGGCCGCCCGCGTGGACTTCTGAAACTCCGGAGTCATCGGCATTCCGGGAGACAGAATGGTCCCGACCAACGTACGAGCGTATTTGTCCATCTCGAAGTGGTCATCCAGCTCGAACTGTCCGTCGGGCAGCCGCCACATTACCCAAGAGTGTTCGCTGCCCGCAACGAGCGCACCATTTTTCAAAATGGCATAGCGCCCTTCTTCCACCTTTTCTTTTTCGGCAGCCAAGCGATGAGGCGGTGGCGGCAATGCTATGAGCAGGGCCGGGATGCAAAACCAACTGACGAGTTTCACGGCCCCTCCAATCTGAGGTCAATTCTTGCGTTACATATGCTACATCCAATAACATCTGATGACACAGCGGGATTCTGCGGACCACGCCTCGACCAAAACCAACTCGTGATCGAATCGGATCACCGGATATTTGAGGTGCGCGGCCTTCCAACCGCGCTGAAGGCTTAATCCGAGCGAGAAATCATTCTCTGCGAAGCTGGCCGCTAGATACGCTGGAAAGGTTCGAAGATCGTCCCCTCGAGCGCACCATATTTCTTGCAGGTCAGCCCGGAGAGATGCATTCCAGATCCTGGCGGTCACATACGTGGCACTTCTCGGCCAAATGCGCTCTCGATTTCACCATCTGCGCGGATCTGATCGCTGGCGCAAAAGGGGATGCAACGCCTGCCGAGTTCGCATATCATTTGCGCCATGAGAAAACTGGTCACTGCAACAGCGATTTTGCTCTTTAGCGTTGCGGCCTTTGGGCAGCAAACGCACAATCAATACGAGCCGCCGAACGGGCCGGGCGCCGGTCAGAAGCTGCTCGCGCAATTCGCGGGCGACTGGGACGTCGTCAAGACGTTCTTTCCGATGAACGGAAAGCCGATCGTGACGAAAGGAACCTGTAAGCAGTACATGGTGCAAGACGGCAAGTTTCTCGAATCGGACTTTACCTTCTACGATTCCGACGGAAAGAAGAGCACTGGCACCGGAATCTCCGGCTTTGACTCCAAAACGAATCGCTTCACGACGGTGTGGTTCGACTCGCGGCAGACAACCATGTCGATTCGCCAGAGTGATGGCACGTTCGACGGCAAGAACATCGTGCTGCTAGCGACGCCGCTCGATCCCGATCATCCCGGTCGCACGACGATCGCGCGCGCGCACTTGGAAGAAGACGGGCGAGTGCTCGTCCATCGCCACTTCGCTGTCGATGACAAAGGGCAGGAGCGGATGGTGATCGAGCTGCGGCTGACGCGGAAATAGCCTGGCGATCGGACGAAATAATCCGGGAGTGAAATCGCCGAAAGCTCCGCGCTCCCATCGTGTCTGCTCGCCGGACAAATCCTTCCAACCCCCTTCACGCTCACCTGAATCTCGGTCACGACGCGACCTTCTCTCCGAAAGCCTTCATTCCGGCGGCGAGTGTTGCCACGACTTGGGGAAACTTCCGCACTCAAATCGGATCTCGTTCAGCGGTTCCTCGACCAATTCACGAGTCCCGCCAATGGAACTGTGCATAACTCTTCCGCAATTATGCAACGCCTTGCATGTCGAATCGCGCCGCTGATCGAAATTTCATAGAAATTCTATTTTTTGCTTGACACCAAATCCGTAGCGGCGTATCGAGTCTACAAGTTACCCCAAGCCGCAAAGTCGTTCGATCAAATCTCACAGGAGGTCGTAAAAACATGCGCAGGTCACTTTTCGTTTTGTTTCTTGGGGCCCTGTTTGTGCTTTCTTCCAGCCACGCGATGGCGCAGGACGCCGAAACCGTCCACGCTACCTTCCTGTCTGCACCGAAAGTTTCGACGAGCGTTGGAGGCGTAAGCATTCTGGCCGGTCCGCCAAAGGGTTTCAATCCGCTTGACGCTACCGGCGAAGAGCTCGCCCGCTACGGCCTCCCGCAACGTCCCGATCCCACCGCTCAACCCGAAATGTATGCGAAATGGGCCCGAGCGATGGCATCACTGAAGCAGCGCGCCGTTGACCTGAAGGCAATGCCGTATCACAGTTCGCCGGCTCGGCTGTTGCATCAGCCGACTGAGGCAACGGCTGCCGGAAACGTTCCGTCTCAAGCCGGATCCTACAATTGGAGCGGAGTCGTGAATACCAACAAGGCGACGAAGTGGAATAACTCCGCATCTTTCACTTTCGTTCAATCGTTTTGGCCGGTTCCAGTCGCTCAACCACCCTTTGAAGCCTGCGCGAACGGTGTCACCGGCCCCTTTCTCGAATCCACCTGGAACGGAATCGACGGATTCAATAGCGGTGACGTGGTACAAGGCGGGAGTTCGATCTACTCGGATTGCTCGGGAGACAACTTTTACTTCGGATGGGTCGAGTGGTATCCGAGCTATCCCTCGCTCACCATACTCTGCACCCCCACCGATCCGTGTCCGGTCGGCCCTGGCGACGTCTTCTACGTAATCACTTACGGAGCTGCGGGCACGGCCGATCAGTTTGTCTACGTGAGCGATACGACCCAGGGCTGGTTTGGAACGTTCGACTTGCCTTACGTCACAGGTCCGGGCGTGATTGGCAACAGCGAGGAACAGGTCATCGAACGTCCGTGCTGCACGACCGTCGGAAACGCGCAGGTCTTCTACCCGCTGGACAATTACAATTATGAGTTCCTTGCCGAGTCGGGTGGATTCAACGGCCACGGGACGCTCTTCTTCGCCGGGATGCAAACTCCGGCGACGTATGTCCTCACCATGTACGACGACGCCGCGGACCAGCAGATATCCGCCGTTGCCGAACAGGGAAATACAGGAACGGCGGGGCAATTGAGCCTCTTCCTTGAAGACCTAAACTGCGCCTACGTAGGGGGCTGTGTTCCTTAGACGGGGCGCCGGATTTCGCGCTCTTTTCCATTGCGTCAACCCGAGCCCGCCCGAAAGGGCGGGCCCGCTTTTTGGAGGCTGAGTCGACACGCTTGGGCTCGACCCATGGCGATGGCGACCCGGCCGCATACGCCGAGTGTTCACGCTTTCGGCTGCGCGTCAGCGGCGGCTCCGCCCACCGGACTGCAGCGATTGCGCACCCACTCCCGTACCTTCTCGCGCTCTTCGGGCGTCATGTTTTCGAGTCGCTCGCGAAAGCCGCCTCGGCCGAAGCCTCGATGACGCGGCCCCATCCCGCGCAGTCCGCCGAAAAGCGTCCAGCTCAGCACCAGGAGTCCCAACGCCTGCCAGAAAGTGACGGCCGGCAAGTGAAACAGCACCGGCATCAACCAGTTCCAAAGGTGCAGAACGACTTCACCCATCACCAAAATCAAAATCGGGAGAAAAATCAGCACTTTCATGAGCGTCTTCACAAATCGCCCTGTTCTCCAACGCGCTTCTTCCGCTCGCATCATAGCTCTCCTCCGTTCGCTTGAATTCCCGGTTCCTCGCGCTTCAACTCAATTCCTCGTAGACGCCCCGCAAGAGTCGCCGCAAATGCATCACGGCATAGTGCTTTCGCGAGAGCAGCGTATTCACGCTCAGTCCGCTTTCCGCCGCGAGTTCCTGGAAGCTGCGCCCTTCCATCTCATGCGCGATGAACACCTCGCGCTGTTCCGCCGGCAGCTCGTCGAGCGCTTCCGCCAACTCCTCGGCCAGCACCGACCTCGCATACTCTTCCTCCGGCCCCGCTTCACGCGAGGGCAAGAGTTCCTCGAACGAGAGCGCTTCGCCGTCGGCCGCGCGAGCGGTTTGATCCGCCAGCGCCACTGGGCGCTTCTTGCGGAACCAGTCGGTGATTCGGTTCCTCGCGACGCGAAAGAGCCAGGCGCCGGCCTGCTCGATCGGCTTCATTACGCTATACGCCACCACCAGCTCCGAGAAGACGTCTTGCAGAATGTCCTCCGCCTCCTCGCGGTCTGGCACGCGCTTGCGGATGAAGTTCCGCAGCCGAGCCTGCTCCCGCGCGACGGTTTCGGAGATCTCTCGATTCCGCTCTTCGGCCATTTCTTGCCTGTATAGCGCCCGTTCCATCTACACCTGTAGACGAATCAGCGCATCGGATATTTTAGGGAAAGATACACGAAGCGAACACGGATGCCGGCAGCGGCGAGTGGCAAAGGCTTCCCGGCATTCCCAGGCTCGCTGACCGAGGGCCCGGTATGCGTTGCACGGCGAGCTTGACGCGCCTGCCGAGCCTGGTGGTAACGCATAGATGGCTGTGTCCGCGGGCTGCCGTCATGCATCAAACCTGTTTGACTGAAGCCCGGTCCCGGCGGTTTGAGTAGGTGCATCGTCTCAATTATTAGAGGAGGATACTTCCATGAAAGCCAAGAGCAGT
>DATJOL010000159.1:0-7940 GCA_035507075.1 Candidatus Aquilonibacter sp. | reverse complement strand
TTAGGCATAGCTCGCATCGCTTTCCGCAGACCGTCACAAGGCTCAATTCTCAGACGGTTCGTCGATATGCTCGATCGTATAAATCTCGACGGGACCTTTGGTCATTTGCAGCTTCAACCCAAGCTGCTCTTCAAGAGCAGTGAAGATCGACGGACCCGAATCGTTGGATTGTGCCGGAGGCGGCGCGCCAGCCTGCGCCGCGAATTTCTGGTCCAACGCCTCGGACGAAAACTGAACGGTGTAATCGTAATTTCCTTTTATGCCGGTTTGATCAACTACCAGATGACCTTCGATCTCGGGCATAAACGCCAGCAGGTCAGCGAGACCGCTGATCGGCTGCGCCACTGCGCTGATGCTGCCATTGTCGAGCAGAAGGTGAGGACCATTACCGGGCAGGGCTTGCGAACCTTGCACTCCCGGCGCGGGCGGCACCCAAGTGGTGGGAGTCAATTTCGGTCCGCCCTTTGCGACGACGAGCGCATATTCCGGCTCGATTTTCGTCACGTGGCTGAGACCGAGGTTGAACCGCTGGAAAAGCAGGGAACGCAACATCATTCGCTGTAGCTGCTGACGTTCTGGTCGAGACAGACCTTGCATCCCTTTGGCAATCGAGTCTTCGACCTTTGCATCGATGTCGAACTCCTTCGAACCGGCCCAGTCCGGTCCGCCCACGACCTGGAAATCCTTGAGATCGTAGGCAAATTGGATCATGCCCTTGGCCGTCATATTGATCACTCGAAACTGACTCGGATCCGGGCTCGAAAATCCGCGGCCGCGAGTTATCCGCGACGGATCCGTCTGCTTAATCGAGGCCACTTCAAACGAGGGCAGCGTTTTGTCGTTGTCATACTGCGCAGGCCCTGGCGCTGACCGACCGCCGGAGAACGGCCCTGACTCGCGCAAATAGAAGACGCGAACGCCTCTGAATAGGGCGGAGCGCGGCGCGGCAATCGCACCAAATGCGAGCGGGAAGACAACTGCTGCAACAGCAGCGAGGCCCAGCAGGAGTTTCACACCTGTCGTGAGCCCTCTGGCGAATTGCGCCGTCATGATGCGGACGATGCGCTTTTTCAGGTCGGCGCCGCTGACGCCGGAGACGCAGACGACCGGTGATTCCGCATAGAATTTGCAGACTTCGACGATGCTTTCGGCATAGGTTTCGGGTTCGCCGCCGAGGCGGAGAACGTATTCGTCGCAGGCGTTTTCGCGTTCTGTGACGAGGCGGGCGCCGATCCACCAGACCATGGGATGAAACCAGAAGACTGCCTCGACGAACATGTGGAGAGCCGCGGTGAGATTGTCGCGACGGCGAATGTGGCACATCTCGTGGGCGAGGATCGCGTCCATTTGCGGACGCGTGAGGCGATCGGCGATGCCTGCGGGCAGCATCAACGCCGGCCGGAAGATTCCGAACACACCGGGCTCAAGCAGCGACGGCGAGGACATTACGGGTACGCCCGAATGCACGAACGCGAGCGTCGCGGCACGATACGATTTGCGCACGCGGCACCACTTGCGCCACCAGGAAAACGCGATGGCCAGGAAGCCGCACGACCAGATCAGCAGGAGCGTGAGCGGAATATTGGAATCGTGGGCATCCACTGGCGCGGCAAAGGCGCTAACAGAGGATATATCCTGAAACGGCTGGGCGATTTGCTGCACGACCGCGGAAATCGGGGCCGGCGCGACTGCCACAATCCGGACGGGGCGAAGATAGCCGCCGATCGCAAAGAGAAGCGAAAACGGGAGGAGGAATTTCAACGAAGCCGAAAGCCAAACCCAATAGCGGACGCGGGCCTGATTTTTTCGCAGGGCGAGCGTAAGGATCCATGCAGCGGCCGCAAACGCAGTTGATTGCCACAGATGATTTTCGAGCGGCGACATCCAACCGGAAAATGCGCTCATGCCTTGGCCTCCTTTTTCGAGAGCTTGCGGAGGGCCTTTTCGGCTTCCTTCACGTCGTCGAGCGTGAGCTTGCCTGATTCCACCAGATGCGCCATCACGGGTTGCGTGCGCCCGCCAAAGAGCGCGAGCAGATCGTCGATGAGGCGGCCTTGCGCGGCGTTGCGCGAAACGACAGGCTCGAAAATATGGAAATTGCCGACCTTGCGCACGCGGCGAACGATGTTTTTGTCTTCCATGCGATAGACGGTGGTCTGGACAGTGGTGTAGGCAGGGCGATCGTCTGCCGGGAATGCTTCCTGGATTTCGCGGATGGAGGCCTTGCCGCGCTCCCAAAGCGTGGTCATGATCTGAAATTCCAGCGGGGTGAGTCTGGTGCGCACAGCGGCTCCTCTACTACGGATGTGTGTTTTATTACTACAACTGGCTGTGCGTGCGCAATAGTTTTTCCCCGCCACCCTCCGGAAGCATTCTTTGCCTGCAGAGCGGAATTTTCTAATCGCAACTGAAAATAATTAAAAGCGGGGCTAACCCATTTGTTTTCAATGCAAATCGGTTTCTAATTGCGGCCAAAAACGGGGCGCCAGGCGGCCTCGTTCTTTTTCTGTCTTCATCGCGCTGCGAGGATCGGGATCACGGAAGGGCGTTCAGGCGGAGGAACCGCGGCGCCATCGCGGAAGGCGACGAATTTCGCGGAATTGGCGGGGACGCGTTCGCCGGGAACGAGAATGCCGGCGAAATTGAGCGGGTCGGCGGCGGAAACTGTAATCGTTTCGCCGTCCGGCTGAACGTTGCGAAAGGCGCGCAGCGATTCGAGCGCAATGGGCAAGGCAAATTGTTCACCGAGGAAGCCGCTGACAAAGCGGCCGCCGCGAATTTCGCCGCGATCCTCGAGACGGCGCAACGTGACGAGCAATTCACGCCAGCGCGGCAAAATGCTTTCACGCGCGAGCACTTCGCGGAAGACGACGCCGTAGCGACGCAGAAGCATCCAGCACGTGGATTCCAAGGCATTCGTGTGCTCGATGGGGTCGGCCGAATGGAGCAGCGACCAACGCCCTGCGCTGTGGCGCGGGCGAGCGGTTTTTCCGGAGCCGTGGCCGGAGCGGCGCTTAGGATCGATCAGCGAGCGGAGATTATCGAAGCCGTCGGCCGTAATCATTCCGGCGGCGACGAGTTCCCAGAGTGCGGTTTCGACTTCCGATTTGAGGCGGCCGCTGCCACGGACGATATCGGCAAAGAACGAGGCGCCGCGCTGCTGCAGGAAGGCGAGCACGTCGCGCGCTCCGCGGCTGAGGCCGTGGACCTGATTTTCCGGGGCATGACGCGGGATCATCCATTCGGAGTCGTCACGCACAAAAAAAGTGATTGGCGCGACGCTGGTGGGAATCACGCGCCGCCCATCCGCGTTCAACGGCTGCAATGTGGCCGGGTGCGGCGAAAGCCTGCCCCAGCCGACAGCACCGGTTAAGCAAAGGTGATCGAGCACTTTCGGATCGTAATCAGCAATCCGGCGCGCGAGGATTTGGCGTTCCCAAGCGTTTGCGGGCGCTTCGAAGCCCTGAAGCTGCTGCAATAGTTCCAATGCGCCGCGCTCGCTGAAGACTTGCGAGCCGGGCGCGACGTGCTGCCAGCGCAGAAGCCAACGCATGAATTGCGCGGGTGTCACAGGTTCAATTTGCTTGCGCAGACCGCCAATCGTAAGGCGATGAATGCGCGCAAGAAGGCGGCGTTCGCACCACTCGATCTCTTCGGTTGCACCGGTGAACCGACCACGCAGAATCGTGCCGCCAGCTTCGAGGCGGAGGAGCGTGCGGTCAATGGCGGACGGCGGCAAACACAGGATTTCGGCAAGGTGGCGCGCAGTGACTGGGCCGACGTGAAACATCCAGCCGGTCGTCATCGCGAGCAGCGCGTCTTCTGCGGGGATTGCGACTGATTCAATCGGCGGCAGCTCGGTTTCGAATTTCGCGTCGGGAAATAGCTGGCTGAAGCTTTGCGCGCGCTCGGCGGCTACCCAGTAATTTCGCCCGTTTAGCGAGGCGCGCGTAGCCCTGCGGCTAGCCGCCAACTGATCGAAGAAGGGTGCCCAGTTGCAAGAGGAATCCTGAAGCTTTGTGTGGAGAGGCTCAGCAACAGCGGACGCAGTTTCGCTTTCGAACAATGGGAACGCGATGAACGTGAGCAGTGCGTCGTGCAATTCTTCCGCGTCCCGGACATCGGGCCAGGCATCCTCGCGGACCTCAGAAATAGCCGCGGGATCGAGACGGCCAACTTCCGACAAGACGGAGTCGGGCAGCATGCGGCGCATTTCGACGGCGCGGGCTCGGCGCTCTTCGAGCGGAGCATCGTCGAGATAAGCGTAGGGATTCGCGTTCAGAATTTCATGCGAAAACTGGGACGGAACCGGTGTATCGACGGCGAGGCATTTGATGCGGCCGGCGGAGATATCCGCCAGGATGCGTTTCAGCCCATCGATATCCATCGCCTCGGTGAGAACGTCTTTCATCACTTCGCGGATGAGCGGATGATCGGGAATTTCGATCTCGCCTTCGAGGTTTTCGGGGCACGCGAGCGATTCGGGGAAAATCGCGGCAAGCAGGTCATCTCCCAGCATGCGTTGGATATTTGGCGGCACGCGCTTTCCGCCACGGAACCTGAGCAGCGCGAGCGAGCGGCCTGCGTCCCACCGCCAGCGCGCCGTGAAAAGCGGCGAGGCGAGCGAGGCCTGCTCAAGCACATGCTGAACGGATGCGACATTCAGGAAATTGAAAACGTCAGCGAGCGGAAAGCTGTGCTGTTCGGCTAAGGAGATATTCAGACCGTTGTCCGTCGCAGCAGCTTGCAACTCGAAATTGAAGGAGCGGCAAAAGCGTTTGCGCAGCGCGAGGCCCCAGGCCTTGTTGATGCGCGCGCCAAACGGGGCGTGGATTACGAGCTGCATTCCCCCGCTTTCGTCGAAAAATCGCTCGGCGATGACGGTCGTTTGCGTTGGGACGGCACACAGCACAGCTCGGCCCGCGAGAAGGTATTCGATGAGCTGCTCGGCGCCGGACTGATCGAGAGAACATTCATCTTGTAGCCAGGCGATGGCGGCGGAGATTTCGGGATTTTGGTTCGAATTCGTCACGATGAGGGGTGAGTGGGCAGGGAGAAGCGCGTCGAGTTTTTCGCGGATATCGGACACGTGCTGCGACAGTTCGGCGGTGCGCCCGGGAGCTTCGCCGCGCCAAAACGGCACGTTGGGGGGCGCGCCTTGTGCGTCCTCGACGAGCACGCGGCCGGATTCGACGCGGCGAATTCGCCATGAGGTATTTCCGAGGAGCATGATGTCGCCGGCAAGGCTCTCGACCGCAAAATCTTCGTCGACCGTGCCGACGACCGTGCCTTCCGGTTGGGCCACGACGCTGTAGAGCGAGTTTTCGGGAATGGCGCCGCCGCTGGTGATCGCGGCGAGGCGAGCGCCGCGACGAGCGCGCAAAACTCGATTCACGCGATCACGATGCAGATATGCGCCGAAGCGGCCACGGCGGGCGGCGATTCCCTCCGAAAGCATTTCGACAATCGCGTCGAAATCGGCGCGAGAAAGATCACGATAGGGGTAAGCACGGCGGGCGAGCCGGAACAGATCATCCTCGTTCCAGTCTTCGGCGGCGCACATGGCGACGATTTGCTGCGCGAGAATATCGAGCGGCGATTTGGGAACGGAGAGGACGTCCAGATCGCCCTGACGGATCGCGCGGACGAGCGCGGCACATTCGAGCAGGTCATCGCGTGTGGTTGCGAAAATGCGGCCCTTCGGAATCGCGCCGCGCCAATGCCCTGCCCGGCCGATACGTTGAAGTCCGACTGAAATTGCGCGCGGCGAACTGATCTGGCAAACGAGATCGACGGTGCCTATATCAATGCCTAACTCCAACGAGGCCGTTGCCACAAGCGCGCGGACTTCGCCGGCTTTCAGCTTTTTTTCCGCGGCAAGGCGGAGTTTGCGGGAGAGACTACCGTGGTGCGCCGCAACGGCGTCTTTGCCGATGCGTTCGCCAAGGTGATGGGCGACGCGCTCGGCGAGACGTCGCGTGTTTACGAAAATGAGCGTGGAGCGATGCTGGCGGGCCAGATCGGCGATGCTGTCATATATTTCGCCCCACATTTCGTTCGAAGCAACGGGAGCAAGCTCGCTCGGAGGGACTTCGACGGCGAGGTCGAGCGATCGGCGTTGGCCAATTTGCACGATTTGCGGCTTCGGCCGACCAGTGCCGGTAAGGAAGTGGGCAACAAGTTCAAGCGGCTTCTGCGTGGCCGAAAGGCCGATGCGGACCGGCGGCCTATTCGCGAGATGTTCGAGACGTTCGAGAGAAAGGGCGAGATGCGCGCCGCGCTTATCGTCCGCGACGGCATGGATTTCATCGACGATAATGGTTTCGACCGTCTTCAATATTTCGCGGCTTTTTTCAGCGGTGAGCAAAATATAAAGCGATTCCGGCGTGGTGACTAAAATGTGCGGAGGCTGCTTGAGCATTTCGCGGCGCTCCCACATGGGCGTGTCACCGGTGCGGACGGCGACGCGGATTTCCGGCATCAGGAGCCCGCGTTCACTTGCTAGCTGCTGGATTTCGCGCAGTGGCGCATCGAGATTCTTTTGGATGTCGTTGCTTAGGGCCTTCAGCGGCGAGACGTAAACTACTTCGATTCTGTCCGGCAATTGGCCGGATACCGCGCTCCGTACGAGCCGGTCGATACAGGCGAGAAATGCTGCGAGCGTCTTGCCGGAACCAGTTGGGGCGGAGATCAGGGTGGTGCGGCCGGCCAGGATGTGCGGCCAACCTTGCGATTGCGGCTCGGTGGGAGTGCCGAAGCGAGACACGAACCAGTCGCGGACCAGGGGGTGCATCCACGACAGATCGGGCGCGGAGAGTGGGGAGAGCTCGGGAGTCATACGGTCCTTAATATTATATGCGCGGCTGGCTACTCCCTGCTGCGAGAGCCGCGGCGAAAGCGGCTCTGATTAATGAAAATCATGGGATGTGGTTTCGGCGCGCGTAAGGTGAAGCGGCTCGATTGTTTCGGCCTTCACAGAAACTACGTTGTCCTGATTCTGCAGCGTACCGGCCACAAGTAGAAATTGATGCCCCACGATGACCGTCCGATTCAGCTGAAAAAGCTGCGGTGTGATGATCACGTTGGCGACGCCTGTTTCGTCTTCCATGCTGAGAAAGACAAAACCTTTAGCAGTGCCCGGGCGCTGGCGCACGATTACCGAGCCGGCGACGCGAACCAGCGTTCCGTTGGGCAGTTTTTGCAAGTCGAGCGCGGTGCGAATGCGCTGCTGTTTCAAAAGCGCCCGATGATATGCGAGGGGGTGAGGGCCGACCGTCATTCCTGTGCCGTGATAATCGGCGATGAGTCGTTCTTCGGTGGTCATGGGAAGAAGCGGCGAGTCAATCCGCATGGGCATTTCTGCTTGTGGCTCTTTGTCATTTTCGGCTTCGGCGCAAATTTCCGGCGATTCAAAAAGCGGACCTGGGTGGCGAGCGGCGCGTTCGATTTGCCATAGTGCGTCACGGCGGTGCCTGCCGCGCTTGCCGCCGATGAAATTCAAAGCGCCTATCGAAGCCAATGCGGCCAACTCCGATTTTTGGATTTGCGGCACGCGCAGCTTCAAATCCTCGATGGAACCAAATTCGCGCGCGGCGCGCTGCTGGACGATCTGCTCTCCAATTTCCTCGCGCAGTCCTTTTACATAACGCAGACCGATGCGTAAGGCAAATTCGTTCGGTTTGTCACCGATTTTTTCCAGCGTGCAAAGCCAATCCGAACAAGTGATGTCGATGGGTTTGACGCGCAATCCGTGCCGTTGGGCATCTTTCACGAGCGTGGCGGGATGATAGAAACCCATTGGCTGATTATTCAGCATGGCCGCCGTGAACGCGGCCAGATAATGGCATTTCAACCAGGCGCTGGCGTAGGCGAGCAGAGCGAAACTTGCCGCGTGCGATTCGGGAAATCCGTACAGAGCAAATGAAGTGATGGAACGGATG